>CBIHNV010000001.1:0-238970 GCA_966211835.1 uncultured Sphingobium sp.
GCTTGTTGATGAAGCACATCCGCGGAACCTTGTACTTGTCCGCCTGGCGCCACACGGTTTCCGACTGCGGCTCAACGCCCGCAACGCCGTCGAACGCAGCGACCGCGCCGTCGAGCACGCGCAGCGAACGCTCGACTTCGATGGTGAAGTCAACGTGGCCGGGGGTGTCGATGATGTTCAGGCGATGCTCGGGACCCTTGCCCTCTTCAGCCTTCCACACGCAGGTGGTCGCAGCCGACGTGATGGTGATGCCACGCTCCTGCTCCTGCTCCATCCAGTCCATGGTGGCGGCGCCGTCATGGACTTCGCCGATCTTGTAGGACTTGCCGGTGTAGTAAAGAATACGCTCGGTCGTGGTGGTCTTGCCGGCGTCGATATGCGCCATGATACCGAAATTGCGATAGCGTTCGAGCGGATGGCTGCGGGCCATGATGCTTCTCCGTTGCCGGCGCGCCGGCGGTCAAGTGAATGAGTCTTGCGGCTGGCCCCTAAACCAATCCGTCCGCCATGGGTAGCCCCACGGCGAACGGACCAATCTTCAAAACCAGGAATGACGAAGCGGGCACATGAGCGCCCGCTTCATGCTTACCAGCGGTAGTGCGAGAAGGCGCGGTTCGCTTCCGCCATGCGGTGCGTATCTTCGCGCTTCTTGACCGCGTTACCGCGGTTGTTGGCAGCGTCCAGCAGCTCACCCGACAGGCGGGCAGCCATGGTGGTTTCGCTGCGGTTGCGCGAAGCCGTGATCAGCCAACGGATCGCCAGCGCCTGGGCGCGCTCGGGGCGCACTTCGACGGGAACCTGGTAGGTCGCACCGCCAACGCGGCGGCTGCGGACTTCGATGCCGGGCTTCACATTGTTGAGCGCATCATGGAACATGCCGATCGGGTCCTTCTTGGACTTCGCTTCGACAGTTTCGAGCGCACCGTAAACGATGGACTCGGCGACGGCCTTCTTACCGTCCTGCATGATGCTGTTCATGAACTTCGACAGCACGATATCACCGAACTTGGGATCGGGCAGGATAACGCGCTTTTCGGGGCGACGACGACGTGACATGCTTTAGTCTCCCTTACTTCGGACGCTTCGCGCCGTACTTCGAACGGCTCTGCTTACGATCCTTGACGCCCTGGGTATCCAGAACGCCGCGCAGCACGTGATAGCGCACACCGGGAAGGTCGCGCACGCGGCCGCCGCGGATCAGCACAACGCTGTGCTCCTGAAGGTTGTGGCCTTCACCCGGAATGTAGGTGATGACTTCGCGCTGGTTGACCAGACGCACCTTCGCCACCTTGCGGAGAGCCGAGTTCGGCTTCTTCGGGGTCGTCGTGTAAACACGGGTGCAAACGCCGCGCTTCTGCGGGTTCGCTTCCATTGCAGGGACCTTCGACTTGGTCTTCTGCAGCTCGCGGCCCTTGCGGACCAGCTGGTTGATTGTTGGCATGAAGCCCTTCACCTTTTCAGTTACTTTACCGCAAGCATTCCTGCGTTCTTCGCAGCCCGAAGGACTAGCTTCCAAACAGCAAAGGCCCCGACGGGTGAACCGTCTGGAGCCGCAAGAGCACCGGCAATGTTCAGCTCTGTTTCGCCTGACCACCATCCGCCGAAGAAAACGAATCTTCTCGGGCCAAGGGCAGCTGGGCTGGCGCGCCTATAACGGCGGCGCGGTTTCGGGTCAAGGACGCGGCGATTATCGCTTGTTCCGTATGCGTTCTTATATGGTGAATGGACCGTTAGCAAATTGATAACCGGGTCAACCTATTGTTTTCCGGTGGCGCCACCGGGAGCGCCGGCATGGATTGGCCGTGACCCATCTTTCTCTCTTTACGGGTGAGTTTCTCAGCCGTCCGCAGGAAGCCGCCTTTCAGGCGGAGCGCCTTCCTGAGTCGCGTCGGCATGCTCGTACCCTCTTCCTGTTTTCGGCCATCCTCAACGCGCTATTCCTGCTCAGTGACTGGCGGTTTTCGGGCGTGTCGCACTTCTGGGTCGCAGTGCCAGCGCGCATCACCGTCGTATTGTGGTCGCTCCTTTGCGTGTATCTGAGCCGCGAACTCCATTCTTTCCAGAAAGTCGAACGGCTCTGCTTTGCCTGGCAGACAGTCACTGCGATCGGTGTAGCCTTCCTCGTTACCTCTCGCAGCGACATTGCGCTGTTTGTGCTCGTCATGCTGCCGCTCGTCTTTTACCTGGTCGTGCCAACCAGTTTCCGGGGCAATTTCGGTGGCGGCCTTGGATGCGGCGTGGTGTTGTTGATCGGGTATCTAGCCCCTGCACCCTTCTCATCAACGATGCCGGGCATGATTCTGGCCGTGCTGATCCTGCATTGCGGCATGTGGATCACCATAGTGCGGACCAACCGCTTGCAGCGCCTGGAGTGGATGGCCAGCCAGGCCGCCAACACCGCCCGAGCCGCGCTCGCACGCAATAGCGAAACATTGGAGCGCATGTTCATGAGCGTGCCGGTCCCGCTGCTCGTCACCCGGCTGGATGGAACGGTCATCCGGTTCAACAATGCCGCTGCCCGTACCTTTGGGTCGGAGGATATTTCGCGCGTTCACCTGCTCGGCGACGGCTCCTGTACGCAGGCCAGCCTTAGGGAGCGGATCGCCAGCGGAGAACCTATCGACAATCAGGAGTGCCGGATCGCTGGCAAGGATGCGGTGATCCATGATGTGTTGCTTGCGACACGGCCAATCCGGATAGACGACGAAGATTGCATTTTATCCAGCATCGTCGACATCACCGATCGCAAGGATGCAGAGCGGCACCTCGCCCACCTCGCGATGACCGACGCGCTGACCGGGTTGGCCAACCGCTCGCATTTCATGGCCACATTGGTCCAGGCGGCCAGTTCGACAGGCCGTGCTGGCGGCCAGATGGCAGTGGTGCTGATCGATGTCGATGAGTTCAAAAGGATCAACGACAGCGCGGGACATGATGTAGGCGACGCCCTGCTCAGCGCCGTCGCGCAGCGGTTGCGTAAAGCGGTGCGGCCTGGAGACTTGGTCGCACGCATGGGTGGCGACGAGTTCGCCGTGCTGCTGACGCGCCTGCGCACCGGGGCCGATCTGGACGCGGTGCTGGCGCGGATGACGGCGAAACTCCATCAACCGCTGGCCTATGGCAACCGTGACGTCGATTGCCGCGTCAGCATGGGCGTTGCGCTGTTTCCCGAACATGCGGGCGACATTGCGGACCTCATGAAGTTCGCCGACATCGCCCTTTACGAGGCAAAAAATGGTGGCCGAGGGCGCGCATGCCTGTTCGAGCCCCGGCTGCTCGATCGCTGGCAGCGGGAAGCGCGGATGCTGGACCGTGCGCGCGATGCTTTGGTCCATGCGCCGCCCGTTCCCTGGTATCAGCCGAAGATCGACCTATCGACGGGCGCCATCATCGGCTTTGAAGCGCTGCTGAGATGTGTGCGTCCCGACGGTTCCGTGATCATGCCCGGCGAAATTTCCGCTGCGTTCGAACATTCCGAGCTCGGCCGCACGATCAACGACCGGATGCTGGATCGGGTATTGTCCGACTGCAGGGGCTGGCAGGAGCAGGGTCTGAGGGTCGGTCACATCGCCATAAACGTGCCCGGCGTCGAACTACACGACAGCAGCTTCCCTGATAGGCTGCTCTCCAGGCTTAGCCATATGAGCGTCCCCACAGCAGCCATCGAGATCGAAGTCACCGAGTCCGTATTTCTCGGCCGTAATGCCGAAGTGGTGGAGCGCAGCCTCCATCAACTAAGTGCCGCGGGCATCTCCATCGCGTTGGATGATTTCGGTACGGGCTATGCGTCACTCTCTCATCTCAAGCAGTTTCCGATCGACATCATCAAGATCGACCAGCGCTTCGTGCGTGACCTGGAAACCGACCCTGACGATGCCGCTATCGTCAGGACCTTGCTGAATCTCGCCTACAGCCTTGGGATTCGCACGGTGGCCGAAGGGGTCGAGAACATCCATCAGGTCGACTATCTGCGCGCCGGTGGATGTCATTATGCGCAAGGCTTTCATTTCAGCGCGGCGGTGCCAGCTGATGAAGTCCCATCCTTGTTGGGAATGCTCCCCAGCATGCGGTCGAGGATGATGTAATTATTCGCCCTTGCGAGGAACCGGACGAGCTCAGGCACGTTTCGCCCCGTTCAGATTTCGATTCGTCACGACTCGGCCGTGGTGGATTCGCTTGGCCATGCTCCTTTTGCTAGCCGCCCGATTCTCCAAGGATCGAGTGCGGGGTCATCATTGTTACAGCGGAGCAAGTTACGCCTTTCCGGCCTCATGAGCCGGATCGCCGCCTGGTGCCCCGAGCGGGAAATCGTCATCGGATCCGGCGGGACATTGCGGCGTGTATGCCTCACCAGCGCTTCCCAATTGTCAGCTGCGGCCGTGCTGCTCGCACTGCTGATCGGCGCTTTTGCATTGGTCCTGTCGTTCGCTTTCAACCGTGCCGACATGGCGAGGGAGCGCGCGGCGATCACTGCCAAAAGCCGCGCCGTCGCCGCTGCCGCCAGCAAGGCCGATAAATATCGCAAGTCAGTCGAACAGCGTACACGCGAGCTGGAGGCCCGGCAGGACTTCATGGACGACCTCTATCGTGCGCATTTTGGCGACGAGAGTAGCCGAGCCGATGAGGCACGGCTCGCTCCATCGACACGAACAGGCGGGCAGGCACATGCGCTCAAGGTCCGTATCGGCGCAACGGCGAGCGCTAAACCCTTGCAAGCCATAGACACAAGGCAGCGCCGCTTTGCCGCGCTCCTCACCCATGCCGTAAGGCGCCGCGCCGATAACACCGCACACGCAATCCGCCGCCTGGGCCTTAATCCCGAAACCTTGGCGCGCAGCGCGGCTCGTGCGCAGGGTGGCCCTTTTGTGCCCTGGCCCGAAACACAGGCGTCGATGCCGCGTGAGTTTGAAAAGCTCGCCGATGCCCTGGCACGGATGGAGTTGTTGGAAGCCAGCCTGAAGACGATTCCGTCCGGGCGCCCCACAATGGCGCCGATGCAATCAAGCTCCTACGGCTACCGTCGTGATCCCTTCAACGGACATGCGGCGTTTCATGCCGGCATCGACTTCCCCGGCCGACATGGCGAAGCGATCCTCGCCGCTGCTGCGGGCAAGGTAAGCTTCGTTGGACAGCGAAGCGGATATGGCAACGTGGTGGAGGTCACTCACAATAACGGCATCATGACCCGCTATGCTCATCTGTCGGGGTTCAACATTCAGGTCGGCAAGAAGGTAGTCCAAGGCCAGCAGATCGCGCGCATGGGTTCGACAGGCCGCTCGACCGGTGATCATCTTCATTTCGAGGTCCGTATCAACGGGCAGGCGGTCAACCCGCGTCCATTCCTGGAAGCCGCGCAAAATGTCCGGCAACTTCCTCAGCTCGCGGCCGCAAGGGCCGCTGGGACCCGCAACCGGGGCTAAGCTTCGACTGCCCTTCCTGCGGATCAGTTGACGGGAGCGCGCCGCCGATAACTCAGCGCTTCGGCCACGTGAACCCGGCCCACCCGCTCCGATCCGGCGAGATCCGCAATGGTCCGCGCGACACGCAACACCCGGGTATAGCCGCGCGCAGAAAGCTTCATCGCCGCAGCCGCCTGCGCGAGCAATTCGCGCCCGGCTGCATCTGGCCCGGCAACATCTTCCAACCGCTCGCCATCCACTTCCGCATTGGTGCGCACCCGCGTTCCAGCGTAGCGCTGCGTCTGCAGCTCGCGCGCAGCGGCCACCCGGGCGGCGGTCTCTGCCGATCCCTCGACCGGCGGGGGCAGGACCAGGTCCGCTGCCGTCACGGCCTGCACCTCGACATGCAAATCGATGCGGTCGAGTAGCGGCCCCGACACTTTGGCCTGATAGTCGGCGGCGCAGCGTGGTGCCCGGGAGCAGGCAAGGGCAGGATCGCCGAGGTGGCCGCATCGGCACGGGTTCATGGCGGCGATGAGCTGAACCCGTGCAGGGAAGGTCACATGCGCATTGGCTCGCGCCACGGTGACCTCTCCCGTCTCAAGCGGCTGGCGCAGGGAATCAAGCACTGCGCGCTGGAACTCGGGCAGTTCGTCGAGGAAAAGCACGCCGAGATGGGCCATGCTGACTTCGCCCGGTCGCGCCTTGTGTCCGCCGCCGACCAGCGCGGCCATCGAGGCGCTATGATGCGGATTCCGGAAAGGCCGCGCACGGCTGATACGGCCGCCCTCCAGCGATCCTGCCACGCTGGCCACCATCGATGTTTCGAGCGCTTCGGTCGGGGTCAGCTCCGGAAGGATGCCGGGCAGGCAACTCGCCATCAGCGACTTGCCCGCACCTGGAGGTCCAACCATCAGCAGGTTATGTCCGCCAGCTGCGGCAATCTCCAGCGCGCGCTTGGCTGTTTCCTGCCCCTTGACCTGACGGAGGTCCGCGCTGCGCTGAGGCGCCTCGACCGCTCCGGGCTGTGGCGGCGAAAGCGCCGCGGTTCCTTTCAGGTGATTGAGCAGGCTCAAGAGGTCAGGCGCGGCGACGACCTCCACTTGGCCCGCCCAAGCGGCCTCCGGTCCCTGAGCCACGGGGCAGATGAGGCCAAGCTCCTGTTCGCCCGCATGCAGTGCGGCAAGGAGAACGCCCGGCGTTGAAGCAATGCGGCCGTCCAGCCCCAATTCACCCACGACAACATAGCCCGACAGCGTTTCGGCATCGATGACGCCCATGGCGCCGAGCAACGCCAGTGCAATGGGCAGGTCGAAATGCGACCCTTCCTTGGGGAGGTCCGCAGGCGACAGATTTACGGTGATGCGCTTGGGCGGCAGGGACAAACCGATTGCGGCGATGGCGTTGCGTACGCGCTCACGGCTTTCCGCCACTGCCTTGTCCGGCAGACCGACCAGAATGAAGTTGGGGAGCCCGGGGACCACTTGGCACTGCACTTCCACGCTGCGCGCGTCCAGCCCGAGATAGGCGACCGTCGATACCGTCGAAACCAATTTGCCCCCATTATCCCTGAAGATGCTGCGGTGCGCAGCGTTAGCCCTGTTCGTCGGGCCGTCCCTTGAACCCTTGCGCAACGACATACCATTCCACGCTGCCCTTACGGCTGGCGGGCGGCTTTGCATGTTTGATCGTCGTGAAATGCTTCTTCAACACGGCGAGCAGGTCAGCGTCCGTGCCGCCCGCGAATACTTTGGCGACGAAGGTCCCGCCCTTGCGCAGATTTTCCACGGCGAACCATGCCGCTGCCTCGACCAGCGCCATGGTGCGCAAGTGATCGGTTGCCGCATGGCCAACCGTGTTCGCGGCCATGTCGGAAATCACAAGATCAGGCGCATCGCCCAGCGCTTCGGCAAGGGCTGCGGGCGCCTTGTCGTCCATGAAGTCCATTTCGAACAGGGTGACGCCGGGGATCGGATCTGTCGGCAACAGGTCGATCCCGACGACCTTCGCCTTGGGAGACAGCTTCCGGACCACCTGCGCCCAACCGCCCGGCGCAACGCCAAGATCGACGACGGCGCGCGAGCCCTTCACAAAGTGGAACTTCTCATCCAGCTCGATCAGTTTGAAGGCCGCGCGGCTTCGCCAGCCCTCCGCCTTCGCCTTGCGGACATAGGGATCGTTCAGTTGCCGCTCGAGCCAGCGCGTCGATTGCGCCGTGCGTCCCTTGGCCGATTTGACCCGAACCTTGCCGACTCCGCCGCCCCTCACATCATTGCTCCATCGCGATCCATCAGGCCACGCAATATACCTTCGCGAATGCCGCGATCAGCAACCCCCAATCGTTCGGCGGGCCAGATATCGAGGATCGATTCCAGGATGGCGCACCCCGCGACGACGAGATCGGCCCTTTCCGATCCTATGCAGGGCAGCTTCTGCCGTTCGATCAGGGACATGGTGGACAATCTGCTGGAGATGGAGCGCATCGACGTGGAGGGCACTATCAGCCCGTCTATCGCCTGACGGTCGTAACGCGGCAGATTAAGATGCACGCTGGCAAGGGTAGTCACCGTTCCCGAGGTGCCGAGCAAGCGCATCGAACAATCGGCCTGGGGCAAGCGCCGGGCGAGCGGGGCGAAGGCATCTGCTACCCGCGATCGCATCCGTCCGTAGGCAGCCAGGCGTTCGCTCTGGTCCGCATGATCGAACAACTCGCTTTCGGTCAGCGACACGACGCCCCAGGGCGCGCTGACCCAATCAACGATGTGAGGCGCGCCTTCGCGATTGGCATCGACCAGCACCAGTTCGGTCGATCCGCCACCTATGTCGAAGATCAAGGCCGGGCCATCGCCCGGCTCAAGCAGTGCGTGACAACCCATGACCGCAAGTCGCGCTTCTTCCTGCGCGCTGATGATATCGAGGGCGATTCCGGTCTCACGATAGACGCGCTGGATGAACTCCGCTCCGTTGACGGCGCGACGGCAGGCCTCGGTCGCAACGGATCGAGCCAGCGTCACATGCCTGCGCCGCAACTTGTCGGCACAGACAGAGAGCGCCGCGATGGCGCGATCAATCGCCGCATCGCTGATACGACCCGTGGCGGCCAGCCCCTCCCCTAGCCGGACGATCCGCGAAAAGGCATCGACAACGATGAAGCCGTCCGCGGAAGGCTTGGCAATCAGCAAGCGGCAATTGTTGGTGCCGAGATCGATCGCGGCATAGGAACGCCGACCTCGCGGCGGATGAGGCAATGAGCCCCGCTGCTTTGACGGGGGAGGTATGGCCGCAGCCTTGCTCCCATTACCCTGGCCGGAACGAGCGTTCTTGCCCGAAGCGCCCCCGGCGGGACCGGAACTCTGCGGCGATGGGCGGCTTTGCTGCACCATGGCCGGATCACTTTTCTTCTTCGCCATCACCGACAGGTGACGGAACTTGCAGCCAGACTATGCGGATGCCGCGCAAAGCGCAAGACGGGGCCAGAAATCCAATAACATAGAAGGCGCAGGCAAATGCCGCTGGTCAAAGCGGGAGGAGAGCCGCCACGATCCAACGCTCCTCGGCACGCAATACGCCCCAGGCGCGAGCCGCCGCGCGGCTGTCCATCGCCTCGACGCCAATGCCCATATTTTCCAGTTCGCGAACGAAGGCGCGCGGTGGTTGGCGCAAGACCGATCCGGTGCCGAGCAGCAGGAATTCGGGCAGCGGATCGATGGTCAGCAGGTCACCCAACGCAGCCAGCGTGAGTTGCCCAGGCTCCGGCGCGTCGCTCCACCTCAGGGCGCGCGCCGGGGTGAGCAGCAGCCCTTCCGGAAAGACATCGTCCCTGACGCGAAAGCCTCTGCCGGAAAAGCCGGTAACGATCGGCCCCTGCCCCGTCTCGTCACGGCGCAGTTCGATACCGGTGCGCTTGTCGGTCAGGGCCGCGCCCCATCGTCGCGCGGGCCCATGCGCTCGGCTTGGGCTGCAATATTCGTCTTGCTCGCCTTCTTCTCTCCCACCTGTGGCGACAAGCCCAGCGTGATGAGGAGCGAGGAGGACACATAGACCGACGAATATGTGCCGACGATGATGCCGAGCATCATGGCAGCGGTGAAGCCGCGCAGCACATGACCGCCGAAGAGCAGCAGCGCGCCCAAGGCCAGCATGATCGTGACCGACGTCATCACCGTGCGCGGGAGGGTCTCGTTGACGGACAAGTCGATCAGCGACTTCATGTCCATCTTGCGATATTTCCGCATATTTTCACGAATGCGGTCGTCGATCACCATCTTGTCGTTGATCGAATAGCCCACGATCGTGAGAACCGCCGCAACGATGTTGAGGTCGAATTCCAGCTGGGTGATCGCGAAGAAGCCGAGTGTCATCAGCAGGTCGTGCATGATCGCCACGAAAGTCGAGACGCCGAACTGCCATTCATAGCGGAACCAGGAAAAGATCGCGATCCCGATCACCGCCAGCATGACAGCCAGCACGCCGTTCTGGATCAGCTCGCCGGACACTTTGCCCGACACGGTGTCATAGCGGGAGAAGGCAACGCCGGGAAATTCGGCGGCCATCGCCTTCCGCGCCTTTTCGACGATCGCATTCGCAGCGCCTGCTCCACCATTTTCAGGAAGAGGCAGGCGAATCTGAACGGTCTTGGGATCGCCGAACTGCTGAAGCGATCCATCGCCAACGCCAAGCCGGTCGATGGTGGTGCGAACCCGGTCGAGTTCCGCAGGCTGCTGGAACTTGGCCTCGATCATCAGGCCGCCGACGAAATCGACGCCAAGGTTGAGGCCGCGATGGAGCGTGGCGCCCACGGCCAGCACGGTGAGCAGCGCCGTCAGGGCGAAGGCCCAGTGGCGCAGCTTCACAAAGCCGATATTGGTGTTGTCGGGGACGAGCTTTAGAAGTTTCATGGGTTTTCTCCCGGCCCCTTAGATATGGATCTCGGTCGGACGCTTGGCGCGGAGCCAGCGGGACGCGAGCAGGCGGGTGAAGGTCACAGCGGTGAACACGCTGGTCGCGATGCCGATCAACAGGACGATCGCGAAGCCTTTGACTGGCCCCGAACCAAGCGCGAGCATGATGCCGCCCGCAATCGCGTGAGTGACGTTCGCTTCGAAGATGGTGCGGCTGGCTTCCTTATAGCCGAACTCGATCGCTTGGACGACGCCACGCCCGCGCCGCCGCTCTTCTCGAATACGTTCGTAGATAAGGACGTTGGCGTCCACGGCGGTGCCGATGGTCAGCACGAAGCCCGCGATGCCAGGCAATGTCAGGGTGGCCCCCAGCATCCCCATGACGCCGAGAATGACGAGCACGTTGATGGTGACCGCGATGTTGGCATACATACCAAAGCGGCCATAGCTGACGAACATGAACGCGGCGACGGCGGCCACGGCGATCACCGCTGCGAGCAACCCGGCACGGATCGAGTCAGCGCCAAGCTGCGGACCCACCGTGCGCTCTTCCACGACGGTCAAAGCAACTGGCAGCTTGCCCGATCGCAGCGCGATGGCGAGTTGATTGGCGCTTTCCACGGTGAAACTGCCGCTGATCTGGGCAGAGCCGCCAAGGATCGGTTCATTGATGTTCGGTGCCGAAAGCACCGTGCCGTCGAGAATGATCGCGAAGGGACGATTGACATTTTGCGACGTCACCTGACCGAATTTGCGCCCGCCAGACCCGTTGAAGCGGATGTTGACGATCGCCTGGTTGCTCTGGTCATAGCCTTGGGTGGCATCAGTCAGGTCCTCGCCCGACACCATGACCTGGCGCTTGACCGCTATCGCCGGAATACCCGACGGATTGTTGGGGTAGGGCAGCACTTCACTGCCGACCGGCGCGCGGCCCTGCGCAACTTCGGAGGGGTTGGCGCTGGTGTCGACCAGCTTGAACTCCAGCTTGGCGGTCTGGCCGAGCAGGTCCTTCAAGGCCTTCGGGTTCTGAAGCCCGGGGACCTGCACGACGATGCGGTTGCCGCCCTGCTGCTGGATGGTCGGCTCGCGCGTGCCCATCTCGTCGATGCGCTTGCGAATGACCTCGGTAGCCACTTCCATAGCGCTCTTGACCGCATTGTCGATCCCCGCCTCTGTCGGCGTGATGACAATGGTCGAACTGTTCACGACCTCGACATTGAAGTCGCGCTGGCCGGTGAGGCCCGCGCCCTGCGTCAGCGGACGGATGCGTTCTACCGCCGCGTCAACCTGCGCCGGCTCGCGGACCATGAAGCTGAGCTTGCCGTCGCGGCTGGAGATGTCGCCGATGGAGATGCGCGGCGTGCCACGGCGAAGCTCGGTGCGGACCTGCTCTTCCATATTGGTAAGGCGCTGCTTCGCCACGTCCTGCGTCGATGCTTCGAGCAGGAGGTGGCTGCCGCCGGAAAGGTCTAGGCCAAGGTTCACCCGGGTCTGCATGAAGCCGGGCAGCCGCTGCACCGCGGAATCCGGCAGGAAGCTCGGAATGGCGCAGACAATGCCGATGACCAAGGGCAGCAGGATCGCCGCGATAGTCCAGCGCGAGAAATTCAGCATCGGACGATCAGTCGTTCGCAGGCTTGGCGGTAGCCGGATCGACGACGTCGGTGAGCGTCGACTTGACCGCCTTCACCTTCATGCCCGGCGCGAGTTCGACATCGACATAAAATTCATCGACGCGCGCGACCTTGCCCACGAGGCCGCCACCAGTGACGACCTGATCGCCCTTCTTCACTGCGTCGATCTTCGCCTTATGGGTCTTCATCCGCTTTTGCTGGGGGCGGATCAGGAGGAAATAGAAGACGACGAAGATGAGGACGAGCGGGGCCATCTGCACCAGCATGGATGCGCCGGAAGACTGCTCGCCCGCGGTCTGGGCAAAGGCTGGGGTAATGAACATGATGGGACTATCGCCTTATTCTCTTGTCCGGCCGCAGACAGTCAAATGCCTACGGATCAAGGGCGCGCGGCTAACACAGATCGGGATCGGGAGGCAATATCATTAGGGAAGGAAGAAAGCGGCGAAAAGGCGATGCCGAAAGGCTTGCATGTTCTCAAAACTGCTTCTATGTGCCGCCCCTCCGGTCGGGACGTAGCGCAGCCTGGTAGCGCATCACACTGGGGGTGTGGGGGTCGGAGGTTCGAATCCTCTCGTCCCGACCAAAATCGAAAATGAAGTAGCGAGAAAAAGCCGATTTGTGAAAGTCGGCTGGAGCCTTCGTGCGATCTCCTATTTTTCCTATTTCTGTGCCCGGCGTGAATTCGGGCTGTCCTACAGCTAACCAGATGGGATAAATGCCCTGCCTCATTCGATGGAGGAGGCGGGACGATGGATATTGCGGCTTTGATCGACGAAGTGATCGCGCGTGAGGGTGGCTATGGCCACCATCCGGCGGATCGGGGCGGGGCCACCAATTTCGGGATCACCGAGGCGGTGGCAAGGGCCAATGGCTATGCCGGGGACATGCGGCGACTACCTCGCGCCTTTGCCGAGACGATTTACCGGCGGCTTTATTGGGAACGGCCCGGCTATGCCTTTGTCGCGGAGTTGATGCCGGACATTGCCGCTGAACTGTTCGACAGCGCCGTCAATATGGGCGCGGCGACGGCGACAGGGTTTCTGCAGCGAGCACTTAACGCGCTCAATCGCAACCAGAAGGACTATCCGGACCTGAAGGTCGACCGCGTGATCGGTGCGAAGACGTTGGCGGCATTGAATGCGTTCATGGCTCTGCGCGGCAAGGCCGGGGAGAAGGTGCTGCTGAAGGCGATCCAAGCGTTGCAGGGCGAGCGCTACCTGGCGCTGGCGGAGAGCAGGCCTGCCAATGAGGCTTTCCTCTACGGCTGGTTGGCGAACCGCGTTGGTTAGAAGTGGCCGCGGTGGAGTGGATGCGCGACGGAGCGGAAGGCGGGCCGATCGCTGGACGTTGCGGGCGCGTCCTGCGTTTCTCTATGTCATGTATGGCTTGCTGCTCTGGTCGGTGCCGGTCGGTCTGATCGGGGGCATCTGGCCGGAGGTAGCGGACGCAATCAGCGGGGCGATGCGAGGCTATTTCGAGGCTTTGCCTGAGCCGCTCTATGCGCTGTTTGGGACGGGGTATCTTGGATATACCGCAGCGCGGACTTGGGGGAAGGTTAAGGGGGTGGAGCGGTAAGAAGGAGTTGCGCTTCGTTTCAGGCGTTGCGCAGCCCCTCTCCCTAACCTCGCAGGGAGTCGCTTGCCTCCCTGCGACCCCTAAAGGGGCGAGGGAACCGGGTCGCGCTCAATCCCACAAAAATGAGAGGGGCCGCTGGGGGATAAGTCCCAGCGGCCCATCATTGACATGGTCACAGCGGCCGGAAGTGCCGCCCAAGGGAAGCGTTGATCGCGCTATCTTTGCAGGCAAGGAAAGCCCGTTCGCGACATGTCGCGGCAGAGGCTGTTTCGATGTCTGCAAAAATCGACGTTATGACGTCGCTCAGCGGCGCGTTTCCCGAATGGACTTGACCGACCTCACTGCTGAACCATGAGACATCGAATCACCTCCTTTCGCTTGTTTAAGCCCGTGCGACCCGGCTCAAAATCGACCTTTCACCTGGCCACGAGATGGACTGTGAATCAGACGAGGCGCACGATCAAGACTTGTAAAATTCTTTTTTCGAATCATACTCACTTGTCCGCCTGAAAAAGCCGATCTGGTGCTTGGGCGATGTTTTCCCCACAAGATGATGCGGCGCGCGCCTTATCGGCGGCAGTCTTCGATGACGCGGCCAAGCTCTGCCCAAGCGGGCAGGATCAAGGTGTCGAGGCCCTGCGCCTCCACGGCAAAGCGGCCGCGGCTGTAGGCGATCTGATCGAGCACGGTGTCGCTGGCGGCGCGGACGGCAAGAGTGCCGCTGCTGCTGGAGGTGGCAGGCCAGCTGACGGCGCCGAAGCTGGTGCGGATCGTGAGGGCCCCTTGCCCTGCCCCTGCCCCTGCGCGCAGGAAGCTGACGCGTCCGGCCGCCGGATCGCAACGCACGGACAGCAGCGTACCGGATGCGGGGCTGGAGAATGTAGCGGCAGAGCCTGCGCCTTCCGTGCGATAGCTCCATGTGCCGGGTGTCGCCGGGCGATATTGCCATTCGACAGGTGCTGGTGGGGGCAAGGCGGTGCTCGCCGAGGGCCCCGGCGTGGGGCGCGGCGGGGTTTGCTGCGGACGCGGCGCGTCAGGGGCGCTGACGCAGGCGGGGAGAAGGAGCAGAAACGCGAGGGCGGCGGAGGCGGGGATCATGCGCATGCGGCACTCAATGCCTGAGCGGGTGGGACGGGTTCAACTGGGAAAAGCATTTTTTTGGGGTGGCGGGTTGCGATATAGCCGCTCTCCGGACAAAGTGCCGCTTCTCGCGTTACATCGACGTTGCGCTGGCCTACCCCCCGGCCCCCTCCCGCTTGCGGGAGGGGGAGACGACGCGCGCGCTCCCTAGAACGTAGCCCTGAGCCCTCATCGATTGACAGTTTCCGCCCGAATCGCTAGGGGCACAGCCATCCCGGACACGCTGGTGAGCGGCAGTGCATGGCACTGGCCGTCTTTTTTGCGTCTCGGGGGCTATCGAATCGGCCGCAGTCCTTCTAGGGCTTCGGCCCGGACGCTTTGAGATGGGGTGGCGCCAACCGCCCCGTGGAGCAGGAGTACAGATTACCATGGCACGTATTGCGGGTGTCAACATCCCGACCAACAAGCGCGTTATCATCGCGCTCACCTACATCCACGGCATCGGCCGCAAGACCGCCGTCGACCTCGCCGACAAGCTGGGCATCGACCACAGCCGCCGCGTTCAGGACCTGTCGGACGCCGAAGTCCTGCAGATCCGCGAAGCGATCGACGCCGACCTGACGGTCGAAGGCGACCTGCGCCGCGAAACCGCGATGAACATCAAGCGCCTGATGGACTTGGCCTGCTATCGCGGCCTGCGTCATCGCAAGGGTCTGCCGGTTCGCGGTCAGCGCACGCACACCAATGCGCGCACCCGCAAGGGCAAGGCCAAGCCGATCGCCGGCAAGAAGAAGTAATCGTTGAGGGTCAGCCCTTTGGCATGACCCTCCGGTGACTTCCGCTTTCAACGATTTCAGTAGGATAGAGCAACATGGCACGCGAACCCCAGCGCATTAAGCGGCGCGAGCGCAAGAACATCTCGGCCGGCGTCGCGCACGTCAACGCCAGCTTTAACAACACGATGGTCACCATCACCGATGCCCAGGGCAATGCGATCAGCTGGTCCTCGGCCGGCATGATGGGCTTCAAGGGCAGCCGCAAATCGACCCCTTACGCAGCGCAGGTTTGCGCCGAAGACGCGGGCCGCAAGGCTGCCGAACATGGCGTGCGCACCCTGGAAGTCGAAGTGAAGGGTCCGGGTTCGGGCCGTGAATCGGCTCTGCGCGCCCTGCAGGCCGTCGGCTTCCACATCACGTCGATCCGCGACGTGACGCCGATCCCGCACAATGGCGTGCGTCCTTCCAAGCGTCGCCGCGTCTAAACGCCGCGCTTGAGCTTTCCGGGCGGCGGACGCGCCGCCCGTCAACCCGTTTACATCGCCGGGCGGTCCTGTCGGGTTCAGGATTTCAAACGTTCCGGCCTCATCCCCAGGGGAAATACATGACTGTCAACATGAAGAACTGGCAGGAATTGAAGAAGCCCAACAGCCTTGAGATCAAGGCGGCGGGCGACGGCAGGCGCAAGGCGACCTTCGTTGCCGAGCCGCTGGAGCGCGGTTTCGGCCTGACGCTCGGCAACGCGCTGCGCCGGGTTCTTCTGTCCTCGCTCCAGGGCGCGGCGGTCACCTCGATCAAGATCGAGAACGTGCTCCACGAATTCTCGTCGCTGGCCGGCGTGCGTGAAGATGTGACGGACATCGTCCTCAACATCAAGCAGGTCGCGCTGAAGATGGAAGGCGACGGTCCTCGCCGTCTCCAGCTGTCCGCGACTGGCCCCGCCGAAGTGCGCGCGGGCGACATCACCACCGTTGGCGACATCGAAGTGATGAACCCGGACCTGGTGATCTGTCACCTGGACCAGGGCGCGACGCTGAACATGGAACTGACTGCCGACGTCGGCAAGGGCTATGTCCCCGCCGTCGCCAACCGTCCGGCCGATGCGCCGATCGGCCTGATCCCGGTCGATGCGCTTTACTCGCCGGTGCGCCAGGTCGCCTACAAGGTGGACAACACCCGCGTCGGCCAGGAACTGGACTATGACAAGCTGTCGCTGACCGTCGAGACCGACGGCACTGTAACGCCGGAAGACGCAGTGGCCTATGCCGCCCGCATCCTGCAGGACCAGCTCCAGCTGTTCGTCCACTTCGAAGACGCGCTGCCCGTCGCCGCTCCGGCTGCTGGCGCCGCTGCTTCGGCCGCTGCCGAAGGCGAGAGCGACACCAACCAGATCAACCGCTACCTCCTCAAGAAGGTGGACGAGCTGGAACTGTCGGTCCGCAGCGCGAACTGCCTCAAGAACGACAACATCATCTATATCGGCGATCTGGTCCAGAAGACCGAAGCCGAGATGCTGCGCACCCCCAATTTCGGCCGCAAGTCGCTGAACGAAATCAAGGAAGTGCTGTCGTCCATGGGCCTGCGTCTGGGCATGGACATCCCCGGCTGGCCGCCGGAAAATATCGAGGAAATGGCCAAGAAGCTCGAACAGGAGCTGCTGGGCTGATCCCTTTCCACACCGTCCCGGATTTCACTCCAGGGACGGTGTGAACTTCGTCCTTTTGGGGCAGGGAAATGGCGGCACCCTTAATTGCCGCCTGGTCTGGGGTACCTGAAACGGCCCCTTAACGAACGGAAGGAAAGACTTATGCGTCACAAGGTTGGTCATCGTAAGCTGCAGCGCAGCGCCGGGCATCGTAACTCGCTGCTCCGCAATCTCGCCGCTTCGCTCATCAAGCATGAGCAGATCCTGACGACCACGCCCAAGGCGAAGGAACTGCGTCCCTACGTCGAAAAGCTGATCACCCTCGCCAAGAAGGGTGGCCTGTCGAACCGCCGTCTGGCCCATGCCCGCCTGCAGGACGACACGCAGCTGACCAAGCTGTTCGAAGTCCTGGCCGAGCGCTACAAGGACCGCAACGGTGGTTACACCCGCGTGATCAAAGCTGGCATCCGCGCTTCGGACGCGGCGCCGATCGCGATCATCGAGCTGGTCGACCGCGACGTCGATGCAAAGGGCAAGGACTCGGGTCCGGTCCAGAACGCCGATGCGGACGAGCTGGAAGCGGCCTGATCAAAAGGCAAGGCGGCGCGCTTTTTTAAAGCGGGCTGATGGATTTAAGAAACAGGCTGCGGCTCGATGAGGCCGCGGCCTGTTTTGTTTTTCGGAGCGGAAAAAAGGGGAGAGACGCGCGATTTTCGGCTGGTTCCGAGCCTGTTGCTGATCTGGCTGACCACCCTGCCCGTCTGGCCGATCCCGACGCCGCCATCGTGCGGAGCGCTTCCACTGGGCTGCGCTATCCTGTTGCCATGAGCCGCACAGCTTCAAATCGAGCGGCTGACTTTCCCCCTGCCCCGGTTGCTGCGCATCGACAGCCGCGCGGGGCACGGGCCGGGCAAGCTGATCGACGAATATGCCGACAGCTATGCCTTCGCTGCCCATTATCCCGGCCTCAATATCCGCGAAGAGCCGTAAGGCACGTTCAGCCATGTGACAGCCGGACGAGCCTAAACTTCGCGCGGCGCAGCGGAAGAGGAGCGACGGCATGAGCGGCAAAGCGGGATGGATGACGGGAGCGATGCTGGGCGCGGCATTGCTGGCGCAGGGCACGGCGATGGCGCAGACGGCTCCGCGCGGCGGCTACAGCTATCCGGAGGCCGACGACCGCCAGCCGCAGGATGATCGTTATGCCGACGATGATCTCGCAGGGGGAGAAGAGCAAGACACCAGGCCGTCAGCGCAGCCCCGGGCCAACGATGATTTTTCGGACGTCACAGGCAAGCCCTATGAGCAGGCGCGGACTGACGCGGGAACGGCGCGTGACGACCAGCGCTACACGAACGCCGACGACGCGCGGGCAGACCAGGAACGCGAGGAAGCGATCACCGAATGCGCCGTCGCCGCGCGTGAAGAGGCAGAGCGGGACGGTGGCTTTGCAGAGGTGCGGCAGGTGCAAGAGCCGCGAGATAGCCGCAACGGTTATGAGGTGGAGGGCGATATCGATGCGCGATCCACTTGGCGCTCCAACGACGGCAAGACGCTCCACTTCACCTGCTCGGTCGAGAATGGCCGTATCGCGAGGCTGAATATTCCCCGCACCGGGTCCTCGCGATAGCGGGTCCGGCTGCCGTTCGCGGGCGTAAGAGCTTCCGAGTCGAATTCGGAAATTTATCCCTATCGCGATTCGGTCGGTTCCAACCGGGGTGGGAATAGGCTAGGCGGCGATCATGTCTTCGGCTCCTGCCTCGCCCCGCACCGCTGCGATCGTCTTCATCCTGCTGACGGCGATGCTGGACGTCATGTCGATGGGGATCGTTATTCCCGTCGTGCCGCAATTGATTGCCGAGCTTTCGGGATCGACCACGGCGACAGGCTTGTGGAACGGCTTGCTGGTTGCGCTTTGGGCGGTGATGCAGTTCCTGTGTTCGCCGGTCATCGGGTCGCTTTCCGACCGGTTCGGGCGGCGGCCGGTGATCCTGATTTCGGTGGCGGGACTGGCTCTCGACTTCCTGCTGATGGCGCTGGCGCCCAATTTGTGGTGGCTGGCGCTGGGGCGGATATTCGCGGGCATCACATCGTCCAGCTTTACGTCCACCTATGCTTATATGGCCGACATCCTGCCGCCGGAAAAACGGGCGCGCGGATATGGCCTGATCGGCGCGGCATTCAGCGGCGGGTTTGTCGCCGGGCCGCTGCTGGGCGGCATGCTGGGCGAGATTTCGGTGCGGGCGCCCTTCTGGGCGGCGGCGGGATTTTCCGGCCTCGCCTTCCTCTACGGCCTCATCATCCTGCCCGAGTCGCTTGCGCCAGAAAAGCGGATGACCTTTTCGTGGAAGCGGGCCAATCCTTTTGGCGCTTTGAGGCTGTTGCGGTCGCATCCTGAGCTGTCGAGCCTAGCGACGGTCAACTTCCTGCTACATTTCGCGCATCACCTGTTTTCGGCCGTGTTCGTGCTCTATGCGGGCGACCGCTACGGCTGGGGCGCATGGCAGGTGGGAACGCTGTTCGCCCTTGTCGGTGCGCTCGACATGGCGGTGCAAGGGGTGTTGGTCGGACCGGTCACGAGGCGTCTGGGCGATCGGCGCACGATGGTTATCGGCCTTGCCTTCGGTGCGCTTGGCTTGGCGATGATGGGCCTAGCGCCCACGCAGGAGATGTTCATCGCGGCGGTATTCCCAAGTGCATTCTGGGGCCTGGCGATGCCCACCATCCAGTCGCTGATGACGCAGCGGGTGTCGGAGTCCGAACAGGGGCAGCTACAGGGCGCCAATAACAGCGTCGGGTCGATCGCGGGCGTGCTGTCGCCGATCTTCTTCGGTGCGATCTATTCGATTTCGGTGGGTGAGCGGCCGGTGTTGCCCTTCATCGGCAGCGCCTTCCTGATGGCGGCGGCGGTGCTGGGGGGTGCGGCGTTGCTCGGTTGGGCCGCCGGGCGGGCGCAAGGCGTCCCTTCGCTGGACAAGAGAGGTCAAGCGCACTAACCGCGCCCCATTCCATTCTCTCCGGCTCATAAAGGCGATTCGATGACGCTGCCCCTTCAGGATTCCATTCTTATCGTGGATTTCGGCAGCCAGGTGACGCAGTTGATCGCGCGCCGCGTGCGCGAGGCGGGCGTCTATTCCGAGATCGCGCCGTTCAACAGCGCTGACGAGGCGTTCAAGCGGATGCAGCCCAAGGGCATCATCCTGTCGGGCGGCCCCTCTTCGGTGATGTGGGAAGACAGCCCGCGCGCGCCGCAGAGCTTCTTTGACGCAGGGATTCCGATCCTGGGCATCTGCTATGGCCAGCAGACGATGATGCAGCAGATGGGCGGCAATGTCGAAGGCGGCGAGAGTGGCGAGTTCGGCCGCGCCTTCATCGAGATCAAGAAGCGTTGCGCTCTGTTCGACGGGCTCTGGGCCGAGGGTGAGCGGCATCAGGTGTGGATGAGCCATGGCGACAAGGTGACGCAGCTGGCTCCGGGCTTTGAAGTGGTGGCGGTGAGCGAAGGCGCGCCCTTTGCCATGACGGCGAATGAGGAAAAGCGTTTCTACGCGACGCAATTTCACCCGGAAGTCGTGCATACGCCCGATGGCGCCAAGCTGCTCGCCAATTTCGTGCGCCATGTCTGCGGCCTGAAGGGCGATTGGACGATGGCGGAATTCCGCGCGACCAAGATCGCCGAAATCCGCGCGCAGGTGGGTGACGGCAAGGTGATTTGCGGCCTGTCGGGCGGCGTCGATAGCGCGGTGGCAGCGGTGCTGATCCATGAGGCGATCGGCGACCAGCTGACCTGCGTGTTCGTTGACCATGGCCTGATGCGCAGCGGCGAGGCGGAGCAGGTCGTCTCGCTGTTCCGGGGCAGCTATAATATCCCGCTGGTCCATGTGAATGCCGAGACGCTGTTCATGAAAGGGCTGGAGGGCGTCACCGACCCCGAAGCCAAGCGCAAGTTCATCGGCAAGACCTTCATCGACGTGTTCGAGGATGAAGCGAAGAAGATCGGCGGCGCGGCTTTCCTGGCGCAGGGGACGCTCTATCCCGATGTGATCGAGAGCGTGTCCTTCACCGGCGGGCCTTCGGTGACGATCAAGAGCCACCATAATGTCGGCGGCCTGCCCGAGCGGATGAACATGAAGCTCGTTGAGCCGCTGCGCGAGCTGTTCAAGGACGAGGTGCGGGTGCTGGGCCGTGAGCTTGGACTGCCGGAGATTTTCGTCGGCCGCCACCCCTTCCCCGGCCCTGGTCTTGCCATCCGCATTCCGGGCGAGGTGAACAAGGAGCGTTGCGACATATTGCGTAAGGCCGATCTCATCTACCTCGAGGAAATCCGCAACGCCGGGCTGTATGACGCGATCTGGCAGGCCTTTGCCGTGCTGCTGCCGGTGCGCACGGTCGGCGTGATGGGCGACCATCGCACCTATGACAGCGTCTGCGCGCTGCGGGCGGTGACATCGACCGACGGCATGACGGCGGACATCTATCCGTTCGACGCCGCTTTCCTGAGCCGGGTGGCGACGCGGATCATCAACGAGGTGAAGGGCATCAACCGGGTGGTCTATGACTATACGTCGAAGCCGCCGGGCACGATCGAATGGGAATGACGCGGAGGTAGCAGGCATCCGGGGGATGCCTGCCCGCGTCATTCGGCACCGCAAGGTGCCGACGGCAAGCCAGCGTCGGGGGACGGTCATCGGGTTTATTCGGCACTGTAAGGTGCTGATGGGAAGTGTACCCCCTCTCCCCGGCCCTCTCCCCTAAAGGGGAGCGAGAGTGGTGGTGGCACGCCTACGAACGCCAGTGTCTGCTAGGGACAATTGCTGGCGCTATACTCTGATGGTCGCGCGCGATAGTCTCTAACCATGACCCGCGCGCCTCTTGGCCATCCCGTCTATCGGGATATGCCCGCCACCATCTTTGAGAAAATGTCCGCGCGCGCGCGGGAGACAGGGGCGATCAACCTCGGCCAGGGCTTCCCGGACGCGCAAGGACCTGACGATATTCTGCGCGCTGCCGCAGATGCGCTGATGACCCGGTCCAACCAATATCCGCCGAGCGGCGGCTTGCCGGAATTGCGGGCGGCGGTGGCGGCGCATTATGGGCGGCACCAGAGGCTGACGCTGGAGGCCGACGGGGTGATCGTCACCTCCGGCGCGACCGAGGCGATTGCCGCGAGCCTGTTCGCGCTGGTGCAGCCGGGCGATGAGGTGCTGTTGCTGGCGCCGCTGTATGATGCTTATCTGCCGCTGGTGGAGCGCGCGGGAGGGGTGGCGCGCGTGATCAGGCTGACGCCGCCGGACTGGCGGGTGACGCGGGGGGCGCTGGAGGAGGCGGTGGGGCCGCGTACCCGCCTGCTGATCCTCAACAATCCGCTCAACCCCAGCGGCAGTATGATGGATGAGGCTGAGCTTGCCCTGCTGGCGGCGTTTTGCTCGGAGCATGACCTGATTGCGATTTGCGATGAGGTTTGGGAGCATGTGACCTTCGATGGCCGTCTCCATCAGCCGCTGATGCGCTTTCCCGGCATGGCCGGGCGGGCGGTGAAAATCGGGTCGGCGGGCAAGATATTTTCGCTCACCGGCTGGAAGATCGGCTGGATGTGCGCGGCCCCGCCCTTGGCTAAGCTTTTGGGACGAGCGCACCAGTTCCTGACCTTTACCAGCGCGCCAAACCTGCAATGGGCGGTGGCCGACGGGTTGGCCAAGCCCGATGCATGGTTCGGGGAGATGCGGGCGGGCTATCAGGCGTCACGCGACCGACTAGTCGATGGCCTGCGCGCGGGCGGCTATGTTGTGCAGCGGAGCGCGGCAACCTGGTTTGTGACGGTGGACCTTGTCGCGTCGGGCATCGATCCTGATGATGTAAGTTTCTGCGAGCGGATCATCGGCGAGGCTGGCGTGGCGGCGATCCCGATTTCTGCCTTTTACCCCGATGCGGCGGTCAGCCATCTGGTACGGCTGTGCTTTGCAAAGAGCGACGCGGTGATCGACGAAGCGGTGGCGCGGCTTTGCCGTTTTCGCGAGACGCTCAGGTAACTAGCACTTGCGGCGCCTCGCGGCGACGGCTAGGTTCACCTTTCGTTCCAACGGGGGATTTTCATGGACAGCCTTGCCATCATCCTCAGTCTGGCCGCCCTGATCGCAGGGCTCGGGCTGGGCTGGCTGTTTCGCGGCAAGGCGTTGGCGCCTCTGGCGGCGGAAAAGGCCGAGTTGAGCGCGCGTCTCGTTCAGGCGGAGGCGCAGCGCAATGGCGCCTTGCAGGAACTAGTCGTAGCGCAAGACCGGGCGGCCCAGGCAGGCGTGCTGGCGCAGCGGCTGGACGATGAACGCGCAGCGCGTGAGCTTGCCGAGCGGGAGGTGGCGGTGCTCCAATCCGAAGCGCAGGCGCGGGCAGAGGCGTTCGAGGCGCAGATCGTGGCGCTGAAGGATGCGAAGGAGCAGCTTTCTGCGCAGTTCAGCGAGATTGGCGGCAAGCTGCTGCATCAGGCGCAGAGCCATTTCCTGGAGCGCGCCGACCAGCGGCTGGCGCAGGCGCATGAGAAGAGCGAGGCG
The DNA here is from genome assembly GCA_966211835.1 of uncultured Sphingobium sp. Classification (GTDB taxonomy): domain Bacteria; phylum Pseudomonadota; class Alphaproteobacteria; order Sphingomonadales; family Sphingomonadaceae; genus Sphingobium. The sequence goes on from CBIHNV010000001.1 coordinate 23,559, forward strand.
CAGCTCAAGCAATTGCTGCATCCGGTCAATGAAACGATCCAGCGCTACGACCAGAAGATCAGCCAGATCGAGCAGCAGCGCACCGAAGCCTATGGCATATTGCGCGGCGAGATCGAGTCGATGAAGTCGGGCCAGGAAGCCGTGCGCGCCGAAGCGCAGCGGCTGGTCGATTCGCTGCGCCATGCCCCCAAGGCGCGCGGCCGCTGGGGCGAGCAGCAGTTGCGCAACGTGCTGGAGACGTGCGGGCTTTCGGAACATGTCGACTTCCGCACCGAAGTCAGCGTCGAGGGCGAGGATGGGCGTCTGCGGCCTGACGCGATCGTGCGCATTCCCGGCGGCCGCGCGTTGGTGATCGACGCCAAGGTGTCCCTGAACGCCTATCAGGACGCCTATGGCGCGGACGGGGAGGAGGAGCGCAAGCGGCTGCTGTCCGCCCATGCCGCCGCGATGCGTGCGCATGTCGAGACGCTGGGGCGCAAAAGCTATGCCGACCAGTTCGACGAGGCGCCGGACTATGTCATCATGTTCGTGCCCGGCGAGCATTTCCTGTCAGCGGCGCTGGAGCATGACCCGCAGCTGTGGGATCATGCTTTTGGTAAGCGCGTGCTGCTGGCAACGCCGACCAACCTCATCGCCATTGCGCGAACGGTCGCGGCTGTGTGGCGGCAGGAGAAGATGGCGGACGAGGCCAAGCGGATCGGGACGCTGGGCAAGGAGTTGTATGAGCGACTGGCAGGCGCGGCGGGATCGCTCAAGAAACTCGGCAATCGCCTGACCGGCGCGGTCAGCGATTATAACAGCTTCGTCGGCAGCTTCGAGGGCCGGGTGCTGGTAACCGGGCGGAAGCTGCGCGACCTCAATATCGAGACCGGCGGCAAGGAGCTGGAGGCGCTGGAACCCGTGGAAGCCCTGGTGCGCGACCCCGCCTCGCCCGAAGCGGTGCGGGCGTTGCCCGAGGCCGTGGCGGACGCGGCCGAATAGAGGGCTGTGAGGCGGGAGTGCCGCCAGTTCGTTTGTTGGCGTTAAGTCTGACGTCTCTCGCGATGGAGCGCCGCCTAGCGCCACAAAATTTTGGCATCTGCCGGGATGACAAGGGTGTGAAGCGGAATGGCTGCTTCTGAAAGATTACTTATGCGACCAGACGTTCCACCAACTTGGTTCACTTACGCATCTATTTACATGTGAGCCACGGTGGCCGAGGACCACGCGGCGCATTTAGATCAACAAGCTCTATAAAGATGGCTTGGTCATGCGTCGACAGTTTCCGCAAGATCGCAAATGTGCCGCGTGTGGCCACTGTATCCGTTTCATATCGATGTAAATCTCGGGCTTCTGCGGCCTTTTCAAACTCAGTCAGGTTTATAGGTCGAGTATTAGCAGCAGCTATCAATTTAGCATTCAAACGCTGAAGTTCTACCTCACGCTGCTTTCCAGCGGTTTCCTGTGCTTCCCAGTCGGGCAAGACGATGGCGATACCCTCGTCCGACATACAGGCAGTCTTGAGCTGCCTCGCCAACCTGGCACTGCTCTCTGTTGAAGGGGCTAGATTCGGGCTCGCGACCATGGCAGCAGCAAGCATCATTAGTATCGGCATCGTTCCCCTCGCACCCGATGGAAACAGCTTAGTACCGGTATCGGCGACTCCAAGGCAACGGGCGAATGTCTGCTACGGGGCAGACGAAGTTCTGATCTGAACGGCAAAAAATGGTCGCCTGCTGCCGGGCAGCTTGCCCGTCTCAAACCGGAGGTAGCCAATTGGACAGGCTGCTTGCGAACTAGCGCCGCCGATGGCTGGCGGAGGACGGTTAACCTGGCGGCTTCGCAACGTGACGTAACATTTCCAGACATTGACGCAATTGGAGCGGAAGGAGAAAAGGGCGGGGATATGAGGCGTATGTACCCGCTACTTATCGCGATCATTAGCCTGCTGATTTTTGCAGGGGGCCTAATCTGGAAAATAAACAGCGCCGCCCATTGCGTAGAACGAAACGGAATTGTCGTAGGGGCTATGACCCGCAGTCAGCATTGCGGCGGCGACGACTATAAGCCCCATTTCAGCCCGTCGCTCGACAGATGAATTGGAATTGGTTCTCCGGTCACTGACACCGATGGGCCGCCAAGCTCATTCCATCGAAATAGATTCACGTGCCATCCGCCCGGGATCATGCGCGAACGATCGATTATGCCGTCTGCACCCGCCGCACGCGCTTTGTCAGCGTTACGCCATGATGGCGGCTCCTGCCCTGCCTTCAGAGCCTGTCGCCACTGCGCATTCGACAAATCGCGATCAATGCCGAGGACGCGGCAGGCGTGCTCATCGTGTTGATCGAGCACATGGGCCTCACCTACGATCAGTGGCACTACGACACGGCGCCGACCGTCCTCTCGGATGTAGCCCGAAACCGCAATCATCGCCCATTCCAGTTGCGGACTCATGTAGAGCGCAGCCTGGCCCGGACGATGGTAGCGCCCTGCGCTCTCGGGCCCGGGGGGCGCAACGACGTCATCTACCCGATCTGCGAGAACAGACCGGAAAAATTTGCCGCTGACTCTTCGAAACCAGAAGTTCAGATCGTTCGTCATTGAGCCAAGTTACTTGGCAGCCGAAGGGGAGACAACGACTGCTTTGCGTCGGATCAAGCCCGGGATAACTGTGCCGCTATGGCTGGGTTGCGCCATAAATAGCCGACACCGTCTGCCCAGCCCTGCAAGCATTGCGCTTGGCGCAAATCTCCCCTAGACGCTCTCCCCGTCATCTGGGGAGTAGCCAGCCGTTCGCGTCGCGGACGGGCCGTATGTCAACATATTTGGCCGAGAGGCCGTGGCATGCGGGACGCGGAACGTCTGGGCGGAAGCCGGGCGGCCGTGTCGGGCGAGACCAATGGCATCGGCTCTTCCCTGTCCGGCCGGGCGGGAGGAGGCGGTGGCATTGCGTCTTCAACCCTTCGCCCGGCCCCGGATATACGTATGATCGACGCACTCTTTACCTCCACCGCCTTGGTCGCACTCGCCGAGATGGGCGACAAGACGCAGCTGCTCGCCATGCTGCTCGCCACCCGCTTTCGAAAGCCGGTGCCAATCATCATGGGCATATTGGTCGCGACCATGGCCAATCATTTCCTGGCGGCACTGGTCGGCCATTCGATCGCGGGGGTGCTGACGCAGCCCTGGTTCCGCTATGCAGTAGCGGCAAGCTTCATCGCGATGGCGGCATGGACGCTGATCCCGGACAAGATCGATGAGGATGAACCGCTGAAGGCGCCGTCGAAGGCGGGCGTGTTCGTGACGACGCTGGTCGCCTTCTTCCTGGTCGAGATGGGCGACAAGACGCAGGTCGCGACCGTGGCGCTGGGCGCGCGTTTCGACAATGTCCTGGCGGTGACGGCGGGAACGACGCTGGGCATGATGATCGCCAATGTGCCCGCCGTGTTGTTCGGCGAGGCACTGGCGCAGAAGGTGCCGGTGCGCGCGTTGCAGATCGGCGCGGCGCTGCTGTTCCTTGTCCTTGGGCTGTGGATGATCGCTGGCCTGCAGGGCTGGATCGGCTAAAAAAGGAACAGGGATCGCCGCCCGGCGGTTGTCAGCGGGCGGCGGCTGTTGCAAGGGGTGCTGACTCTTTTCCCAAGCAAGACAGGCATGGAACGCGTGATGAAGGACAGTCTGGTTACGGTGTTCGGCGGCGGCGGCTTCCTTGGCCGACAGGTCGCCCAGGCCCTGATGGAGCGGGGCGCGCGCGTGCGCATCGCCCAGCGCGATCTGGCAGGCGCGCTGCGCGTGCAGCCGCTTGGCGCGCTGGGACAGAAGCAGTTCGTTGTGGCCGACATCCGCAATGCGCAGAGCGTGGCCCGGGCCGTCGCGGGCAGCGACATCGTCATCAATCTGGTGGGCGTGCTGAGCGGCGATCTGGAAGGATCGCACCATGACGGCGCCGCCAATGTCGCGAAGGCTGCGGCAGAGGCCGGAGCGAAGGCGCTGGTCCATGTGTCGGCGATCGGCGCGGACAAGGAGAGCCCATCGGCTTATGGGCAGTCCAAGGCGGCGGGAGAAGCCGCTGTCAGGGCGGCTTTCCCCAACGCGACGATCATTCGCCCCTCGATCATCTTCGGTCCGGAAGACCAGTTCCTCAACCGCTTCGCCGAGCTGATCAGCCGCTTGCCCGTCGTGCCGGTGATTGGTGCCGACACGAAGTTCCAGCCGGTCTATGTCGCCGATGTCGCCCAGGCGATTGCCAATGCGGCGGGCGACCCCGGCCGTCATGGCGGCAAGACCTTTGAACTGGGCGGGCCGCGCCAGATCAGCATGATGGAACTCAACCGCTGGATCGGCAAGGCGATCGGCCGGGATCGCAGCCTGATTGCAGTGCCGCCCTCTATCGCGTCGGCGATCGCGAGCTTTGGCTGGCTGCCGGGCGCGCCCATCACGCGGGATCAATATGCGATGTTGCAGCGGGACAATGTCGTGTCGCCGGGCGCGCTGGGCTTGGCGGAGCTGGGCGTTGCCCCGACGCCAATGGAGGCGATCGCCGATAGCTGGCTGGTCCGTTATCGGCGCCATGGCCGCTTTGCCGGACGGGTGAAGGCCTGATATTTATGCGGCGCGCTCATCGCCGCCTGCCACACTGTCGATGGACGGACAGGATGGCGCGGCGATGAGCATCCGGCCCGCATTGCGCCCAACGCGCGCATCTGCAGAATAGGCGGCGCCACCCTTCCGTCCGCTTGCCGGGCGATTTCCCCTATCAGTTCAAGGACCAGAGCCGCCCATGGACCTGCATTATCTAACGGTCATCCTGCTAGGCATTGTCGAGGGGCTTACCGAGTTCCTGCCGGTATCGTCCACCGGACACCTGATCCTGGCGAGCGAGCTGCTGGGCTATGATGCGGCGACCTGGGCGATGTTCAATGTGATCATCCAGCTAGGCGCGATCCTGGCGGTCGTCGTGCTGTATTGGCGCACCTTCTGGGCGGTGGCGATGGGATTGTTGCGCAAGGAACCCACAAGCTGGCGCTTCCTGCGCAACCTGCTGGTAGCCTTCCTGCCATCGGTCGTGATCGGGCTGGCGATGCATGACTATATCGAGATGCTGCTGGGGGCGCCGCAGGTCGTCGCCTGGGCGCTGATCGTCGGCGGCATTGCGATATTGCTGATCGAGCGGATGGCGAAGGATAACCGCTTCCACGGTATCGCCGACATTCCGCTCGCCCGAGTGGTGGGCATCGGCTTTATCCAATGTATTTCCATGATCCCGGGGGTGAGCCGGTCGGGCGCAACGATCATGGGCGCGCTGGCTCTGGGCGTCGAGCGGCGGACTGCGGCGGAGTTCAGCTTTTTCCTGGCGATTCCGACCATGCTGGGCGCTTCGACGTTGGAGCTGCTGAAAAAGGGAAGCGACATCACCTCTGCCACGGTCGGCTGGAGCAGCATCGCATTGGGGTTCATCGTCTCCTTCATCGTAGCGCTGCTGGTAATCCGCTGGTTTGTCGGACTTGTTTCGCGGCGGGGTTTCGTCCCCTTTGCCTGGTATCGGATCGTGGCTGGCGCAGGGGCGCTGATCTGGCTCACCCTGCGGTAGGACCATATCGGACCTATGTTCCGACTGGTCGGCGGCGTTTTGGCTAAACCGTGCTGCAGATGCTGCGAGTTTAGGTAACTGAGGCTGTCCTATATCGTAGAATCAACGTGACTCTGCCGGTTTTTCTGCTATGTGCGCCCTGAATTCATTTTAGGGACTCATCATGGCTGACAATCCAATGCTGAAATTCGTGGGAACGGGCCAAGCCTATCCCGAGAAGCGTTCGGCGGATGATCGCGCCGACGACTTCATGGAAATCAGCCGCAGCTTCCTACTGGACAAGGCGGAAGAGCAGGCTTCGCGCTGCTCGCAATGTGGCGTGCCTTATTGCGCCACCCATTGCCCGCTGCACAATCATATCCCCGACTGGCTGCGCCTGACGGCCGAAGGGCGGCTGCGTGAAGCCTATGAGCTTTCCAACCTGACCAGCACGATGCCCGAGATTTGCGGCCGTATCTGCCCGCAGGATCGCCTGTGCGAGGGCAATTGCGTCATCGAATTTTCCGGTCATGGCGCGGTCACCATTGGCTCTGTCGAAAAATACATCACTGACACCGCCTGGAAGGAAGGCTGGGTCGAACCGCTGGTGCCCGGCAAGCCGCTCGGGCAGTCGGTCGGCGTGATCGGTGCAGGCCCGGCGGGCCTGACCACGGCGGAATATTTGCGCGTCGCGGGCTATGAGGTGCATGTCTATGACCGGCACGACCGTGCAGGCGGGCTGCTGACCTATGGCATCCCCGGCTTCAAGCTGGAAAAGGACGTCGTCATGCGCCGCGTCCAGCGGCTGAAGGACGGCGGCATCGTCTTCCATGAAGGGTTCGAAGTCGGCCGTGATGCGTCGATGGAAGAATTGCGCAGCCGCCATGACGCCGTCCTGATCGCGACCGGCGTCTACAAGCCGCGTGACATCAAGGCGCCGGGCGTGGGTGCCAAGGGCGTGATCAAGGCGCTCGATTTCCTCACTGCCTCGAACCGCGCTGGATTTGGCGATGCGGTGCCCGAACATGAGGACGGCACGCTGCATGCGAACGGCAAGAAGGTCGTGGTGATCGGTGGCGGCGACACGGCGATGGATTGCGTCCGCACCGCCATCCGCCAGGGCGCAACGTCGGTGAAGTGCCTCTATCGCCGCGACCGGGAGAATATGCCGGGATCGCAGCGCGAAGTGCAGAATGCGGAAGAGGAAGGCGTCGAGTTCGTCTGGCTTTCCGCGCCGATCGCGTTCGAGGGCACGGAACATGTGAGCGGCGTCAAGGTGACCAAGATGCGCCTCGGCCAGCCCGACGCTTCGGGCCGCCGCGCGCCGGAGGCTGATCCGGGCACCGAACATGTGCTGGAAGCCGACATGGTCATCAAGGCGCTGGGTTATGATCCCGAAGAGTTGCCCAAGATGTTCGGCGCGGAGGACCTGTCGGTCACCCGCTGGGGCACGCTGCGTGTCGATCACAAGACGATGATGACAAGCATGGACGGCGTGTTTGCCGCGGGCGACATCGTGCGTGGCGCTTCGCTGGTCGTGTGGGCGATCCGCGACGGCCGCGACGTGACCGAGCATATGCACCGCTATCTCCGGGCGAAGGCGAAAGCCGCTGCCGGAGAAAGGCAAGCGGCGTGAGGCAGGCCTTCCGCTCATCCCTGATCGGACTGGCGCTGCTGGCTGCGCCGGTCGCGCATGCGCAGGCTACGCCCGACGCCGCGCGGGTGACGGCGGCGCGTCCGGTCGTGGACAAGATTTTCCCGGTCGGCACCTATCGGCGGATGATGACCGGCACCATGTCCAAGATGATGGACAGCATGATGGACGGCGTCATGAAGATGCCGATTGCCCAGTTCGCCCGCATTGGCGGTGTGCCGGAGGATAAGCTGACGGGGCTGGATGAATCCTCGATGGAGCAGATCAGCGCGATCGTCGATCCCCATTTCCGCGAGCGTACCAAGCTGGGCATGGATGCCATGATGGGATCGATGGCCGACATGATGAATGGCTTTGAACCCAAGGTGCGCGACGCACTGACCCGCGCCTATGCCCGCAAGTTCGATGGCAAGCAGCTTGGCGAATTGGCGGCGTTCTTCAAGACGCCGACCGGTGATCTTTATGCCCGCGAGTCCATGATGATGTTCATGGATCCGGAGATCATGGGCGAGATGCAGGCTTTGATGCCTGAAATGATGAAAAAGATACCCGAAATGGCGGCGAAGGCGGAGGAAGCGACGAAAAAGCTGCCGCCGCCGCGCAAGATTGCCGACCTGTCGCAGGAGGAGCGCGGCAAATTGGCAAAGCTATTCGGTGTCAAGGCGAGCGACCTGAAGGACAACGCCGCCACGAGTGACGAAGGGACGAAGTGATGACCGACCAGACCCCCTATATGGCGAGCCCCGAAGAGCGCGCGCGCCTTGCCGCCGAGGGCATGTATCATCCGGAGATGGAAGGCGACGCTTGCGGCGTCGGCCTCGTCGCCGCGACGGATGGCCGTCCGAGCCGCCGCGTGGTGGCTTCGGCGATCGACGCGCTGAAGGCCGTGTGGCACCGTGGCGCGGTGGATGCGGATGGCAAGACCGGCGACGGGGCGGGCATCCATGTCGACCTGCCGGTGCGCTTCTTTGACGATGCGATCGCGGATTCGGGCCACAAGCCCCTGCCCAACCGTCTGGCCGTCGGCATGATCTTCCTGCCGCGCACCGATCTGAGCGCGCAGGAAACCTGCCGCACCATCGTCGAGAGCGAGATCATCGACGCGGGCTACACCATCTATGGTTGGCGTCAGGTGCCCGTCGACGTGTCCGTCATCGGCGAGAAGGCGCAGCGCACCCGTCCCGAGATCGAGCAGATCATGATCGCCGGGCCGATGCCTGAAGAGCGCGACCAGACCGAGTTTGAAAAGGACCTCTACCTCATCCGCCGCCGGATTGAGAAGAAGGTGATCGCGGCGCAGATCCAGGATTTCTACGTCTGCTCGCTCAGCTGCCGGTCGATCATCTACAAGGGGCTGTTCCTCGCGGAGTCGCTGTCAGTTTTCTATCCCGACTTGCAGGATGAGCGGTTCGAGAGCCGGGTGGCGATCTTCCACCAGCGCTATTCGACCAACACCTTCCCGCAATGGTGGCTGGCCCAGCCGTTCCGCACGCTCGCGCATAATGGTGAGATCAACACCATCCGCGGCAACAAGAACTGGATGAAGAGCCACGAGATCAAGATGGCCTCGCTGGCCTTTGGCGATCATTCGGAGGACATCAAGCCGGTGATCCCGGCGGGCGCGTCCGACACCGCGGCGCTCGACGCCGTGTTCGAGGCGATCTGCCGGTCTGGCCGCGACGCGCCGACCGCCAAGCTGATGCTGGTGCCCGAGGCGTGGCAGGCTGCCGCTGGTGAAACGCCGCAGAGCCATGTCGACATGTATGAATATCTCGCCTCCGTCATGGAGCCGTGGGATGGTCCGGCCGCGCTGGCGATGACGGACGGGCGCTGGGTCGTCGCGGGCGTCGATCGCAACGCGCTGCGTCCGCTGCGCTACACGCTGACTGGCGACAATCTGCTGATCGTGGGGTCGGAAACCGGCATGGTCGTGGTGCCCGAAACCACCATCGTCAAGAAGGGCCGCATGGGCCCGGGCCAGATGATCGCCGTCGATCTGCAGGAAGGCGAAATCTACGACGATCGCGCGATCAAGGACCAGATCGCGAGCGAGCGGCCCTATGCCGAACTGATCAAGGACTTCATGAAGGTCGGAGATCTGCCTGACGCCGGCAGCGCCCTGCCCGCATGGGACAAGGCGGAGCTGACGCGCCGTCAGGTCGCCGCCAACCTGACGCTCGAGGATATGGAACTGATCCTCGCGCCCATGGTCGAGGATGCGAAGGAAGCCGTCGGATCGATGGGCGATGACACGCCGCTGGCGGTCATTTCCGATAAGCCGCGCACCGTCAGCCATTTCTTCCGCCAGAATTTCAGCCAGGTCACCAACCCGCCGATCGACTCCCTGCGCGAACGGCATGTGATGAGCCTGCGCACCCGCTTTTCCAACCTGCACAACATCCTGGAGCAGGACGCGCAGAACAGCCATGTGCTGGTGCTGGAATCGCCGGTTCTGATCTCGTCCGAATGGGCGCGGCTGAAGGCGCATTTTGGCCCCGCGGTGGCGGAAATCGACTGCACCTTCCCGGCCGAAGGCGGGCAGGAGCAGCTGCGCGCGGCCATCGCCCGCATCCGCGAGGAGGCCGAGCAGGCGGTACGCGAAGGCCGCACCGAAATCTTCCTGACCGACGAGCATATCAACCCCGAACGCGTCGCAATCGCGGGCGTGCTGGCGGCAGCGGCGGTGCACACGCATCTCGTCCGCAAGGGTCTGCGCAGCTATGCCTCGATCAACGTGCGCTGCGCCGAAGCGCTCGACACCCATTATTTCGCGGTGCTGATCGGCGTCGGCGCAACGACGGTGAACGCTTATCTCGCTGAGGCGAGCATCGCCGATCGCCATGCGCGCGGCCTGTTCGGCGACCTGGCGCTGGAAGCCTGCTTCGAGCGATTCCGCACGGCGATCAACGAAGGCCTGCTGAAGATCATGTCCAAGATGGGCATCGCGGTCGTCAGCAGCTATCGCGGCGGCTATAATTTCGAAGCGGTCGGCCTCAGCCGCGCGCTGGTCAACGACCTCTTCCCGGGGATGCCCGCGAAGATTTCCGGCGAAGGCTATGCGTCGCTGCACCATAATGCGGTGCTGCGCCATGAAGCGGCCTATGACAGCGCGGCCGTGCGCCTGCCGGTCGGCGGCTTCTACCGCCAGCGCAATGGTGGGGAGAGCCACGCCTATTCCGCGCAGCTGATGCACCTGTTGCAGACGGCGGTGGGGACGGACAGCTATTCGACCTATCTTCAATTCTCGCGCGGGGTGCGCGATTTGCCGCCGGTCTATCTGCGCGACCTGCTGGAGTTCAACTTTGCGCGGGAAGCGGTACCGATCGACGAGGTCGAAGCGACGACCGAGATCCGCAAGCGCTTCGTGACGCCGGGCATGTCGCTGGGCGCGCTTTCTCCGGAAGCGCATGAGACGCTGGCGATCGCGATGAACCGCATCGGCGCCAAGGCCGTGTCGGGCGAAGGCGGCGAGGATGCGACCCGCTTCAAGCCCTATGAGAATGGCGACAATGCCAACAGCGTGATCAAGCAGATCGCGTCGGGCCGCTTTGGCGTCCATGCCGAATATCTGGGGTCCGCCGAGGAGATCGAGATCAAGGTCGCGCAGGGCGCAAAGCCCGGCGAAGGCGGTCAGCTGCCCGGTTTCAAGGTGACCGAGTTTATCGCCAAGCTGCGCCACTCGACGCCCGGCGTGACGCTGATCTCGCCGCCGCCGCACCATGACATCTATTCGATCGAGGATCTGGCGCAGCTCATCTACGACTGCAAGATGATCAACCCGCGCGCTCGCGTCTGCGTCAAGCTGGTGAGCCAGGCGGGTATCGGCACGGTCGCGGCGGGTGTGGCGAAGGCGCATGCCGACGTCATCCTGATCGCGGGCCATGTCGGCGGCACGGGTGCCAGCCCACAGACCTCGATCAAATATGCCGGTACCCCGTGGGAAATGGGCCTGTCGGAAGCCAATCAGGTGCTGACGCTCAATGGCCTGCGCCATCGGGTCAAGCTGCGCACCGACGGTGGCCTCAAGACCGGGCGCGACGTGGTGATCGCGGCGATCCTGGGCGCGGAGGAGTTCGGCATCGGTACGCTGAGCCTCGTCGCCATGGGCTGCATCATGGTGCGCCAGTGCCACAGCAACACCTGCCCGGTCGGCGTTTGCGTGCAGGATGAAAAGCTGCGGGCGAAGTTCACCGGCACGCCGGAGAAGGTCATCAACCTCATGACCTTCATCGCTGAGGAAGTGCGCGAAGTGCTGGCACGTCTGGGCTATCGCAGCTTGGACGAGGTGATCGGGCGCACGGAACTGCTGAAGCAGGTCAATCGTGGTGCCGAACATCTGGACGACCTGGACCTCAACCCCATTCTCGCCAAGGTGGACGCGCCCGACGATCAGCGGCGCTTCAGCCTGACGGAATGGCGCAACGAGGTGCCCGACAGCCTGGACGCGCAGATGATGCGCGACGCGAAGGCGGTGTTCGAGCGGGGCGAGAAGATGCAGCTGACCTACACGGTCCGCAACACGCATCGCGCCGTGGGCACCCGCCTGTCCGCGGCCGTTACCAAGCGGTTCGGCATGTCTGCCCTGGCGGACGGTCACCTGACCGTGCGGCTGCGTGGGTCGGCTGGTCAGTCGCTGGGCGCCTTCCTGTGCAAGGGCATCACGCTGGAAGTCTTTGGCGACGCCAACGACTATGTCGGCAAGGGCTTGTCAGGCGGCACGATTGTCGTGCGCACGACCGTCTCCTCGCCGCTCACTAGCAAGGACAACACGATCATCGGCAATACCGTGCTTTACGGCGCAACTGCCGGCAAGCTGTTCGCGGCGGGCCAGGCGGGTGAGCGCTTCGCCGTCCGCAATTCGGGCGCGCAGGTGGTGGTCGAGGGCTGCGGCGCCAATGGCTGCGAATATATGACCGGCGGCACGGCGGTGATCTTGGGCAAGACCGGCGCCAATTTCGGCGCGGGCATGACCGGGGGCATGGCCTTCATCCTGGACGAGGATGGCAGCTTCGAACAGCGCGCCAATCCGGAAAGCATCGTGTGGCAGCGGCTGGAAAGCGCCCATTGGGAAGCGCAGCTAAAGGCGCTCATCGCTGAGCATGCGGTGACGACCGACAGCAAATGGTCGAACACGATCCTGGACGATTGGGATCGCTGGCGGCGTTATTTCTGGCAGGTGTGCCCCAAGGAGATGGTGCACCGGCTCGCGCATCCGCTGAGCGATGCGCCCGCAGCGGTGGTTGCAGCCGAATAAGAGGAAGGGGAGGAAAGCGGAGTGCTTCCTCCCCTTTTTTCATGCGCTGTGGGCGCGCGTCGCCTGGCTCAATAGGAAGTTACCGTCGCGGTTGGCGCCTGATCGAAGGCCGCCTGACTGCCCTGCGCCAGCTGCGTTGGCTGAGGCTGGGGCCGGGGCTGGGGCTCCGCATCCTCCCCGTTCGCGAAACGGTCTATGTTCGCGGGAAGCCGGTGAACCGGAGACGGCGGCGCATCTTCCAACGGTTCCCAGCCGGTACCGCTTTGCACATCCTGCGCTTCATACCGCTGAACGACTGGATCGTCATAACCGCTCCAGCTGCCCATCATCGCCGTCATCTGCCGTTGCGCGAGGGTCGGGCCGCAGCCCTTGCAGTCGATTTCCTCAGGTCCGGCGAGGTCGGCGCCGTCGGCCGCGACGATCGGGTCGGACGAGGTGGAATAGGAGGGTTCAAAATCGGTGAACGCCACGCGCGGCGGGGTCGTCGCGTAGAGGCCAAGCGCCAGCCCGCTGGTCAGTGCGGCCCCGGCGCTTGCGAGGCTGAACAGCCAAAATCGAGCGGACATGCGACCTTCTCCTTTTCCGCCCTCGCCCACATCATCTCCATCACGTGCCAAAAGAAACGCGCATGACGATCGGTTGTTGCATGGCCTTGAAGCCTTTGCTAAGGGCCGCCTCCTACCAAGGCACCGGCCCCGCCGGTTTCCCTTCAGATGTGCGGTCGTGGCGGAATTGGTAGACGCGCAACGTTGAGGTCGTTGTGGCCGAAAGGCCGTGGAAGTTCGAGTCTTCTCGACCGCACCATCTTTCTCTCACAGAGCAGTCAAGATCCTGGCTCGGCGACGCCGAGCGGGCGGCCGCATTCGTTCCTTTCAGATTTTCCCAAGCTCGTTTCGAACGAACAGCCGCTGAAGGCTTTCGCGCCGGGGCAGTCCCGTCGCTCCCTGGGACAGTCCATCTTTGCCCACTCGCCGGGCGGCGCGGCGGGCGAGCAGGTAGCTGGGGTCCAGCAGGGACAGAAAGGTGAGCGCAGGCGCGAGGCTGGGACAGCGCAACTGGAGGAGGCGCCGCCTATATTGGAGCCGCGCTCGCGTTCCACGTCTCAGGGTGCGCGGTACTTCGATGCCGAGCAGTCTGGCGGCGGTCAGCAACTGGGTGCGCATCGCGTTACGGGCATAGCCCGAGCGAAAGAGCCGGTTGAGTTCGTCCCAGTCGGCCTTGCTAAACTCGCTGGCGAAGGACTGGATGTCGAGCAGATGGCGCAGGTCGATCCGGCCGCGCAGATAGTCCCTGCCCTTCAGTTGGTCGTGCAACAGGAGGATAGCGGTGCAGGCGACCGGTGTTGGCAGCAATATGATGCCGCCCTCCAAGTCCAGCAGGGCCGCATCCTTCGCGAGATCTTCGAAGCGATAGAAGAGCGTGTTGATGCCGCCATATTCCGAATGGAGATCGATGGTTGCCGCGTCCTGCGGGCGGGACAGGACGGCCGGGACGCCGGGCTCGAGATCGCTCGTTTCGAGACGATAGCCGATGCCGCAAAGCTGATCGATCATCGACTTGAAGCGGTCGGCAGGAACCATCAGGTCGATGTCAGCGAGCATGCGCGCGGCCCGCCGTTCAGGTGGCGTATGGGCGAGCCAGGCGGTGCCCTTCAGCAAAATGGGCGAGACACCAGCGGCGTTCATGATGGCGGCGGCTTCGTCCAGCTGCGCCATCAGCCGTTCGTTGCGCTCTCCATTACGCTTTTCCATCTCGCCGAAGAATATCGCGACATCGGTGGGAAGTTTGGGGAAGAGGCCCGCCTCCCGGAGGCGCGCGGACACGGCGGGCGTGCACAGGGTCTTGTTCGCCAGCCCGATGATGCGCGGCCAATCGGCATGCGCGGGAACCTGGCCGCGCAGGCAGCGGAGAAGGGCTTGAAGATGGTCAAGCCGGGCCACAAAATGCACCGAGCAGGGCTGCGGCCTCATCCAGGTCATCATATTCCAGCACGCACGTGCGGGCCGCGCCGGCGGTGCGGATCAGGATGTCGATCGCGGTCCGGTCAGCCTCTCCGCTCGCGGAGGCGGCTTCCGAGAGGAGATGTTTGACGAGTGCAGCGGCATGTTGCGGGATGAGCCTGGCGGGGGCGCCCCTTGTCCGCCGCAGCTTGACGATCCAGCCGACCGGCAGCGGCTCGCCTGCCGATGGCGGCAGGTCGAGATAGCGGACGCGCCGTCCATCAGGCCGCCAGTGGATCAGCGGCTGAAGCTGGCCCGGATAACGCGCCGCCATCATCGGCCATGCGCCCGATTTGATCGTCGGCAGGAAAGGAAGGCCCAGCACCCGCCCATCAGGCGCGAGCATGCTGATATCGTCGCCATGATAGGCAAAGCCGCTGCCGATCAGCCAGGAAATCAGCGTCGTCTTGCCTGCGCCTGGCTGTCCGCTGAGCAGCAGCGCCTTGCCATGGCGGCTGACGCAGCCTGCGTGCATGGCGAGGGTCCAGCGGGGATCATCGATAATGTCCTGAACGATCTGCGCCTTGACCAGCGTGGCGGCCTGGTTGAATTGCAGCAGTGCGGCGGGGCTGCCATCGCGGCTGAACAGGCAAAGGTCGTTATCTCGCCAGAGGTCGTAGGCTGCGCAGGCCTTTTCCGTGGCCCCCTCCGCGTGCAGATGGGCGAACAAAGGGGCGACCTGCCGCGCCAAGGCCTCGTCATGATAGCGCAGCGCGAAGACCCGGGCCCCGATCGACACGCCTTGCACCAGAACCGGCGAGCATGCAGGCGGACAGGCGACGGCTTGGACCAGCCCCGACTGGGACCAGTCCGCCAGCACCTTCTGGAGCATGGCCGAGGGATGGTTGATACCCCGCTCTGCGACTTCCTGCGCAAGCTGGGGCAGGGATATGCCGTCTTCCAGGCGGCAACCGATATAGCCCGCGATCTGGTTCAGTTCGAACAGGGCGTGCCGGGACTGCGAAACGATCATCGGCTGATCGCCGATGAAGGTCATGGAAGTCCCGGGGGTAAGGCGCAGCATCAATTCCGCCCTTTGCGGGCGCTCCGCCCATTCGCCATCTGATCGCCGGACTTGCGTGCTCAGGGCTTCTTGCCCTTGCCGCCGCTGCCGCCCTTGTTCCCCGGATTGCCAGGGCTAGTGCCGGGGCCGTCATTGATCGGCGGATTGCCCGGAGGCTGGGGATCGGGGCCGTTGCCGACACCGTTATTGCCCTTGGGGCCACCGCCACCGCCACCGCCGGATGCTGCAATCGCCGGGGACGACAGGGATGTCGACAACATGATCGTCATCGCTGGCGGGACTGTCGCTGCGAAGCGGCCGCAGGTTTTCAGAAAATTGCGGCGGTCTTCGGCCGCGGCTAAAATGGTCGGTTCCTCTGCCAAGGGTAGCCTCCTCTTGTTCCAGGGTTGAGGCACGCTACCATCGGGGCCGATTCCGCCGCATTGCTATGGTGGGGTATACCAGAAGGTATAAGCTTTCTGCATCCCCACCACGGCTTGTTTATCATCGGCTTAGCTTAGATCGCCTATTCCGAAGCGGGCAAATAAATCTCGCTCCCCTTGTTTTTGAAGGCCTCGCTCATTTCGGCCATGCCTGCTTCGGCATCCTCGGCGGCAAGGAACTGGTCGCTGGGCTGGTTCTGCTTGGCGGCGAAGTCCCTGACTTCCTGCGTGATCTTCATCGAGCAGAATTTGGGACCGCACATGGAGCAGAAATGCGCCGTCTTCGCGCCTTCGGCGGGCAGGGTCTGGTCGTGATATTTCTCCGCCGTGTCGGGATCGAGCGACAGGTTGAACTGGTCGCGCCAGCGGAATTCGAAGCGGGCGCGGGACAGGGCATCGTCGCGGACCTTGGCGGCGGGGTGGCCCTTGGCGAGGTCGGCGGCATGGGCGGCGAGCTTGTAGGTGACGACGCCGACCTTGACGTCATCACGGTCGGGCAGGCCGAGATGCTCCTTGGGCGTGACGTAGCAGAGCATCGCCGTGCCATACCAACCGATCATCGCCGCGCCGATGCCGCTGGTTATATGGTCATAGCCCGGCGCGATGTCGGTGGTGAGCGGCCCGAGCGTGTAGAAGGGCGCCTCGCCGCAGGCCTCCAACTGCTTGTCCATATTCTGCTTGATCTTGTGCATGGGCACATGGCCCGGCCCCTCGATCATCACCTGCACATCCTGTTCCCAGGCGCGCTTCGTGAGTTCACCCAACGTGTAAAGTTCGGCGAACTGCGCCTCGTCATTGGCGTCGGCGATCGATCCGGGGCGCAGGCCGTCGCCCAGCGAATAGGCGATGTCATAGGCCTTCATGATCTCAGTGATCTCGTCGAAATGCTCGTACAGGAAGCTTTCCTTGTGATGCGCGAGGCACCATTTCGCCATGATCGACCCGCCGCGCGAGACGATGCCGGTGACGCGCTTGGCGGTCATCGGGATATAGGGCAGGCGCACACCCGCATGGATGGTGAAATAGTCCACCCCCTGCTCGGCCTGTTCGATCAGCGTGTCGCGGAAGATGTCCCAGGTCAGTTCCTCGGCAATGCCGCCGACCTTTTCCAGCGCCTGATAGATGGGCACGGTGCCGATCGGGACCGGCGAGTTGCGCATGATCCATTCGCGGGTGTCGTGGATGTTGCGGCCGGTCGAGAGGTCCATCACCGTGTCGGCGCCCCAACGGATCGACCAGACGAGCTTATCGACCTCGCTCGCCACGTCGGAGGCCACGGCGGAATTGCCGATATTGGCGTTGATCTTCACCAGGAAATTGCGGCCGATCGCCATCGGCTCGCTTTCGGGGTGGTTGATGTTCGAAGGGATGATCGCGCGGCCACGGGCGACTTCCTCGCGGACAAACTCCGGGGTCACATAGTCGGGGATTTCCGCGCCCCAATCCTGCCCGTCGCGGACATATTCCGCGAGGCGCGCGCGGCCTAGGTTCTCACGCTCGGCGACATATTCCATTTCCGGCGTGATGATGCCGCGGCGGGCATAGTGCATCTGGGATACGTTCATGCCGGGCTTGGCGCGCAGGGGGCGCTTCACGACATGGGGGAAAGGCTGGACGCCGCCGCTGCGGTCGGGGCCTTTGAGGCCGTTATCCTCAGGTTGGATCGTGCGGGCGTCATATTCTTCCACATCGCCACGGCCGATGATCCAGTCGCGACGCAGCGCTGGCAGGCCCGCCATGATGTCGATGCGGGCGTTGGGATCGGTGTAGGGGCCGGAGGTGTCGTAGACGCGGACGGGCGGCTCGCCGCTGCCCGGCTCCAGGTCGATTTCGCGCATGGCGACTTTCAGCGGGCCGACATGGATCTTGCGGCTGCCCCGGATGGGGCCGGTGGTGACGCGCATTTCTGTGCGGGCAGGGATGTCGGCCATGTGGGTTCCTTTCAGGCGATGACGGTTGCGCGGCCGGTGAGGCCAGCGAGGAAGAGGAGGATGCCGAGCAGGATCGAAATACCTGCCCAAAGGCGCGTGAATCGGACCGCCAGTCGGCCTATGCGGAGGAGCGGCGCAGGAGTCGCAAGCAGCAACGCGCCTTCGAAAAGCGCGACATAGCCGATCAGGCTGACGATGACGGCCAGCGGATCGGTCCAGATGCTGTGGATGAGGACGAGCGCAGCGCCGACCACGAAGACGGGGAAACCAAGCGCCATGACGAGGCCGGGCGAGCGGTCCAGATCGTCCATCATGTCCCGCCAGCGGGACGGCGACACAAGGCCGCCGATGCCGACGACGATCATGTAGAGGCCGATGGCTTCGGCAAGGCGCAGGGTGAGGATGGAGATGGTGTCCATGGCAGCTCCGTCCTCCTCTACTTCGCTTGAGCGGAAGGAGGATGCGGACATGCCGGTGACAAGCCGTCCCTCCCTACGCCGGTCTCATCCGGATCAGGTTCAACGGGTCGCAGCCACATCAGCCGCCTCTCAACCGCCTGTGAGCGGTCCCCCGGGGATGCAGTGTCGATAGCGCAAATACGTCGCCCGCGCCAGCCCATTGCGCTGGACATGGCTCGCTCTTTGCCGCTTTTATGGCAGGCGATGAAGCATCATGATCTGTCCACCAAGGAAGGGCGCAAGGCGCACCGGCATGAAATGCGCATGGTGGCGGTGCGGCCGAGGCGTTGGGGGCTGTGGCTGCTGACGGCCGGGTTCCTGCTGGTGCTGACGCCGTCCGCGCTGGACGTGCATAGCCTGTTCGGGCTGTGGCCGCCGATGCTGGGGGCGATCTGCGTGATGATCGGCGTGCCGTTGCTGGTGGCGAGCGTGGTGCTGAAGCGCCGCTATGTGCGGGAGCGCGCGGCCGGGCAGGTGATGGTGGGGCGGGTCAGGGGGTAGGATCAAGGTTTGCGGTATAGTTTTATTCCCCTCCCGCAGGCGGGAGGGGTTAGGGGTGGGCGCGAGCGGAGCGAGCTTCAGGGCTAGCCGCTGAAGACCGCACTGATGTTGCGCTGGCCCACCCCCTAGCCCCCTCCCGCTTGCGGGAGGGGGGATGAGTTATGCCTTGAACATCAGCTTCATACCCGTCCTCGGGCGGATCGTCAGGCGGCTGATCGGTTCGGGCTTGAACCCTTGCGGCACCGACAGACGATAGCGGCGGATGACGCTGGCGATCACCGTCATCACCTCCTGCTGGGCGAAGCCTGCGCCGACGCAGACGCGGGGGCCGCGGCCGAAGGGGAACCAGGCTTGCTTCACCATCTCGGCATTGGCTGGATCATCGAAGCGATCTGGGTCGAAGCTGTGCGGGCAGCCCCAATTATCCTTGTTCCGCTGGGTGAGCCATGGCGCGACGACCAGCATCGCGCCCTCCTCCAACTGCTTGTCCCGCATTGGCATCGGGCAAGGCACTTCGCGCGGGAAGAAGGCGACGGGGGGATAGAGGCGCAGCGTTTCGCGGAAGATGTTGCGGACGTGGCCCATGTCCTTGAGCATCGCGGCGGTGAGCGCTTCCTCGCCCGCCAGCGCCACCACTTCAGCGCGCGCCGCGTTCTGGATGTGCGCGCATTCAGCGAGCATATAGAGCGCCCAGGTCATGGTGCTGGCCGATGTTTCATGGCCCGCGAGGAAGATGGTCGAGACCTGATCCATCACCTGTTGCAAGGTGAACGGCTCGCCGGTTTCGGGATGCTTCGCCTCGATCAACGATTGGAGGATGTCCCTGTGCGGGGACTCGCCGCGTTCATGAAAGCCCTGATAGCGGGCCTCGACGATCGGGCGGAAGACGTCGTGGATCGCCTTGGCGGGTTTCAGCGAGCGCTTTTCGAACCAACGCGCGGGCGCTCCGTAGAGGCGCAGCATCGAAGCGCTGTGGGCGTAGCGCTGGAACTTGCCGAACGCATTGTGGATGATGTTGGACCGGTGCTCGTCCAACGCCTCGGAAAAGAGCGTGCGGAAGATGATGTCGGCCGCAACATGGGTCATCATCGGGTCGATATCGACGGGCTTGCTCCGATCGGCTGCATCGATGCGGGCGAGCAGTTCGTCGGCGGCGGCGACCATCAGCGGCATGGACCGGTTAAGCGCGGTATGGGCGAAGGCCGGGTTTACCATCGCGCGCTGGCTTTCCCAATCCTCGCCATTGGCGGAAAAGACGCTGTTGCCGATCAGGGGCGAGAGGTTGCGGACCAGTTCGCGATGCTTGGGGAAGGCGGTGCCGCCGCGCAGCACCTTGTCCACCAGCGGCAGTTCATTGGCGATGTACATGATCTGGCCGGGCATGCGGATTTCGCCCAGCTTCATCGTGTAGCTTTTTTCGAACAGCACATGAATCCAGCTGTGCCAGCCGCGCAGGAACCGCTTCATCAGGCCGCGCTTGGTGCGGGGTGGTTGTGGATAGGGAGGCGTGAAGGGTTCGGTCACGGGATGGCCCTGAAGGCTGCGATGGCTTGGTCGATTGTGCGGCGGCCTGCGGTCAGGCTGACATAATCGACGGGCGAGAGGCGATCGCCTACGCGCAGATAATCGAAATGCGCCTCATATTTGTTGGACCAGCCGCTGTTATAATTTTCCGGGTCGTAAAAGACATGGAAGCGCGGCGACAGAAGGTCCACCCGCGCGGCACAGCGATCCGAAACCAGCCGGATCGGGTGGACATCGTGATAGGCGGCGCCGTCGGGCGGGGCTGAGAAGTCGACCAGGCGGAATTGCCCCTCGTCCAACGCCTTGAGGTCCGCATGATACCAGCGCGCGTCCTTGCGCAGGGCAATGACCGGCACGACCTGCCCCAGCGTCAGGGCGGTGAAATGATCGGGCAGCGGCTTGCCGCCGCGCAGTTCGAGGATGCGGCGCAGGACGCTCATCGCATAGATGGTGCCGTTGCTGTGGGAGGCGAAGATGACCTCGTCCCACGGGCCCTCAATCTCCTGCGCGATGCGGGCGGCGAACTGGTCGAGGCGGGCGTCCATCTCCTCTCCCGGACCGCGCGCGGCGACGCTGTGGTTGTAATACATGAAGCGCAGCAACCAGGGCACGATCAGCTTGTTGAGTAGCTTTCCCGAAAAGAGCAGGCTGACGCCGATCCCGATCAGTGCCGCCGCCCAAAAAGGCATGAGCAGCGACAGCAGCAAGGCAGGGATCAGCGCGAGCGCGAGCGGGATGAGGATCGCGAGCAACGGCGGGTAGAGGATGGTGATGACCGGGCCGGGTCGCAGGTTGCGCATGCGCAGGAACTGCATGTGTCGGGCATGGGCGGAGTAAGTCGCGATCGATCGCCAGGCGAGCACTAGCGGGTTGCGGATCCACACCTTGCCGACCAGATCCTCCCAGCGGAGGAACTCATAGTCGGTTTCGACCCCGGCGCTGTGGTTGGTAACCGTCCAGATCGCGGACGAGGCCGGGCCTGATCGGCGCGCGCTTACCTCCACCTGCTCGCCCGAGAGGCGCGCATAGCGCTCCGCCTGCTCACGATAGAGTCGGTGATAAAAACGCACCCCGCGCGGATCGAAACCGCCAAGGTAGAAGACTTTACGCTTGAACTTTTGCATGGCCCCTGTTCCACATCGGGCCATGACGACACCCGAACGCGATTACTGCTATTTCATAGATCACCGCAAATACAACCGAAACATCGGTTGTCGGCGCCATGACAATGCTTATGGCATCAATGGCGGCGGCAGCGAGCGGGATCGGTGGCGGGCGGACCTGGCCTTTTACCGGCACATGCGCGGCAATGGTGATCCGATGGCGCTGCCTGCGCTGCTTGCCTGCCTCGTCTTCGGCTGGTTCTGCTGGAACTATCATCCGGGCAGGGGGCTATGGCGGGGTCAGCTCTTGCGCCGCTTCGCGAAAGCGCCGAAGTGAGCGGCATGAGCAATCCCAAGCATGTTTCCATAGGACCGGTTACGATCGGCAACGACCTTCCCTTCGTCCTGATTTCCGGCCCCTGCCAGATCGAGAGCCGCGATCATGCTATGATGATGGCGGAGAAGCTGGCGGAGGTTGCGCGGAAGGCGGGCGTGCCGTTCATCTTCAAATCCTCCTTCGACAAGGCGAACCGGACTTCGGTGTCAGGTCAGCGTGGAGTGGGGATCGATGCGGGATTGGCGATCCTGGCTGAGGTAAAGGCGCAGCTTGGTTGTCCGGTGCTGACTGACGTGCATGACGCGGGTCAGGTGGAGGCAGCGGCGCAGGCGGTGGATATTCTGCAGATTCCGGCTTTTCTTTGCCGCCAGACGGACTTGCTGCTGGCCGCGGGGCGGACGGGGGCTGTCGTCAACGTGAAGAAGGGGCAGTTTCTTGCGCCCTGGGATATGGCGGCGGTGGCGGAGAAGGTCGCTTCGACGGGCAATGACCGCATCCTGTTGACGGAACGCGGGGCGAGCTTTGGCTACAACACGCTGGTCAGCGACATGCGATCGCTGCCGGTGATGGGTGAGACAGGCTATCCGGTGGTGTTCGACGCTACCCATTCGGTGCAGCAGCCGGGCGGGTTGGGATCTGCCTCGGGCGGGCAGCGCGAGTTCGCGCCGGTGCTGGCGCGCAGTGCGGTGGCTGCGGGGGTGGCTGCGATCTTCGCCGAGGCGCATGATGATCCCGATCGCGCGCCTTCGGACGGGCCCGTGATGCTGCCGCTGGACTGGATGGGGCCTTTGCTGGAGAAGCTGAAGGCGATTGATGCGGTAGTCAAGGGATAAGGGGTTCACGCGGAGGCGCGGAGACGCGGAGGGGAGTAGCGCAGCACTTTTTTATCCATTCTGCGTCCTCTGCGTAAAAAATATTTTAGAGGCGCAGCGAACGCAGAGAGGTTCGGAGACTAGCTCTAATTTCTCCGCGCCTCCGCGTCTCCGCGTGAACAAAATTATCGTTTTACGGCCGCGTCTGGCCGGTTCCGCGCACGAGCCACTTATACGTGGTGAGACCTTCCAGCGCCACCGGGCCGCGCGCATGCAGCCGCCCGGTTGAGATGCCGATCTCTGCGCCCAGGCCGAACTCGCCGCCATCGGCGAACTGTGTGGAGGCATTCCACATGACGATCGCGCTATCGACGGCGTTGAGGAAGCGTTCGGCCTTCTCCGCGTCTTCGGTGATGATCGCGTCAGTGTGATGGCTGGCATGGGCGGCGATGTGGGCGAGCGCTTCGTCGAGCCCATCAACCAGTCGCACGGAGACGATGGCGTCGAGATATTCGGTATCCCAATCCTCATCCGAAGCAGCGATGACGCGGGCATCCAGCGTCTGGACCGCTTCATCGCCGCGCACTTCGCACTTGGCGTCGAGCAGTGCTTGGACAACAGTGGCAGCCTGAGGGAATGCCTTGTCGATCAGCACTGTTTCGGTCGCGCCGCAAATGCCGGTGCGGCGCATCTTGGCGTTGACGATCAGCTTCACCGCCATGTCCGGGTCGGCCGCGCCGTCGACATAGCTGTGGTTGATGCCGTCGAGATGCGCAAGCACGGGCACGCGCGCCTCTTCCTGCACGCGCGCGACCAGGCTCTTGCCCCCGCGCGGGACGATGAGGTCGATAAAGTCCGATGCCTTGAGAAGCGCGCCCACGGCGGCGCGATCCGTCGTCGGCACGAGTTGCACCGCGTCGGCGGGCAGGCCCGCAGCGGCGATACCCTCCGCCATGGCGGCGTGGATGGCGCGGTTGCTTTCCTTCGCCTCGCTGCCGCCGCGCAGGATGACCGCGTTGCCCGCCCGCAGGCACAGCGCAGCCGCGTCAGCGGTCACATTGGGACGGCTTTCATAGATGATGCCGATCACGCCCAGCGGCACGCGGACGCGGGACAGCTCCATGCCGTTGGGGCGGACCTGCTTATCGATGATACGCCCAAGCGGATTGTCGAGGCTCGCGACCTGATCGACGCCAGCGGCGGTCGCTTCCACGCGGGCTTCGTCAAGGCGCAGGCGATCGAGCATGGCTGGCGAGAGACCATTGGCGGCGGCGTTTTCCACGTCGCGCGCGTTGGCGGCAAGGATTTGCGGCGCCTGATCCCGAAGCGCCTGGGCGGCGCGGCGCAGCGCGTCGATCTTTTGCGCGTCGCTTGCGCTCGCGAGCGTCACGGCAGCGGCACGGGCACGCGCTCCCATCGCGGCGATGAGCATTTCGGGAGTCTGAGTCAGGTCATTCATTGGGTCGAGCCTTTCGAGCGCGCCCTTAGCATGAAAGAGTGGAGGGACGGAAGGCGCTGAGAGGTGCGATGGTTGGCCGCTGACACACTGATATTTGCCATTGCCGCCTTTCGTTCGGGCTAAGCCTGTCGAAGCCTCATACTTCATTTGAAGAGAAGTGGAGCCCTTCGACAAGCTCAGGGCGAACGGATGATTGGGGGGTCTTAGGCAGCCTGCGCCAGCCGCTCCGCCTTCATTGCGCGGAAGGTGCGGCAGGGCGGGATGTTGCGCCATTCGACACGTTCGGCGATGTCGTTGAACTGGCCGGCGAGCAGATGCCGGACGAAAGCGGAATATTGGTAGACGAGGAATTCGCCGCCCGGTCGCAGCGCCCGTTGCGTTTCCGCGCAGATCAGCTCGCCGACACCATCCGGCAAAGTGGAAAAGGGAATGCCCGAGAGGATATAGTCGGCATGCTGATGACCCGCCTCGCTAATGAAGCGGCGCACGTCTGCCGCCGATCCATGCACGACCCGCAGGCGGGGATCATCGATCTGCGCTTCGAGCCAGGCGACGAAGTCGAGGTTGAGGTCGATCGCGATCAGCTTCGCGTCGGGATGCATGCGCTCAAGGATCGGCCGGGTGAAGGTGCCGACGCCCGGTCCATATTCGACGAACAGGCGCGTGCGTTGCCAATCAACCTGATCGAGCATGCTGTTCACCAGCGCCGGAGATGACGGGATCACCGATCCGATCATGCCGGGATGCTTCACGAATTGGCGGAAGAACATGCTCCATTGGCCAAGGAATGAGGCTGGAGCTGCTTTTGTCTTCAGGGGAATGGAGGCCATCAATACTCGCCTGTCTGCCTTCTGTCTGGGCCTTGCAAATAACGGCGAGCCTTGCAAGCCGCTTTGCGCTGACGGGCCTTGGGCCCGGCCATGGATAAGCGAACGCGCGGACTGCGGATGGGTTCAATCAGCAGCCCGCTATCCTTTGTTAGGACGGGCGCTCGCGCGACCGGAGCATGCCGGGCGAAACAAAGCCGATGGGATCGACCCGCATCGCGCTCTGCTTCAGCTGCGATTGGATCTTTTCATATTCCTGCTCCATTTCGGGCGTCACCGACGCGCGCGTTTCTTCCAGCGCCTCGTTGAAATGCGCCTGCTCGACGCGTTCCACGGACAATGACTTGCGCAGAGCGATGAGACCGGCGCGACGGACCAGATCCTCCAGGTCCGCGCCAGTGAACCGCTCGGTCCGCTCGGCCAGATCGTCCAGGTCGACATCGTCGGAGAGCGGCATCTTGCCCGTATGGATGGCAAGGATGCGCTTGCGCCCCGCCTTGTCGGGTACCGGCACATAGATCAGTTCATCGAAGCGGCCCGGCCGCAGCAGCGCCGGGTCGATCAGCGTCGGCCGGTTGGTCGCGCCGATGACGACTACCGATTGCAACTCCTCCAGCCCGTCCATTTCGGCAAGGATGGTGTTCACCACCCGCTCCGTCACCGCTGGTTCGCCAAGGCCGCCGCCCCGCGCGGGAACAAGGCTGTCCAGTTCATCGATGAAGATGACCGTGGGCGCCACCTGCCGCGCGCGGGCGAACAGACGGGCGATCTGCTGCTCACTTTCGCCATACCATTTGGACAGGAGATCGCTCGACTTGGTCGCGATGAAGTTCGCCTGCGCCTCCCGCGCCACCGCCTTGGCCAGCAGGGTCTTGCCGGTGCCGGGGGGACCGTAGAGCAGGAAGCCCTTGGCCGGGCGGATGCCAATGCGGCGGAAGGCGTCGGGATCTTTCAGCGGAAGCTCGACCCCTTCCTTGAGGCGCATCTGGGCATCATCCAGGCCGCCAATATCGGACCAGCCGATATTGGGCGCCTGCACCATCACCTCCCGCATGGCAGACGGCTGGACGCGCTTGATCGCAGCCATGAAGTCATCGCGCGTGACCGACAGCTCCTCCAGCACATCCTGCGGGATGGTGCCTTCCTCAAGGTTGAGGCGCGGCATGAAGCGGCGCACTGCCTCGATCGCTGCCTCGCGGGTCAGGGCGGCAAGATCAGCGCCGACAAAGCCGTAGGTCATACGGGTGAGTTCGCCCAGGTCAACGCCCTCGCCGAGCGGCATGCCGCGCGTGTGGATGCCCATGATCTCGCGCCGCCCACGCTCGTCAGGAACGCCGACGATGATCTCGCGGTCGAAGCGGCCCGGACGGCGCAACGCCTCGTCAATCGCTTCGGGCCGGTTGGTGGCG
The DNA here is from genome assembly GCA_966211835.1 of uncultured Sphingobium sp. Lineage (GTDB taxonomy): Bacteria > Pseudomonadota > Alphaproteobacteria > Sphingomonadales > Sphingomonadaceae > Sphingobium. The sequence goes on from CBIHNV010000001.1 coordinate 49,825, forward strand.
GCGATCACGACGAGATTGGTGCGCGGTTCAAGGCCGTCCATCAGCGTCAGCAGCTGTGCGACGAGGCGCTTTTCGGTCTCGCCAGTCACATTGCCACGCTTTGGTGCGATCGAGTCGATCTCGTCTATGAACAGGATCGAGGGTGCGGACTTGGCCGCTGCCTCGAATATCTCGCGCAGCTGCTTTTCCGATTCGCCATAGGCCGATCCCATGATTTCCGGCCCGTTGATCAGGAAGAATTCCGCTTCGGACTCATTCGCGACGGCACGAGCAAGGCGCGTCTTGCCCGTTCCCGGCGGGCCATGGAGCAGCACGCCCTTGGGCGGATCGACACCCAACCGCTCGAACAATTCGGGATAGCGCAGCGGCAGCTCCACCATCTCGCGCAGCTGGTCGATCGCTTCGGCCATGCCGCCGACATCGTCATAGGTAACGTCAGCGCGGCGAGATTCCTTCGGCTCCTCATATTCGGCGCGCAGGTCGATTTCCGTATCCGCGTCGATCTGCACGAAGCCCTTGGGCGTGGTCGAGACGACGACCAGCCTGATTTCCTGCAGCGCATAAGCGGGAGCCGCCAGCATCTGGCGCAGTTGCGGCGGCATGTCGGTTGGTGGCACCTGCTGCTGGCCAGCGGTGGCAACGACGTCCCCGGCCGCGAGCGGGCGCTGGAAGAAGACCCGCTTCAAAGCCTCCGGATTGCCCTGCAACCGCAGGTTATTTTGTGCGGGCGCGAAGACCACGCGCTGGGCAGGGCGTGGCTCGATCTTGCTGATCTGGACGAAATCACCCGAGCCGACACCGGCATTCGCACGCTGCAAACCATCCAGGCGAAGGACGTCGAGCCCCTCATCCTCTTTATAGGGCCGCACCACGCGGGCGGGCGTTGAGCGTTTTCCAGCGATCTCGATCACATCGCCTTCAGCAAGCTGAAGCTCCGCCATCACGGCGGTAGGAATCCGTGCGAGCCCGCGTCCTGCGTCTTCAGGCCGCGCATTGGCCACCTGAATCCTGCGTCCCGGGCTTTCCTGTTCGGCCATTGCCATCCCCATTCTTGTCACTGCGTAACGAGATAGGAAACGTCGAAGCTTGAGGAAAGGGCCCCGCGATCATGATAACCCGGGATAAAAAAAGGGCTGACCCGAAAGGCCAGCCCGGAAAGTTTTAGGAGAGGATGCCTGAAAGGCCTTTCCTATGTGCGCTGCAGCATGATATTTTGCAATTGCGAAAGAGATAGAAGAGTTGCAAAATTTGCATCTTACCGGTTGACGCTTTTTCATGCTGGTGAAAAGAGGATGACTGAAATTTGGCTGCTCTCTGCCCGCATCGCGACGATGACGCGTCGCAGCAGAGAAACGGCCTGACGGTTAGATAGGTTATGCGCAGACTGCCGCCCCTTACTGCCCTAGAGGCCTTCGTTCAGGTAGCCCGGCTTGGGTCGGTCAAGGCTGCGGCGGAAGAACTTGCCCTGTCAACGCCCGCGCTCAGCCGCCGGGTCCAGGCACTGGAGCGGTTCATCGGCCGCCCGCTGTTCGATCGCAAGCATCAGGCGCTGGAAATCAACGCGGACGGGCAGAAGCTGCTGGACGACATCGCCCCGGCGCTAGATTCGCTCAGCCAGGCGCTGGAAAATATCCAGAGCGGCGGCAACCAGCTGCGCCTGCGTCTCGCCGTCATGCCGCTGTTCGCGACGCAGCGGCTGTTTCCGCACCTCGGCGCGTTGCGGCAGAAGCACCCGCAGCTGCATATCGACATTGAAACGACGCCTCATGCCGTGGCCCGGCTTGGCGAAGGGCTGGATGCGGCGATCGTCCTTGCCAAGGATATCGATCCGGCGCTCTACGCCCATGAGCTTGATCATGATGAGGTCTATCTGATCGGCCGCAAGGCGCTGCTTGAATCGTCGCAGAAGATCGCGTCTCCGGCGGATCTTGCCCAGCATACGATCTTGCTTCACCGCGACATGAACCTGTCGTTCGATGCGTGGAAAGAGGCTGTGGGCTTGCCCGACCTGCAGCCGCTGGCGATCGACAATTATGATTCGGGCCAGCTGATGCTGGAGGCGGCAGCGCAGGGGCTGGGCGTTGCAGTCATGCATGCGAGCCACTTCAAGGAAGCGGCAGACTCGCGCCTCGTCCGCTTGTTTCCGGAAACGCGGGTGGAGAGCCCCTATCGCTATTATTTCGTCTGCCGCCCGCGAGCCTTGCAGACGCGGTCCGTGCGCATTTTCCGCGACTGGCTGATCGCTGCGGATATCTGACTCTGACCGAATATTGCTTGCCGATCAGCAATTTGGCCATTTTCGGCGATTGACGCCTTAACCTTGTTTCGCCCGCGCCGTTATGAGGCCCATGACTGGGGCATCACCATCCGTAAATCCGCAGCACGGCCTGGCCGACCGCCTGACGCGGTGGGCGCGCGGCCTGTCCGGCAAGCTTGAGGTTGAGGACGAGGAGGCTGATGAAGCCGAACCCCAGCGGGCCCGTTCGGGCAGCACGGCACATCGCGAGGTCAACCGCCGCCGCAAGCTGTATGACGAGATCGGCAATTTCCTGTTCGCGCACGATCTTGACCTGACCCCCCTCAACTTCGGTGTCGCGCATGATTATCTGACCGGATCGCAGATCGGCGTCGAAAAGGCGATCAGGGCGGTGCTGGCGGAGCGCGGCAAGATCAGCAACAGCTGGGTCGAAGAGATCGTCGCTGAACAGCGCGCGGACGAAGTAACGCCCGAAGCTCTTTCCACCATGCTGGCGAAGGTCGAGGAGAATCTGTCCGAATTCACCGGCCTGATGACCGAATCGCGCAATTCCGCCAAGGATTATGGCGCGGCGCTGCAGGAAGAGGTGAAGGGCTTAACCGCGGGTGCGAACAATGAGCCCGTCCTTGCGCGCCTGGTCGCCCTCACGCGGTCCATGGTTGAAAAGACGCGGCAGGTCGAAGGCCAGCTGCGCCAGAACCAGAAGCAGAACCATGCGCTTCGCTCAAGCCTCGCCAATGCGCGCCGCGCGGCGGAGCACGACCATCTGACCGGCCTGCCGAACCGGCGCGCCTTCGAAGGCAGGTTGCGCGAAGAAGTCACGACTGCGCGCAAGGCAGGAGAGCCGCTCGCCGTCGCCTTCTGCGACATCGATCATTTCAAGGTTATCAACGACACCCATGGGCATGACACGGGCGACCGGGTGCTGAAGTTCGTCGCAGGCCTTCTGGCCAAGGCAAGCGATGACCAATGCCATGTCGCGCGCCACGGCGGCGAGGAGTTCGTCATGCTGTTTCGCGGGAAGACGGCCGCTGAAGCATGCGAGGTTGTCGACAATGTCCGCCAGGACCTGGCGACCCGCAGCCTCGTCAACCGCACCAATGGCGAGCGGATGGAACGGGTGAGCTTTTCAGCGGGCGTCGCCAATGTGCTGGCCCATGACGATCCCCGCGCGGCGCTGAAAGCGGCCGATCGGGCGCTGTATCTGGCCAAGGAACATGGACGCAACCGCGTTTATCTCGCGGTTGAGGGCGAGTGATCCCTTAAGAAGCTTCGCCCTCCCCTTCCGTTCGGGCCGAGCTTGTCGAAGCCTGCCCTGAGCTTGTCGAAGGGTTCCCCGTCAAAAAGAAGAAGTAGAGCCCTTCGACAAGCTCAGGGCGAACGGGGGAGTTGGTGGCGTAAACACTCGCCCCTTAGAAATCCGGCTTTTCATAATGGGTCGGCGGGGTGATGACCTCCATCCGTTCCGATAGCAGAGGCCTGAAGGACGGGCGCGACTTGAAGCCTGCATACCAGCGCTTCACCGTCTCATGCCCGGCCCAATCGATCCCGCCCAGATAGTCGGCAACTGACAGATGTGCAGCCGCCGCAATGTCGGCAAGGCTCATCGTGCCCCCCGCCATCCAGCTGCGGTGATCGAGCAGATAGTCCATATAGTCCATATGAACATTGGCGCGTTTCATCGCCTCGCGCAGTACCCGGGCGTCCGGCGGCGCACGTTCGATCAGCCGCTTCTTCATCCGTTCATGCAGCAGCGGACCGACGACATCACCGTAGAAATTCTGGTCAAAGAAGGCGACGAGCCGCCGCACCTCCGCCCGCCCTGCGGCGGTGCCAGAGATGAGCGGGAACTTCTCCACCGTCTCCTCGAAAAATTCGCAGATCGCCTGGCTGTCGATCAGCGTCGATCCCTTTTCCTGATCCACCATGACGGGCGTTGTCCCGGCCGGGTTGAGATCAAGGAACTCGTCGCGCGCTTCCCACGGCGATTCGCGCACCAGGTCATATCCTATCCCCTTTTCGCCCAGCAGCAGGCGCACCTTGCGGGAGAAGGGACAAAGCGGAAATTGGAAGAGCTGCCACATGGCTTCCTGTTAAGCGGAGGTAGGGCTGGCGAAAAGCGGCAAAATGGCTGGCCCCTGCTTAATTGCGCGCCGGTCATCGCGGAAACTTTGGCTGCGTAGAGGCAATCCGGGCTTCCGATGATCGCCTCTACCCTCTAGAGGGTCAGGCAACGCACAGGAAAGGATGATCGATGTCTGACGATTTTTTCCCGGTACCTTCGGAATGGGCGGCTTCGGCGCTGCTCGACCGGGACGGACGTGAGGCAGATTATCAGCGGTCGATAAACGACCCGCAATCCTATTGGCTGGAGCGCGCCAACCGGCTCGATTGGCTGACCTTCCCCAGCAAGACCGATGAAAGCAGCTTCAACGAAGCAGATTTCGGAGTGAAGTGGTTCGCCGATGGCGTGCTCAACGTCAGCGTCAACTGCATCGACCGGCATCTCGCCGAGCGCGGCGACCAGACGGCAATCATCTGGGAACCGGATGCGCCGGATGCCGAGCCGCGCCGCTACACCTATGCCCAGGTGCATGAGGAAGTCTGCCGCTTCGCCAATGTGCTGAAAGCCGCGGGCACGAAGAAGGGTGACCGCGTCACCGTCTATCTGCCAATGATCCCGGAAGCAGCATTCGCCCTGCTCGCCTGCGCCCGCATCGGTGCGATCCACTCGGTCGTGTTCGGCGGCTTTTCGCCCGAGGCTTTGGCTGGACGGATCACCGACTGCGATTCCACCATCGTCATCACCGCCGACGAAGGCTGCCGCGCGGGGAAGAAGGTTCCGCTCAAGGCCAATGTCGATGCCGCGCTGAAGGATTGCCCGAGCGTCAAGAAGGTCGTGGTGGTGCAGGCGACCGGCGGCGCTGTCGCCATGCAGGAAGGCCGTGACCTGTGGCTGCATGAAGAAGCCGCCAAGGTGTCGGCCGACTGCGCGCCCGAGCCGATGAACGCGGAAGACCCGCTGTTCATACTCTACACCTCGGGCTCCACTGGAAAGCCCAAGGGCGTGCTGCACACCACCGGCGGCTATCTGCTGTGGGCGAGCCTCACCCACGAGCTTTGCTTCGATTATCGACCCGGCGACATCTACTGGTGCGCCGCCGACATCGGTTGGGTCACGGGGCACAGCTATATCGTCTATGGCCCGCTGGCGAACGGCGCGACGACGCTGATGTATGAAGGCGTCCCTAATTATCCGACGGCCAGCCGCATCTGGGAAGTGGTGGACCGGCATCAGGTGCAGACGATCTTCACCGCCCCCACGGCGCTGCGCGCGCTGATGAAGGAAGGCGATGATTTCGTGCGCTCCACCAGCCGCAAGTCGCTGCGCCTCCTCGGGACCGTCGGTGAACCGATCAATCCCGAAGCCTGGCGCTGGTATCATCATGTCGTGGGCGAAGATCGTTGCCCGATCATCGATACCTGGTGGCAGACGGAAACCGGCGGGGCGATGATCGCGCCGATGCCGGGCGCGACGGACCTGAAGCCTGGCTCAGCAACGCTGCCCATGCCTGGCGTGATCCCGCAGATCGTCGATGGCGAGGGCAAGGTGCTGGACGGCGCGGCCGAGGGTAACCTCGTCATCGCGAAAAGCTGGCCGGGCCAGATGCGCACCGTCTGGGGCGATCATGAGCGCTTCTTCCAGACCTATTTCAGCACCTTTCCCGGCAAATATACGACTGGCGACGGCGCGCGGCGCGATGCTGACGGCTATTATTGGATCACCGGGCGCGTCGATGACGTGATCAACGTGTCGGGTCACCGCATGGGCACTGCCGAGGTCGAAAGCGCGCTGGTCCTGCACGAAGCGGTCGCGGAAGCAGCGGTCGTGGGCATGCCCCATGACATCAAGGGGCAGGGCATCTACGCCTATGTCACGCTGAACAGCGGTGAGGAGCCGAGCGAGGATCTGCGCAAGGCACTGGTTGCCTGGGTCCGCACCGAAATCGGCCCGATCGCCACGCCTGACGTGATCCAGTTCGCACCCGGCCTGCCCAAGACCCGGTCGGGCAAGATCATGCGCCGCATCCTGCGCAAGATCGCGGAGGGCGAAGTGTCGGCGCAGGCGCTGGGCGACACGAGCACCCTTGCCGATCCGTCCGTGGTGGATAATCTGGTCGCCAACAGGCAAGGATGATGCCTGACACGATCGGGAGACGCCATTGGAACGATACAGCCTGATTGCCCGCTCGCTGCATTGGGTCATGGCGATCCTGATCCTCTTCAACCTGTGGCTGGGGCTGGCGCATGAATCGCTGCCCCGCGATTGGCAGGTAATGCCGGTCCACAAGTCGGTTGGGCTGACCGTGCTGGCGCTGGCGATCCTACGGCTGGTCTGGCGTCTGACCCACCGGCAAACGCCTTTGCCCGAGGGGCTGCCCGCCTGGGAAAAGCTAGCGGCAAGGGTCACGCATTACACATTCTATGCTTTCATGCTGCTGGTGCCGCTGACTGGCTGGATCATGAGTTCGGCGGGAAAATATCCGCTGAACTGGTTCTTCCTGTTCGACGTGCCGAAGTTCGGCGTGACGAAGGATGATGCGATCGTCGGCTTTTCCGCCGAGGCGCATGAGATCTTTGCCTATTTCTGGATCGCCCTGCTCATCCTGCACGTCGCGGCTGCGCTGCGCCATCACTTCATCTTAAAAGACGACGTGCTGCGGCGGATGCTGGGGTAAGGGCGCCCTCTCCCCGTCACCCCAGCGAAAGCTGGGGTCGGAGTGAGATGCCAGCTTTCACTGGCATGACGGGACAAGTTAGACCAATTCCCCGATCAACAGCTTGGGCAGCGCGCCGGATTCGCCGCGTGCCTCCGCCATGAAGCGGTTCTTGAGCATCGGCGTGCGCTGCACGGCGGCTAGGCCGAAGCGGCGGATGGCCGAGGGGATGCGGCCCGGGACATCAAACAGGCGGACGAGTCCGTCCATGGCGACGCTGACCGACATCGCGTCCAATCCGCGCCAGCGCTGATAGCGCGCCATCAGCTGCGCGTCGCCGGGGTCAAGGCCAAGACGCATGCCATCGACCAGCACCTCCACCAGCGCGGCAACATCGCGGAAACCAAGGTTCAGCCCCTGCCCCGCGATCGGGTGGATCGCATGCGCGCTGTCGCCGACCAGCGCCAGCCGGGTATCAGTGATCCGCGCGGCATGATGGAAGCCCAGCGGGTAACTGGAACGCGGCCCTGCAAGCGATATCTCGCCGAGGAACCCGCCCATCCGCTTCTGCGCTTCGGCCAGCCATGCCCGGTCGGATAGTTTGAGCATCACTGGGGCTTGCTCGGTAGGCACGGTCCATACGATCGCCGACCGCTTGCCCGGCAGCATCGGCAGCAGCGCGAAGGGACCGCCGGGATAGAAAATCTCATATGCCGTGTTGGCGTGCGGCACTTCATGATCGATCGCGGTCACCATCGCGGTGTGCTTATACTGCCAGCGCGTGGTGCGGATGCCCGCCGCTTCGCGGGTGGAGCTGTTCCTGCCCTCGGCCGCTACCAGGAGGGCGCCATGGAGGACCTGTCCACTGGCGAGCGTCAGGCTGACGCCATCGGGATTGCGATCGACATGGATCGCCCGGTCCGGCTGGAAGCGGGTGAGATTTTCCGCCTTCTCCGCCGCCTGGGCGAGAGCAATGCGCAGATCGCGATTGGGGAACATGATCCCCATGACGCCGTCGTCGGCGTCGGGCGCGAAGTCGAGCGCACCGGGTTCAAGCCCGTCGCTGACCCAGATGCGATCGATGGGGCAACCCTTCCCCTCCAGCAGTTCAGCCACACCGATCGCGGACAGCATGGCGTAGCTGGTGGAGGAGATGGCCGAGACCCGCCCGTCGAACCCCGCCGCGCTGGTTACCACCGGGTCGGCGGGATCGATGATGGCACAGCGCACCCCATGGCCGGAAAGCGCGATGCCCAGGGTCAACCCGACCAGGCCCGCGCCCAAGATGACGACGTCAAAACGTTGCATGGGCTTCTTCTAGGCGTTGCGCGCGGAGTTGGGAAGCGCCTCTGCCCCTAAACCCGTTCGCCCTGAGCCTGTCGAAGGGTGTTTTTTCTTCTGGCAAAAAAGAAGAGGGCTTCGACAAGCTCAGCCCGAACGGGGCTGGGGATATACCTTACAGCTTACGCACCCAACCAGCCGGGTCCGCCACCGTCCCGCGCTGAATGCCGGTTAGTTCGGCGCGCAGCGCTTCGGTCACGATGCCGCCATCCCCATTGCCGATGGTGAAGTCGCCATCGACGCTCTTCACCGTGCCGATCGCGGTCACGACCGCCGCGGTACCACAGGCGAAAGCCTCCCGCAGCTTCCCGCTCGCGGCGTCATCGCGCCACTGCGCAAAGCTGTAGGGCTCTTCGTGCACCTCATGCCCCTTGGCGCGGGCCAGCGTGATGATGCTGTTGCGGGTGATGCCGGGCAGGATGGTACCCGAAAGCGGCGGCGTGATGATCGACCCGTCGTCCATGACGAAGAAGACGTTCATGCCGCCCAGTTCCTCGACCCACTTATGTTCGGCGGCATCAAGGAAGACGACCTGGTCGCACCCATGTTTCGTCGCTTCGGACTGCGCCACCAGGCTCGCGGCATAATTGCCGCCGCACTTGGCAGCGCCCGTGCCGCCCTTCGCCGCGCGGGTATAATGTTCGGATACCCAGAGCGTGACGGCTTTCTTGCCGCCCTTGAAATAGGCGCCTGCGGGCGAGGCGATGACGCAGAAAATATATTCGGCCGCCGGGCGCACGCCGAGGAAGCTCTCGCTCGCGAACATGAAGGGGCGGATATACAGGCTGCCTTCGCCGCCCGGGACCCAGTCCGCGTCGATCTTCACCAGTTCCTCGACGGCTTCCATGAAGATGTCTTCGGGCAGGGCGGGCATCGCCATGCGCTCCGCCGATTCGGCGAAACGGCGAGCATTTTCCTCCGGCCGGAACATGGCGATGCTGCCATCCTCAAGCCGGTAAGCCTTCATGCCTTCGAAGATTTCCTGCGCATAGTGCAGCACCGCGCAGGCGGGATCGAGCTGGAACGGCTCACGCGGGCCGACGGCATGACTATGCCACCCCTGCCCTTCAGTATAGCGGATCGTCACCATATGATCGGTGAACAGGCGGCCAAAGCCTGGGTCCTCCAGCAATACCGCGCGCTGGTCAGCCGATACAGCCTTGCTGCTCGGGTTGACGGTAAAGCGCGGCTTCTGCTGGACGTCCATGATCAATGCTCCTTCGGTAGGACCGGCCGCCTATGTCACAAACGGCTGCCCGAAACAATGGGTCATTAATACTGACCAATTTGTTGCGGTTTCGAAAGGGCCGCTCGCTGTCTGCTGGCATCTTGGCGTGAAGCGGCGGCGCGCTTATGCCCCGGCCATGCACTTTTTTTCGGACAATGCGACCCCGGTCTACCCGCAGGTGATGGCGGCGATGGCGGCGGCTGATGTCGCGGACCATGGCTATGAGGGCGACGCATGGAGCAGTCGGCTGGATGGCGCCTTCTCCGATCTGTTCGACACCCCGGTCCGCGCGCTGTGGGTGGCGACCGGCACCGCGGCGAACAGCATCGCGCTTGCCTGCCTCTGCCCGCCCTATGCTGGCATCCTGACCCACGAAGAATCACATATTGTGGTGGACGAATGTGGCGCGCCGGGCTTCTACACCCATGGCGCGACCCTCATGACCCTGCCGGGAGAAGGGGCGAAGCTCTCCCCCGAACTGCTGATCGATCGGTTGAAGGCGATCCGCCCAGATGTACACCAGATCCCCGCCCGCGCGATTAGTATAACCCAGGCCAGCGAATATGGCCGCGTCTATACAGCCGCAGAGGTCGCTGCGATCAGCGATGTTGCGCGGGACCATGGTCTTGGTCTCCATATGGACGGTGCGCGCTTCGCGAACGCCGTGGCGCATCTTGGGTGCCATCCGGGCGATGTTACTTGGCGCGCGGGCGTCGATGTGCTGACCTTCGGCTGCGTCAAGAATGGCGGAATGATCGGCGAAGCGCTGCTCTTCTTCGGCCCGCAAGCGGACGCTCGCGCGGCTGAAGCAGCGCGGTGGCGCAAGCGTGGAGGTCATCTGCTGTCCAAGGGCCGCTATCTAGCCGCGCAGATATTGGCGATGGTCGAGGATGATCTGTGGCTGAGCAATGCCCGTGCCGCCAATGCCGCCGCTGCCGCGCTAGCCGGGGCGGTGCCGGACCGGCTGCTGCATCCGGTCGAGGCCAATGAGTTGTTCATCCGCCTCTCCCCCCCCGAGGCTGAGAGCTTGCGCACACAAGGTTTCGATTTTTACGACTGGGGCGAGGGAGCCGCGCGCCTTGTCACCAATTGGGCGCAGGATGCCGATGCGGTCCGGCCGCTCGCCGACGCGCTTCGGGCTCTGGCATGAGCGGACCGTCGGAGGCGCGGGGCGGCGTCATCCTGCCCTTCCTGCTGGTCACGCTGATCTGGAGTTCGACCTGGATCGTCATTCGCGACCAGCTGGGCGCGGTGCCGCCGAGCTGGTCGGTCTGCTACCGTTTCCTGCTGGGCGCAGGCGGCATGGCGCTGTTCGCGATGGTCCGCCGGGTGCCCTTGCGCCTGCCGCCTGCCGGGATCGCCTTTGCGAGCACATTGGGCGTGGCGCAGTTCGTGCTCAACTTCAACTTCGTCTATCGGGCGGAGCATTATCTGACCTCCGGAGTCGTCGCGACTGTCTATGCGTTGCTGCTGATCCCCAACAGCATCCTGGCCTGGATCGCCTTTCGCCAGCCGGTCAGCCGCGCCTTCATCCTGGGGTCGCTGGTCGCGATCGCGGGCATCATGTTGCTGCTGCTCCGCGAATATCGGGCCGCGCCGGTGTCGGCAGAGGCGGTGCTGGTCGGCATTGCGCTCAGCATTGCTGGCCTGGTTAGTGCGTCGAGCGCCAATGTCATGCAGGGTATGCAGATCGCCCGCCGCCTGCCGATGGCGGCAGTGCTCGCTTGGGGCATGCTGATCGGCAGCGCAGTCGATGCGGCCTATGCATGGGCGACGGTGGGGCCGCCAGTGATCGAGTGGCGCGCGGGCTATCTGTTCGGCATCGCCTGGCTGGGCATCGCCGGGTCGGTGGTGACCTTTCCGCTCTATTTCCAGCTGATCCAGCGGGTGGGGCCAGGGCGGGCGGCCTATAGCAGCGTGCTGATTCCCGTCATTGCGATGCTGATCTCCACGATGTTCGAGGATTATCGCTGGTCGACGCTATCCATTGCGGGCGCGGTGCTGGCGGTGGCTGGCATGGTGATCGCATTGCGGGCGAAGACGGCATAGAGCCATTTTTTATCACTGTAACCGTTCGGGCTGAGCCTGTCGAAGGCTGCCCTGAGGCTGTCGAAGGGCCTTTCCTCCGAGGGAAGGTAAGGGCTTCGACAAGCTCAGCCCGAACGGTTTCACGTTATTCAGACAGAATAGGCGATCATTTAACGGCGAACGCCCGACTCATAATGGCGTTTGGCTGCATTCACCCGGTCGATCAGGCTGGCGAGCGATTGCGGCGCGGGGGCTGCAAGTTCGGGCATCGCCAAGCGGTTGATGCGCTGGCTGAGCGCGGCGAAGTTGCGGTCGATCCGTTCCATGGCGAGAAGTCCTTGGCGAAAGCTGTCGGACTATCCATGGGGCGCTTTGGTTAACGCCGCGTAAGCGATGCGGCGATCGGAGTCATTCCGCCGCAGCAAGGCAGGCGGAGAGCCCTTCGCGGTAAGTAGGATAGCGCGGCTGCCAGCCCAGCAGCCGCTTGGCCCGGCCATTCGCCACCCGCCGATTTTCCGCGTAGAAGGACAGCGCCATGGGGGAAAGCCGCGCTTCCTCCAGCGTCAGCAACGGCGGCAGCGGAGCACCGAGCATGGCGCAGGCACCTTCGATCAGCCGGTTCTGCGCGCACGGCAAGTCGTCAGCAAGATTATAGGCCCCCGGCGGCCCATCGAAGGATGCGATGATGCCGCTAACGATATCATCGACATGGGCGCGGCTGAAAATCTGATCGGGCAGGTCGATGCGGTGCGCCTTGCCCTCGCGAACGCGTTCGATCGCTGACCTGCCGGGGCCGTATATGCCGGGCAGGCGAAAACAGCGCATGTCTTGCCGGAGCGCGCGCCAATCCTTGTCCGCCTGAACCCGCGCGGCGCGGCGGCCCGAGCCGATCGGGCTCGCTTCGTCCACCCATGCCCCGGCAGCATCGCCGTAGACGCCGGTCGAGGACAGATAGCCGCTCCACAGCGCAGGGGCAGCCGCGATCGCCGCGCCGTAACGGATAAGGACAGAATCCGCCTCGCCTTCCGGCGGGACGGAGGAGAGAATGTGGGTCGCCTGCGCTATGATGGTGCGGACCGCGTCATCGTCATCGAAGGCCAGAGCATCGGCGTCAGCGGCGCGGCGTACCCCGGTGACGTGCCAGCCCTCACCGCGCAGACGAGTCGCAACGCGTGAGGCGGTGTAGCCCATGCCGAGGATCAGCATATGGGGGATGGCGTCTATCCTCCCGAACTAGACCGTGAAGCTCTCACCGCAGCCGCAGCTGCCCTTCGCATTGGGATTGTTAAAGACGAACCCGGCGGTGAAATCATCCTCCACCCAGTCCATCGTCGATCCGACGAGGTAAAGAACCGACGCGCCGTCGATGTAGAAGGTGCCGCCCGGCGTCTCGATCTTCTCGTCGAACTTGGCCTCTTCCATCACATAATCGACGGAATAGGCAAGGCCCGAACAGCCCCGGCGGGGCGTCGACAGCTTGACGCCGATCGCTCCCTCCGGCGCTTGGCGCATCAGGTCGGCAATGCGCTGCTCCGCACTCGCGGTCAGGATGACGGCGGCAGGGCGAGCGCGGGTCTTGGTGGTCGTCTCGGTCATCTTCTTCCTCTTCTCCCCTCCCGCAGGCGGGATGGGTCGGGGGTGGGTTCGTGCCGCGCAAAGCTCGCTCCGCTCGCGCCCACCCCTTGGTCCCCTCCCGCTTGCGGGAGGGGAAATGGTTAGAGCATCCCCAGTTCCAGCTTCGCCTCGTCGCTCATCTTTTGCGGGTCCCATGGCGGGTCCCAGACAAGGTTCACCTGTGCGTCACCGACGCCGGGAACCGCGCCAACGCGCAGTTCGACTTCGCCCGGCATCGACTCGGCGACCGGGCAGTGCGGCGTGGTGAGCGTCATGGTCACGACCGCATGGCCATCCTCCGTCACATCGACGCCATAGACGAGGCCAAGGTCGTAGATGTTCACCGGGATTTCCGGGTCATAGATTTCCTTGAGCGCGTCGATGATCGCTTCGTAGAGATCGCCGCCCGGCTCGCCCTTGGGCGCTTCGCTCGGCTTGGCGCTCAGAAAGCCTTCCAGATAGTCTCGCTGGCGTGGGGCGGCATCGGCTGTCGCCTCTTCCACGCGCGCCCTGGGCGGAGCATCCACGGCGTCCACCTCTTCCACCACGATCTGGCGTTCTCCGGAATTTGCCTCAGTCATTGGCGAAGATCTTCCTCACTCGCTCTATGCCCTTGACCAGGGCGTCCACATCGCCCTCGTCGCTGTAGATACCGAAACTGGCCCGAGCCGTCGCCTCGACACCCAGATGGCGCATCAGCGGCTGGGCGCAATGATGCCCGGCGCGGATCGCGACACCCGTTTCGTCCAATATGGTGCCGACATCATGCGGATGCACCCCCTCGACCTCGAAGGAGAGGATGCCCGCGCTATCCTCCGGGCCGAAGACCCGGACGCTGTTGAGGCTCTCGAGCGCGGCCCGCGCCTTGCCGACCAGCGCACATTCATGGGCGTGGATCGCGTCCAGCCCGATCGCCTGCACATAGTCGATCGCGGCGGAAAGGCCTACGACGCCTGTGATATGCGGCGTCCCCGCCTCGAACCGGGTCGGCGCGGGGGCGTAAGTCGTCTTCTCGAACGTCACCTTGTCGATCATCGAACCGCCACCCTGATAGGGCGGCATCGCGTCGAGCAGTTCCTTGCGGCCCCACAGCACGCCGATGCCGGTCGGGCCGTAAAGCTTGTGCGCGGAGAAGACGTAGAAATCGCAGTCCAGCGCCTGCACATCAACGGCAAGGCGTGGCACCGCCTGGCAACCGTCGATCAGGATCTTCGCGCCGACGCCATGCGCGATATCGGCGGCGCGGCGGACGTCGAGGACGCTGCCCAGCACGTTCGACACATGGGCGAACGCGACCAGCTTGTGCTGCGGCGTGATCATCGCCTGCATGGCGTCGAGGTCGATCTTGCCCTCGGCAGTGAGAGGCACGACGTCGATCGCCGCGCCCACCCGTTCGGCGACGATCTGCCAAGGCACAATGTTGCTGTGATGCTCCAGCATGGAGAGCAGGATGCGGTCGCCTGCTTTCAGCTGCGTACCCGCCCAACTATGCGCGACGAGGTTGATGCCTTCGGTCGCGCCGCGGACATAGACGATCTCGCTGTCGGAGCCTGCGCCGATGAACTGCGCAACCTTGCGCCGCGCCGCTTCATAGGCGAGCGTCATGTTGGCGGAGCGCTCATAAACGCCGCGATGGACAGTCGCGTAATCAGGGCCATAGGCGCGGGAGATGGCGTCAATGACGGCATTGGGTTTTTGCGCGGTCGCGGCGCTGTCGAGATAGTGCCAGTCGCAGACGCCGGGGAAATCGTGGCGCAAATCCAGGAACCCGTTCGGGCTGAGCTTGTCGAAGCCCTCCCCTTTCTTGGAAGAAAAGTGCAGCCGTTGGCTGTCGCCGGCCTTCGGCTCGACAGGCTCAGGGCGAACGGAGGAGTGGTCGCCACTCATACCAGCGTCTCCAGCTTGGCGAGCGCAGCCGCTTCCATCCTGTCCTTCACCCCCTCGTCCGCCACATCGTCGAACACGCCAGCGACGAACGCCTTCAAGAGCAGCGTCTTCGCGGTCGCAGGGTCCATGCCACGCGAGGCCATGTAGAACAGCGCCTGGCGGTCCAGCTCCCCCACGGTCGCGCCATGCGCGCATTTGACGTCGTCGGCGTAGATTTCCAGCTCCGGCTTGGCATTGGCGGTCGCGGTGCGATCAAGCAGCATCGCCTTCACCGACTGGAATGCATCGGTACGTTGCGCATCGCGGGCGACATTGATCGAGCCGAGATAGCTGCCGGTGGCGCGCTGTCCCAGGATCGATCGGATCGTCTGGCCGCTGGTCGCGTCGGGCTCGGCATGCGTGACGGAAGTGATGATCTCCAACACCTGATCCCCGCCGCCGATGATCGCGCCGTTGAGTTCGAAATGGCTGCCCTTGCCCAGCTTTACAGCAAAGGTCACCCGACCAAGCTTGCCGCCGATGTTCAGCACATGGAAATCGCAGCGTGCGCCATCGGCGATGCTGATGACATAGTCATGCACCGCCGCCGCGCCTTCGCTCGCATCCTGCAACAGATGGTGGCGTGCTTGCTCACCAGCGGCGACATCGATCCGCGTCGGCGCGGGCAGAGGCCAGACAGAGGCGACGGCGTCAAGATCGCTGTAGCGCCATTCCTCCTGGCGACGCGTGGGCAAGGCGAGCGCGTTCATACTGTAAACCCGTTCGGGCTGAGCTTGTCGAAGCCCAGTCCTTCCCTTGAAGAAAAGTAAGACCCTTCGACAAGCTTAGGGCGAACGGAAGCAGGAGACATTACGCCATCACCTCCGCATAGCCCTCGCGCTCCAGCTCCAGCGCCAGTTCCGGGCCACCCGACTTCACGATCCGGCCGCCAGCCAGCACATGGACATAGTCCGGCTTCACATAGTCGAGCAGGCGCTGATAGTGGGTGATGAGCAGCACCGCCTTGTCGGGCTTGCGCATGATCGCGTTGATGCCTGCGCCAACGATCTTGAGCGCGTCGATGTCGAGGCCGGAGTCGGTCTCGTCAAGGATCGCGAGCTTGGGATCGAGGATGCCCATCTGCACCATTTCGGCGCGCTTCTTCTCGCCGCCCGAGAAGCCGACATTCACCGGGCGCTTCAGCATCTCCATGTCGAGTCCGAGCAGACCCGCTTTTTCCTTGGCGAGCTTGATGAACTCGCCGCCCGAAAGCGGGTCCTGCCCGCGCGCCTTGCGCTGGCTGTTGAGGCTCTCGCGCAGGAATTGCAGGTTGGACACGCCCGGTATCTCTACGGGGTACTGAAAACCGAGGAACAGGCCCGCCGCGGCGCGCTCGTGCGGCTCCAAGCTGAACAAGTTCACACCGTCCAGAGACGCGCTGCCGCCGGTCACCTCATAGTTGGGCCGCCCACCCAATGTGTAGGCCAGGGTCGATTTGCCCGCGCCGTTCGGCCCCATGATCGCGTGGATTTCACCCGCGTTGATGGACAGTGACAGACCTTTAAGGATCGGCTTGCCGTCGATTTCATTGGTGAGGTTTTCAATTCTCAGCATGCTTCAACCCTTATGCGCGCGCTGCAGCGTCCGCGCGGTCCAGAATGCCATGTCGCGCACATCGCCCGGCGCGGGGAACAGCGTGTCGATGTGGCGCTTGATCGGCATATAGGGCCACCAGTCGGCGCCGGGTTCGGGCGAGCCTTTTTCCAGCAGGCCCGTCACGAACTCCGTCACCGGGCCCATGCGGGCGAGGTTCGGCGCCTTTGCCTTGTGGAAGGCCTTGTCGCTCTTCAGCTTGTCGGTGAAGGCCGTGTCGCCCTTCTCCAGCGCTTCGCGGCATTGCGCTTCATACGCGTCGAGGTCACCGAAATCCTTGGCGGCGCGGGCGGCAAGCTCGCCCTCTTCCAGCTCATAATCCTCGGTCAGAATGCGGATCGCGGCGGTCCATGACTGGCCGTTGCTCACATCCTCCGCGAAATCGGCGAGGGCATCCTGGATATCGTCTTCGTCGCTCAACTTTTCGTCCTCACATTTTGATATTCGTCACCCCGGACTGGATCCGGAGTCCCGCTGCCTACGAGAAGCAGCGGGATGCCAGATCAAGTCCGGCATGACGAAGAAAGATCATCCCACGCTGCCCTCAAGGCTGATGCCCAGCAGCTTCTGCGCCTCGACCGCGAACTCCATCGGCAACTGTTGCAGCACTTCGCGCGCGAAGCCGTTGACGATCAGGCTCACCGCCGCTTCCTGATCGAGGCCTCGTTGCAGGGCGTAGAAGAGCTGGTCGTCGCTGATCTTGCTGGTCGTCGCCTCATGCTCGACCTGCGCGCTGGGATTACGCACCTCGATATAGGGCACGGTGTGCGCGCCGCACTGGTCGCCCAGCAGCAGGCTGTCGCACTGGGTGAAGTTGCGCACGCCTTCCGCGCCCGGCGCCACGCGGACGAGGCCGCGATAGGTGTTGTTCGAGCGGCCTGCGCTGATCCCTTTGGACACGATGGTCGAGCGCGAGCCCTTGCCATTGTGGATCATCTTCGTGCCGGTGTCGGCTTGCTGCATATTGTTGGTCAGCGCCACCGAGTAGAATTCGCCGACGCTATTCTCGCCGTTCAAGACGCAGCTCGGATATTTCCAGGTGATGGCGGAACCGGTTTCCACCTGGGTCCAGCTGACCTTGCTGTTGCGGCCCTGGCAGAGCGCCCGCTTGGTCACGAAATTATAGATGCCGCCCTTGCCCTGCTCGTCGCCGGGATACCAGTTCTGAACGGTCGAATATTTGATCTCCGCATCGTCCAGCGCGACCAGTTCCACCACGGCGGCGTGCAGCTGATTCTCGTCACGCATCGGCGCGGTGCAGCCTTCGAGATAGGAGACATAGCTGCCCTCGTCCGCGACGATCAAAGTGCGTTCGAACTGGCCGGTATTTTCCGCGTTGATACGGAAATAGGTGGAAAGCTCCATCGGGCAGCGCACGCCCTTGGGGATGTAGACGAAGGTGCCATCGGAAAAGACCGCGCAATTGAGCGTGGCAAAGTAGTTGTCGTGCATCGGCACGACCTTGCCCAGCCACTTCTTCACAAGCTCGGGATATTCGCGCACCGCCTCGCTGATCGAGCGGAAGATGACGCCCGCTTCCTCCAGCTCCTTGCGGAAGGTGGTGGCGACCGACACAGAATCGAACACGGCGTCAACCGCGACCTTGCGGCTGCTCTTCACACCGGCGAGCACTTCCTGTTCGGCAATGGGGATGCCGAGCTTTTCATAAGTCGCGCGGATTTCTGGATCGAGTTCGTCCAGCGACTCCAGCTCCGCCTTTTTCTTGGGCTCGGCGTAATAATAGGCGTCCTGATAGTCTATCGGCGGAATGTTGAGCTTGGCCCAATCCGGCGATTCCATCTTCTGCCACATGGCAAAGGCCTTCAGCCGCCATTCGAGCAGCCATTCCGGCTCCTTCTTCTTGGCGGAGATGAAGCGGACGGTATCCTCGTTCAGCCCCTTGGGCGCGAAGTCCTGCTCGATGGCGGAGGACCAGCCATGTTCGTAGGCAGAGGCTCGCTCTGCGGCCTCATGCGCTTCCAGGTTGCGAACAGTGGTGGTCTCTTCGGTCATGCCATTTCTCGTGTCAGGCCAATTCTCGGTTCAAGCTGGCGATCGTCACCCCGGCCAGGGCCGATCGGATCGCTTTGTTCGCGACGTTCATATGCGGGCGCACGCGACAACCATGTTCCAGCGTGCAATCATGCGCGCCCTGTTCGGCACAGGCTGTCATGGCGATCGGCCCTTCCACCGCTTCCACGACATCCACCAGCGTGATCGCCGCCGCGGGCCGCGCAAGCCGCACGCCGCCGCCAGTACCGCGGCTCGATTCGAGCAGGCCCGCAGCCGACAGACGGCTCACCAGCTTTTGCGCGGTCGGCAAGGGAATGCCCGTCTCGCTGGCAAGCGTGGTCGCGTTCATCTTGGCCGCACCGCAATGGCGAGCGGCGGCCGACATCAGCACCACGGCATAATCTGCGAAACTGGAAAGCCTCATCTCGGCCAAGCGTCCCGGTTGCGAACCATTCTCAAATCGGATCGAATCAATCCGATTGCGCATGTGGTCGCGCGCAGGCCGGGAATCAAGCCATTTCTATCGGCGCGGTGGCGTCAGCTGAAACGGTTCAGCACGGCCACGTCCCCGCCCAACGATCGGCGCAACAGGGTAAGCTGGGCGACGGCGGTCGGCTCGGTCTGCAATTGATGCGGAGTCAGGCCGATGAAATGCTTGATCTCCCGGATGAAATGCGACTGATCATAAAAGCGGCCGTCTTCGCACAATTCCTGCCAGCTATGCTGGTCCAGCGCGATCCGGGCACTGCATCGCAGCGCACGATATTTTCGCGCCAGCAGCTTGGGCGGGCAGCCATAATAGCGGTTGGTCAGCCGGGCGAGCTGGCGCGGCGACAATCCCGTCTGCTCCACCAGCGCTTCGATCCGGGGTGATCCTTCGCCCATCAGCCAGGCGTCCACCGCCTCCAGCAAGCGCCAGCTTGCGTCCGGCAATGGCCGCACCCATTGCGCCAGCACGGACCAGCAGTGGGCGGCGATGGCGTCCGGATCGTGCATGCCCTGGAGTTGGGCCAGAAGCGCGGCCATCGCGCCTTTCTTCTCTGCGTTTATGTCGCACAACCGGTCAGCAAGCAGGCTGGCATCGCCCCCGTCCAGGCTGAGCCAACCCGCTGGCAGCAGCGAAACGCCGATCACGCAGGCAGGCCCGTCCAGTTCGAACCGCGTCGCGCCCAGCGTGGGGCCAAGCAGACATATTTCCGGCGTCGCCGCCACTTCGCCATCATGGAAGTGATAGTTGCCCGAGCCTTGAACCATGAAGCGCAATTGCGGCACATCGGCCCGGGTGACATCCAGGTAGCGATCGGCACTTTCGGTAAAGATATAGAGGGAGCCGAAATAGGTGCGCAATGCTTCGGGCGGAGCGAAATAGCGCAGTTTCACAGGACCTTGCGCCGCTTCTACCGCATAGATCAGCGCGGGCTCACCGTCCGTGTCTATATTGTCTGGCATCCCCCCGGATGCTCCGTCGCGATGCGGCCCCATATTCACCCCACAAGCACAGTATGAAGCTTCTTTCCTCCCGCGCAAGAGAGATACTGAGGCAACGAATGTTTTTTTCGAATCGACTTCGGAAAAAATGACCCGGCGCTTTGACACGCCGGGCCAGTAAAAGGTCTCGTTAGCCATATGGCCAAGAGCCTTCGGGTCGCAGCACGGTCATAAGTCCGAATCGGTTCAAAGTGATTGGATGAATCGGACATTAAGCGCGCTGAAATGCGACTAAAATGAATGATTTTTCAGCTAAATTTATCCTTATCGATCGACTGTTGCCTAGTTGCCACAGCGACTCGACGCGAAGCGTTGGCGATGGCATAGCGCCGCCATGTCCTATCAGCTTATCCGCCCGCTCTTTTTCGCGCTTGATGCGGAGCGCGCGCATCATCTTTCGGTCGCCCTACTGCGCATGATGCCGCTTCCCCATCCGTCAGCGGCCGACCCGACACTGGCCCAGACCGTCGCTGGCATAAGCTTCCCCAATCCGGTCGGGCTGGCCGCAGGCTATGACAAGGAAGGGCTGGTCGCACACAAGATGCATGGCCTGGGCTTTGGCTTTGCCGAACTGGGGACGCTGACGCCCATGCCGCAAACGGGCAATGCCCAGCCGCGCCTGTTCCGCTTGGTAGAGGATCGCGCCGTCATCAACCGCATGGGTTTCAACAATGGCGGGCTCGCCGCAGCCGCTGAACGGGTCGCCAAACGGCGCAAACCCGCTGGCGGCGGCGCCGGGCCAGTGATCGGCATCAACATCGGCGCGAACAAGGACGCAGCCGATCGCATCGCCGATTATGTGACGGGCGTGACCTGCATGGCGCCGCTGGCCGACTATCTGACGGTCAACATCTCCTCCCCCAATACGCCGGGCCTGCGCGCATTGCAGGACAGGGCGGCGCTGGACCAGTTGCTGGGGGCGGTCATGGCCGCACGGGGGGCGGACCGCACGCCTATCTTCCTGAAAGTCGCGCCTGATCTGGAGCCCGCCGATGTGGAGGATATCGCAGCCGCCTGCCTAGACCATCGCGTCGACGCGCTAATCGTGTCCAACACGACCATTTCCCGCCCCCCGCTCCGTTCGGCCGAGCGCCAAGAAAGCGGCGGGCTGTCGGGCGCGCCGCTCACCGACTTGTCACTCCAGCGGCTCAAGGATTTTCGGGCGGTGCTCGGCAATCGCCTGCCGCTGATCGGGGTTGGCGGCATCGGCAATGCGGAACAGGCCTATGCCCGGCTCCGCGCCGGGGCGAGCCTGGTCCAGCTATACAGCGCGCTAGTCTATGAAGGACCTTATCTCGCCAGGCGGATCAATGCAGGGCTGAAGCAGCTGATGGCGCGCGATGGCTTCGGGCATATCAGTGAGGTCATCGGCATCGACAGCTGATCGTCACGGCTGATCCCAGGGGACTTGCGGCGGCCCGACCGGACGATAGGGTGCAGGCATGACGCCTCGCCTTACTGGCCTGCTGGCCCCCCTTGCCTTCGCGATTTCCTGTGCCGCTCCGGTGGCGGCGCGCGAGCCTGTATCGCTCGGTGCGACCGTGTCCGCTGCCGATCCGCGCGCGGCGGCGGCGGGGCAGGAGATACTGCGTCAGGGCGGCAGCGCCACCGACGCCGCGATCGCCATGATGCTCACCCTCAATGTGGTAGAGCCGCATAATAGCGGCATCGGCGGCGGCGGCTTCCTGATGCATCATGATGGCGAGACGGGTGTGCTTGAGTCGATCGACGGGCGCGAAACCGCCCCCGCGGCGGCACGCCCGGACCGCTTTATCGGCGCGAGCGGCCAGCCGCTCGATTTCCGCTCCGCCTGGCCGGGCGGCTATTCGGTGGGCGTGCCGGGCAATTTGCGGCTTGCCTGGGAAGCGCATCGCAAATGGGGCAAGCTCCCCTGGGCAAAGCTATTCTCGCCCGCGATCCGCCTTGCCGACGAGGGGTTCGAAGTGCGCCAGCGGCTCGACACGGCGATGAGGGCGGTCGCGCCGATCTGGACCGATTTCCCGGAGATACAGAAGTATTTCTGGGTGAATGGCGCCCCCGCGCCGATCGGGACCATGCTCAAAAACCCGCCGCTCGCCGACCTTTTCCGGCGCATCGCAGCGGAAGGGCCCGATGCCTTTTACAAGGGCGAGACCGCGCGGGCGATCGCCGCCACCGTCACCAACGCGCCGAAGAACCCGGTGCCAATGACAGAGGCCGACATCGCCGCCTATCAGGTGAAGGCGCGCAAGCCCGTCTGCGGCCCTTATCGCGGCTACAGCATTTGCGGCATGGGTCCGGCCTCTGCGGGGGGCATCACCGTGCTGCAGATATTGGGCATGGTCGAACGCTTCCCGCTCCAGCAATGGGGCAAGGATGATCCGCGGTCCTGGCATGTGATCGGCGAAGCCATGCGCCTGGCCTATGCCGACCGTGACAAATGGCTTGGCGATCCGGAATTCGTATCCGTGCCGATCGCCGGGCTGATTGATCCGAATTACCTCAAGAAACGATCGGCGCTCATAGCGCTCGGCCGTTCGCTCAATGACTATCGCCCGGGCACACCGCCGGGCGCTGAAGCCCGCACCGCCGCTGCGCCACAACCGGAAAGCGGCACCAGCCATTTCGTGGCGATCGACCGGGATGGCGACATTGCCGCCTGGACATCGACCATCGAGAGCTTCTTCGGCAGCCAGCTGATCGCCGACGGCGTTATCCTCAACAATGAACTGACCGACTTCAGCTTCACGCCCGAAAAGGAGGGCGCGCCTGTCGCCAACCGCGTGGAGCCGGGCAAGCGGCCCTTGTCCTCCATGTCCCCCACCATCGTCTATAATTCCCAAGGGACACCGGTCTTCACCGTCGGCGCGGCGGGCGGGCGGACCATCATCATGCAGGTGACAAAGGCGCTGATCGCCCATTTCGATTGGGGCCTGTCAGCGCAGGATTCGATTGCGCTGGGGCTAGAGTTCTTCGACGCCAATGGTCTGGTGCTGGAAAAGGGCACGGCGCTGGAAGCGATGAAAGCGCCGCTGGAGCGGTGGGGGCACAAGGTCACGATCGCGCCGATGGGACTGAAGGCGAATGCGGCGGAGCGCGGTGCTGACGGGCGGTGGCAGGGTGCGGCAGACCCGAGGAGCCCCGGGGTTTCGCTTCAGGAGTAATCCCCTCCACCCACCCCGTCATCCCAGCGAAGGCTGGGATCTCAGGCCTCAGCGCGCCGCCGCACGAGATCCCAGCTTTCGCTGGGATGACGAAGTAGGCGGCGGCAGGACACTCACCCCTTCAAATCCAACCCCGCGACGTTGAACTGGAACGGGAAGGTCTTGTCCTTCGGACCAACCACCAGATTGACCTTCAGCAGCTTGCTCCCCTTGATCACCTGATCCGCCTTGGCCGCGGGCAGCACCTCTATGCCGTCCTTGTTCTCGGTCATCCGTCCGCGCCATTCATGGGTCTTGCCGTCGTCCGTCACGGCGGTCACGCGGCAATCGGACAGGTCGCAGCTGAACGGCGCGCCGACCAGCTTCACCGTCACCTCCGCTCCGCCTTCCGCCATCGGCTGGATCAGCAGAACCGAGAAAGTATCTTCGGCGGTCATCGTTTGGACGCTGTTGGCGCTGCCGATATAGGCGAGCCTTGCCTTGCCCGCCTGCCCGCTTTCATATTTCCATTGCTGGCCGATCTGCTCGCGCTGCGTCGGCCCTTCCTTGTCGCTGCCAGAGCAGCCCGCCAGCAAGCCGATCGCTGCCAGCATCCATAGGCTTCGCATCGCGCATCTCCTCTTCATCCGTTTCGATCACGGAAGGAGAACGCCGGGACGTCGGGAGGTTTCCCGCCTCAGCTGTAGCGTTCGGCGGTCTGCCGGATCAGCGCGATCATGTTGGGGATGCCCTGTGTCCGGTTGGAGCTGAGCTGATTTTTAAGGTCGAAGGGTGCCAGGTCGCCTTCGATGTTGGCCGCCGCAATCTCCGCTGGCAGCTTGTCCTGCACCGTCAGCAGGACGAGGGCGATGATCCCCTTGGTGATGGCCGCATTGCTGTCCGCAAGGAAATGCAGCCGCCCATCGTCCCGCACGGTGGGATATACCCACACTGCCGCCGAACAGCCCCGCACCAGCGTCGCGTCGGTCTTGAGCGCGTCAGGCATCGGCTCCAGCGCGCGGCCGAGGTCGATCAGCAGCCGGTAGCGGTCGTCGGCGTCCAGAAATTCATATTCTTCCTGAAGATCGGCAAGGGCGGGGGCAGTGGTCATAGCCCGCATATAGGCAGAAAAGCGGCCCGCGAAAGCCGCTTTTCCTGATCTCACGGATCGACGCCCGCCGCGATCGCTTCCAGCTTGCGGATGCGTTCCTTGAGGTCCGCCATCTCGATCCTGCCTCCCACAATCGGAACGCTGTCGGTGGGGTGGGCAAGCTCGGCGCGCTTGAGCGCCAGCCAGTCGTCCCATCCGCGTAGCGCCGCCATCGCGACGATCAGCAGCGCAAGCAGGCTGCTTACGGCGATAAAGGCCAGTTCCTGCATATCATCCTCCGCACGCCCGTTCAGCGCAGGCTGTCGATCTCATCCGCCAGCCTTGTGTTGCGGCTGGTGTAGAAAGTCTCGATGTCCGCCAGCCGCCGGTCGATGTCGCGAAATTTCGACCGCACGTCGCGCGCGGACCGCGCCGGGTTTGTCCGCACGCCCTGCCAGAATTTCTCGTCATCCCGGTCGGCGTAGAGGCCAAGCGGCTTGTTCTCGCCAAAATAGGCGACGGCGAAATAAGCGATCAGCGACCAGGGAAAGGCGCCCATCAGCGTCACCAACACCGCGCCGACGCGAACCCATCTCACGTCGATGCCGGTATAATCGGCGATGCCTGCGCATACGCCCATCCATTTGCCATTCTGCTTGTCGAGGTAGAATTTGGTGCGGCGCGCAGCCATGTCAGTTCCTCCTGCCACTATCCTGGCGGTCAAAATCATAAGCATCGTCGGGCGCGGGGCGCGCCGGACGGAAATCGGGATTGTCGGCAGCAACGATCCGCTCGACCGTCTGCAGCCGGTCCTCCAGCCGCCGGGCGAGCAGGTGCAGCTCATCCAGCAGCCGCTCATCCTCGTCAGTGATCTTGGGCGCCTGCTTCCACTTGGTCGTATAATGCAGGATCAGCCACGGCATGCCGATGAACAGCATGCCGCAGATCATGATTGGCAGAAACACATCCTCCATGCGTCAATCTCCCCTGTTCAGGCGGTCCGGTTCATGCTGGCCTTCAGCGCGGCGAGTTCGGCATCGACCTTCTCGGTCGATTGCAGTTCGGCGATCTCTTCCTCCAGCGTCTTCTGACCCTGACCGAGATCGAGAGCGTCGGCCCGTCCCTCGGCCATGTCGACCCGCCGCTCCAGCATGTCGAAGCGGGCAAAGGCCTCATTCACCTTTTCCCCTGCATAGGCTTCGCGCATGCGCAGCCGGTTTTGCGCGCTTTCCATCCGGCTGACCAGGCTGTTCTGGCGCGTCCGTGCCTCGCGCAGCTTGGCCTGCAGCTTCGCGATATCCTCCTCGGAAGCTTTCAGCGCTTCGTCCAGCAGCTCGATCTCGCCGCCAAGCTGGGCCGCCATGTCGGCTGCCTTCTGCTTCTCGACGAGCGCGGCCTTGGCCAAATCCTCGCGATCCTTGCTAAGCGCGAGTTGCGCCTTTTCGGTCCAGCTGTCCTGCAGGGCGTTGAGCTTACCGATATGACGGCGCATCTCCTTCTGGTCAGCGATGGTCCGCGCGGCCGAAGCGCGCACCTCGACCAGTGTTTCCTCCATTTCCAGGATGATCATGCGGATCATCTTCGCGGGGTCTTCTGCCCGGTCGAGCAGGTCAGTGACATTGGCGGCGATGATGTCGCGCGTGCGAGAAAAAATACCCATCGGAACTGCGATCCTTCCGTTCAAAGCGGCTTTGCCCCTCCTTTGCAGAAGCCGTGCCAAATGGGCGCACCGCGCATTTACGCGCCTTCTACAAGAGAGGGATCGATCCCCATTGCCAATAGATGGTGATTTTCGCCATATATTGGGCATGGAGCGTAACACCCAATTCATTGGCCAGTCGCCCGCCTTCCTCGATGCGGTCGAGCAGGCCAGCCGCGCCGCCGAGCTCGACCGCCCGATTTTAGTCGTGGGCGAGCGCGGCACCGGCAAGGAGCTGATCGCCGAGCGCCTGCACCGCCTGTCGCCGCGCTGGGGGGAGCCGCTGATCGTCATGAACTGTGCGGCCCTGCCCGAAACCTTGATCGAGGCGGAGCTGTTCGGCCATGAACAGGGCGCCTTCACCGGCGCCACCCGTGCCCGGGCCGGACGGTTTGAGGAAGCCAATGGCGGCACGCTGTTCCTCGATGAACTGGCGACGCTCTCGATGGCCGCGCAGGAGCGGCTGCTGCGCGTCATTGAATATGGAGAAGTGACCCGCATCGGCGCGTCGCGGGCGATGACTGTGGACGTCCGCATCATCGCCGCCACCAATGAAGACCTGCCCACGCTCGCGGAGACAGGCCGCTTCCGCGCCGACCTGCTCGACCGGCTGAGCTTCGAAGTCATCACCCTGCCGCCGCTGCGGGTACGTGAGGGGGATGTTGCGGTGCTGGCCGATCATTTCGGCAGGCGGATGGCAGCCGAGCTGGGGTGGCCGCAATGGCCTGGCTTTTCCGCCGACTGCCTCGCCGAGCTGGAAGCCCATGCATGGCCAGGCAATGTTCGCGAACTGCGCAATGTCGTGGAGCGCGCCGTCTACCGCTGGAACGAGCCCGTCCACGCAGTGGCGCAGATCGTCTTCGACCCCTTCGCTTCCCCATGGAAGCCGCAGCCGATCGCGACGACGAGCGAGGCGCCCGCACCCGCGCCCAGCCTCGCCCCCGTCAGTGACCTGCGCGCCGCCGTGGACGCGCATGAAGCCGCGATCGTCCAGGCTACATTGCAGCGCCACCGCTACAATCAGCGCGCCACCGCCAAGGCGCTGGGCCTAAGCTATGATCAGCTACGCCACTGCATGAGGAAACATGACCTGGGCACTGACCGCGCGGATCAGCGCGTCGGCACAGGCTCCGCTCCGGAATAATCGTAGAAGCCCTTCCCGGTCTTGCGCCCGAGCCAGCCTGCCTCGACATATTTCACCAGCAGCGGCGCGGGGCGATATTTGGAATCGCCAGTGGTCGACCGCAGCACGTTCAGCACCTCAAGGCAGGTATCCAGCCCGACGAAATCCGCCAACGTCAGCGGCCCCATCGGGTGATTGAGCCCGACGCGCACGCCCATGTCGATGTCTCGGATGTTGGCGACGCCCTCGCCCAGGGCGAAGATGGACTCATTGATCATCGGCAACAGGATGCGGTTGACGACGAAACCGGGGGAATCGAACGCCTGCACGACATTCTTGCCCAGGCGCGCGGCGAAGGCCTCCACTGTCGCGACCGTCTCATCCGAAGTCCCAAGACCCCGGATAAGTTCGATCAGCGCCATGACCTGAACGGGGTTGAAGAAGTGGATGCCGACGAACAGCGCCGGGTCCGGAACCACCTGCGCCAGCCGGGTGATGGGGATGGACGAGGTATTGCTCGCCAGGATCGTGCCGGGGGTGATTACGGCGCCCACATTGGTGAAGATCGTGCGCTTGATATCTTCCCGCTCGGTCGCCGCCTCTATCACCAGCTGCGCGCCAGCCAGCGGAGCCAGGTCGCCACTCGGGCGAATGCGAGCGAACGCCGCTTCGGAGTCTTCGGGGCTGATCTTCCCCTTCTCCACAGCCCGTCCGAGCTGCTTGGAAATACCCTGCAGCCCCTTTTGCGCGCGCGCCAGATCGACGTCGCACAGGATTACATCATAGCCAGCCTGCGCGCTGACCTGCGCAATTCCAGCGCCCATCTGACCGGCGCCGATCACGCCTACAGTCTGAATGTCGGTCATGCCATTATCCTTGAAAAACCAATTTGCCGCCCACTAGCGCCATGGCAGGCGGGGGGCCAGCGCTTTTGATCGGCAAGCACAACGAACACTGTGTTAATGCAGGCTGAGCGCGCCCTGTTTATGGGACGGATAGCCCCGGCTGGCCGGCAGGGCGCGCGCGCCTCTTTCATTTCCGGCTTTGCCTGCCGCCCGCATGATGGTTAAAAGGCCGCGCATGTCCGTTACAGCGCCCATGCCCGAGCCGGCGGCCGGAAGGTTCATCGCCGCCGTGCATCACTTTCCCGTGCGCGTCTATTTCGAGGATACGGACCTGTCTGGCGTCGTCTATCACGCCAATTACCTGCGCTATATGGAGCGCGCGCGGTCCGATATGCTGCGGGTCGCCGGGATCAACCAGCGCGCCGCGCAGGAAGATGGCACCGGCGTCTATGCCGTCACCGGCCTCACCATCGACTATAGGCGCCCGGCGCGGCTCGATGACGACCTGCTAGTGGAAAGCCATGTGACAAACATCCGCCCCGTCGCCTGCACCATTCATCAAAGAGTCAGGCGCGGCGATGAAATACTGACGGACGGCGAAGTCTCTGTCGCCTTCTTGACACTTGAGGGCCGCCCGACCCGGCAACCAAAGCCCTGGATCGACATTTTCAGCCGTTTGATGAGAGGGGAAGACATCAACCCATGAGCCTTTCGATGCCTGACGTTGGCGCGGCGGTGGGCGCTGCCACCCAAGCCGCGACCATTTCGCCGCTGGCCCTGTTCCTTCAGGCGGACATCGTCGTGAAGCTGGTGATGCTGGGGCTTTTGCTCGCCAGCATCTGGACCTGGGCGATGATCATCGGCTTCAGCTTCACGCTGCGCAAGGCGAGCCGCCAGAGCAGCGCGTTCGAGGATGACTTCTGGAAAGCGGAGGATATCGACCGCTTTTACGAAGCGCGCGGCAAGTCGTCGGACTTCCCCGCCGCCAAGGTGATGGCCGCTGGCGTCACCGAATGGCGCCGCTCGACCGCGCAGAAGGTGATCGACCGCGACGGCACGCGCGACCGGCTCTCCACCGCCATGTCGAGCATGATCGCGGCGGAAGTCGATCGCCTCTCCGACCGGCTCAACATCCTCGCCACCATCGGATCGGTCGCTCCCTTCGTCGGCCTGTTCGGCACCGTCTGGGGCATCATGCGCGCCTTCACCGCGATCGCGAAGGAGCAGAACAGCTCGCTCGCCGTCGTCGCGCCGGGCATCGCCGAAGCGCTGTTCGCCACCGCCATCGGCCTGTTCGCCGCCATCCCCGCCGTCATCGCCTACAACCGCTTCAGCCACGGCATCAACCGCATGGAATCGAAGCTGACCCGCTTCGCCGATGGTTTTTACTCGACGCTCAGCCGGGAGCTGGAGGCGCAGCGGTGATGGTGGACGTTCCCCTCACCCCACCCCCCTCCGTCATCCCAGCGAAAGCTGGGATCTCGTGCCTCATCCGCAAACCCCCTTCCCCGTTCGGGCTGAGCTTGTCGAAGCCCTTCACTTCACTTGAAGAGAAGAAAAGCCCTTCGACAAGCTCAGGGCGAACGGAGGAGAGAGCAAACCACGTAGCGGAGGTCAGGTAAATGGCCATGTCCGGTCCCCCATCCCACCGCCGTGGCCGTGGCCGCGCGCCGATGGCGGACATCAACGTCACGCCGCTGGTTGACGTCATGCTGGTGCTGCTCATCATCTTCATGGTGACGGCGCCGCTGCTCGTCACCGGCGTGCCCGTGAACCTGCCCGAAACCCGCGCCAAAGGGCTTGATCAGGACGACAAGCCGACGGTGGTCTCGATCGATCGCGATGGCGGCCTCTATATCGACGAGACGCAGATCAGCGACGCCGACTTGCCCGATCGTCTGGCCGAGATCGTCTCCGCCAATGCCGGGAAGGCGGAGCCGCCGCAAATCTTCCTGCGCGCCGACACTGGCCTCGATTATGGCGGGGTCATGCGGGTCATGGGCGAACTCAACCGCGCCGGGCTCAACAAGGTCGCGCTGGTCAGCACCGGCGGCGAGGATGCCAGCAGCGGTTCAGAATAGGGGCCATAGGGTTTAAATATGGAACGCGCGGAGAAGATCGGCCTTGGCGTCGCGACGGCAGGACATGTCCTGCTGTTCGGCTTGCTGTCGGCCGGTTTCCTGGCAACGCCCAACCCACTCAAGCTCAACTCGCCGCCAATGGACGTCAGCCTGGTGGACGAGGCGGCGCTCCAGGCCACGGCGCCGCAAGTCTCGACCCAGCCCCCTCCGCCCAGCGTCGCACCGGAAGAAGGCCCGACCGAGGATGCCGCCCCGGCGCCGGTTCCCGAACCAGCCCCCGTGCCGGAGCCCACACCCACGCCCGCGCCGCCGCCGCCAAAGCCCGCGCCTCCCAAGAAGGTCGAGAAGCCCACGCCCGCCAAGCCCGAACCGGCTCCGGCGAAGAAGGAGGTGGCGAAGGCCAAGCCGAAGCCCAAGCCCGCGCCGGAAAAACCAGCCGCCAAGCCGACCCCGTCCAAGGCAAAGCCCGCCGCTGTCGCGCCCGCTCCTGCGAAAGCCGCGCAGAAGCCAGCCGCGAAGGCGAAGCCCAATGCCCCCGCCCGCGCTTCGGGTCAGGGCAAGGCGGAAAAGCCGAAGGGCTCGCTCCTCGGCAAGGATTTCCTGAAAGGCATCGACACCGAGTCCGATGCTCCACGCAAGGCCGCGCCGCCGCCTGCCGCAGCCATGGGCCCGGCGCAAAAGGCCGCGCTCGACCGATTGATCGGCGACCAGATCTACCGGCACCTGAAGCTCCCGTCGGGCGCGGACGTCGAGCAGTTGGTGGCCTTCCTCGAGGTGAAGATCGACCGCAACGGCCGGGTGATCGGCAGGCCCGAGGTGATCGACGTCCAGGGCCAGACCGCCAGCAACAAGCCGCAGATTTCCATCTACAAGGAACGCGCCGTGCAGGCCGTCATGCAGGCATCCCCTTTCCAGGGGCTGCCGGACGAATATTATGAACAGTGGAAATGGCTCAAACCGTTGAGAGTCTACGCAAGGAAAGCGCGATGAGAAGCTTTGGAATAACCGCACTGCTCGCCCTTTGCGCAGCCTTTGCCAGCCCCGCGATGGCTCAGCTGTCGGTGGACGTCACCGGCGATATCGACAGCAACTTGAAGATCGTCGTGCCCGCTTTGCCCCCGCAGGCCGAAGTCTCGACGCCCGCAGGCTCCTCCTCCGAACTTGGCCGCAAGATCGCCGAGGTGATCGCGCAGGACCTCAAGGGATCGGGCCTGTTCGATCCTTCCGGCCCCGCGGGCATCCCCGCCATCGGCTTTCCCGAAGTCACGAACCCCGCTTATGACAAATGGGGCGCCTATCAGGCGCTGGTGCAGGGCTTCGTCCGCACCACCGGCGGGGAAGCGGACATCACAGTAGGCTGCTATCTCTACGATGTGGCGCTGAAGCAGGAGTTGACCCGGCAAGGCTATGTCGTCGCCCCGCGCGACTGGCGCCGCGCCGCGCACAAATGCGCCGACGCCATCTACGCGCGCCTTTCGGGGGAGAGCCCCTTCTTCGATAGCCGCATCGCTTATATCGCGGAGAGCGGCCCCAAGGGGAACCGCACCAAGCGGCTCGCCATAATGGATAGCGATGGCGCGAACCACCGCTTCATCACCAATGGCCAGTCGATCGCTCTCACCCCGCGCTTCTCGCCCGACTACAAGTCGATCGTCTATGTGAGCTATCTCGGCAGCCGGGTGCGCATCTATGTCTATGACATTGGCAGCGGCAAGCAGCGGCTGGTCACCGAAAGCAACAATGCGACCTTCGCGCCGCGCTGGTCGCCCGATGGCCGCAACATCCTCTTTTCCATGGCGGTGGCGGGCAATACCGACATCTATCGCGTGTCGGCGCAGGGCGGCCAGCCGGTGCGCCTCACCACTGCGCCGGGCATCGATGTCGGCGGCAGCTATTCGCCCGATGGCACCCGAATCGTGTTCGAAAGCGACCGTTCTGGCAGCCAGCAGGTCTATGTCATGAACGCAGATGGGTCAGGCCAGCGCCGCATCAGCCATGGCGGCGGCCGCTATGCGACGCCTGAATGGAGCCCGCGCGGCGACCTGATCGCCTTCACCAAGATCAGCGGCGACTTCAAGATCGCCGTCATGACGCCGGAGGGCGACAATGAACGCATCCTCACCAATGGCTGGCAGGATGAACAGCCCACTTGGTCGCCCAATGGCCGCGTCCTGCAATTTTTCCGTACCACCGCCGGACGCGAAGGCACCAGCCAGGTCTGGCAAGTCGATCTGACAGGCGTCAACGAACGCCGCATCCCCACGCCGCTCAGCGGCTCCGACCCTTCGTGGGGACCCTTGCTCCCCTGATCCGGAACAACTTCGTCGCGCAGACGTAACGACCTATATGCTCTTCAAGGAGACTCTGATGAAACTCAACCGCCCCCTCCTCATCGCCGTCTCGGTCCTGGCGCTTGCCGCCTGTGGCAAGAAGGCACCCAAGGACCTGCCCCCGCCGCCCGCCACCGACAGCAGCGCGCAGACCGGCACCGGAACCGGCACGACCACCGGCGCGGTCAAGGGCAGCCAGGAGGATTTCGTCGCCTCCGTTTCGTCCGACCGCATCTTCTTCGACACCGATCAATATGATGTCGACGCGCAGGACCAGCAGACGCTGCAGAGCCAGGCGGCCTGGCTTCAGCAGAACCCCAATGTCCGGGTCACGATCGAAGGCCATGCCGACGAGCGCGGCACCCGCGACTACAACATCGCGCTTGGCGACCGTCGCGCCAATGCCGCCAAAAATTATCTCGCTTCGCTCGGCATCGATCCCAGCCGCATCAATACGGTGAGCTACGGCAAGGAACGCCCGGCCGCGCTAGGCTCCGACGAATCCGCTTGGGCACAAAACCGCCGCGCAGTGACGGTGACCGTCCAATATTGAGGCCATTTGGCGTCAAGAAGCCTGGAAAGCCCGCCGGTCACCAGATCGGCGGGCTTTTTCTTGGTCTTGCCTGGAGGCGAAGCGCGAACCTTCACCCCTAAGGCCGCCTCATTCTCATGAAGCCTGATCAGGTAGGCCGACATATCCACGTCAAGGCCCCTTTCCGTCACCCCGGGCTCGACCCGGGGTCCCGCTGCCTTGGCGACGTCAGGATAGAGGCCACCCCTCGAGCCGGAATGACGACAGCTGAATGATCATGCCTGAGGCCTGCTGCCACCCACGTAGGCAACAGTCGGGCCGGCCAAGATGACGGAATGCTTGCTGCCGAAACGCTCAAGAAACTAGCGCGATGGCAATCCGGAGCCCGCCAGCCCTGCTATCGACGCTCGGCAATGCGTTGGCCCAGCAGCTCCATGAGGTTGACCGTGATTTCGATCGCGGCGTCAGGCACGCCTTCGAGCAGGTCGCGACGGAGATTATCCAGCCTCTCTTCGATCCTACCCGCCAAATCCGCCCCCGTAGGGGTCAGGGCGATGCGGTTCGATCGCTTGTCGTCCGGATTGGGCACCCGCTCGACCAAGGCCATCGCTTCCAGCTGATCGAGGGTGCGAACCAGCGAAGGCTGGGTAATTCCCAACTGTTCGGCGAGATCAGCCTGCCGCACCTCCGGCTCCATCCCCGCCAGATGCACCAGGCACCAACCCGCGCTGTTGGAAACGCGAAACTCCGCCAATGCGCCGTCGGCCAACAACTGCCAATTGCGCGCCACTTGAGGCATCTTGCGCGCCAACGCCCGCTTCATCTCATATCTGGACATATCACTTAGATAGCTAACTAATATGGAATTTCAAGAAAGGCGCGGCAATTCACCATTTTCTTCACGCATTTAAATTCCGGGAGCCCCAAAAAACTCCCGGAATATCTGCTCAAACCCGCCGCGTTCCGGAAAAACCGGCCGCTCCAAAAGCGCCTAACTGCATCGTCCCGTTGATGCTGTCGCCGCTGACTTCCGCCTCACAATCCATCGTGATCGGCATGGGCATGGTCATGTTCATCTTCCAGGTCAGCTTGTTCCCCTGAACCTTGCCCTCGGCAACATCCAGCGATCCCATCATGCCCGCGAACGTACCATGGAAGCTGTCGCCCGAGCTGATGACGGTCATCACGCCCTTCTGCTCACCCAGCGGCGTCTTCGCCACGCAATCATAAGCCCCGTCGACACCTGCCATCGTCATTCTCCTTATCAACCATCAATCCGCGAGCGTGCCCATTTCAACCGGCAACCCGACAGCGTCAAGCTGTGGCCGCACCAGCTTTGCGTCGCCAACAACGACCCAGATCAGCCGATCGGGATCAATCGCCTCCCTCGCCGCCTTGTCGAGGTCAACGGGCGTCATAGCCCGATAGATGCCCGGCAGCTTCGCATAATAATCATCCGGACGGCCCAGCAGCCAGTTGCGCATCATCGCTCCCAACAGGTCCGACGATGTTTCAAAGCTGCCCGGCAAGGAGAGGATCTGGCTGTTGATCGTCTGGTTCCGTTCCGCGGCCGTAGTCCCCTTGCTCGTCAGATATTCTGCAATGTCCTTGCGCGCGGCGATGATCGACGCTCCCGTCTTGTCGGTCTGCACCGGAGCGTAGACGAGCAGCGGGATCGTGTCCTTGACGCCCGGCAGGGCTGTTCCGGCGGAATAGGCCCACCCTTTTGTTTCGCGGAGGTCCATGATCAACCGAGAGGTCGAGCTGCCGCCCAGAACCTCATTGGCGGTGAGCAGGGTCACGGGATTGTCCGTCCCCCGCTTGCCGGTCAGCAAGCCAGCGAGGATCATCGATTGCGGACTTTGCGGCTTGTCCACCAGGATGATCCGGGCGGGACGCATCATCCTGTCCATGCGGAACAGCTTGCGGCCCTTTTCCCCCTGCGGCGCTTTCCAGTCACCGAAGCGCTTTTCCAAGAGCGGCATGACGTCGGTCAATGTCGTGTCGCCCGTCACGAAAATGGTCGCATTCTCAGGCCGCAGCCATTTGCCATGAAAAGCGACGAGGTCCGCCCGCGTGACCGCCTTGACGCCGGTTTCGGTCCCCGACCCGGTGAAGGGAATGCCATAGGGATGCGCCTGGCCATAGAGGAGCGGCGGCAGCAGGCGCTGCGCGATCGGCATCGGTTCGGTCTTTTCTGCAGCGATCCGCGTCAGCACCTGGCCACGCAAACGCTCTACCTCCTTGGGATCGAAGGCAGGATTTCGAATCACATCGGCGAGCAACTCGAGCGACGCGTCCAGATTGGATTTCAAGGCGTAAAGGCCGACGTTGGTTGTATCCATGCCGTTGCCCGCGCTGATCGAAGCGCCCAGCCGCTCCTGTTCTTCGGCGATCTTGATCGAGTTGCGACTCTTGGTCCCCTCGTCAAGCAGCGCCGTGACCAGGCCCGCCGTGCCCAGCTTCGCCTTGTCATCGGCGGCGTTACCAGCGTCGAACGCAACTGACACACGAACGACGGGAACCGTTGCGCGGCGGGCGAAAAGGACAGGGATTCCATTCTTCAACGTGGCGTGCTCGACTGCCGGGTATTCCAGATCCTTGACTGGCTCGATCGCCGGTTCCGTAACCTTGGCGGGGGGCGGTGGGGCGTCAACCGAGGGAGCAGGTTTCTTCGGGTCACGGAAGAAGGCGGGGCGGTGTGTCGCATTGCCCGCGAGCGCATTATCTTCAGCGGATCGTTCGCCCGGCGCCACGGTCAGGCGGAACACCGGCCGCTCCAGCCATTTCCGCGCAGCCGCGCTCACCGATTGCGGGTCAGCCGCAGCGTAGAGAGCAAGGTCCTTCTTATATTTGCCCGGATCGCCGGAATAGACCGCCCCTTCGGCAAGCGTCACCGCCTTGCCGCTGAACCCGCCGACTTTCTCCAGCCCGCCGATCGTGCCAGAAAGCTGCCGGGTGGCGGCCCGCTGCACCTCATCGGCGGTCGGGCCTTTCGCGAGATAGTCGGCCAGCAACTGGTCTAGCCGCCTGCCTACGGCAGCGGCGTCCTGGCCCGGTTTCACATCGACCGTGATCTCGGCGATGCTCAGCTTTTCAAACGGCTGGATGCTCGCACTGACACCGACTGCAGCTTTTTCGCCGCGCACCAGGATATTGTCGAGTCGCGATGATTTCAGCCCGCCGAATACCGCCATGGCGAGATCCAGTTGGGGCAGGTCGGCGGAATTGACGCCCGGCACGATCCAGTTGCGGTACAGCCGGGTAGCAGCGACATTGTCGTGCATCAGCTTTTCAACATCCTGCGGGAGCGTTGGGATGGCCGCATCGACATCCTTGGGAGCCGGGCCGGACGCAATAGCACCGAACCATTTCTCCGCCTTCGCCTTCGCTGTCGGCACGTCGATGTCGCCAGCGAGAACTAGGACGGCGTTGTTCGGCCCGTAGTGCGTCTTGAACCAGTTCTGCACATCGGCAAGGCTGGCGGCATTCAGGTCTGCCATCGAACCGATGGTCGAATGGCGATAGGGATGGCCTTCAGGCAACATGGCGGCAAGTTGCGCATATTCGACCAGGCCATAGGGCTGGTTTTCCCCCATGCGCTTTTCATTCTGAACGACGCCGCGCTGCGTATCCAGCTTTGTTTGCGTCACCGCGCCGAGCAGATGACCCATGCGGTCAGCTTCAAGGAACAATGCTCGGTCAAGCGCCCCGGTTGGAACCGTCTCAAAATAATTGGTGCGGTCGAACCAGGTCGTGCCGTTCCAGTCGGTGGCGCCGATGTCCTCCAGCCGACCAAAGAAAGGCCCATCGGCATTTTCCGAGCCATAGAACATCAGATGTTCAAACAAGTGGGCAAATCCGGTCTTGCCTGACGGTTCGAAACGCGACCCCACATGATACCAGACCGAGACGGCAACGACCGGTGCCTTGCGGTCGGTATGGACAATCACGCGAAGGCCGTTCTTCAGCGTGAACTGCTCATAGGGGATGTCTACCGCAGCGACCAGACTGGCCAGCGGCGCCGGCGCTGCGACTTCCGTCTTTGCAGGGACAGCCATCGCGGCCGGAGCCGAGGCCGCCATCATCGCGATTGCCAATGAAGAGAGGCCAAGCGTCCATGCATTGCGGCGCGAACTGGCGAAAAATTTCATGAAGCGCCCTCACCTGTTTCAGGGTCACGGCCGCAGGAACGGGCCAAGGATTGCAGCAGCATAGCGGCGCATCGCGGTGGTGCAACAAGCATTGGGCGACGTGAAGGCGGCGGCGAAATGGACTTCACCCTCATCGCTTTTGACGACGCATTTTGACTGGTGGGGGTAGGACGTTTGCGAGGGCATCTTTCAATTTGGTAGGGATATTTGCGTAAGGCCTCTTGTGTGTCTTTTGTGCAACATTACATTTCACCTAGTTTCACGAAGGGCTTCTTATGAACCTCGAAAAATTCACTGACCGCGCCAAGGGCTTCCTCCAGTCGGCGCAGACCGTCGCGATCCGGATGAGCCATCAGCGGATCAGTCCCGAGCATCTGCTGAAGGCGCTGCTCGAAGACAATCAGGGCATGGCTTCCGGCCTCATCAAGGCAGCGGGCGGAGATCCGGCTGTCGCGGTGCGCGAGACGGATGCGGCGCTGGCCAGGGTGCCTGCGGTTTCAGGCAGCGGCGCGCAGCAAACGCCGGGGCTGGACAATGATGCCGTGCGGGTGCTGGACAGCGCGGAGCAGGTGGCGGCTAAGGCTGGCGACAGCTTCGTCACGGTAGAGCGCCTCTTGCTTGCGCTGACGCTGGCGACGACGAGCGTGGCGGGCAAGGCTTTGGCTGCGGCGGGACTGAAAGCGGAGGCGCTGAACGCGGCGATCAACAATCTGCGGGGTGGTCGCACGGCGGATACGGCAGGCGCAGAAGACCGCTATGATGCCCTTAAGAAGTTCGCGCGTGACCTGACCGAAGCGGCGCGCGAAGGCAAGCTTGATCCCGTAATCGGGCGCGACGAGGAAATTCGGCGGACGATCCAGATCCTGGCACGGCGGACCAAGAACAACCCGGTGCTGATTGGCGACCCCGGCGTCGGCAAGACCGCAATCGCCGAGGGGCTGGCGCTGCGGATCGCCAATGGCGACGTGCCCGATACGCTGAAGGATCGCACCTTGATGGCGCTCGACATGGGCAGCCTGATTGCCGGAGCCAAATATCGCGGCGAGTTCGAGGAGCGGCTGAAAGGCGTGCTCGATGAGGTGAAGGCTGGCGAGGGTCAGATCGTGCTGTTCATTGATGAGATGCACACGCTGATCGGCGCAGGCAAATCCGAGGGTGCGATGGATGCGGGCAATCTGCTGAAGCCTGCTCTGGCACGCGGGGAGCTGCATTGCATCGGCGCGACGACGCTCGACGAATATCGCAAATATGTCGAGAAGGACCCGGCCCTTCAGCGGCGCTTCCAGCCGGTGTTCGTGGGTGAACCGACTGTGGAGGACACCATCTCCATCCTGCGCGGCTTGAAGGAGAAATATGAGCTGCACCATGGCGTGCGCATCACCGATGGCGCGATCGTCAGCGCGGCAACGCTGTCCAACCGCTACATCACGGACCGTTTTCTGCCGGACAAGGCCATCGACCTTATGGACGAAGCTGCTTCGCGCCTGCGCATGGAGGTCGAGTCCAAGCCCGAAGAGATCGAAACGCTCGACCGGCGGATCATCCAGCTCAAGATCGAGCGGGAGGCGCTGAAGAAGGAGACCGACAAGGCGTCCAAGGACCGTCTCGACGCGCTGGAGGAAGACCTCGCCAATCTGGAGGAGCAGTCGGCGGCGCTGACGCAACGCTGGCAGGCCGAGAAGGACAAGATTGCGGGCGACAGCAAGCTGAAGGAGCAGCTGGAGGCCGCGCGGGTCGAGCTGGAGCAGGCGCAGCGGGCGGGCGACCTCGCCAAGGCGGGCGAGCTGGCTTATGGGCGCATTCCCGATCTGGAGCGCAAGATCGCCGACGCGGAGGGCGCGACCGAAGGCGCTATGCTGCGCGAGGAAGTGACGCCGGAGGACATCGCTTCGGTCGTGTCGCGCTGGACGGGCATTCCTGTCGACAAGATGATGGAGGGCGAGCGCGAGAAGCTGCTTGCCATGGAGGAAGAGCTTGGCAAGCGGGTCATCGGGCAGGCCGATGCGGTGAAGGCGGTTTCGACCGCCGTGCGCCGATCACGGGCGGGCCTGCAGGACCCGAACCGGCCGCTTGGGTCGTTCCTGTTCCTTGGCCCGACGGGCGTCGGCAAGACGGAACTCACGAAAGCACTCGCTGACTTCCTGTTCGACGACGACAGCGCGATGGTGCGCATCGACATGAGCGAGTTCATGGAGAAGCACTCGGTCGCGCGGCTGATCGGCGCGCCTCCGGGCTATGTCGGCTATGAGGAAGGCGGCGTGCTGACCGAAGCTGTGCGCCGCCGCCCCTATCAGGTCGTGCTGTTCGACGAGGTCGAGAAGGCGCATGGCGACGTGTTCAACGTGCTGCTGCAGGTGCTGGACGATGGCCGGCTGACCGATGGGCAGGGGCGCACGGTTGACTTCACCAACACGATCATCGTGCTGACGTCGAACCTGGGCAGCCAGTTCATCGCCGGGCTTGCCGACGACGAGCCGGTGGAGAAGGTCGAGGATCAGGTGATGGACATTGTCCGGGCGCACTTCCGGCCGGAGTTCCTCAACCGACTGGACGAGGTGATCCTGTTCCACCGGCTGGGCGCGAGCCATATGGCCCCGATCGTCGATATTCAGGTGGCGCGGATCGGCAAGCTGCTGAAGGATCGCAAGGTGGTACTGGACCTGACGGATGGCGCGCGGGCGTGGCTGGGGCGGGTCGGCTATGACCCGGTTTATGGCGCGCGGCCGTTGAAGCGGGCGGTGCAGCGTTATCTGCAGGACCCGCTGGCCGACCTGATCCTGCGCGGCGAAGTGCCCGATGGGTCGATGGTGCGGGTCGATGAAGGCGATGGAGCTCTCCAGCTCGCAGTCGCATAAAAAAGGGGCGCCCTGATGGCGCCCCTTTTCTTTTTAGCAGATCGTCTTCGTTAGAAGTTGGCGCGGACACCCAAGCGATAGGCGCGGCCGTAAATGCCCGTGCCACCCTGAACCGGGTTATAGTTGTTCGCGCCATAGGTGACCGGATCGATCGGCGGCAGGTCGTCAAAGACATTGAGCACGTTCAGATAGAGCGTGAAATTGTCGTTGAGCTTGTAGCTGGTGGTGAGATCGACCGTGATATAGTCGTCCACGTTGCACTTTACGAAGCGAGGCGACAGGAGGCCGCAGCCACCCGAGGCACCGGGCTCTTCCACGTCTTCCGCCGACAGATTATAGCCACCGAAGAATTCGGCAGTGGCAGACAGGGTCCACCTCTTCCATTCCAGCGTATTGGTCCAGCTGCCGTGCCATTCCGGCGTACCGGAGCCAGCCGTCAGGCTGTAATTTCCGATCGTGCCTTCGTAGCTTTCACGCCGGCCGCCTGGGAAGGTGGTATCCAGATTTATGATGTAAGTCGCTTCCAGCGAACTGGTGAGGCGAACATCACCAAAGTTGAATCGGCCAGTGGCGGCGAAGTCCAGGCCCTCGGAACGGATGGTGGTGGCATTGATCAACGGCGCCTGAACATAGGCGACGCGTGGCAGGGCGCCCGGATTTTGTGGATCAGGGGAATCCTGGATAATATTGTAGCCGGCGGGTATCGCCTGTCCTGAATAGTAGGCGGCCAGCGCTGGTCCGAAGGGAGCCGGAATAATCGCGCCCGTCTTCTTGATGTTGTAATAGTCTACGCTGAGGCGGATGTTGCGCGTAGGTTCAAAGATGACGCCCGCTGTCCAGCTAGTAGACTTTTCCGGCTTCAGGTCGGGGCTGGCGATTTGGGTCTGCCCGTAGCTGCTCGAACTCAGGTAGGTCGGGCAACTGGTGAACGTAGCCTGGGTACAACCAAATTGCGCCAGGTAAGATTCGGGGAA
Organism: uncultured Sphingobium sp.; assembly: GCA_966211835.1. Classification (GTDB taxonomy): domain Bacteria; phylum Pseudomonadota; class Alphaproteobacteria; order Sphingomonadales; family Sphingomonadaceae; genus Sphingobium. The sequence continues at coordinate 90,836 of CBIHNV010000001.1, forward strand.
CGTAGACGCAGTGTTGTTGACGAAGCCCGTTGTCGGCAGGGCATTGGACTCCGCGAAGCTGGGGATGCGAAAGCCCCTCGACCATGTGCCGCGCAGCGTCAGCGCATCAATCGGTTTGTAGCGGAAGCCAACCTTGGGCGAGAAGGCGCTCTGGCCGCTATTATAGCTGTCGTAGCGGCCTGAGGCGTTGACTTCGAAGCCTTCAAACGCAGGCACGTTCAGTTCGAAGAAGCCCGACCGGACCACGCGCTCACCCTTTGTACCGAAGGCATTTAGGACGAAATAGCGCTGCGTCGGCCCTGCAAAGTCATCGTTGGCGCTAGGGGCGTTGATCGATTCCAGACGAATCTGGCCGCCAAAGCCAAGCTGGACTGGCCCGGCAGGCAGTTCGAACAGGGTGCCGTTGAAGCTGATCTGTGCAGCATAAAGTTCGGACTTGGATTTGGTGATATTGTCAGGTGACAGATAGTCGAGCACCGACTGGCTGTTCGACAACGGGTTTACGAAATTATAGCTGCCGTCGGCGACAACGTTCAGCAGATTTTGGATATAGACGTAACCCTTTGAAGTGCGGGTGAGGTCGGTGACCATGCCCACAACATCCGCCGCGAAGTTCCAATTGTCCGTGATTGGGCCCGCAATCGAGAAAGCGCCGCGATAGGTGCGGCTAAGCGTCTCATTATATTCGTTAAGATTGGGGATACGGCCCAGAATGCGCGCCTGCAGTCCCTGCGCCGCAAACGGATTATTGGGATTGAGTGTGCCGTTGGTGGCATCGCAATTAGGCTGGGGCAGGCCGTTGACCAGCGGGCAGACATAAACTGGCAGCGCCAGAGCGAAGGAGCCAGGCGCGTTCGGCAGTCCGCTGTTATAGGTGCTGAAGCGCGGGAAGTTGATCCCCGCCGGTCCATTGGCACGGATGGTCGCCGGTTCGCCAGAATAGCTGACCTTGCTCTGCAGATAATTGGCAGTGAAGGAAGCTTCGATATCGTCAGTTACCGCGACAGTGGCCTTCAGAGCGCCACCGAAGCGTTCGATGCGCGGCGAAATAACGCCATATTGGCGAACCAGATCGCCTTGGCAGACCGTCGTAGGCGCAAAGGCGTTCTGCTCCGTGTCCGCCAGTTCAGCCGCAGTAAGCGTGTACGGCGTCTCCCCTGCAATACAGCCGGCAGCAGGGTTGAGGAACTGATAGCGACCAAGTGGGTCATCGAGTGCGCTGTTGGAGTTGGTGGGCGCGACGAAGAAGGTCGTGGCGAAAGAACGTCGGTCGCTCGACGACGTAGCATCGGCCCAACCCACATACCCGGTGCTGGACGGGTTGATCGAGCCACCATTGGGGCCGACCTGTGGTCCGCAGATACCATCGCGGCAGATACCGGACAGATCCTGCGAGTTGTACGGATATGGACGGTCGCGATTATAGAGTGCGTTCTGGCGGTACCAGAAGCCGCTGGCGTAGATGTTGTAGCCATCGCGGCCGAGATCGCCGGTGCCTGCGGTCAGGCTGATGCGGTAGTTTTCGCCATCGCCGCGCTCGGTGAGGCCCCCTTCGATCCGGCCGCCAATGCCCTTGAACTGCTTTTTCGTGATGACGTTGATGACGCCCGCGATAGCATCTGCGCCGTAGGTCGATGACGCGCCGTCGCGCAGCACCTCGACACGATCGACGATGTCGTCGGGGATGGTGTTGAGATCGACGAAATTGCGCGTCGCGTCGTCCGCCAGCGGATAATAGGCAGCGCGCTGGCCGTCGAATAGGACCAGGGTAGAACTGGTGGTGAGGCCGCGCAGCGAAACAGCGGATGCACCAGCGGCAAAAGCGCCATTGGCCGAGAAGCTGTTCGTGAGCGCCGCGCCATTGTTGGACGAGATGCGCTGAAGCGCTTCCTGCGTCGTCTGGATGCCGCGCTGCTCGAGCGACTCGGAAGTTAGCACGGACACCGGCGAAGGTGTGTTGTTGACGTCCTGCCGGAGGATAGAACCGGTCACGACGATCGTAGCTTCCGGTTCTTCGGCCACTGTCCCGGCCGGAGTATCCTGCGCGAAGGCAGGGGCGGCGAGCGCCGCAAAGCCCGCGCCCGCGCATGCGAGCGCCTGCAGCGCCGCGCTGTTGCGCAGCCACGCATTGTTCGAGAGTGTCTTCACAATCCAGTCCCTTGCTCTGGAACGACGCAAGCGAACCCGCGTCCTTTGTTTTGACGCATGAAGAGGGGCGTTAGGAGCCCGACAGCAAACCCCTCTTCATCCGTGCTAGGGAATAGTCTGCGCAGTCGTTTTATGCGTGTAAAGCAATGCGACAGACATATAGACACTTTGCTGTTGCACTGTCGTAAATTTGCCACATAGCGCTAAAAAGCCATTTCGCGCCTGTTTGACAACATTATTGGCGTGGACGGCGCCTGCGTGGAACATTGATGCTCTGGCGCTGCGGGCCTGCGCGCTAAGTTGCGCGAATGCATCTCACATTAGTTTGCGGGCATGGGTCCAGCGAGGAGCAGAGGATCGACCCGCGCCTCGTTCCAGCGCAAACCCCAATGAAGATGCGGGCCAGTCGCTCGGCCCGTTGCGCCTACCGCGCCGACCCGTTCCCCTTGACGCACGGCCTGCCCCAACTTCACCTCGATGCGGGAAAGATGAAGGAAGGCGCTGCTAAGGCCATGACCATGGTCGATCATCAGCAGATTCCCCTCCAGCGAGAATGGGCGCTCAGCGGCGAGGATCACTACGCCGTCTGCCGGAGCAAGGACGGGGTCTCCCGTCGCTCCAGCGATGTCGATGCCGCCATGATAGGCGCCCGGCACGCCTTGATAGACGCGCTGCGATCCGAAAAGGCCGGAAATACGGCCGATGCGTGGCCATAGGAAATGCTGGCGCCAGCCTGTTGCGCCGGTCTCCACCTTTCGTGCAGCAGCGATTTGCTCCAGTTCGGGTCGGCGAAGCGCAAGAAAGGCTTCATTATCCCGCACGGGGCGAAGCGGCGTGTTCACTCGCTCGATCCGCCAGGCGCGCGGGGCGACGCTGATTGTCTGGCTGAGCATGCGGCCATCGGCAAGGCGAGCGGTAAGGCGCGCCTGCGGCCCGGCGTCGCGGTCGAAGGCGATGAGGAAGCGGCCGTCTCGATCGATGCGCAGCGGCGAGTCATCCAGGCGCAGTTCAGCGGTGGCAGGGGGCGCTGTCCCGATGAGGACGCCACCCTGTTGGGCCTTGCCCTCAAGAATAATGCCTGCAGGTGGGGGTGGGACGGGGTCGATTGCCGACGCTGCGCTGCCGATCATCATCAGCAAGAGCACAGCCGCCCAATGCCTCATCGCAGGCCGCGGGCCTTCAATTCGGCCTGTGCGGAGGCTTCGGCGCTGGCATAGGGTTCCTGCCGGGCGATGCTCCAATAGCGCAGATCGTCGAGCGGAATTTTCTGCCCGGTGACAGCGCACACGACATGATCCCCAGCCTGCAGCACGCGAAAGCTGTATGCCATATAGTGGAGGCGCGCCGGGCGATCGCGGTTAGACATCAGCATGGGATCAAGCGGCCTTTTCCATGGTCATGCGCATCAGGAGAATAAATCCTGTTGGCGGTTTTCCGTCCCTTCCTGTGGCTTGCGGGACGGACGGGATGAAGGAGATATAGCTTGCGGCGGTGCCTTCTCAAGGGCTGGCGGCGTCGAACCCGTTCCGACGATGGCATCTACTGAGCCATCGCCGAAATGCAGCGATACGGCCCCTGCGCCCTGGGCTTCCGCAACCGATTTTACCAGGCGATCTCCCGCCATGACGCGAGCAAAGCCGCGCGCCAGCGGCAAGTCGGGATTGACCGACACGAACAAGCGGGAAAGCCGGTCGAAGGCGGTCGCGCGGTCATGAAAGACGCGGGCGAGATAATCCGGGCGCAGCCGTTGGCGATCGAGCCGCTCCCTCGAACGGGCAAGATGCTGGTGCAGCAGGGCCGGGCGCAGAGCCCCGCCCGCCTGCCCCAGATGCGTCCGCGCATCTGACACCCGATGACGCAAGCAATTGCCAAGCTCTCCGGACAATTGATCAAGCTGTTGACGTTGCGGAGCCAAGAGCAAGTCCGGCGACGGCATGAGCCGGGCCTGCATATCCAGCCGTTCGCGCGCCTGCGCTGCCCCGCGCCGCACGGCTCGGTTCATGCGCAAGCCTTGCTCGGTCAGCATCGCCATCAGGTCGGCCCGAACCGGCACCGCCATCTCCGCAGCGGCAGTGGGCGTTGGCGCGCGCATATCCGCAGCATAGTCGCAAAGGGTCGTATCGGTTTCATGCCCCACCGCCGAAATGGTCGGGATCGAGCATTCGGCGACCGCTCTGACGACGACTTCCTCGTTGAAGCTCCACAAATCCTCAATCGAACCGCCGCCACGCGCGACGATGACGAGGTCGGGGCGCGGCAAGGCGCCTCCGGGCTGCATGGCGGAAAAGCCACGCACGGCGCGGGCCACCTGTTCGGCCGCGCCCCGTCCTTGCACCAGCACAGGCCAGAGCAGCACGTTGGTCGGGCAGCGATCCTCAAGCCGATGGAGGATGTCGCGAATCACTGCGCCGGTCGGCGACGTGACGACGCCAATGGTGCGCGGCATGAAGGGAAGAGGACGCTTGGTGGCGCGGTCGAACAGCCCTTCGGCAGCGAGCTTGGCCTTCAGCTTTTCAAGCAGCGCCATCAGCGCGCCTTCGCCCGCCAGCTCCATCCGATCGATCACGATCTGATATTTGGAACGGCCGGGATAGGTGGTCAGCTTGCCAGTAGCGATGACTTCCACGCCGTCCTGTGGAGCAAAGGGCAGACGCTGAGCCCCGCCCTTCCACATCACGCCGTCGATGACCGCATTGTCATCCTTCAGGCAGAGGTAAAGATGGCCGGAGGCGGCGCGCTTGAACCCGGAAATCTCGCCGCGCAGGCGAACATGGCCGAAGCAGTCCTCTACCGTCCGCTTCAGCACGGCCGACAATTCGCTCACCGAAAGCGGCGGCGCGTTGTCCCCCGCCCTTTCCTCCGCTAACAGGCGGCCCGATACATCGAAACCAGCTTCATATTCCGGGGACATGGGCGAAATGAACATCCTTTTGTTGGGCAGCGGCGGCCGCGAACATGCTCTGGCCTGGAAGCTGGCGCAGTCGCCCAGCCTTACGACCCTTTATGCCGCGCCAGGCAACCCCGGCATAGCCCAGCATGCGGCATTGGTCGATCTGGATGTCACGGATCATCGCGCCGTGGTGGATTTCTGCCTGCGTCATTCGATCGGCCTGGTGGTGATCGGGCCCGAAGCGCCGCTGGTCGACGGCCTCGCCGACGATCTACGGGTGAAGGGGTATCCGGTATTCGGACCGGGTAAGAAGGCAGCGCAGCTGGAGGGATCGAAAGGCTTTACCAAGGATCTCTGCAAGCGGGCCGGGATTCCGACTGCCGCTTATGAACGCGTCCACAGCAAGGACGGCGCGATCGCGGCGCTCGCGGATTTCGGGCTGCCGGTCGTCATCAAGGCAGATGGTCTGGCAGCGGGTAAGGGCGTCATTATCGCCGAAACGCAGAGCCAAGCCGTCGAGGCGATCGAGGACATGTTCTCCGGCGCGTTTGGCGCAGCGGGCGCGGAAGTGGTATTGGAAGAGTTCATGACCGGCGAGGAGGCAAGCTTCTTCGCGCTTACCGATGGCAGCGCGATCCTGCCGTTCGGCTCCGCCCAGGATCATAAGCGCGTCGGCGATGGCGACACTGGCCCCAATACCGGCGGCATGGGCGCCTACAGCCCCGCACGGGTATTGACGCCCGAGTTGGAAGCGCAAGTCATTGAAAAGATCATACGGCCGACGGTCGATACTCTGGCTGCTGAGGGCACGCCCTATTCCGGCGTGCTATATGCGGGACTCATGCTGACCAGCGAGGGGCCGAAGCTCATCGAATATAATGCACGCTTTGGTGATCCAGAATGCCAGGTGCTGATGATGCGCTTTGACGGCGATCTTGTCGAACTGTTGCTTGCCGTTGCCGAAGGACGGCTGGCGGAGCAGGGACCGGTAAAGCTCGCAGACCGTACCGCGCTGACGGTGGTGATGGCGGCCAGCGGCTATCCCGGCACGCCGGAAAAGGGCGGTGCTATTGCAGGCATCGATGCGGCAGAAGCAGGCGGTGCGCGCGTTTTCCATGCGGGCACTGCCTTGAAGGACGGAAAGCTCGTCGCCAACGGTGGCCGGGTGCTGAACGTGACCGCCAGTGGCGGCAGTGTGGGCCAGGCGCAGGCGGCAGCTTACCAGGCCGTCGATGCGATCGACTTCCCGACCGGCTTTTGCCGCCGCGACATCGGATGGCGCGAGGTCGAGCGTGAAGCGCGCTGAAGGCCTTTGAACGCGGCCCCTTGCCGATCCGCAGCAAGCGCATCTAGATAAAGCCCTGAAAGCAGGAGGGAGCGCGATGCAGGAATTCTTCATGGACTATGGCCTTTGGTTGCTGATCGGCTTGCTGATCCTGATCGGGGTCATATTCCTGTTAGTTGGACGGAAGACTTCGACGGTCGCGCCAGGCGCCGAGCAGTCGTCCGTGGCGGTAAAGGAAGCCGCGCCGATACTTGCACCGGCGCCAGAACCGACATCACCCCCTCCTACGACAATCGCCGCCGAGCCCGTGCCAGTCGCTGCACCGGAGGCGGCCCCGGTCGTCGCTACGCAGCCAGCTGCACCTGCGTCGGATGGTCAGGACAATCTGCTGAGGATGAAGGGCGTAGGCCCGAAGCTCAACCAGCTGCTTATCGAACTCGGCGTCACCCGTTACGAGCAGATCGCCAATTGGACCGAAGCTGACTTGGCGTCCATCGACACAAAACTCGGCAACTTTAAAGGACGCCCGATCCGCGACCAATGGGTTGATCAGGCGAAATATCTAGCCGTGGGAGACTTCAGCGGCTTTGAGGCGAAGTACGGCAAGCTCTAAACAGCGAGCGCTGGTGCTGAAGAAGCAGGCGGTAAAGGCTTCTTCAGCACGCTGATCCCCAAGAGCAGCGCGGCAGCGCCACTGCGCGCGGCAAGGCTGCTCGCAACCGCCAGCAGCAGGATGGATAAGCCCAGCGTGGCAACTGGGCCGATATCAGCCAGGATAAGCAATCCCATCAGCAGCGGGTGCCACAGATAAAAGAACAAGCTGTTCCGGCCAATCGCATTGAGGAACTGAACTTCGATCCTGGCCGCCGAGATGATTGGTAACAAGCCGATGAGTCCCAGGCACATCAGCAAGCGGGCCGGAATATAGGCGAGCTCCATGCCGCTGCCGTAAAGACTTGCCCACCACACAGTGCCAAGGCTGGCGAACAGCAAGGCACTGGCGAGATAGCGGCGCGGCAGGAGATTTTGCGCAACCAGCATGCCAAAAAAGAAATAGACGGGGTAGCGGAGGAAACGGCTATCTGGCGCCCATAATCCATCGAAAACCGGGCCATGACTTAACCCGAACATATACATGATGATCAGGCTGAAAGGGGTGCCAAGCGCCAGCAACAGTAGTGGCGGAACGGGCAGCGCCCAGGTGGCAGAGATGAGAAAGAAGAGGACTGGAACATACCAAAGATGAAAGGGCGGGCGCAGCACGAGTTCAAGGAACAGGCTGGGCGAAAGGTGCCAGCCGCTGACGGTCGCGTAGATGATGACCGCAACACCCCAAGGCACTAGTAGCCGCTTTCCATAGCGAGACAAAAAGTCGCGAAGCCCACTGCTCCGAACCCGGCTGATGTTTAGGAGATAGCCTGAAATGCCCAGCATCAAGGGCATGCGGAAGCCTGATCCGATCCACAAGATGAGACTGTGGGCGCCAGCCAGCTCCATGGCATGGCCAGCAATGACGAGCAGCATGAGCACGCCCTTCATCAAGTCTATCGAAGGGTTTCTCGCCACTTGATCCCATTCCAGCCTTGCACTTCAAACAAGAGCGCTAGCGCCACAGAATTGCCGTTGCGTTAAACCCCTGCATTTTCCGCTGCCTATCCATGCAAAATGGTCTAGCGTGACCTTTGATGGGAACGAAGCTTCTCGAACGCCTGGAGAAATCAGCTTTTGCGAAGGCCGGGATGGCGATCGCTGTCTTTGGCATGATTCTGACGGGCTGGGCTGGTCTCCAGCATTATCGCGAAAGGAGCGCGAGCCTGCCCAATCCTGCTGAGCAGCCGAGCGCATGCACTCTTTGGTTCGTCGGCAGTTCATCCATTCATCGTTGGACAAGCCTTGAAAAGGATATGGCTCCTTGGAGGGCATTTAACCGCGGCATCGATGGCGCCCTATATGACGACATCATGGCACGGTTCGCCAACACGGATAGGGAGCCCAAGCCTGCTGCAATCATCCTCTACGCTGGCGAGAATGATATCGCCACGGGCGCCTCCTCGCGCACCACAATGCGAAATCTCGCTGCCTTTTTGGACCTGCGTAGCCGCATAATGGGGCATGTGCCGGTTTTGGTATTATCGATGAAGCCGAGTCCCGGACGTCGGCAGAACCTGGGGCAGCAGCAACTGTTCAACTCGGCGGCGCGGCATCTGCTGCTCTCCCAACCGAATGCCCATTTCGGCAATATCACCGCTCCGCTACTTGCTGGCGGCAAAATGGGCGACAATTACCGGGCCGACGGCATTCATATGAACGCGGCCGGATACAGGATTTGGGCAAAGCTGATCCGGCTGCGTCTGAGGGAAATGCTGCCGAAAGATGTGCTGCAAAGCTGCGATCCAGTTTAACTGCGCGCCAGCAACTCTCTGGCGCGGGGGGCGAGGCGTTTGGTGGCGGCTTCGTGGATTCCGGGGGCTGTGCAGAGCAAGCCGAAGGCGATGGGTTCTGGGCGGTTGAAGGATAGAGGGTCGCCGAGCGCATCGGTGACTACCGCCCCTGCTTCCTGAGCGATCAGCGCAGCGGCGGCGACGTCCCACTCGTTGCCCCAGCGGACGGTCGCGACGATATCGGCTTCGTCGGCGGCGACCATTGCCATGCGCAAGGCGATGCTGTTGGGTTTGTGAACGGCCAGAAGGTCCCGGTCATGACGGGGGAGATGGTCGGCGGGTACGCGGGCGCCGGGCAAAAGCATGCGGGCACCGGCCGTAAGGGTGCGGCCGTTGCGTGTGGCGCCCTCCCCTACCCTCGCTATCCAAAGTTCGTTGCGGGCGGGTGCTGCGAGTATGCCTATGCTTACCGCGCCATGTTCGACCAGAGCGACGGAAACAGCCCATCCGGGACGACCACGCAGATAGTCCCGAGTGCCATCGATCGGATCAACCACCCAGACGCGGGCCAAATCCAAACGATGGACGGTGTCGGCTGTTTCTTCCGACAGCCATCCGGCAGCAGGATCGATGAGGCCGAGGCTCTGGCGGAGCATGACGTCGATCTCCAGATCCGCCTCGCAAACGGGGTGGCCGGGAACCTTCTCCCACTGGCGCACCTGGGTCTGCCCGCCCGCCCATAGGGTGAGCGCGCGATCGGCTGCGTCCGATACCGCGCTGACGAGCGCGCGCAGATCGATCTCAGCCCCCGGCAACGGTCATCCCGTCGATGCGGATCGTGGGTACGTTCATGCCATAGCGGAAGACAAGATCATTTGCCGGAACAAGGGCCCGGAACATGTCCTTGAGATTACTGGCGATTGTGATTTCTGAGACCGGGCGGGTGATTTCGCCATCCTCGATCAGGAAACCCGCTGCGCCGCGGCTGTAATCGCCGGTGACGCCATTGACGCCCATGCCAATCAGTTCGGTGACATAGATGCCGCGCTTGATGTCAGCCATCAGTTCGGCAGGCGAGACATTGCCCGGTTCCATATGGACGTTTGTCACGCCAGCGCCCGGCGCGCCGCTGCCGCCACGGCTGGCGTGCCCGGTGGGTTCAAGGCCAAGCTGGCGGGCAGAGGCGCTGTCCATCAGCCAGCCGGTCAGCACACCCTTGTTGATCAACGCCCGGCGCGCGACGGGAAGCCCTTCGCCGTCGAAGGGGCGAGAGCGGAGGCCGCGCGCGCGCAACGGGTCATCGATGACGGTGATAGCACTGTCGAACAACGCTTCGCCAAGGGATTCAAGCAGGAAACTCGACCGGCGGGCGATTGCAGGCCCGACCATCCCGCCGATCAGATGGCCGAGCAGGCCGGACCCGATGCGAGGATCAAAGAGGATGGGCAGCACACCGCTTTCAAGCTTGGCGGGGTTGAGGCGAGCTACCGCCCGCTCCCCTGCGCGCGTTCCGATGGCGACGGAGCCGTCAAGGTCCTCCAGATGGCGCGCACTATGACTGGCATGATCCCGCTGCATATCCGCGCCCGTGCCAGCAAGGACGCTGGCCCAGGTCGAATGGCTGGTGCCCGCATATGCGCCTGCAAAACCGTGGCTGGTGGCGAGCGCGACCTGGCTGCGGCCATTCGATGCCCCGCCGCCTTCGCTGTTCGTAACGCCCGACACGGCGCGAGCGGCTTCTTCCGCCTCAAAAGCGCGGGAACGCAGCAGGGCAGGTTCCGGATCGCTGGGGTCGGCTATGTCGAGTTCCGGCGAGCCGCCGCGCAGCAGCCGATCCTCGGGCGCCAGGCCAGCATAGGGGTCTTCAGGCGCTTCACGCGCCATGGCGATGCAGCGATCGACCAATGTACTCAAGGTGGCCGGATTCATGTCCGACGCAGCGATGCTGGCGGAGCGTTGGCCGACAAAAACGCGCAGGCCGATCTCTTCGCCCTCCGACCGCTCCACATCCTCCAGCGCGCCGAGGCGCACGGCTACGGTCGTGGATGCATTGCAGGCATAAATGGCATCCGCCGCGTCAGCCCCTGCCCTGCGTGCCGCCGTCACCAGATCCTGTGCGCGCGACTGGGCTTCTTCGAGGCTGAGCATGAGTGCGGAGCGTTCCTGACAAGGGGTGTGACCTTGGCCTTACGCGCTTGGATCGGGCGGGGCAACCTGCGCATCGGCCCAATGCTTGAGCAGATGATGCGCGACCGCCATGGGCGGAGGCGCGGTGAAGGGCGCACTGGCTTCGCCTGCCAAAGCGGCGCGAACATCAGCCGCATCGCACCAGAAGGCATCCTGGATTTCCGTCTCGTCGAGCTTCAACGCTTCATCGTCGGCCTGGCCGATGCAAGCGATCATGAGCGATGAGGGGAAGGGCCAAGGCTGGCTCATGACATAGCGGACCGAATGTACGGTGAGCCCGGCCTCTTCCTTGATCTCGCGCTTCACGGCTTCTTCGATCGTCTCACCCGGTTCGACGAAGCCTGCCAGAGCGGAATAGAAGCCTTCCGGCCAGCTATGCTGCCGCCCCACAAGCACGCGCCCCTGATGCTCGGCAAGCATGATGACGACCGGATCGACACGCGGGAAATGCTCGGCATCGCAGGCGCCGCAGCGGCGTGCCCAGCCCGCCTTCTCCGCAACGGTGCGCGATCCGCACACCGAGCAGAAGGGATGGCGGCCATGCCAATGAACCAGGCTCCGCGCCGCGCCGTACAGGGCGACCTCGTCAGCAGGGACTTCCGTGACGATGGCGCGGCTGCGCGGGCTGGGGAAGAAATTGCTGCCCACTTCATGAGCGAGGCGGACAAAGATCGGGCGCTGCTCTTCATCCAGGCCGAGCAGCAGATGATCTTCAAGGCTGGCGTCCGGCGCGACCGGCTCCATCAGCAGATGGCCGTCCTGCGTCACCGGGTCCAACCCGTCGAGCACCAGGCATCGCGCCTCGGGCGAGGCAAGCGCCTGCGCCGCGAGATCCGGGTTCACGCGGATGTGGTCGGCACGGTCCAGACGGCCGCCAACATAGCCAAGCTGGTCAGGGGACATGGGCATCTCTCTCCTTCATCGCTGCCAACGCCGCGCGGCGGAACAAGGTTGGCAGCCCCGCATCCTCCAACTGATCGAGCGGCCACCATTCGCCTTCGCCGGGAGGCATGCTTTCCTTTGCCACATGGGCGACATGGATGGTCAAGGCCAGCGAGAAATGGGTGAAGACATGGCCGACGGGTTCCGCGAGCGTTTTCCACCGAGCCGCGACAGGTGGGGCAGAATCGGGCGCGTCGCCCCAGTCCGATGAAGGAAGCGCGCGCATGCCGCCGAGAAGACCCTTGGCCGGGCGGCGGATCAGCCACACATTGCCATCGGCCCGCTCTATCCACCAGCCATGGCCGAACCGATGCGGCTTTGCCTTCCTGGCTGCCTTGACCGGGAAGAAGGCGGGATCGGCGGTGCGGAAGGCGGCGCAATCTTGCCGCAGCGGGCAGATAGCGCAGGCGGGGTTGCGAGGCGTGCAGATGGTGGCGCCAAGATCCATCATCGCCTGGGCGAAGTCTCCGGCGCGGGCGTCGGGGGTTATGCTGTCGGCAGCCGCGCGGATGGCGGAGCGCGCCGTGGGGAGCGGGGTATCGATCGCGAACAGCCGAGCGACCACGCGCTCCACATTGGCGTCCACCACCACGGCGCGGCGGCCAAAGGCGATGGCGGCCACGGCAGCGGCGGTGTAGGCACCGACACCGGGCAGAGCGCGCAAGCCCTCTTCATCGTCGGGGAAAACGCCGCCATGCTGCTGCGCGATAGCGCGGGCGCAGGCGAGCAGATTGCGTGCGCGGGCATAATAGCCAAGTCCCGCCCATGCCGCCATGACATCGGCATCGTCCCCCGCTGCCAGTGACTCGACGGTCGGCCAGCGGGTGGTGAACTTCGCGAAATAGGGGCCGACCGCCGCCACTGTCGTCTGCTGGAGCATGATCTCGGACAGCCAGACCCGATAGGGGTCAGCGGTGTTGGCTCCCGGCGGCGCGCGCCATGGCAGGCGGCGGGCATGCACGTCATAATGGGCCAGCAGATCTTCTGCGATTTTCTGCGGGGTCCCCTCGACGTACATGGCCGCCCTATGCCATTAAGCTGCGCATGACGGAACGGCCCGCGACACCCAAATTGAAAAGCCGTGCAGAAGCGGCGGCGGAACGGCCTCGTGTCGGGGGTCCGCGCCAGATCGCCGACCTCATGCCGCAGATCGGCGCAGCCGCGTTCCGCAAGTTCGGCTTTGTCCAATCCAGCATCGTTACCCGCTGGGCCGAGATCGTCGGATCGCATTATGCGGAAATTTCCGCGCCCGAATCGATCCGCTTTCCGGTTGGCAAGAAAGCAGGCGGGACGCTCCAACTCACCGTGATGAGCGGCCATGCACCGATGATCCAGCATGTGCTGCCGGACATTATCGAACGGGTGAACCGCTTCTTTGGCTATGCCGCCGTCGCCAAGATCGCGATGAAGCAGGGCGAAGTGCGCGGCGCTGCGCCTGAACGGCGGCCGCCCCCGTGTAACCTGCGTGCCGTGCCAGTCGAGCTTGGCGATTCGCTCCGCGACATTGGCGACCCGGAACTGCGCGCGGTGCTTGAATCGCTGGCGCAGGGGCTTGCCAATTCGAGCGGCTTGCCGAAAATCCGCTAGGAAGAAATGGGTGGAATGCCGCCCTCATCAATTCAACTGCCGTACAGGGGCGGCGCATCATTGGGTGATCGCATGATGAAACTCCGCCTTGCCGTGCTTGCTCTTCTAGCGCTTCCCACCAGCCTGTTGGCGGCTCCGACTGCCAACTGGGCCACGCGCGTCGCGCTGTCGCCCATCGGCGGCCATGTGCTTGGCAATCCCGCCGCACGCACGAAGCTGGTCGAATATGTCAGCTATACCTGTTCCCACTGCGCGCATTTCGTGGGCGAGGCGAGCGCGCCACTGAAGGCGAACTATGTGAGGGGCGGCACTGTAAGCGTCGAGGTCCGCAACGCCGTGCGCGACAAATATGACCTGACCGCCGCGCTGCTGGCGCGCTGTGGTGGGCCCAAGCGCTTCTTTGGCAATCATGAGGCGCTGTTCGCCAATCAGGACGCCTGGATGGAGCAACTGCAAGCCTATGACCGGGGCGCCGCCAAACCGTCGGAGCAGATCCCGGCGCTGAAGGATATCGGCCGCAACACCGGGCTTTACACCTTGATGAGCAAGCGTGGCTTCACGCCCGCGCAGCTTGATGCATGCATCGGCAATTCGGCCGCAATGAAACAGATACTCGCCATGACCGATGAGGCATGGAACAAGGTGAAGATCGGGGGAACGCCTGCCTTCACCATCAACGGCACAAGGACGGGCGGGTCGAGCTGGACCAGCTTGCGCGACGCATTGCCCGCCGCCGCACAGTGAATTAAACCCCTGATCCTGACGCTCAAGCTACGGAGCCTGTACCCAGTGAAAGCCATTACCGGACTTGCCCTCATCGCCCTCTTGCTCACCCTTTCCGCTTGCGGGAAAAATGACGCGGCGAACAACGCATCGGCAGAGCCGGTGGCAGCCGTAGCTGCTCCGGCAGGCACCAGCTGGTCCAGCACGGTGACGGAGACACCAGAAGGCGGTTTCGTCATGGGCAACCCGCAGGCCAAGGTGAAGCTGGTTGAATATGCAAGCTATACCTGCAGCCATTGCCGCGACTTTTCCGCCGAGGCTTCCGAGGAAATCCGCAAGATCGTCGACACCGGCAAGATGAGCTATGAACTGCGCAACTTCGTCCGCGATCCCATCGACATTTCGACCTCGCTCCTCGCGCGCTGCGGCGGCAAGGATGTCTTCTATCCGTTGAGCGAGCAGTTTTTCACCAACCAGAACGCCATGTTTGAAAAGGCGCAGGCGCTGGGCGACGCGACATATCAGCAGCTGATGAGCGCTCCCCCGGCCCAGCGCTTCGGTAATCTCGCCGAGGCCGTCGGCTTGGTCGACTTTGCCAAGCAGCGTGGCATCGCCGAAGACAAGGCAAAGCAGTGCCTTGCCGACACTGGCGCGGCCGAGAAGCTGGCCAAGGGCGTCGAGATGGCGAGCAATCAGTATAAGATCGACGGCACGCCGACCTTCATCCTGAACGACGTCAAGGTCGACAACGTCGCCAATTGGGCGACGTTGCAGCCCAAGCTGAAGGAAGCAGGTCTCTGATTGGCTGAAGGGGGGCGGACATCTGCGATGAGCTTGCCTGCTGACAGCGGGGCGGCTTGGTGCTGCCCCGGCGGTTGGCCATGCAGATAAAGCGCCTCAAGCTTTCCGGCTTCAAAAGCTTCGTTGATCCAACGGAGCTGCGCATCGAGCCAGGCCTGACGGGGATCGTCGGGCCCAATGGGTGCGGCAAGTCGAACCTGCTCGAAGCGATCCGCTGGGTGATGGGCGAGTCCAGCGCGAAGTCGATGCGCGGCGCGGGCATGGAGGATGTGATCTTCGCGGGCACATCCACTCGCCCGCAGCGCGATTTCGCCGAAGTGTCGCTGCTGACGGTGCAGGAACAGGGCGAGCTGTTCAACGCGGTCGAGGTCGGCGCGGACGGTGAGCTGGAAGTGACGCGCCGGATCGAGCGGGGCGCGGGCAGCGCCTATCGCGCCAATGGCCGTGACGTCCGGGCGAAGGACGTATCGCTGATCTTTGCCGACGCCGCGACCGGACCGCACAGCCCGGCGCTGGTCAGCCAAGGACGGATCGCCGCCGTTATAGCCGCGCGCCCACAGGAGCGGCGGGCGATGCTGGAGGAAGCGGCTGGCATCTCCGGCCTGCATGTCCGGCGCAAGGACGCCGAGCAGAAGCTGCGCGCAGCTGAGGCCAATCTTGCGCGGCTAGATGAGATATTGAACGACATGGAAGCGCGGGCGAGCAGCCTGCGGCGGCAGGCGAAGGCGGCCGAGCGCTATATCAAGCTGTCCGAGCAAATTCGGGTGGCCGAAGGCCGTGTGATCTTCGCCCGCTGGCGTGAAGCGTCGGCAAGCGCCGACGCCGCGCGGAAGGAAGCTGCTGAAGCGGAAGGCGCCGTGCGGACCGCTCAGGAGGCGCAATCAGCGGCGGCCGTTCACGCCAATGCGGCCGTGGAGGTGCTGGCGACACGACGGGCTGCGGCACAGGTGGCGCGCGATCAGGCCAATGAGGCAGGTCATAGGCTGTCGGCGCTGAAGACGGAGCGGGACGGCGTCGTCCGGCGGCTGCATGATCTCGCGCAGCAGGCCGAACGGTTGGAAGAAGATCGCGCGCGGGAAGGCACGCTCGCTAATGACGCTGCGGAGGCGATTGCCCGGCTTTCGGCCGAAATTTCTACGTTGAAAGAGCGCATTGCACAGACCGAAGCCATGCGGCCTGACTTTTCAGGGCGGATCGCACGGGCGGAGGATGCTGCGCGCGACGCGGAGCTGGAGCTGGCCAAGGCCATGGCGCGGCAGGCGAGCGAACAGGCCGAATTTCGTGTGGCCGAAGCGGCGTTGGCGGCAGCGCGGAGTCGGTTGGAAAAGGCGGAGCGGGAGGTCGCGCGGCTCGATGCCGAAGCGGCCGCCCTGCCTCACGCCGCGCCGCTGGAGGCGAAGCGAAGCGACGCGCTCGACACACAGGCTGAAGCAGGCGCGGATCGCGATAGTGCGGAGGCGGCGATCGGTCAGGCTGAAGCTGCGCGGCAGAGCGCCGCTGATGCGCGCGCAGGGGCGGAAGCAGCGCTGTCATCCGCGCGGGCCGCTCTTGCCGCGCTGGACAGCGAAGCGGCCGCTCTCAAGCGTGCCGTGGAAAGTGGAAGCGGGCGGGAGCGGGCGCTGGATCAGGTGAAGGCGGCGCCGGGGTTTGAACGGGCGCTTGCCGCTGCGCTGGGCGATGACCTGGAGGCTCCGGTGGGGGTGCAGGGAACCCGGCGCTGGGCTGGCGCCGCGGCGCTCGGAAACGACCCTGCCCTGCCCGCCGGATGCGTGTCGCTCGCGCAGCATGTTAATGCGCCTGCGGAATTGGCGCGGCGACTGGCGCAGGTCGCGGTCGTTGAGACAGATGAAGGGCAGGCGCTGGCAGTGGGTCAGCGGCTGGTCACGAAGGACGGGCAGCTCCGGCGCTGGGACGGCTATATCGCGGACGAAGGCGGCGCGGCGGGGGCCGAGCGGCTTATCCGGATCAACCGGCTGGAGGCGATAGAGGCGGCGCGGCCAGCGGCAGCGGCGGAGGTGGAAGCCGCCCGTATTGCTCAGGATGAGGCCGCTGCACAGGAAAAGGCAGCTGCTGAAGCGCTGGCTGCGGCACGGACGCGGCTTAGCGCGGCCGACCAACAGTTGCGGGCGGCTTTGCGTGCCGCCGATGAAGCCGCCACTGCGATCGAGCGGCTTTCCGGTCGGCGGGAAGCGATCGAGGAACGTCTGGCCGAAGCACGGACGGATCTGGCCCTCGCCAGGGCCGATCATGACAAGGCTGATGCCGCCCGGGCCGCCGTGCCGGAGGGAGCGGAAACCCGGGCGCTGGTCTCATCGCTGTCGCAGGCGAGCGAGAAGGCGCGCTTGTCCGTCACTCAGTTGCAGGCGGATCAGGCTTTGGCCGATCGCGCGCTGGCAAGCGATCGGGAGCGCATGTCGGCAGCGGACGCCGAAGCCAGAGGTTGGCGCGCACGGGCGGGCGAGGCGGCCAAGCGTATCGCCGCCATGGTTGAGCGCGGCGAGACGATCGCCGCCGAACGTGACACGCTGACGCACCAGCCCGAGCAGCTCGCAGCGGAGATCGCACGGCTTTCCGAACAAGGGACCGAGCTGGCGGAAGGGGCTGAAACGGCGCGGCGCGCGGAAAGTGAAGCGGAAGCGGCGCTGCGCGCTGCCGAAGCGCGGGCCGCTCAGGCAGGCGAAACACTGGCCGAGGCACGCGAACGGCGGGCGACTGCGGCGGCACGGGCCGAGGCCGCGGACGAGAAGCGCGCCGAGACCAATCGCCTGTCGGGCGAACGCTTCGAATGTCCGCCCCCTGTGCTCCCCGAAAAGCTGGGCTTCGTCAGTGCAGAAATTCGGATCGCGCAAAGCGAGCAGGGCGAACATGACCGCCTGTCTGCAGAGCGGGAGCGGATTGGCCCAGTCAACCTCGTCGCCGCGCAGGAGCTGGAAGAGCTGGAGGCGACACAGGCGAGCAGCCGCGCCGAAAGCGAGGAGCTGGCACAGGCCATCAACCGGCTGCGCGGATCGATCGGCAGCCTCAATCGGGAAGGGCGGCAGCGGCTGCTGGCTGCCTTCGAGGCGGTCGATGGGCATTTCCGGCGCTTATTCACCACCTTGTTCAACGGCGGGCAGGCGCATCTGGAACTGATCGACAGCGACGATCCGCTGGAGGCCGGGCTGGAGATCATGGCGCAGCCGCCGGGGAAGAAGCTGGCGGCGCTGACCCTGCTATCGGGCGGCGAGCAGGCGCTGACGGCGGTCGCGCTGATCTTCGGCCTGTTCCTCACCAACCCTGCGCCGATCTGCGTCCTGGACGAAGTCGACGCGCCACTGGACGATGCTAATGTCGAGCGGTTCTGCGATCTGCTGGACGTGATGGTTGGGCAGACTGACACGCGCTACCTGATCGTCAGCCATAATGCCGTGACAATGGCGCGCATGCACCGCCTGTTCGGCGTAACCATGGTCGAACGGGGCGTCAGCCGCCTCGTTTCGGTCAACCTGGGCGGCGCGGAAGCGCTGCTGGCGGCGGAATAGCGGCGCGCTTCAGCTTTTCCTGCGCAGCCGCCGGAACAGGCTGCGGTCCGTGACAGGTTCGAACATTTCCTCCGGGCCTTCGGGGTCCAGCACCTCATTGTCAGCCAGCCACGCCTGCACCTCATTAAGATCCGGCGTTACATAGGGGCGCAAGGTTCGTCCGGGCTTGTCGCGCAACTGCTCGATCGCGGCGATGAGCCCGCGCTCCGCGATCACGGCGGAGACGCGCTCCAAGGGCAAGTCGAGATGCTCTGCGATCAAATCGTCGCGGATACCGAGGATGGTTGCTTCCCGCCCGGCGTTGGCGGGTAGCGCCACGTCGATCGTCACGTCGCATTCGGTGTCGAGCCGCATCGAGCGATTGTTCATGTTGGATGAGCCGACGCGCAGGCTACGGTCATCGACGATCATGATCTTGGCATGGACGTAGATGGGTTCTCCCCGCACGGTGAACGGGTGATAGATGCGCAGCTTGCCATAGGTGTCACGGGCACGCAGCGCTTCGACAAGCCGGGCGCGGGCAGTGTCCATCGCCTGCTGTTCCAGCCAGCCGTCCGCCTGTTCAGGATTGACGATCACGATTTCCGGGCCGTCGGGGTCGCCAAGCCGGGCGGCGATCGCCTCGGCTATGCGGCGGGACGCGAAATACTGGCTTTCGGCATAGATGCTGCGCTTGGCCGCGGCAATCTGGTTCAGGTAGAGCTTCTCGATCTCCCGAAGTGGCTGCTGGTCGTCCAGTTCCGGCGCAGAGCGGGAGATGGCTATATCGACATTTTCGAACTGCACCGGCAGCGCGGCGGGCCAACAATCATGTTCGCCGAAGATGGGTTGCAACTCGCCGCCGCCCGCACCTGTCCACCGCGCCCGCGCATGGTCGCCAAGCGCCATCGCCACATCGCCCTGCAGCGCGGTGGTAGCATCATGCCATGGGCCATAAGCGGAGCCATCGGGATGACGACGATTGGGATCTTCGTCCCGATGGTGACGCGTGTCCCACCGATCGCTCGTCATGTCGATGCCGCCGCAAAAGGCGAAACAATCATCGATCACGACGATCTTCTGATGATGTGAGGCCGCTGGCGGATGATGGCTGTCCAGCTTTACGTGGATGCGCTGATGCGTCATCCATTTGACGGTGGTGAAAAGGTTGGCGGGCTGCACCATCGATTTCATCGCGCCGACGTCCCAGCGGAGCAGGAAGATTTCCAGTTCCGGCTTCTCCGCCACGAGCCAGCTGATGAAGTCGCCGATGATGACCGGCGCGCCATCCTTTGCTTCGTCCTCGCGGACGAGGCTGATCGCGGCATCGAAATCCCAGCCGATCAACATGATGCGCCGCTTGGCCTTGAGCATGGCGGCGCGCGCGTGGCGGAAATAGGCTTCCGCATCTATGATGACGCTGGCTTTGGTGGCGCGAGCGATGCGCCAGCAATCCTCGCCCAGGTTGGGACCGCCGTTCATGCGCTGCCCACCACGAGGCAGCCAAGGAACATCAGGAGCCCGGCGAAGCGGTTCGAACGGAACTTAGCGAGTGGGTCAGCGCCGTCTTCCTTCAACGTGCTTACCTGCCAAAGGAGATGCGCCGCCATCGGCAGCAACGCGGCAAGGGCGAGCCATTGCGGCCGCACCTGCCACAGGGCACCCGCCCACAGCGACAGTGCGGCCAAGTAGCAGATCGTTACGCCAGCACGGACATGGCGGCCCATGGAAAGGGCGCTCGACCCGATACCGATCAACGCGTCATCCTCCCTGTCCTGCAATGCATAGATGGTATCATAACCTACAACCCAGAAGATGGTGCCTGCGTAAAGGAGTAGCCCCGGCAGGGTAAGAGCGCCCGCGACTTCGCTCCAGCCGACGAGCGCCGCCCAGGAGAAGACGAGGCCGAGCCAGATCTGCGGCCATCCGGTGATGCGCTTCATGAAGGGATAGGCGGCGACAAGAGCGAGACTGCCCAATGACACTAGCTGCGCATATGGGCGCAGTTGCAGCAGGACTACAAGTCCGACGAGGCACAGAAAGATCAGCCAGACCCAGGCCGTCTTCAGGCTGATGGCGCCACTGGCGAGTGGCCGGGCGGCGGTGCGCGCCACTTTGCGGTCCAGGTCGCGATCGACGATGTCGTTGAACACGCAGCCAGCGCCACGCATGGCGATGCTACCGAGCAGCAGCCAGAGGATGAGCGGCCAGCGCTCGCCTGCCCCGCCCGCCAGCACCACCGCCCACGCTCCCGGCCAGAAGAGCAGCCACCAGCCGATCGGGCGATCGAGGCGGGCCAGAAGAGCAAGGGCGCGGGGCGTGGCGGGCAAGCGCGCGAGTAAACCGCGTGCCTCTGTATCGGGAACTATGGTCTGACTCACCTTTTCTCCGTTCGGGCCAAGCTTGCCGAAGCCCCTTTCTTCTCTAAAGAGCAAAGAAAGCCCTTCGACATTTGGCTGAGACAAGTGGCTCAGTCAAACAGGGCGAACGGAAGAGGCGAAATGACCGCAACCCCTGCTTGGCCGCCGCAGAGTGCGCCGCGCCTGCATGTCGAGACGCTGCTGGGCGATGGCGTGGCTGTACCAGTCGATGGCAATCCCGCCCATTATCTGATCAGCGTCATGCGGGTGAAGCCGGACGACATCGTCCTACTATTCGATGGCAGGTCCGGGGAATGGGCCGCGCGGGTGCGGGACATGCGCAAGCGCGACCTGGTGCTGGAATGCGTGAGGCAAACCAAGGCTCCAGAAGAGGTGCCGGATTTCTGGCTATGCTGCGCCCCGATCAAGAAGGGCCGCATTGACCTTATCGCCGAAAAGGCTTGCGAATTGGGAGTCGCGAAGCTGCAGCCGGTGCTGACGCGCCGGGCAGTGGTGGACAAGCTCAACCTCGATCGGCTGCATGCGCATCTTGTGGAGGCGGCCGAGCAATGTGGGCGCACGGCTTTGCCAGAGCTTGGCGGCATGGTGAAGCTGGAGGCATTGCTGCGGGATTGGCCGGAGGACCGCTGGCTATTGTTTGCCGATGAAAGTGGCGGCGAGCCTTTGAGCGATGCGTTACGCGCGCATCCGGGAACGGCGGCGTTTCTGATCGGGCCGGAGGGCGGGTTCGACCCGGCCGAGCGGGAGGCGATCCGCGCTGTTGCCAAGGCCGTGCCCGTGTCGCTCGGCCCCCGCATCCTGCGGGCAGAGACGGCGGCGATCGCCGCGACAGCGGCCTGGATGACACTTAACGGCGACTGGCGATAGGAAAGCTGGTCCAGTTGCAATCCGAAATTGGATTGCAGCCCCCGCCAGCGCAACCTATTTGGTCGTCGAGCGCTGTCGATTGACGCGCATGGGGGGCAAGCTAAGGCGGGGCATGAGCACCAGAACCGACTCAGGGGGTATCGACCCCGTCATCGAAAGCCGCGATCAGTTGATCACGGCCTTTTCCAAGGGCGCCAAGCCCAAGGAACGCTGGCGCATCGGCACCGAGCATGAGAAGTTCGTCTATTCCAAGGCCGATCATCATGCCCCGGCCTATGACGAGCAAGGCGGCATCCATACTTTGCTTATCGGCCTGACCCGCTATGGCTGGAGCCCGGTGTTCGAGGGTGACAATATTATTGCGTTGTCCGGCTCTGACGGCACGGTCAGCCTGGAGCCTGCGGGGCAGCTGGAATTGTCCGGGGCGCCGCTCGAAAATCTGCATCAGACTTTCGCGGAGACGGCGCGGCATCTGGAACAAGTCAAATATGTCGGTGACATGCTGGGCCTGGGCTTTTTGTCCCTCGGCATGTGGCCGGACAAGACGCGCGCCGAGCTGCCGGTGATGCCCAAGGGACGCTATGACATCATGCTGCGGCACATGCCGCGGGTGGGCACGCTGGGCCTCGACATGATGCTGCGGACCTGCACCATTCAGACGAACCTCGACTATGGCAGCGAGGCGGACATGGTACAGAAATTCCGCGTCAGCCTAGCCCTGCAACCCTTGGCGACGGCACTGTTCGCCAACTCGCCCTTCACCGAGGGTAAGCCCAATGGCTTCCTGTCCTATCGCAGCCATATCTGGTCGGATACGGATCCGCATCGCACCGGCATGCTGCCCTTCGTGTTCGAGGAGGGCTTCGGATATGAGCGCTATGCCGATTACGCGCTCGATGTGCCGATGTACTTCGTCTATCGCGATGGCCGCTATATCGACGCGGCGGGCCTTAGCTTCCGCGACTTCCTGGACGGCAAGCTGTCGGTGCTGCCGGGGGAAAAGCCGACGGAGAAGGATTGGGAGGATCATCTTTCCACCGCTTTCCCCGAAGTGCGGCTGAAGAGCTTCCTGGAAATGCGCGGGGCCGACGGCGGCGGGGCGGATCGTATCACGGCGTTGCCTGCATTTTGGGTGGGGTTGCTTTATGACCAGGGCGCGCTGGATGCCGCATGGGATCTGGTGAAGAGCTGGACCATGGAAGAACGGCAGGTGCTTCGCGATGCTGCGCCGAAGCTGGCGCTCGATGCCCCCGTGCCCGGTGGCCGCAAACTGCGCGATATTGCAGCGGAGGTGCTGGATATCAGCCGCAGCGGGCTGAAGGCGCGGGCGAGGCTGAACGATGATGGTGCCGATGAGGCGGCCTATCTCGCGCCTCTGGACGCGATCGCTGCGGCGGGGCGGACCCATGCCGAAGATCTGCTCGATCGCTATCATGGTGAATGGGCAGGCGATCTTTCGCGCGCCTACACCGACGAAAGCTTCTGACCTATTCCGCCGGGCTAAGAGTCGGCTGCGCCTTGCGTCTGCGTCCCGTCAACCGGGCGAAGAAGCGGGGCACCGGCGCGTTGCGCTCCATCCATTCGCTATAGGCACGATAGGCCGGGTCGGTGGAAAGATGCGCCTCTTCCGTGCGGGCGCGCCAATAATAGACCGCGTTCGTGATCGCCAGCATCGCGCAGTTGCGCACCATGTCGGTGAGGCTGCCGGAGACCGCCAGGAAGGGGAGTGCGGAAAACCACCAGAAGAGGTTTTTCGACAGATAGGCCGGATGACGCGACCAGCGATAAGGGCCGTGGGTCAGGATGCCGCGATGGGTGAGGTTCGAAAAGCGGATGCCGAACACCATCGTCGCCCAGGCGTAGATCGCGGTTAGCAGGACCAGCCCGCCACCGAGCAGCCATTGCAGCGCCGCATGCCCCTGCGTCCACACATCCCACTCAGCGCCGCCTGCATGATAATCCAGCGGTCCGCCTGACCCCATCAGGACAAAGGGCGGATAGCAGATGAGCGCCGCAACCCAACCGGCGAGCGAAGGATTGGCCGACCTTATGTGGGAATCGAGCGGCTTGCATGTCAGCAGATAGCCGACGGTCGCCATGCAGACGTCGATCATGAACATGAGCGCGATCAGGAACGCCGCCAGGTTCACAGGATTGGCGAAGGCGTGATCCAATCGCCAATCGACGATGCTGGCGAAATTGCCCGGCACTATGGAAAGCATGAAGGCGAGGAAGAAGCCCTTTACCGTCCAGGCGCGCGCGTGATTGGCGACCTGGGTCATGTCTGGTTTTCCGGCCGCTCCCCCGATCACCCACTGGCCAAAGGCGTAAGTCGCGTCACGGGGCTCCACCAGCCGCCGGTCGAGCCATGCTATGTAGGGAACCGACAGCAGCAGGAGCCATGGCGCGGCGTCCATGAACAGGTCCATGGAGTAGCGGTAGTTGCCGTTCCAATACCAGCGCGCGAGGCAGTAGAAGATGGCGATGGCAAGCCAAGTCGCCCACAGCCCTGCGGCCTTCACAAGGCTGATGTCGAGCACCGCACGCAGCCGCCGAGGCGGCGCTTGCCAATCAATGCCGGTCGAGGCGTTGCGGTGAACCTTGTCCACCAACAATGACCAGAGCACCATCGGCAGACCGCAGGCGACCACGGCCGCAAAGCCCGCATTGGGGCCGTTCATCCCATAGTGGCGCGCCACCGCCGCCCAAAGGGCAAGGCCCGCGAGGCCAACAAGGCCAACGCCGTGGCTGACGGCGGATGGCGGGCAGGGGTCGGCAGCAGAAGGCATGCTCGCGCTTATGCCTTCAAATGGTAAGCAAGCCGTGAAGCCTGCTCAACCTCCCAAGGCGAGACAGTGCGCGGTGGCGAGTTGGCCCAAAGCTTCAGAGCACCGCAGCGACCAAACCGAGCGACGCCGCTTCACTGGCCTCAAGATACCAGTTTTCCGGCGCGCGGCGCAGAACTTCGTCGAGCGTGATGTCTGAACCAAGGATCAGGTTCGAGAAGCCTTCATTCTGGATCGCGATGGACGCCTCTATTTCGTTGAGGGCGGCCCTCAATGGAGCGATGCAGGTGGACAGCGGTCCCTGCAAATGGATGTCTTTCGTGATCAGCCGCTCATGGATCATGACGCGGGTACCGCGTGTGAGGTAGCGATTTTCCCTGGCGAAGAAGCCCATGAAGGTCGCGCCAGCCGAGTAGACCGCCGTCTTACCGAGAAAGACCAGCCTGCGCGCGGGGTTTATCTCCGTATGGAAGCGAATATCCTCGCCCATCATCCGGGCGATTTCAGGGTCGCCGCCGAGCGTCGATATTTCCGTCACGACCAAGCCGTCCGCAGGAGCAGCGGCGAGCGCATCCTTGAAGTAGAGATACATGGACTGATCGACCGGACCAGAGAGACAGATGGCGGGACAGGCGAAATCCTGGGGCAAGAGCAAAGGCGCTTCCATGGGCATCGATGGCTTCCTGAAAAACGAGAGATCGCGCTGCAGTACGAATGGCGCGGCAAATGGTGCCGCCACATGCGCGCTTTTGACTGGCGCTGCGCCAGAGAGGCTGTAAAGAACAGACCATGACCAAAGGGTGCGGGGCATGATCGCAAAACTCAAAGGACGGCTGGACAGCACCGGGCTGGACCATGCGATCATCGATGTGGCTGGCGTCGGCTACCTGGTCGGGGCCTCGTCGCGGACGCTGGCGGCATTGGGACCGGTTGGCGAAGCGGTGACCGTACATACCGAAATGCTGGTGTCGGAAGATTCCATCCGGCTCGTCGGCTTTGCGCGCGGGGAAGAGCGTGACTGGTTCCGGCTGCTGATCGGAGTCCAGGGCGTGGGATCGCGCGTGGCGCTCGCCATTTTGTCGGCACTGGAACCCGCCGAACTGCATCGAGCGGTGGCGACGGGCGACAAGGCGATGGTGGCGCGCGCCAATGGCGTCGGCCCGAAGCTGGCGCTGCGGATCGTCAATGAGCTCAAGGATAAGATCGGCGCGGCACCGGGAGCGGGAGGCCTGCCGGGCGTTGGCCTCGCGCCCGCCGCCGCAGGGGGCCTTGGTGCTGATGCCGTTTCCGCGCTCCAGAATCTCGGCTTCAAACCCGTTGAGGCGGGCAATGCGGTTGCCGCGGCGGAAGAAGAGCTGGGCGAAGGAGCCACGCTTGATGCGCTGGTGCGGCTGGCGCTGCGGAAGGCGGCCAAGTGAGCGAGGACCGGCTGATAACCTCCACCCGTCGCCCTGAGGATGTGGACGCGGCGCTGCGACCCAAATCCCTGACGGAGTTTATCGGGCAGGAAGCAGCGCGCGGCAATTTGCGCGTTTTTATCGAGGCGGCAAAGCAGCGCGGCGATGCGCTGGACCATGTGCTGTTTTTCGGCCCTCCCGGTCTTGGCAAGACGACGCTGGCGCAGATTGTCGCGAAGGAAATGGGCGTCGGCTTTCGGGCGACATCGGGGCCGGTGATTGCCAAGTCGGGTGATCTGGCAGCGCTGCTCACGAACCTTGATGAAGGTGACGTACTGTTCGTGGATGAGATCCACCGGCTCAATCCGGCAGTCGAAGAAGTTCTCTATCCTGCGATGGAGGACCGTGCGCTTGACCTGATGATTGGCGAAGGGCCATCAGCGCGGTCTGTACGTATTGACCTGCCGCGCTTTACGCTGGTTGGCGCGACGACGCGGCAGGGCCTGCTGACAACGCCGTTGCGGGACCGCTTCGGCATCCCGGTGCGGCTGCAATTCTACACCGTCGAGGAACTGGAGCTGGTGGTGCGGCGCGCCGCCCGGTTGCTCGACCTGGGCATCACGTCCGACGGAGCGATCGAGATCGCACGCCGGTCGCGCGGAACGCCGCGCATCGCCGGGCGGCTGCTGCGACGGGTGCGCGACTTTGCCAATGTTGCCGGTGTCGAAGCGGTCGACGCGAAGGCGGCGGATGCGGCGCTCAGCCGTCTTGAAGTGGATCAGCTTGGTCTCGACCTCATGGACCGCCGCTACCTGATGATGATCGCCGACATTTATCGGGGCGGTCCGGTGGGCGTAGAGACGCTGGCGGCGGGATTGTCGGAGCCGCGCGACACGATCGAAGAAGTAATCGAGCCCTATCTGATCCAGCTTGGCCTCATCGCGCGCACGGCACGCGGACGCTGCCTGAACGGGCCGGGCTGGAAGCATCTGGGCCTCAATCCGCCCAGCGGGCTCCAGGACGGTCTGTTCGACTGAAAAATGCGTGACCGCTACGGCAAGGGACGGCTATAGCGGCCGCAGGAGCGGATGCGCGCGTGGCACGCGCCCTGAATCAAGGAGTTGCGCTGCTTGCGGGCGATCGAACAGTATCCCAATCTGGTGACCATGTTCTTCGCGCGGGCGAAGGAAATGGGCGACCTGCCTTTCCTTTGGCGCAAGACAGTCGATGGTTGGAAGTCGCTCAGCTGGACCGAGGTGGCGCTACAGGTTGCGGGGCTTGCCGCCGCGCTCAAGGCACAAGGGCTGAAGCCCGGCGACCCGGTGATGCTGGTGAGCGAAAACCGCCCCGAATTCTGCATCGCCGACCTCGCCATCATGGCGGCAGGATGCGTGACGGTGCCGACCTACACCACCAACACGACGCGCGATCATCAGCATATCCTGACCGACAGCGGCGCGAGGGCGGTGATCGTGTCGACCGCCAAGCTGGCACAGACGCTGATGCCCGCCGTGCTCCGATCGCAGGCCAGCTTCATCGTCGGCATGGAGCCGTTGCGGGGCACGCAGGGCGATCTGTCCTGCCACCTATGGGCCGATATGATCGCCTCCCACATCGCCGATCCGGAAGCCTGCGCCGCCGAACAGACCGCCGGGCGGAACGACTTGGCCTGCATCATCTACACCAGCGGCACGGGTGGCGCGCCGCGCGGCGTCATGCAGCATCATGGCGCGATCCTGTGCAATATCGAGGGCGCAGGAAAACTGGTCGCGGAAGATTTCGGATGGGGGGACGAGGTCTTCCTGTCCTTCCTGCCGTTGAGCCACGCCTATGAGCATAGCGGCGGCCAGTTCCTGCCGATCATGCTGGCCGGGCAGATCTATTATGCCGAGGGGCTGGAGAAGCTGGCCAGCAACATAGAGGAAGCGCGGCCAACGATCATGGTCGTTGTCCCCCGCCTGTTCGAGGTGTTGCGGGCGCAGATCATCAAGTCGATTGAGAAACAGGGCAAATTCCCTGCTTGGCTCCTCAGTCAGGCGGTGCGCATTGCGGCGAAGGAGCAGAGGGGAAACAGGTCGATTGCCGACTTGCCGATGAAGCTGTTGTTGAGCCGCACGCTCAAGCCCAAGATCGCCAAGCGTTTTGGCGGGCGGATGAAGGCGCTGGTTTCCGGCGGCGCGCCGCTCAATCCTGACGTGGGTCTGTTCTTCGACGCGATGGGCCTGACGCTGCTGCAGGGCTACGGCCAGACGGAGGCAGGACCGGTCGTCAGCTGCAACCGGCCCCGCGCCGGCATCTCGATGGACACGGTCGGCCCGCCGTTGGATGGCGTCGAGGTCAAGATCGCCGAAGATGGCGAGATATTGGTGCGCGGCGAGCTGGTGATGCAGGGCTATTGGCGCAACGCGGCCGAGACCGAAAAGGCGCTGAAGGACGGGTGGCTGCATACCGGTGACATCGGTGAGATCGATGCAAAGGGCCGCATCCGCATCACTGATCGCAAAAAGGACCTGATCGTCAACGACAAGGGCGACAATGTAGCGCCGCAAAAGGTCGAAGGCATGCTGACGCTGCAGCCGGAGATCGGACAGGCCATGGTCTATGGCGACCGGCGGCCGCATCTCGTTGGGTTGCTGGTACCCGATGCGGAATGGACGCGCGAATGGGCTGCAGCGAACGGCAGGAAAGCCGATCAGATTGCCGGAGACAGCCAATATCTGGCCGCACTAAGGGCGGCGGTCGACCGGGTGAATGAGGATCTGTCCGTCACCGAGAGGGTGAGGCGCATCATCCTGGCCGACGATCCCTTCACCATCGAAAATGGTGAAATGACGCCATCGATGAAGATCCGCCGCCATGTCATCAAGGCGCGCTATCATGAGCGACTGGACGCCCTTTATAAAGGCTGAGGCTCAGCGTTCAGGCGCGCGGTAGGGGGTGAAGGACCCTAGCGCGCAACCACCGGTGATGGATCTCGTCACCAGATCCGCACTCCTGACGATATCGCCGCGGCAATATTGCGATCCGACGCCGGTCGGCCGGATGATGAGCGTGTCTCCCCTGCCAAGGCCAGTGCAGCTGCCGTTCAAGTCGTTGCGGTAGATGAGACGGCCGCTCACCCGGTACAGCAGCACGCTTTCGCTGATCGCGGTCAGGCTGGAGCCCGGATAACGGCTCACGCAGCTGACCGGCTCGCCAGCGACCTTGCCATTCAGCGCGGATTCGAGCCGCGCGGCCTGCTTTTCCGTCAGATGAGCGGGTTGGTCACCACCAGCGCACGCTGCGAGCATCAGCGGCGCCAGACACATCCATGCACGCATGGCACTTCTCCTGATCATGCCCCCTTAAAGGGGCGCGGCAGCGTAACGTCCGAACCGTCAGGCGGTATCCTTTGCCGTGCGTCGGCGTGCAAGTTCCTGCGCATCGCGGGCCCGCATGAAGATATTGGTTGCCCGTTCGAGGCCTATGGTCGTCGGCACGGTCGGTTCGCCCCTCGCCCGCGCCGCGTCTACTTGCGTCATACGCACCGCCAGCGCTTCATTGTCGGGCTCAACGGTCAACGCGAAGCGGCCATTGCCTTGCGTATATTCATGGGCGCAATAGACCGTAGTGTCGTCTGGCAAGGCAGCAAAGCGGGCCATGTTGGCGAACATCTGGTCCGCCGTTCCTTCGAACAACCGTCCGCAGCCCATGGCGAACAGCGTGTCGCCGACAAAGATGATGCGATCGGGCGCCAGATGATAGGCGATGTGACCCGCCGTGTGGGCGGGCACATCCATGACCGTTGCCACATGGTCGCCGATGCGAACCTCATCCCCCTCGCCCACCTGGCGGTCGAGCGACCCTATCTTCGCGGCCTCCGCAGCAGGTCCGGTGATCAGGCAACCGGTGGCCGCCTTGATCGCAGCGTTGCCGCCAACATGATCGCCATGCCAATGCGTGTTCCAGATCTGGGTGATGGTCCAGCCGCGTTCCGCCGCCGCCGCCAGAACCGGCTCTGCGACAGCCGGGTCGATCACCACGGTTTCGCCGCTCGCATCATCATGCAGCAGCCAGACATAATTGTCGGACAGTACCGGTATGCGCGCGACGTTCAGCATCGGATTACCAGGCCCCCGTGTTGGGCATGGATGCCCAGGGCTCCGCTGGCTCCAGATAGCCATCCTGCAGCAGTTCGATCGAGATATTGTCCGGCGTGCGGACAAAAGCCATGTGGCCGTCTCGTGGAGGGCGATTGATCGTGACGCCCGCGTCCATCAACCCTTGGCACACCTCATAGATATTGCTCACCCGGTAGGCGAGATGGCCGAAGTTCCGGCCTTCGCCATAGTGCTCGGCAGGCGAGCCATCTTCAGGCGGCCAGTTATAGGTGAGTTCAACCTGCGCCCCTTCATCGCCCGGAGCTGCAAGAAAAACGAGCGTGTAGCGGCCATTTTCGTTGTCGAAGCGTTTCTGCTCCTCCAGCCCCAGCAGCTTGAAGAAGGCGACTGTGCGATCAATGTCAGTCACACGGATCATTGTATGAAGATATTTGGTCAAGCATTGCTCCATTCGTCGCCAGTAAGCAACGGTTCATCTCTGCAGTGTCAGGGTTAGCCCCAAGATAGGGCTGCAGAGGCAGTGAGGAAAGAGGAGACGCAAATGGCGTTCGACTATCGCGACAAGGTGCTGCTGGCTTGTGCCGGGCTACTGACGCTGGGGCTGGTGAGCGGCGGCTATTTGCTTGGCGACGGATTGAAACGTGCAAAGGCTGCCGACCGGTCCGTCACCGTCCGTGGCTTGGCAGAGCGCAACGTCACGGCCGACCTGGCCACTTGGTCGATCAGCTATTCTGCAACCGGCTTCGATCTGCCTGCCGTGCGCGCGGAGATCGACAACAATACGCGCGAATTGAAGGCATATTTCACGAGCCTCGGCTTCAAGCCGGATACGCTCACGCCCACGGGCGCTGGGGTCAATCAATATATCAACAATGGCGTCAACACGATCACCATCACGCAACGCATGCTGTTGCGCACGACCGACATAGGCCGGGCACAGCGGGCAGTGGCGCAGCAGTTCGACCTGGTCCGCCGCGGCGTGACTTTGCAGGAAGGCTCAGGGATGCGCTACAGCTTCACCAAGCTCAACGACATAAAGCCGCCCATGGTAGCCGCCGCAACGCGTGACGCACGCGCGGCCGCCGAACAATTTGCCCGGGACAGCGGCGCCAGCGTCGGCGGGATCAAGAGCGCCACCCAAGGCTATTTCTCGATCGATCCCCGCGATGGCGAGGCGGACGGGTCCAGCGACACGCCTTACAAAAAGGTGCGCGTCGTCACGACCGTCGATTTTTACCTGAACTAAGGCCGATCGGTCAGCGCGCGGGCGCGCCAGCGGGTAGGCGGGTGAGATTGTCGGCGGCAGCCTTGCCCGCGGGCGATTGCGGCGCCAGCTTGACGGCGCGCTGCCAAGCCGAACGCGCGACATCGTCATGGTCGGTCAGTACCGCGATATTGCCCTCCTCCAGCGCCACCGACGCGTCATCGGGGGAAAGCTGAACCGCGCGCGCGATGTGCGCCTGCGCCAGCTTCAACTCCCCCGAACGACGGGCAAGCGTGGCCGACAATAGCCAGGCCAGCGGATCTTGCGGCACCTGGCCCAAAGCTACGTCGAGCGATTCACGTGCTTCCTTGCCGTCGCCGAGCGTCACCAACGCCCGGGCGCGATCTAGATGAATTTCGCCTTTCTCGATGCCATCGAGCAAGCCGCGCGCCAGAGCCGCGTCGAAACTGGTGCGCGCCTTGGCAGCATCGCCTGCCGCCAGCGCGGCGTTACCCGCCTGCGCCCACAGCCGCGCGCTTTGCGCCATGTCGCCATTGCGTTCCGCTTCGTCAGCAGCCTGTTCGAAGGCCACCATCGCAGGCGCCCAACGCTCCGAACGGGCATAGGCAAAGCCCATGCAATGACGTGCGTAGAAGATGCCGCCTTCAAGCCGCCATTGCTGCGCGAACGCAACGCCCTTGTCCGGAGATTCCAGCGCCGCATCGAGACAGGCCTGGAACGGCTTGGCGTATTTCTCAGGAACCGGAATGCGTCCATCAGCAGTGGCGGCGGGCGGTGTTTGCGCCCGCTGCTCCTCCTTCTTGGGCCGGTTCATCACCGCCTCAATTTCCGGGTCATAGGCTTGCGGCGTCACGAGCAGCAGCGGAAGAAGAAACATCAGAGAATATCCACAAGACGGCCGAGGGTATGGATCAACAGCTCGATATCGCTGTCGCGCGACAGGCGATGATCGCCGTCCTTAATCAGAAGCGTCTGCACGTCATATGAATGCAGGCGCTGTGACAGCCGCAATGCCGTCTGCCAAGGCACGTCGAGGTCTTCCTGTCCCTGTAGCAGCCGGACGGGACAGTTGATCGGGATTGGCGCTCCCAACAGGCGGAGTGCCTGACCCGACTGCCAGAAAGCGAGCGTGGTCACGAGCGGCTGGTCGCCATAAGGCGTAGGCTCGCGTAATTGACCTTCCGTCGCCAACAGCGCCTTGTCCGCGTCGCTAAAGCCCCAATCGGTGAAATCCGGCGCCGCGGCGATCCCGACCAATCCCGCAATTCTCTCCGGCCGCGCGAGCGCGATCAGCAAGGCGATCCAGCCGCCCATGGAGGAGCCTACAAGCAGCAGCGGCCCATCCGTCAACGCGTCGATCAACGACAGGGCATCGTCACGCCAGCTGGCAAGCGTGCCATCCTCAAAACGGCCTTCGCTCGCCCCGTTGCCACCATAGTCAAACCGCAGCACGGCTCGGCCCGTTTCCGCCGCCCATGCGTCAATCGCTACAGCCTTGCTGCCCTCCATATCCGACATATAGCCGGGCAGGAACAGGATGGTCGGGCCACGCCCCGGACGGTACCGATAAGCCAGACGCAGACCATCAGAGCGGGTGAACAACGCCAGCGGCGCTGCCGGAATAGGGTTCATGCGTCGTCTCCACTGGCCTTTGGTGCGGCCACCATGATGCCAATAGACGCTGGCGCGCGTAAAACCAGAATAGAAGAAAATAATAGCCCGGATGGAATTGACACTAGCCAGACCAACGGCTAATCGCGCCGTCCTACCCCGTGCCCAGATGGCGGAATTGGTAGACGCACCAGCTTCAGGTGCTGGCGATCGCAAGGTCGTGGAGGTTCGAGTCCTCTTCTGGGCACCATTTGTTCTTCCGGCGACGTCCGGGGACAGCCGAAAAGTGGCTGGTTTCACATAGCGTTCGTCATGTTAGTCGGCCTGCCCCATGCGGATATGGAGAGATGCGGGTACGTCGAAGGGTATCGCGCTGTCCTTTTGCAAGGACAAACACTGATTGCCCCTGGTCGCCGCCAAGGTGGATAAAGCCAAGCCGCGTGAGCGCGACTACAGGCTAGCTGATCGCGGCGGATTCCCTCTGACTCTTGCGATCAATCGAGCGACGCTGGGCACCTCAAACTTCGGCGTTTTGGGTCATGCCAAAATCACGCGCCCGCGAGAGAAAAATCCAATCCTGATGCTTCGCGTCTTCATCCAGCCGTACAGGAGAATGCTGCTTTGTGCGAACCTCTGCGGATGATGCCGTCGGCAATGCCCCAGCACACCTTCAGGCAAAGTTATGACAATTCCCCGCGATTGAGATTCAGCGCCTAATTTGATGTCTTTTCGCGTCCCCAATGTGACAGGCCGCTTAGGAGGTTCAGATCACTTGACAATAAAACCCAAGATTAATACCGCAATAGAAATTTTGGATCACTACGCCTCATGGAAAAATCCTCATCTCGCGTTCATGAAACTGGCGCCGATATAGTTGTTTTTTCGGAGATTCACGCTGAGGAAAGTCGTGTTAATCGGCCGCTGGCTGCTGATCCGTTGAATTACGATGCCGATGGACTTGCCGACGCCAATGTGATTGCCCGGAGAACAGGCGAGACGGTCGACGTCATTCCACTGGTTCATCCCGACCGGCAGCGACCAAAATGGAATTTCGTCAAAGCATGGGGCCATTTAGGCAATGTGCGAAAAGACAAAGAACGGACCGATCAAATTATCGGAGTGTTCGACGCACTGCCTTGGCGCTCAGCGGCGGAAGCAGCAACTGGTTTTCTGACGAGCCCCCAGGGGCAGGCAATCTATCAGAGCGAACCTTATCTTCCCGAAATACTCGATGACCATGTTGCCTTGCGGCAAACTCCCAAGGGTAGCTTTGCGCATGCCTATTGCGACTTCATGGAGCGGGAGGGTCTAAGCGCGGCAGGACTGGTTGCCGCCACGGGCGATGATCGCAATGGCCAGCCCTTATTCAACGATGGGGTTGAATGGTATAATGATCGCCTGCGCGACACTCATGACATCCTCCACATTTTGACGGGATATGAGCGAGATCCATTGGGTGAGCAGTGCCTGCTGGGCTATTTATTTCATCAACGTCCTAGCCTGGGGCATTTGGTGATTTCGACAGCCGGAGTTCTGCTGATGAAAGTTCAGGTCAGGACGAAGGCGCCGATCCTTCATGCTCTGGTTGAAGCACATCGCCATGGCCGACTTTGCCCAAGAATTGTCGAACAACCGATCCGCGAAATCTTGCCCATGCCGCTGGCAGAAGTAAGAAAGCGGTTCAACGTGCCGGAACCATCCTGGTACAGGAAGGCGCATGAAGTCTGGAAATCCGAGGGGATCGATCCGCACGCATTTCTGGCTAAACAATCCGACGCCGACTTGGATAGGCCATCCACGAGCCCATCTGCGTCCTAAGATGATGATGGGCGATTGCTGATCGACCAGCTTTTTCCGGGCCTTGCAGCAAAGATGATGGAATGTCGTCGTTCAACCGCAGCGTCATCGGGAGAACCTTCAGGCGCCTTTTCGCCCTTTGGTTGCCATTCTTGAATTGACCGTAAGCGACGATATCCGCACCTGAGGCTTTCCGGCTTTCGGGTACGACCGGCGTTTAAGCTGCAGGATCAAAGTCAGTCTTTAACTGGTCGCTTGTCCTTCTTGCAGGGACAAAAATCCGGACCTTCTCAGATGCTGCGCACTCCGCCAGCGCGTTCGAGCTCGAACACCACCGTGCCGGCGGAGGCAGCAATAAAGCCGGTGTTGATCTCGATCTGCTTACCAACGGATCGACGCGGCAATCTTCCAAGTAATCTGTTGAAACCTGTCCACATAATCGCTTATGACGCAGCCGGGCAAGTTGCTTACCTGAAGATGCGACGACCATAGCGGCCGAGCATGATGAGGTTCGTTGATACCCCATAGCGCGTAAAGGCTGTCGGGCGCACGCCGATGAGATGGCCACAAAGTCAGTTCTTAGCGATCGGAAGCACGACCATAATGTACGATCATAGCGAAAATGCCGCAGCCGATATTGCAGCTCACTTCCACTCCTTCACCAACCTGGCGGCCCATCCTGAGGTAGGCCCACTGGTCATCACCAAGGGTGATGGCGTCTTCGTGGAAGATGACAAGGGCAACCGCTACATCGAAGCTGTGTCGGCGCTGTGGTGTGCATCATTGGGATTCAGCAACGAGCGGCTTGCCAATGCAGGCATCGAGGCTTTGCGAGGCTTGCCTTACTATCACACCTTTACCGGACGATCCAACCCGGCGGTGATCGCGCTTGCCAACAAGCTGCTGTCGATCGCGCCTGTTCCCATGTCCAAGGTGTTCTTCGCCAACAGCGGGTCTGAAGCCAATGACTCTGCTGTAAAGATGATCTGGTATTATCATAATGCCATCGGCAAGCCGGAAAAGAAGAAGATCATTGCCCGGCTCAATGCCTATCATGGCGTGACTGTCGCATCGGCGAGCCTCAGCGGCCTTGTCACCAATCATCGGGATTTCGACCTGCCGATCGACAATATCTTGCATGTCGATTGCCCACATTATTTCCGTTATGCGGAGCCGGGCGAAAGTGAAGAAGATTTCGCCACGCGTTTAGCTGACAATCTGGAAAAGCGTATCCTGGCAGAAGGTCCCGATACGGTCGCCGCCTTCTTCGCAGAACCCGTGATGGGCGCAGGCGGGGTGCTTACGCCACCGGCGACCTATTTCGAAAAGATCCAGAAGGTTTTGGCGAAATATGATGTGCTGCTAGTCGCCGACGAGGTGGTGTGCGGCTATGGCCGGACCGGCGAAATGTTCGGATCCACCACTTACGGCATGAAGCCCGACATCCTCACCACGGCGAAGGGACTTTCATCGGGCTATGCACCGATCTCGGCGGTGATGGTCAGCGAGAAGGTCTATGCCCCCATCGCCCGAAACAGCGGTGCCATCGGCACCTTTGGCCATGGCTTCACCTATTCGGGCCACCCGGTAAGCTGCGCCATCGCGCTAGAAACGCTCAAGATCTACGAAGAAGACAATGTTGTCGGCCATGTGCAGTCATTGATGCCGCAATTTTGGAAGGCACTGCGCAGCTATGAAGGGCGCAAATATGTCGGCGAAGTCCGTGGGGTGGGCCTGGTGGCCGCAATCGAACTCTATGCCGATCCCAAGAACCGCACCAGCTTCGACCCATCGGTAAAGGCGGGTGCGCGCCTGGTCGAAATCGGGCTAGCACAGGGCCTGATCGTTCGGGCATTGGGAGACACGATCGTCTTCTGCCCGCCGCTCATCATCACGGCGGAAGAGCTTGACGAGCTTTTCGCGCGTTTTGAGCGCACCATGGCGATCTTCGAAGAGACTATCGGCTGACGATGGATAGCTGCCGCGCAGATGCGTTGCAGTTGCCAGGTTAACCCCGCTGCTGCACTTCGCCACGCTCGGCGAAGTGCAGCATGCACATAGAGCTCTTGAAAGAAACCTGCCGCAGCTTGTCACAAGCCGCGGCCTGGTTCAGGCACGGCTGAGAGGCATTGCGGCGATCTCAAGCTGTGGAAGCTGCGCCGGATGCGGGATCGTCACATCCACGGGCACGACGGGTTCGACTTCCGCCACTCGGCCACGCATGCCATGATTTGCGGCCCAGATGGCGGCCTGGGTGCGATTCTTGACGCGGAGCTTGCGCAGCACCGCCTTCACATGGACCTTCACGGTTGCTTCGCTGATATCCATCCGCTTGGAGATCACCTTGTTCGGGCATCCCATGATGAGCCAGCGCAGGATTTCCAGCTCACGATCGGAAAGACTTGCGGCGTCGACAGGCCGTTCAACCTCCAGCACTTCCGTCAATGTCGGCCGTGACTGTAATTCGTCCGCCAGTTGCGGCGGAAGAACGCGTTCACCCATCGCTACCAGATGGAGGGTCGCCACCAGACGGTCGCAGCTGATTTCCTTGATGATGTAGCCCATCGCACCAAGGCGAAAGGCCTTCAACATGATCTGGAAGTCAAAACGATCCGACAGGACGACCAGATAGGAGCAGGGAAATTTCCGCTGAAGGACGGCAACGCTGTCGGCATCCAGCTCTTCGGTTCCATTGTCTATCAGGAGCAGCGATGGCCCCGTATCTTCTTCCGGCACCTCCACCTTTTGGAGTGCAGCGGCAATATTTGGATATTGATTAACCCGGAAGTCTCGTTCGGTGAGAATCCGGCTCAAACCTTCTCTGACGATTGCATTACCGCACAACAGACGCACATTGACTGGGTAAGCCATTGGGTAGTCCCCTCATGATCCCTTTCACTTTCGTTAGCAGGCCCCAAACGAAGCGTGAAAGACCAGTGATCAAATGCCTGCAGTGCGACCCTTTCTTTTCGTTTCAACAAGTTATGACTAGCATATTTACAACGCTAGAGTCCTGAAACTGCCTGTGGAAATTTGGGGTTAGTGCTTCAACCCGGTAACCGTTTGTTAAGGCAGTGAATTTGATTCTTAACCATAGGAGTTATGTCCTAGGAGCAAGGTCGAAAGTAATACTTTGGGCTTACTGCAGAGGACGTGACCAAACATATGCCCGAGCGAGATCGGTTGCGAGTCTCTATTCATTAACGTCAAAAATTAACCAGCTTTCCTAGCGACCCCAAAGACTTGCCACGGGATGCAGGCCGGTATCCACGCTGACGTCGCAGGCAGACGGAGCCGAGACTCGGGGCAACGAGGATTCCATGCCACAGTAGGCGGGCGCTGGCGCAGGATGCGGCTACAGTCAAATGTGGCGCGGCGTCAGCCGCCGCCCATTTCAGCTACCGTTGGGGCCGCCGCCGGTGTTGCTGCCCCCGCCGCCGCCACCCATGCCACCGGCGCCTACCGCGCCGATATTGCCGAAAATCTCGTCGAACAGGCTGCGATGGCGACCAAGCGTCGGGGTCTTGTCGCCGGAAGGTGAGATTCTGGCGACCTGTTCAAGACCCATGCGATCCACCGCGACGACATTGCCCGCGGGATCGAAACGCACATGGAGCACCGTCTGCGCCACCGGCTTGGGGTTGGAGAAGGCGAGCGCCCGCATATCGCGGGACACATAATACCAATCCTGGTCACCAAATTGCGCAGTGAAGCTGGGGCGGCCCAGCGTCCCTTCGACCGACGCACGATTGTCGATGCCTGGCTGGATCGAATCGACCAGCAGCTTGTCCACCTGATAACCCTGATGGGTGCGGATGCGCGAGCAAGCCGAGGTTCCGAGCACAAGCGCGCCAAGGCCGACGGCAAGCAACAGGTGTCGGCTGAACTGACGCATGAACTTCTCCTGCCGGGAACAGGCCCGGGAAAACCCAAATACCAAAGCCGCCATTGCATCGCGCGGCCCGCCGATCAATATGGAAATGCGCGCCCCCCGGCAAGGGGGCCTCCGCTCAGCTCAGCCAGGAAACCATTTCGACATGCCAAAGCTTTTCCAGCGCCTGTTCGCGCGCACCGATCCAAAGGATGCGATGCAGCCGCTTTACCAGGCCATCGTCCGCGCAGGCCGCGAGCCGCACTGGTATGTGGAAGGCCAGGTACCGGACACGATGGACGGCCGGTTCGACATGATCGTGGCGATATTGGCGCAGGTGCTGATGCGGATGGAAGCGCTTGGCGCCGCACAAGAAAGCGTCTGGCTGACCGAGCTTTTCGTCGACGACATGGATGGTCAGTTGCGGCAGGAAGGCGTTGGCGATGTCGTGGTGGGTAAACATATCGGCCGGATGGTGAGCGCGCTCGGAGGGAGGCTGTCGGCCTACAAGGCTGCGCTGCTGGGCGGTGAGGAACTGCGCGAGGCGTTGGAGCGTAACCTGTACCGTGGCTCGGCGCCTGGTGAAGAGGCCGTGACCTATGTTGCATCCCAGCTGCGATCGCGCTGGGCTCGCCTGTCTGGCTTGCCGCTGGACGCTTTGATGGCGGGAGATGTTGGATGACCCAGGCTGCACCCGAATTTTCTCGCCCCGTCCGCGCTGATCAGATCGCCCGCCATGCGCAAGGCGTGACCATCACGGCCGACGCGAACGAGCGCGACGCACTGGCGCAGCGGTTCAATCTTATCTCGCTGGACTCGCTTGAGGCCGACTATGCGTTGAGCGAGCAGGAAGGCGCGATCGAGGCGCGCGGGCGAGTGCGTGCGAAACTGGCCCAGCCCTGCGTCGCTACCGGCGTGGCTGTGCCCGAGACGATCGACACCGATTTCCTCCTGCGCTTCGTTCCCGAAGGGAAGGACGAGGACGGCGGAGAGGAGTTGGAGATCGATTCGGAAGATTGCGACACCATCGGCTATGACGGCCAGACGATCGACATGGGGGAAGCCGTTGCCGAGACGATGGTCTTGGCCATGACCCCCTATCCTCGGTCGAGAGACGCGGACGCTTATCTCCGCGAAGCCGGTGTGCTGACGGAAGAGCAAGCCAGCCCGTTCGCCGTCTTGCAGGCGCTCAAGGACAAGAAGCCCTGACGGGGAAGGCCCCGACATATTTCGCTGTCATTCTTGCCGTGGCATAAGCCTTCCTCATGGATTCCCGGCCGCGCAAGATCATCCATATCGACATGGATGCCTTTTACGCGTCGGTCGAGCAGCGCGATGATCCAAAGTTGCGCGGCAAGGCTATCGCCGTGGGCGGCGGCGGGCCACGGGGTGTCGTCGCCACGGCAAGCTATGAAGCCCGCGTATTTGGCGTGAAATCGGCCATGCCGGGCGCGCGGGCGCGGCGGCTGTGTCCAGACCTCATCTTCGTGAAGCCACGGTTCGAGGTGTACCGTGCGGTGTCCATTCAAGTGCGTGAGATTTTCGCTCGTTTCACCGACGTGATCCAGCCGCTCTCGCTCGACGAAGCCTATTTGGACGTTACCGAGAACAAGCCGCGCCTGGCCTCCGCCACCGCGATCGCCCAGGAAATCCGGCGGATGATCCGCGAGGAAACCGGCCTCACAGCCTCGGCCGGAGTCTCCTACAACAAGTTGATCGCCAAGCTCGCTTCGGACCAGAACAAGCCGGACGGCATATGCGTGGTGCGGCCGGATGAAGGAGCGCGCTTCATGGCGGAGATGCCGGTGCGGCGCATTCATGGCGTGGGGCCGGTGACGGCGCGGCGGATGCAGGCATTGGGTATCGAGACGGGCGCCGATCTGCTCGCCCGTGACCTCAGCTTCCTGCAGCAGCATTTCGGCAGCGCCGCTCCCTACTACTACCGCGCCGCCCGCGGAGAGGATGACCGGCCCGTCCATGAACGGCAGGAGCGGAAATCGGTGAGCGTCGAGGACACCTTCTTCGACGACCTGATAACGCAAGAGGCGCTCGTTACGGAGATCGACCGGATTGCCCACAGTCTATGGACCCGGATCGAAAAGAGCGGCGCCTATGGCCGCACCGTCGTCCTCAAGATAAAATTCGCCGACTTCCGAATCATCACGCGATCAAGAAGCATGAGCGCGCCCGTTCGCTCGGCCGAACTGCTGGCGGAAACGGGGCGCGCCCTGCTGATTGCGCAGCTGCCATTGCGGATGGGCGCAAGGCTGCTGGGCCTTGGCGTTCATAATCTCGACCCGGAGGAAGCTGCCGAGGGTGGTCAGCAGCTGAGCTTCCTTCTGTGACAGCCGCTTAGAAGGGCAGCCAGTTCCGCTTTTCCGTGAACTTCATATAACCAGCGTTGATGCCCAGCCGGTATCCGACACCCAGGCGAATGGGGATCAGCACGACGCTGCCCCAGCGAAGATAGCTCGCCGTAAAGCCGCCGACGAGATAGGCCGTGCCCTCCGCAGCGGGGAAGCGGTGATAGAGGTCCTGGGTGTCATACAGATTATAGACGAGAACGAAGGTGTTGGCGGCATTACCACCCACGTCGAAGCCGATCGACGGGCCAGTCCAATACACTTCCCGTCGGCCTTCGACCTTATGGTTGAGCGTGCCTGACCCGTAGCGCAAGCCCACTACGAAGGCGCCTGACGCCTCGCGGCCCGCGATATAGGCGTTGGGGCGGCCCTGATCCTTCAGGATCTTCTCGATAATGCCCGCCAGCCCCTCTGCTCCCTTGCCAAAGACGCCTTCGGCCGCGCCGATCAGATCGTCTTCCTGATAGGATTCGCTGGGGCTCAACGCCGCGGGGGGCGAACCGGCCGTGACCGGCGCGCCGGTAGCGGTACTGTTTGCCGTCGCTGCTGAAGAATCCGGTGCCGGGTTGTTCGCTGGCGGAACACTGCTGTCTACGCCCGGTTCCGTGGGCGTGCTGTTGGATGGCGGAACGGGCGCAAGGTCTGCGTCGATCGCCGTGTTGGGATCAACGGTGCGCACCTGCGCTGCCGCAGCGAGCGGGCTGAGCGCCATCCCGGCAGCCGCAAGCGTCAACGCGCCACGCCGTGCCATGCGAGCCGATACTCGCCTCACCATCCCGATCATGCCCGCTACTCCCCGACTTGTCCGCTCTTCGACCATTCATCAGATTATCGGAAGCCAAGCTGAAACGCCAATGAACGAACGGCGACTCGAGTCGATTCCGGGCTGGAATGAATCCTCTGGCGAAGTTTGTAAGAATTTCATGGCATAGCCCGTTGCCTTGCAGGAAAGCCGCCGTTATAGCGCTTCTCGCCTAGCCGCTGTCCCGCCCCAAGCGGGCGTTCAGGCCATGTTTGGAGACGTGGGTGAGTGGCTGAAACCAACGGTTTGCTAAACCGTCGTACTGGTAAATCCGGTACCGAGGGTTCGAATCCCTCCGTCTCCGCCATACCTTGCCGTAAGTCTCTGAATTGTTGAGGAAATAGCGAACCTCCCGCCGCAGCCCCTCGTTCAGCCCCACATCTTTCACTTATCGGCTTCGATGGAGTACGGTCATTGTCCCGGTAGGCAGAGGCGCACGGATCACTTTTTTTCGGTTCCACCTGACACTGGTGCGCAGCGAACAAGCATTCTTTTTCCCAGGAAGGTCGCGGAGGGGGATTTGATTTCCAACCAGGGTTAGGAGGTTTCAGGGTGTCTCTTGAAATTTTTCCAAAAAAATTCGGAGGCTATCCACAAAGGCGGAAACGGTATTCTGCTTGATCCGTAAATAGCGCCGTCGCTAGACTGCCCAACCAGTCTCACCACCATAGCGCAGAGCTCATTTACCACGCAAAAGAAAGCCTGAGAGGAATTGCGAGGCAGTGCGCCACCCACGTCCTGCGAATGGCGCCCTCGATGCGATGACTACCACGGATTTGAACCTGGCGCAGGATGAAAGCGTTTCGCTCATCCAGCAACAATAACTTCGAGGTGCCCTCGAGTACCATCAGTTGCCAGCCATGCCCCACGTACAGGACAGAATTGCGTTCGCCGATAAAGGAGCGCAATATGTGCCGCGTGAATCAAGCGTGATTACCACCGCCGACAGCGAATCGTTATAGTGTGGATCATAGATGGCCCAAATCGGCGGCAACTTGCCCCCCAGCGAATTTGCCGCTTTTCAATGCTACGCTGCCGGCCTCCTCATCAGCGAAAGCAGCTTAGCCAATCTTCTGATCCAACGAGAGCTGTCCCTCAAGCGTTTGGGCGAGCTAGCGAAGCGGTTTGAGGGTAATGTGCCGGCGAGTGAACGTGGGGGCCGAGTTACCGGTCACCAATCGAGCGAAGAGTTGAAGGCAGCCTTTGAACGTCATGCGCGCGAACGAAGCCTTTTCTCCGGGCATGCAGCGACGATCCTCTTCCGAGCGGAGCTCGAAGAGCGCTGGCTCGCTGAAT
This sequence comes from uncultured Sphingobium sp., assembly GCA_966211835.1. GTDB lineage: Bacteria > Pseudomonadota > Alphaproteobacteria > Sphingomonadales > Sphingomonadaceae > Sphingobium. The sequence goes on from CBIHNV010000001.1 coordinate 133,776, forward strand.
GGGTTGGGGATTGGAGATTGGAATCAAGTTGATTCCGCACGAGGCACAGACTAGATTTTTGTGCGTTGCGGAGGCATGGCCGCGCCTGAACGGGTGGTACAAGGCCCTAGGAGCACAGTATGGCTGTACAAGTAGGCATCGAAGAGGGATTACAGGTCGCCGGACTGGACCCCGCTGCCTTAGACCGTCTGCAATGGCAGCAGTTCGAGCACGATGAGAAGTATCATCGTGAAATCGCACGGCTTCCCGTCCAGGACCGCCTCAAGCACATGGCGCTGCACTTCGCGAAGTATGCGGGCAATCTCGCCGAAGAGCCGCAGGACGAGGGTGTGAAGCGGTTGGTAACCGATATTGTCGTGATCGCCATTTCCTCGGCAAATATCCTCAATCTTCGGCTGTCAGATCAGCACAACGCTCTTCGGAGCGCCGGCGAGGAAACCGGCTTCGCCACCGGAATCACCATCGCTGCTGGCCGCATGGCAGCCGCATGTGAGAAAATGGATCACCTAGAGGCGTTCCCGTTCCGTGAGCGTATCACAGCGTCCGTGCTAGAACTCCTTTCTCGTGCCCTCTCCTACGCGGAAGTTAAGGGCTGGGAAGTGGAGAACATGGTTGCCGCTCGGCTTCAGCCGGTAAAAGAGAAGCAAATTTTTCACGGCAAGTTGTAACCCTGAATGGCATTTTGGGGAGGATCAAAACTAGCGAAAGTCATGCCGTCCTTTGGAATGGTAGATCCGTTCGACGCTAGCAAGATTGACTGCAATGCGTACACTCTCACAATGGGTGAAGAATACTATGTGACGCCAGAATTTGGGGCATTGCTGCGCTTAAATAAGAAAAAGTCGCTCAGGAAGAGGGCGTCTTTAGAACAGCCGCTTCAAGCAATTCGGGGTCGAGGTGAGACATTCGTTATACCGTCAGGGCAATTCGCGTTCCTGCTGACCGAAGAAAAGATCCGCATTCCGGCATTTGCGATGGGGTTCATTTCTTTGAAATCCGGAATAAAGTTCAAGGGTTTGATAAATGTCTCGGGGTTCCACGTTGATCCCGGCTTCGAGGGACATTTAATTTACTCCGTCTTCAACGCGGGGCCGTCACCAATCCACATTGCACGGGGCGATCCGCTATTCCTCCTTTGGATTGCCGACATTGACGGAAATTCTGACCCGAAATACTTTAAATCAGCCAGTTTTCCTCAGACCGAAATTCCGACCAGATTGGTTTCCGAAGTTGCGCGAGAGGTGCAGTCAGTTCAGCGCATTTCGGAGCGCCTTGAGAAGGCTGAACACCGTATAAATTTGGTCTGGAATGGCTTTATAATCCTAGCCACAGTGTTGGGGCTCGTTTTAGCATATTTTCAGCTACTTCCTGACGGGACAGCGGCGCGCGTTTTGCCGCTTGGAGGCTCGTAGCGCGCCTTCGGACGCCCTTGTCCAAGTCTGAATCTTTCATATTTGTCGTACTCGCACAGTTGAAATTGGATGTCGTGCAGCTCCAATTCCGGCATGTAGGGTGGTAGGGCAAAAGCGGCGGAGTGCAGGAGCGAGGTCATCTCTTCCAATAGCTGCGCGTCTCCCACGGTCCGCTTCAAATCACGATTGTAAATGCGATTGAGACCCCTTCGTGCACCTGGCCCGGCTGGGCACCACGTGTTACGATCGCAAGCATCTCCCAACACTGGCGTCTGCATCACGTCCTGAAGCACTTCTTTAGCCATGAAGCCAGTGCCACCAAAGCCTGGTAGGCCCCTCATTTCGGCGGCCACCTTCTCCCACCGCCGCGACTCACGGGCGACCTCCGCAAGCCGATCCCGCCGGTTCCACAGTGGCGATAGGATCAGATTACAGACCGCTTCGACCTTGGGACCACGATGGCCAAGCGTCGGCACGATGTATGCGCCGGTGAACACCCTCTTGTTGGAAGCCTTTCGTTCACTGGCAACTCGTATGCAGCGATCCGGGTCCCAGGCAGTCTGCCAGCCAACTGCAGCCGCGAACTCGCTGGTGCCGAAGTAGCGAAAGAGCGCGCAATTGAAGATTATCTCACCAGCCGGGCGATGTGAATTCGGCGTAGTCCAATGTGCACGCATCCATCGTGTAGTGCGATCATGCTCGCGCTTCACGTTAGTGAACTTGAATGCGTTAAGGATGTCATCGTTCGACCAGGGCCAAGGCTCTCCGGCCTCCTTCCGAAGCCTGAGCTGCTCGCGGGCAGCCATGAAGGAGAAGAAGCCTTGAACAGACGACCCGGCTTGATCGTTCACGCCGTCACCTTCGCGTTGCGCTCTCGCTTCGCCTTCGGCGCGGCGGCGCGCTGGGTGCGGATGCGGTCGAGGAGGATTTGGGCGGGTTCATCGTTCGGGTCTTGAGGGACCAGTTCGCCCCGGAAGGCCTTGGCCAGCAGCGCGGTTTCCAGCCGGTCGAGCAGCGCGCGGGCGCGGGCGGCTTCGGCTTCGAGTCTGTCGGCGCGGGCAATTGCAGCCTTGATGCGCGCCACGACTTCCTTTTGTTCTTCCACTGGCGGCAGAGCGATGTGGAATGCGCGGACTTCCGGGAAGTAGATAGTCGTATGCGTTGTCCCCATGCCGAAGTTCCGAATTTCGTCACCCTCGGCCATGAGTGCATACATCAGATATTCGGGCAGCAGCGCTTCGGAGCAGGTCCAGGTAGCAAAATCCTGGCTGGTCGCCATGGACCTGGCCATGATCGTCACATAGCCTACCGACGCCGTGCGCGAGAGACAGACCGTGCCTGAGGGCAGAAGGCGAGCAGACGAGTTCGCAAGCCCGGCCTCGGAAATGGTCTGGATGGTCTCCTCGATATACCTGCCGTGATGCGCCCCGGCATCACGGATGCCGATCCACGGCACGCCACCGTCCCAATAGTCTGGCCTTGAGCGACTGGGGGTGTGCCCGGTTTCCTGCTTAGCAATGCGCAGCAGCGGCACCCATGCCCAGCCCTCTGGCAACTCTGTGCCAGGATGGTTCACAGCCAAACCGGCAACACCCGGAATGACCTTATGGGTGGCTTCGCGCCCACCGCGTCCCTGCTGCGGGGCAGGGATGCGCGCCAGAAGCGCGGAGGTGGGCTCAGCCGGGTTGCTTGATCGCCATTCGGCGGAAAGTTCACCGCGCATGCCAGCGCGCAGAATGGCAAGATGCTGTTTCTCGGACAGGTCGGGCACCCGCTCCAGTTCTGCCCGGGCGCGGGCGAGGCGAGCGGTCAGCGCATCCAGCTTGGCGACGATGCGGCCCTGTTCGGCCAGCGGGGGGAGACAAAGCGCGATTTCGGTCAGCATGTCACGAGAGATGACGCCTTGTGCCGTTCCGGTCGATCCAGAGCGAAGCCGCGCGACCTCTGACTTAAGGCGGGGATAGATAAAGGCCGCGCTAGTAGCGCCCGTCGGCCGGATCGCCGCAACTGATCGTCCGATGGCACAGTCAGCGCCTAGATTGAGCTTTCCTGCAGTAGCGCCAACCACGCAGATGAGCACGTCGGTCGAAGCCGCCATCTTGAGGGGCTTTGTCGTCCACTCGCGAATCGTCGGGCGTGGTGATCCGAACTCACCCGCTTTGACAAATGGAGTTCCATAGCCCTCAGTGTTGCAGACATCGCCTGGCGGGGCTTGGCCCATGATGAAGTCGGCAACATCTCCAAGCGTAGCCTCTGCCCACCCCTGCGGCAACGTCACGCCTCGGCCTCCACTGCAACCGGCTCCGCTGCCCCCTCGTCCAGTTCAATCGCCAGCGCCCGCACTTCCTCTAGCGCCAGCGTCAGATGGCCTTCGATAGCAGAGGCGATATCCTCAGGCGTATCGAGCCCGTCCTCGGGATCGCCGCTGGTATCTTTCAGCCAGGTGATGTCCAGGTTGTCGCCCCTTGCGGCGATCTCCTGGCGGGTGAAGCAGCGCCAGCGGCCTGCCTCGCCCTGATCGGTGCGGGGTGCTTTGCCGTCGGGATCGTCGCCGAAGGCGCGCACGAAACCGTCAAAGTCAACCTCGGTGATCGGGCTGGTCTTGCCATAGGCGGGCGCGCCGCTGCGCATGTCGTAGATCCACACGGCCTCGGTCGCGTCCTTCAACGGTGCTTCCTCGGTCGCGCGGGTGAAGAAGATGACGTTGGTCTTGACCCCTTGTGCATAGAAGATGCCGGTCGGCAGGCGCAGGATCGTGTGGAGGTTGCACCAGTTCATCAGACGCTGGCGCAGCGCCTTGCCCTTGCCATCATCGAACAGAACGTTGTCCGGGACCAGGATCGCTGCACGCCCGCCTAGCCGCAGCGCGCGGATGCAATGTTCCACAAAGGGGAGCTGATAGGACGAGACCCGGTCGGTGATCGTCAGGTCATCGCGCGTCGGCGGGCCTCCCGCCGGTCCGAAAGGGGGATTGGTAAGGATGAGGTCCGCGTTCTTGAACCGGCTTTGTGAGCCTGCCGGGGACAGCGTGTCGGCGAGGTCGAGGTTGTCCGGATCGATGTTGTGCAGGTGCAGGTTCATCAGCAGCAGGCGGAAGGTGTCGGGCACATTCTCCAGACCCGTCAGCGCATGGTTGAGCTGGAAGGCCTGCTGCTTGGGCGAAAGTTCGAAAAAGCCGTCTGTCTGTGCACGCATGTAGTGATCGGCGGCGATCAGGAAGCCGCCGGTGCCTGCTGCCGGATCCTGGATCACCTCGCCGGGCGCGGGCTTCATCAGCGAAACCAGCATGCGGATGACAACGCGCGGCGTGAAATACTGACCCGCCCCGCGCTTGGTTTCCTCGGCCATCTTTTGCAGCAGGCCTTCATAGGCATCGCCGAAGGCGTCACGCTCGGCACTGAACCAGTGCAGGCCATCGATTGCGTCGATCAACTGGCGCAGGTTGGCAGGGGTGCGGATCACGGTGGCCGCATTCTGGAAGATGGCGACGATGGAACGGTCGGCCACCTTGGTGCCGTCGCCCAGGTCGATCAGAAGCTGCTTGTAGCGTTGGAGAACCTCGGTTTCGTTGGCGGCCTTGAGCGCCCCCCAGCGGTACTGCTCCGGAATCTTGCCCTCGTCGTGCTGTTCCGAAGCCATCTTGAGGAACAAGAGGTAGGTCAGTTCTGTGACGTATTGCTGGTAGGTGACGCCATCCTTGCGGAGCAGCGAGCACAGGCGCCAGAGCTTGTTTACCAGGTCGGCAGACGGATTCATTTCAACTCCACGATTCAGGCAGCGGCGGTGCTATCCCAGATGGCCGCGTTAAGGTCCATCAGCACTTCGGAAAGCCTGTGATCGAAGGCATGGTCGATGACGGGGAAGCCGCCGTTTTGGGCAAACAGGGGATCCGCGAGCATGGCGGGATCGCCGACTGGTTGTTCGCGCAGCGCGCGACCAATGCGCTGAAGCCAGCGCTTCTGTTCGGGCGTCCAGGCGCGGCTGGCGAGAATGCGCTGTACACCGTTGTCGACGCGCGCCTGATAGGGCACCAGTGGATCGCCCAACGCCGCCTGACGCACGAAGCCGATGATGTGGGCTGCGATGTCGGCATTTCGGACTCGACCATAGGCCTGGCGTAGTGACGCTTCGGAAAAGCCTTTTTCGTCGAGCAGCAGGGCGATCTCCTTCAGTTCTGCGCGCGTCAGGTCGCGCGGCCGCTGGGTCGCGGCAATCAGTGCGGGCACCGCGTTCATATTGGCACGAATGAAGCGTTCGAATTCTTCGATGTAGTCTGCGGGTGAAGCTTTGTCACCGAACAGGTCATGCACGTCGACCAGTTCGTCATCGTGTTCGGAAATCATGATGCGGGAATCGTGCGCGCTCTTGGGCAGCGGCCGGTCGAGTACGGCGGCAAGCGACGGATGTGCCTGAAACAGGGCCAGCGTTTCGGCTGGCGGGGCGTACTTCAGCTTTTCGACAAGCTCATCAAGGGGCCCAAGCACCTGCTCCAGCGTTTCGCGCCGTTCCGGATCTATATGCCGCAGACGCTGGCGCAGTTTCACCACGATCTGGTCACGGACAAAGGCCCGGTCGCTGTCGCTGGCGGCGCGGTCAAGGTCCTGCACCAGGGTGGCGAAGGACAGCGCCGGGTCGACCACGACGGGGCGCATGTCGGACACTTCCTGCAAGTTCGCGTAGATGTCGACCGCGTCGAAGATGCGGAAATAGTCCTTGCCGATCTCGTCGCAGCGACGCGTCGCGCGGCCGATCATCTGGTCATAGAGGATACGGCTATTCACCCGGCGCACAAAGACCAGGTTGGTGATCGAAGGCACGTCAATCCCTGTGGTGAGCAGGTCGACCGTGACGACGTATTTCGGGCGCGGGTCGTTCTTGTAGGCCTTGATCCGGTCTAGCGGCTTGTCGACCGAGCCAGTGATCTTGTCGACCAAGTCATGCGGCTGGGGGCCGTATTCTTCGGCCAGGGCCTCGTTCAGCGCCTTGACCAGTATATCGGCATGATCGTCGCGCGCGGCGAACAGAAGCGTCTTGCCCGGCTGGTCGGGCGGGCATTCCAGTGCCACGGCCTGGGCAACCGCCTTGTTGAAGGCTTCGGTGTAAACCTTCTTGTTAAACTCGGCGATTTCGAAGTCGACCTGATCCTCAAGGTCGAACAGGTCAATCTGCCCGGTGCGCGGGTCGATGATGTTGACCTCTTCCCCCTGTTCGAAGTGAATTCCGGTCTGGCTGAGCGCCGTGACAATGCGGCGCGGTGGGCGATGGTCGATCAGGTAGCCGTCGATGACGGCCTGGCGGTAGGAGTAGTGGAACACCGGCGCTCCGAAGATTTCGCGGGTGTGTAGCGCGGGCGTGGCGGTAAGTGCCACCTTGGTTGCATCAAAGAAATCGAGAACGCGGCGATAGGCGGAGAGGTAGTCGTCAAGGTTGCGAAAACCCAGGTCGTCCTCGCGCAGTTCGGCATCTAGCGTGTAGCCCCTATGCGCCTCGTCGACGATGATCAGATCGTAGGTACCGGGTGTGGGCCGCTGAGCGTCGGGATCATCGGCCACGCGGCGGATCATCGCCTGGACAGTGGCGACCTGGACGCGGTCGGTGGCTTCCGGAAACTTCTTGGCAAGGTCCGCAACCGGGAACACTTCATCGAATTTGAGGAATCCGCTGGTGTCGGTCGTGCTCATGGCGTCGAGCGTCTGACGGCCAAGTGCGTTGCGGTCGACCAGGAAAAGGATGCGGCGGAAACGCTTGCGGCGCAGCAACTCGTACATCAGCGCGATGGCGAGCCGCGTCTTGCCGGTGCCGGTAGCCATCGCAAGCAAGATATGGCGCTGCCCTTCGCCAACCGCCTTTTCGACGGCGGCGATGGCATCCTGCTGGTATGGGCGTAGGCCGGTGACGCCGATTTCGCGTTCCACTAGCGTGCTGGTGTTTTCGGTTGCCTGTTCGAGCCGCTCAATCAGGTCACGCGGGGAGAACCATTCGGGCAGAGCCCGCGCTTCCCCCGCATTGGGCCGTGCGTCCCAAAACCAGATGCCCGACTTGGTTGCGAGCTGTTTTACAAAAGGGCGGCCGTTGGTAACGAAGAGGAAGGGGACGCGGAAACAATCATCGCCGTTTGGCCAGGGGCCGCCGGTGGGTAGCTCGTCCGCCGTCAGGTCAATGCCCGTTGCGTAGCGCTTCGCTTGGCCAAGCCTGCCGGGCACGTCGCGGACTTCCCGCTTTGCTTCGATCACACCGACGCAGCGGCCATCGATGAACAGGGCGTAGTCGACCGGGCCGGTCTTGGTCGGCCATTCAGCAATGGCCATGGGCTTGCCGTATTCAGGCCGCGCGCCATTGGCGTGGCGCAGCACAGCGCTATCGACGATCCAACCAGCGGCGCGCAGTTGATCATCGATCAGGACGCGGGTGGTGGCTTCATCCAGTTCGATCTTGTCGGCCTGCCGGGCGGCGAGTTCGGCGAGCAGCTCCAGTTGCTGGGCTGGGACGGCTTCGGCGGCGCGCTGGGCTTTCTTCAGTGCCGCTTCTGCAGTGTGCAGCCCGGCTTCGGTTTCGACGGCGTATTGTTCCCAGAACTGCTTTTCCTGCTGGCGTTCCTCGGCCTGCTGAAGTGCGGCGAGGCGGGCTGCCTCAGCTTCTTGACGGGCCAACTGTGCTTTCGCCTCCGCATCTGCGCTAGCACGGACCTGCTGATGAAGCTTGTGGATTTCATCCTGGAGTGCTGCGGTTGCATCGGTCGGCGGGGCGGGCGGAACGAAAGGGCCGGGGTTAAAGGCGGGTGCATTGCCGTAGGTGGTGTGGAACCAAATCGCGGCGCTGCGCGCCATCTTAAGAGCGATCAGAACATCCCCCGGAGTCCCCGCGTTTTCATGCGCCGCGGCATTTCCCACCTTTTTCAGGTGGTAGAACAGGTCTCCAATGCTGCGGGGCATGACGGCGCGCACCTTGAGGGCGCGAAGCGTATCGTCGAAACTCGTCTGAGGGGAAGGGAGCAGCGCGTGGCGCGCAGCCACCTCCTTGGCCAAAAATTCAGCAAGCTGGCGCAGCTTGATCAGAGCGGCAGGAGCATCGTCATGGAAATACCGCTCAGCCAGCGCCCCCAGCCGAGCCAATCCAGCGTCGTTCATCGCCAAAAAGTTGAAGTTAGAGCTGACCCCCATATTGGCCCACTCTTACCAACGAACACCTAAACCTCAAGTTACCTGAGGAGAATAGGCAATGTTCGTTTATGGTGGCGGCACCCAGTAGCGGAGGCTTTGCCCTTTACTTGACCACTTGCGGCGCCGCTCCCAGCCTAAACTCAAGAGAACGGAGCTGAGGAGGCGACCGGGCGCACCGATGGCCCGCTCCAACTCGAACATGCTGTACGGTCGATTTCGACTGATTTCCGGTTGGCTATCCAACCACACCAGGAACCGCTGCTTTAAGTCTGAATTGGATAGCTGCTGCCCCTGTTCTTCGGTCAGGCTCCGTCGCAATGCTTTAATGTAGGCTGAGGACATCTAAATCTCGCGCGCTGTGATGGTGGTGGCGGTAGATCATTGGCGGTTTCGCTTCTAAAAGGGCACACAGGGCGGAGAGGGCGGCAGGTCTTGGAAAGTCCCCTCGTGAAATGCGATTTGAAAAACTTCACGCAAAAGGGGCCTACCCCTGCCCTCCCCGCCCTGGGCTGTAGTCAAGGCTGCGTCCGGAGACCGGAGTAGAAACGCTGTCCGTTGCTCTGACGGATCAGAAACCCGCGTTCCGCCAGCCTTTGAGTAAATGTCGCCTTGCTCCCTGCCCGGTGCCCGTTGGCATCGCACCAGTGGCACCACCTGCCGAACAGCTCCTTGTCGAGTACGCGACCTGCAGGGTCGATCATGGTGCAGTCCGCTAGAAACTCACCTAGTAAGTCGCTCTCCCGCCGGTACTGCCGTTGCTCGGCAAGGATGGTCGGGCTGAGACCAAGGTTACACGAAGAAAGATAATTACGCGCGCCTTCGATCATCCACCGTAGGATGCCGTTGCGCTCTGCCCAAAGCTTGGTTTCGAGGTGTGGATCACGACGTGCGCCCTCGAACTTCTGCCGAAAGGGCAGGATCACGAGCCTGCGCCAGATGCCATCATCATCGCCCTTCACAATGGGCCTATGGTTCGTCCGTACCCACACCGTGAACCGAGGATCGAAGGTGCGGAACCCCTCATACAATTCCCGTGCAGAGATAGGCTCACGCCCTGCCAATGCCTTCACCGCTTGTTCGTCCAGTTGCATCCCGCCGGGCAACTCGTTGACTGATACCAGCCGGGCACTCTCCAGCATCACAATATCGCCTCGCGGTCCGTGATCATCACGTCGACGCGCAGCTAACAAGGAATGGGGTGCAACCTTGCTGTAACCGCCGAATATTTGATTGACGATATTGCCGAAGATCGACTTACCGTTGGCCCCGAATCCAATGCATATGACGATTATTTCCTCGGTATTCAGACCGGAGAGCGTGTAGCCCAGCAATCGCTGGACGGCTTCGATGGTGGCCTGATCGCGGGCGAAAACCTCATCCACAAACTGAAGCCAGCGCGGACAGGTTGCCGCCGAATCAAAGTCTGCCCCGCAGTGCCGCGTGATGAGCATGTCTGGGCGATTGAGGATCAGCGCGCAGGATCTTAGGTCGACAACACCGTTACCGACACCAAGCAACATGGGATTGGCATCCAGCTCGGCGGGACCTACTGACATGCCCGGCTCCGTCTGCGCCAGTTCCAGAGTGGCCTTCAGCCGCGAGAGATTGTGTGCTGCCACCGCATCCCGCACGCGGCCTTTGCCCCGATCCTGATCCACGGTAAGACTCGCTGCTGCATCGGCCATCATGACTTGAGCAGCTGCCTTTGCCGCTTCAATTTCCTGCCCACGGTCGCACAGCACCCAACGATCGCCGGACCACCGAAGCCACTTATTTTGACTGTGGATATAGAGCATCTTGCCACTGAACATCGCGGCGAAATGACGGGCGTTACGAATGTCGCCGTGGACCGTCCAGTCGACTGGGTGATAGGGAGCGACAGAGCCGTGAGCGGGTGACTGCGGTGCCGAAGAAATAGCAATCGGCGGATATTGCTGTGGCATGTTCCAGCCATTTTGCTTCGCCTGGTGGAACAGGGTGGCGAGTGTAATGCCTTTCGCTGGGTCGAAGCTTTGGATCAGCGTGTCGGTGGCAGACCTGTCATAGCGAAGCGGCGCGCACTGGCTCCAACCGTGAACAATCTGCGGGGCACACTTCCAGCCCGTGGACATTATGGCCCAGCCGATATTGCGCCAAGTGGGATAATCAGTGTCAGCCGACACTTGATCAAGCGCTGATTCCACTATCGTCATGCCCCAGAGGTTTTCCTCCACGGCCGCAAAACTCGGGTGAGGCGCGAAGGTCTGGGGCGCGAAACCCGCCGGCGGCGCCAACGGGCCTTCCGGAGCGCTGCCCTTCTGCCGTTTCGTCAATTCGTCGCGCCATATCTGCAAAAGCGCGTCGGGGATCAAAGGCAGATTGCGCCAGTCTCCAGGCCCTCCCCATTGATAAGGTTTGCCAGTGTCGGGGTGGATTGATGGGGGCAGCACGTCTTGAACCGACTTGCCTCCCGAATCTGCGCAACGAAGCTCAAGTATCATCTTCGTGTTATCGCCCTTGACCTGCAAAGTTTGAACAGGTCCGTCGATGCTGGCAGGAAGACGAAAGAGCAGCTTGGCGCGGCCAGCCCGACCTGAGACGATCTCTACGCGGTCCGGCGCTGAAAATAGCTGAACGAGGTTCAGACCGCGCGCCAGCAGCCATTCCAGAGCCGCACCCCAGTCATCAACATCCATTGCCATCGTCCCGGACCAGGCGTGAAGCACACCGATATTACCCGTCAGCGCATCCGCTGCGATCGGGCAGGTGATCGCGTTCTCCAGCAAGTTCCAACCTCTTGTAGTCGGGCCTTTTCGACCTAGCGGGATTGCGCACACAGCTAAGCTGTGGCGCACATACTCAACGGCTTGGGTGCCGATCGTTGTGCTACACACAGAGGTCATAGTGCCTCCCAAGGAATGATGAGGGTTGCGGCTTCATCGCCGTCAGCTGGCTGGCCTATCACGCGCTGCATTGCCAGCAGTGCTCCCCCTGAGCTTAAAGCTGGGCCACCCTGAGCCTTTCTCAGAGCATCCAAGCTTGTCATGGTGTCGCTGACGTATCTACATTGGGCCAATTCGACCTGCGCGTGTGCGGCTGACAAGACAAAGTGCGCGACCGAACATCGCAAATGTTCACTTTGCGCCTGGATGGCAGTGATCTCAGCTGCCAGCGCAGCGCGCTCCAACTCTTCAAGAAAGAGATATTCGGAGACGAGCCCGCCACTTGGCAAAGCCTGCCTCATGAGGATTACTGCCGCCGCATTAGCGGACAGCCCACCATGAGGCTTGTCGAAGTGATGGGCCGAGACAACAACCCAGATATCACCTTCAGGATGCCCAACGACGCATGCAGTCCTCCAGGTGAGCGGCTCCAGCGTAACAGCGTTCATGCCACGCTCCGCTGAGACTTCTTGGCTTGCAGCCATTTGATGACCTCAGCTTCATCCCAAGCAGTGACGCCTGCGGAAAGGGAGAACGGTTTAGGGAATGATGCATCATTACGGACCCAGCGCCAGATTGTCGGCCGGGACGCGCCAGTTAGATCGCAAACTCGTGGCAGTCGGATTGCGCGAGAAGAAACGAGAATTTGGTTTGACGAGCGGCTTTCCATGAGGGCTCTCCGATATGAAACAAGCCGTCATGCTGGTTCAGGCAGAGTCGCAGGAAAATTCCAAAATGCAATTTAGAGCTTCTTTCGCTTGCGGCCAGGTTTGCCCACGATGCCGAGACGTTGCTTGAGTATGGCCCGGATTGCGTGATCCGTCAGCATTCTGCCCTCGCCTGAACTGTAAATGCGCTTGGCGGTTGGCTTAGATCGAACGTATCTGACAAATGCTGAGATGTTGAAGTTTCCAACACCTCCGCAATGCTGAAGGTAGCGCAGCGCAGCCCGGTGTATCTCCATTCGGGATGGAGCTGCCGCTCGGCCTGGTGCAGATACGAGCTTGCGGGATTGTCTTCGAAGTAGGCCAACGCGCTGGCGCCATTCCCTTACGCTAATCGAGCCACAACCTGCTTTTAATGCCTCACGCTCAAGCTCGATTTCCCAAGCCGCCTCGTAGGTACGCTGCACTTTGGCATTTGGCGCGTGACTAGCAAGGAACTCGGCCGCAACCTGCTCTTGGTGCTCATCCATCGGCCACTGCCCTCGGACCCTGAGGCGCGACGGCCGACTGGTCATGTCCGCCTCCGCATGCGGACGATGTTCGACGCAGCATCATCGCCGCAAACATGCGCCGCCCAGGCGTCCATCATGGGGCGGCGCTGTTCCAGCAGGTCAGTTCGGTGGTAAGCCGCCTCAGTCCTGTTAGCGATCGCATGTGCCAGCGCTTTCTCGGCAAGGTCTCGAGCGTAGCCGTGTTCCGACGCCCAGTCCCGGAAGGAGGAACGGAAGCCATGCGCCGTCGCAATCCGGTCCTTCTCGCCACTGGCCGCTTTCTGGTCCCGGAGAAACTTAGTGAGCGCCATATCGCTAAGAACCCCGCCCCTGGGCGCGGGAAAGACAAGCGAGCTTTTGGGGTGGGCCTCTCGCTGAGCAGCGAGGACGCGCATGGCCGCCTCGCTCAGCGGCACGCGGTGCATGACCTTGGTTTTGGTCCGCTCAGCCGGCATCGTCCAAATCTTGGCATCCGTGTCGATCTCGTCCCAATGCATCGCTCGCGCCTCTCCGGAGCGGGCGGCTGTAAGGATGACGAACTCCAAGAGCGCCCGCGTGACGTTGCCTCGACCGGACCTTAGCGACGCCGTGACAAAGTCGGGAATCAAACGCCAGTCCATGGCGGGCTGATGACGCACACGTTCGCGTTTGCCCGGCTGCCGGGGCAAGAGATGATCGACAACGTCAAGCGCATTACCCTGAACCAAGCCGTTGGCCCAGCACCACTTCATCACCTTATGGCAGCGCTGTTTCACGCGAGAGGCGGTCTCCGGCTTGGACAGCCAGATCGGCCGCAGCACGTTGGCGAAGTCGGCGGGGGTTAGTGCGGCTACCTTCCTCGCACCAATGCCTGGGAAGACGTAGTCACGCAGTGTGTTGATCCACTGCTCCTGATGCTTGGCATTCCTCCAACCCTCCTTGCTGTCCTTATGGACGCGACGGGCGGCCTGTTCGAATGTGAGGGCGTCGGCAACTGCCTTACGCTCCGCCTTCTCGGTATCACGCTCATCGATTGGATCCTTGCCGCTTACAAGAACTTTGCGAGCCGCCAGTCCCTTTTCGCGAGCGTCAGCCAAGCTGATTTCTGGATAGCGGCCGAGGCCCATGTCCCGCCGCTTACCTGTGACCGGGGAGACAAAGCGTAATATCCATTTGCCTTGGCCCTTGGACGCACCCGTTTCAAACCGAAGCCCTGATACCGCGCTATCCTGCATCGGCTTGCTTCCAGGCGTGGTCCCTTTGAGCTTCAGATCGGTAAGCTGTGACATTTCAACCCCACATTCAGCCCCACATGAAGAGCAAGATTGGTTGATGTCACATGAGACACCCTAATTCAAAGTCTTTATAATATAACGTGTTGCTGCATGATTTATAGGTCAAGCATCTGAATAGGCGGATCATTTTTGGCGGACTCCGTCTCCGCCACTATCCGAAATTCTGACAGCTACCCCCGTCGATCAGACCGGGATCAGGCGGCGTTCGTAGAGCCAGCTTGCCCATAGTTGCTGTGCCATCCGGCTCCCTGTCCGGACGGGATTGGGTGGTACGCGGCTGTGCGGGTGCTCTCCGGTCTTCGCCACGTCGGGTGCCAGATCATGGAAGCCGCATACGGTGAGGCCTGCCAATCGCGCGGCTTCCCGGCAGAGGGCGGTGAATCGGCGCATGACTGCACGGTTGGGCCGTTTGCGATCGCGGCTCAGCATTTCAAAGCTGTGGGTCACGACGACGAACGCTGCATGTCGCTCTCGCACTGCATGGCGAATGCCGACGCGCATTTCTCTCGCTGACATGGCGCAAATTTGCGCTGGGCGAAAGCTGCCAGGCCGGTCAATGATCCCCGACACAGGAAGTTCGCCAACACCAAGGCGGTGGACAGGGGTGATCTGATCGCGAGCCCCGCTGATCCGGCATCCATAGCGATGGTATGCCGGATTGACGCTGCTGTCCCAAGCTATGCCGACCTCCGCGAGCGCCCGCAGGCTATCGTCATTGGCGCCGAAATTGCCTGCTCGGAAGGCCGTGATAAAGGGTGCTCCGGCGTCCTCCAGCCACTGCTTGCCCAGACGCAGCAAGATCGCCTGGTCCGCTTGGCCAAAGTTGCCGATGTTTCGGCCAGTCCGCCCATTTACAGGGGAGTGGCGCGCCCATTGGAGCCACTCGCTATGGATATGCAGCTGTACCTCATGCCCCCGCGCCACGATGGACCTCACGATGGGCTTCAGAAACTCCGTTCCGTGCAAAAGGGCTGGCATGGGATCGACGAAGAACACGCCTTTTAAGCCATGCTTTTCCAACTCGTCCATTTGCCAGCCGACACCATAGGCTCCCCCTTCCGCTTCTCCCCAGATGGAGGAGCGGACATTATCTTCCAGACTCATTCCCCGCTCGTGAAGCAATGATGATAATTCTGTGTCGACGGTGATCAGGAGGGCGGTCATCGTCACCGGGTTACTCCATCCATGTTAAGGAGCCGTAACACAGCGGCTTTTATCGGGCATGGACCATCTACCCACGGGGGTGGCCGCGCGCTACATCGCCTTATGATTTCGATTCACCCGCTTACCGGCATGGGGGAGATCCAGGCCGGAGACGATCTCGCCATGCTGCTGCGCAACGCCCTGGAAGCAGCCGGTCTGTGGCCGCTGCAAGAGGGCGACGTGCTCGTCGTTACGCAGAAAATCCTGTCCAAGGCGGAAGGCCGCATGGTGGATTTCACCCAGGTCGAGCCTGGCGAAGAGGCGGTGGAACTTGCGAAAAAAACGAGGAAGGACCCACGCTTGGTCGAATTGGTGCTGCGTGAAAGCGGCGCCATCGTTCGTGCGGTGCCACATGTTTTGATCACCCGTCACAGGCTGGGCCACGTCATGGCCAACAGCGGCATCGACAGGTCCAATATTGGTCCGGGCGGGCACGAGCGAGCATTGCTGCTGCCCCTTGATCCCGATGGGTCGGCCGCGGCTCTGAGCCAGGCACTTGAAAGCGGGGGTACCGCGCCCGCCGTCGTCATTTCCGACAGCTTCGGACGGCCGTGGCGCCATGGCGTCGTGGGCGTGGCCATTGGCGCTGCGGGACTGCCGGCGCTTGTCGACAGACGAGGCGAAGAGGACAGGGATGGGAGGAGCCTGGAAGTAACGCAGATCGCGCTGGCTGATCAGATTGCGACCGCCGCCGCTCTGGTCACGGGGGAAGGAGCCGAAGGCATACCTGCCGTCCTCATGCGCGGCCTGCGCCTTCCCGCCGGTGACACTCCTGCAAGTGCGCTGGTGCGGCCGATCGAAGAGGATTTGTTTCGGTGAGCGGGGTCGTGACCCTGACCGGGGGCGTGGGCGGTGCCAAGCTGGTGCTGGGCCTGATGCAGATAGGCCCCCCGGAACAGATAACCGCCATCGTCAATACAGGCGATGATTTCCAGCACCTCGGCCTCGCTATCTCTCCTGACATCGATACGCTGCTTTATACCCTGTCGGGCAAGGCCAATAAGGCGCAAGGCTGGGGCCGGGAGGGTGAAAGCTGGAGCTTCATGGCTGCCCTCAAATCCTTGGGCGGCGAGGATTGGTTCCTGCTTGGGGACGGCGACCTGGCTTTGCATGTGGTGCGATCCCACCTGCTGGCGAGGGGCGAGACATTGAGCGCGATAACGGCGCGCTTCGCTTCGGCATGGGGGCTCGGCCTGTCCATTCTACCGATGAGCGACGATCCGGTAGCGACCCATCTCAGCACGAGCGAAGGCGATCTGCCCTTTCAACGCTATTTCGTCGAGCGCCGCTGCGCGCCAGAGGTGCAGGCCATCCGGTTTGAGGGGGCGGAGCATGCTGCAGCGGCGGCGGGTGTGATCGAGGCGATCACGGACCCAACGACCAAAGCCATCGTCATAGCCCCGTCCAATCCGTGGCTCAGCGTCGATCCAATCCTGGCCGTGCCCGGCATCCGGGAAGCATTGGCAGAAACGCCTGCCCCGGTGGTGGCCGTGTCCCCGATCGTCGGGGGCGATACGGTGAAGGGCCCTACCGCCAAGCTGATGCGCGAAATGGGCTTGGCCATTACTAACCAGAGCATCGCCGCCCATTATGCCGATGTGATTGACGGGCTTTTGATCGATGAGCGGGATGACGCCGCTGGTCTGACCATTGCCCACGACGTCACCGACACGCTGATGAAGACATTGGAGGACCGGGAGCGTGTCGCCCGGGCCGTCCTGTCTTTGGCAGAACGGATCGACAGCCGACCGTGACCGACTGGATCGTCATCCCGATCAAGGCACCTGAAGCGTGCAAGACACGGCTTTCGACGGTTCTTGGCGATCAGGACAGGCGAAGGCTCGTCGCTGAGATGTTGGGCCGGACTGTGTCGGCCGCGAGAAAGATCGTGGGTGGGTATCAGGTCTTGCTGCTGGGCCCGTCCCGCCACGGTCTGCCCGATGACATCCCGCTGCTGCCCGATGCAGGAGAAGGCTTGAACATGGCGCTGGCAAGCGCGCGAGATTCAGCTGTGGGGGCGAAGGTCAGCCGTTTGCTGATATTGTCGGCCGATCTACCCTGGATCGCCGCGGATGACGTCGCGGCCCTTTTGAGCCTGCCGGCGGGGAGTATCGCCATCGCGCCGGATCATGCGGGGACGGGCACGAACGCCTTGTCCTTGCCCCTTCCCTCTGCCGCTGCGTTCGGTTTCCATTATGGCGACGGCAGCTTCGCCGCACACCGGTCCGAAGCAGAGCGGCTTGATCTGCCATTTATCAGCATCCGCCGAGCGGGATTGGCACTCGACATCGACCGGCCAGAAGAACTCGCCCTTTGGCAGCAGAGCGAGCTTTCCTGAAACCGGAGCGCGATTAAAGGGCGACGCCCGCGGAAGCCAGCACCGCAAGCGTGAGCAATTCGGACGCATTGGACGACATGGTCGCGATCTGCACCGACTTTTCCATGCCCACCAGCATCGGGCCGATCATCGTCGTGCCGCCCAGTTCGCGCAGCAGCTTCGCAGAGATATTGGCCGATTGCAGCCCTGGCATGACGAGCACATTGGCTGGTCCGGACAGGCGGCTGAACGGATAATTCTTCATGACCGTGGGGTTGAGCGCGGCGTCCGCAGTCATCTCACCCTCATATTCGAAATCGACATCGCGGCCGTCGAGCACCTTCAGCGCGTCGCGGACATTTTCCAGATGGCCACCCGGCGGGTTGCCGAAGTTGGAATAGGAGAGGAAGGCGACGCGCGGGTCGTGACCCATGCGGCGCGCGACGGCGACCGTGCCTTCGGCAATGTCGGCAAGTTCACTGGCGGAGGGGCGTTCATTGACTGTCGTGTCCGCGAGGAACACCGTCTTGTCCTTCGACACCATGATATGGATGCCAAAGGCGGTGCGGCCTACCGTCGGGTCCATGACGCGCTTCACCTCGCGCAGGGTCTGCGCGAAGGGCCGGGTCACGCCAGTGATCATCGCATCGGCATGACCCATGCTGACCAGCAGGGTGCCAAAGATATTCCGGTCCCGGTTGACCATCCGCTCGCAATCGCGCCGCAAATGACCGCGCCGTTGCAACCGCGAGTAGAGGGTATCGACCATTTCAGGCACCAGCGGCGAGTTGACGCTGTTGTGCAGTTCGAAGCTTTCAGGATCGCGGACGCCCAGCGCCTTCAGCTTGTCATAGACTTCGTTGCGGCCGACCAGGACGGGGATGCCGTAGCCAAGATCACGGAATTGGATGGCGGCACGCAGCACCACTTCCTCTTCCGCTTCGGCGAACACGACGCGCTTCGGGTTGGCCTTCGCCACTTCATAGGCGCTGGTGAGGACCGAGGTTGTCGGATTCAACCGGCCTTTCAATGACTGGCGATAGGCTGCCATGTCGGCGATCGGCTTTTGCGCCACGCCGCTTTCCATCGCCGCTTGGGCCACGGCGGCAGGAACGACCTCCATCAGGCGGGGATCGAACGGCGCGGGGATGATATAGTCCGGACCGAAGCTGTGCGAACGGCCATAGGCCTTGGCCACTTCCTCAGGCACCTGCTCGCGAGCGAGTTCCGCGATCGCCTGGGCCGCTGCGACTTTCATCGGCTCGTTGATGCCGGTTGCCCGCACGTCCAGAGCGCCGCGGAAAATGAAGGGGAAGCCCAAGACATTGTTGACCTGGTTGGGGTAGTCCGAGCGGCCGGTCGCGACGATCGCATCCGGGCGGACTTCCAGAACGTCGGGCGGAGTGATTTCCGGATCGGGATTGGCCATGGCGAAGATGATCGGCTTTTCAGCCATCTGCTTCACCATCTCCTGCGATACCGCACCTGCGACCGACAGGCCGAGGAACACGTCGGCGCCCTTGATCGCCTCGCTGAGGGTGCGCGCGTCCGTCTTCACTGCATGGGCCGACTTCCACTGGTTCATGCCCTCGGTGCGGCCTTGGTAGATCACGCCCTTGCTGTCGCACATGATGACATTGTCATGCGCGACACCGATCGCCTTGATCAGTTCGGTGCAGGAGATGGAGGCTGCCCCCGCGCCGTTCACCACCACCTTCATGTCCTTGAGGTCACGTCCGGTCAGCATCGCCGCGTTGATGACGCCCGCCGCCGCGATGATCGCGGTGCCATGCTGGTCATCGTGGAAGACAGGGATGTTCATCCGCTCTTTCAGCGTTTGTTCGATGATGAAGCATTCAGGCGCCTTGATATCTTCAAGGTTGATGCCGCCGAAGCTCGGCTCCATCAGTTCCACCGCATCGATGAACTTGTCGACATCCTCGGTCTTGAGCTCGATATCGATGGAGTCGACGTCGGCGAAGCGCTTGAACAGAACTGCCTTACCCTCCATCACCGGCTTGGACGCGAGAGCGCCGAGATTGCCGAGGCCAAGGATGGCAGTGCCGTTGGAGATGACGGCAACCAGATTACCCTTGGCCGTATAGTCATAGGCGGTCTGCGGATCGGCGGCGATGGCGCGCACGGGCACCGCGACGCCGGGCGAATAAGCAAGGCTTAGGTCACGCTGAGTCGCCATCGGCTTGGACGCGATGATTTCGATCTTGCCCGGCCTGCCAGTCGAATGGAAAAACAGCGCCTCGCGCTCGGAAAATTCCACGTTCGACTTATCTGCCATGACGTATCCGCCCCTCTTTACCTACTGATCAGGCCCTAGCGGCAAGGCGGACCTGTCGGCAAGCGCAGGGCCCAGGTTTTTTCCACGCCCTTTCCTGATCTGCCGCTTGCCGCTATCGCCAACCGGCCATGCACAGCCCCAAGGACATCGCAGCCAGTCAGCCGACGCCGATGATGGCGCAATATCTCGCGCTGAAGGCGGACGCGCAGGATTGCCTGCTTTTCTATCGGATGGGCGATTTTTTCGAATTGTTCTTCGACGATGCAAAGGCAGCGGCGGCCACGCTGGACATCGCGCTCACCAGCCGGGGCGAACATGGCGGCGCGCCGATACCGATGTGCGGCGTACCGGTGCACAGCGCGGAGAATTACCTCGCCCGGCTGATCAAGGCGGGGCATCGGGTCGCGATCGCGGAACAGACCGAGACGCCTGCCGAGGCAAAGGCGCGGGGCAGCAAGGCGCTCGTCGCGCGCGCCATCGTCCGTTATGTGACGGCGGGTACGCTGACCGAGGAGACGCTGCTCGATTCCCGGCGCGACAATATGCTGGTGGCGCTTGCGCAGACGGGCGGTGAAGGTGCGAGCGAGATCGGGATCGCCGCAGCCGATATTTCTACCGGCCGGTTTGAAACACTGACCTTGCGATCCAGCGACCTGCCCGCGGAACTTGCCCGGTTGCGGCCCAGCGAGATCGTGCTGCCGGAGGGCATGGACCTAGACCTGCCCGAAGCGCACCCCTTTGACCGAACCGCCTTTTCCAGCAACCGGGCCGAGGGCGCGCTCAAGCGGCTGTTTGGCGTCGCCACCCTCGACGGATTCGGCCAGTTCGGCCGGGCGGAGCTTGCCGCGATGGGTGGGCTCATCGCCTATCTTGACCATGCGGGCAAAGGCACGCTGCCCTTTCTGGCACCCCCTGTGCGCAAAACGAGCGGCGCGCATGTGGCGATCGACGCCGCTACCCGGGAAAGCCTGGAAATCACCGCGACGATGAGCGGCGCGCGGGCGGGCAGCCTCTTGGGAGCAGTGGACAGGACCGTCACGGGCGCGGGCGCGCGGTTACTGGCGCAGGACCTGTCGGCACCGCTGATGGATCATGACATGATCGAGGCCCGGCTCGGCCTCGTTCAATTGCTTCATGACGACCCGCTGCTCCGTGACCAGTTGCGTGCGGCGCTAAGAGCGCTGCCGGATATCGGGCGCGCATTGGGACGTATCGCCGTGGGCCGGGGCAGCCCGCGCGACCTGGGACAGCTTCGTGACGGGCTCAACGAAGCGCGGATGCTGCGCGAGAGGCTGGGCAGGTTGCCTGATCAGCCGCTGCTGCTTCAGCAACTATTGCCGGCGCTCGATGGCCATGGAGCGCTGGTGGACAGCCTTTCCCGCGCGCTTGTGCCCACGCCGCCGACGGAAGCGGCCAATGGCGGCTATATTGCCGATGGCTACGACCCGGCGCTGGACGAGTTGCGGCGCATGGCAGGTGACGGGCGGCGGGCGATCGCCGCTCTGGAGGCAAGCTATCGCGAGCGTACCGGCATCGCATCGCTCAAGATCCGGCATAACGGCGTGCTTGGCTATCATGTCGAGGTCCCTGCCCGGTCTGCCGACGCGCTCATGCAGCCAGACAGCGGCTTTACCCATCGTCAGACCTTGGCCGGAGTGGTGCGATTCAACTCGGTTGACTTGCATGAGCAGGCGGGACGCGTTGCTCAGGCGGGCGCGCATGCGCTGGTGGCTGAAGCGGCTCATCTGGAAGACCTGATCGAAGCAGCACTGACCCGCAAGGCAGATATTGCCCTCGCGGCCGATGCTCTGGCCCGGCTCGACGTCTCGGCTGCACTCGCGGAACGGGCGGCGGAAGGCGGGTGGCAGCGGCCCCATTTCCTAGCACAGGATGGCGAAGGGCCTTGCCTGCAGATCATCGGTGGCCGCCACCCCGTTGTAGAAGACGCACTGCGCAGGGAAGGGCAGCCGTTCGTCGCCAATGATTGCTGCCTGGGTTCCGACGATCGCCTGTGGCTGGTTACCGGGCCAAACATGGGCGGCAAATCGACCTTCCTGCGGCAAAATGCACTGATCGTCATATTGGCGCAGGCGGGCAGCTATGTTCCGGCGCAATCGGCGACACTGACTTTGGTGGACCGGCTGTTCAGCCGAGTGGGCGCGTCCGACAATCTGGCGCGCGGACGATCGACCTTCATGGTCGAGATGGTGGAAACCGCCGCGATCCTGGCGCAGGCGACGGAACGCAGCTTCGTCATCCTGGACGAGGTCGGGCGCGGCACGTCGACCTATGACGGCCTCGCCCTTGCCTGGGCTGTCGTGGAGGCGGTGCATGAGGTCAACCGCTGCCGCTGCCTTTTTGCCACCCATTATCATGAACTGACGCGGCTAGCGGAGACGCTCTCCTCGCTGTCCCTGCATCATGTGCGTGCGCGGGAGTGGAAGGGCGATCTCATATTGCTGCATGAGGTCGCGCCGGGCCCAGCCGATCGCAGCTATGGCCTTGCGGTCGCCCGGCTCGCAGGCTTGCCTCCAGCGGTGCTCAAGCGCGCGAAGGATGTACTCAACAGGCTCGAAGCAGGCCGCGCCAAGACTGGCGGCATTGCGGCGGGACTCGGCGACCTTCCCCTCTTCGCCGCTGCCGCCGCGCAGGAGGAAGAGAAGGTCGACGCCCTGCGCGCCGCGCTCGACCTGATCGATGCCGACGCGCTTTCGCCGCGTGAGGCGCTGGAGCAGCTTTATCAGCTGAAACAACTGGCCGCCGCCAGCAGCTGACATTAGATTGAGCCGATGGTCATGCAGTACCCCTCCCTCGGCTCCCGCCGCACCATCATCGATCGGCGCGCGATCTCCGACAGAATCCACGATCTGGCGCGCGAGCACAGGAGTGATCCGGCAAAGCTGCGTGGCCTGATCGTCCGGGAATTGAAGTCAGCGCTGGATGCCGGGCGCCTGGATGTCGCGAGGCGGTTGGAAGCGAAGCCGACGCGCGGGCGCGAGGCGGTGACCGCCTTTGCCTTCCTCATCGATCAGATCCTGCGGCTGCTATACGACGCGACGACGCATCATCTCTATCCTGCCAGCAACCGCAGCACCGGCGAGCGCATCACCCTGATGGCGGTGGGCGGCTATGGCCGCGGGGAGATGGCGCCGCACAGCGATGTCGACATCGCCTTCATCACGCCGTGGAAGCCCACCGGATGGACTGAGCAGGTGATCGAATCGATGCTCTATTCCCTGTGGGACCTGGGGCTGAAGGTCGGCCATTCCAGCCGGTCAATCGACGAAACCATGCGCATGGCCAAGGCGGACCTGACCGTCCGCACCGCCGTGCTGGAGGCGCGCTACGTCTGGGGCGACCGTGCGCTCTACGAGGATACCGCCCGGCGCTTCGATGCCGAGGTCATGCAGGGTACGGCCCGCGCATTCGTCACCGAAAAGCTGGAAGAGCGCGACGAGCGGCATAAGCGGATGGGCGACAGCCGCTATGTGGTCGAGCCCAACGTCAAGGAAGGCAAGGGCGGCCTACGTGACCTGCACACGCTGTTCTGGATCGGTAAATATGTGAACCGGGTGAAGTCGGTCGCCGAGCTGGTGGATGTCGGGCTGCTGACCGACCTTGAGCTGAGGCAGTTTCAGAAGGCGGAGGATTTCCTTTGGGCTGTCCGATGCCACCTGCACATGATCACTGGGCGCGCCGAAGACCGCCTGACCTTTGACCTGCAGCTGGAAACAGCGACGAGGATGCATTTTACCGGGCGGCAGGGCCGGTCGGGGGTGGAGCGCTTCATGCGCTACTATTTCCTCAACGCAAAGATCGTTGGCGACCTGACTGCTGTGTTCCTGGCGCATCTCGATGACCAGCTTGGCGCAAAGGGACGGCGCTATATTCCGTCGATTTTCCGGCGTCCCAAGAAGCTTGATGGCTTTGTGTTGGATCGCGGACGCCTCGCGTTGCCGAGCGATGATTTCTTTCAGCAGGACCCGGTGCGGCTGCTGGAAATCTTCGCCGTGGCGGACCGCCATGAGCTTGGCATCCACCCAAGTGCGATGCGCGCGGCGAGCCGGGATGCTGGCCTGATCACAGCCAAGGTTCGCCGCGATGCACGGGCCAACGCCGCCTTCATGGATGTTCTGACATCGCGCCGCGACCCGGAAACGGTGCTGCGCTGGATGAACGAATCGACGGTCTTCGGCCGCTTCATCCCCGATTTCCGCCGCGTCGTGGCGCAGATGCAGTTCGACATGTATCACCATTACACGGTTGACGAGCATACCATCCGCGCTGTCGGGCTTCTGGCCCGCGTGGAAAAGGGCGACCTCGAAGTGGATCACCCGCTGTCCACGGAGATTATGGGCAAGCTGCTGTCGCGGCGGGTTCTCTATGTCGCGGTCCTGCTCCACGACATCGCGAAAGGCCGTGGAGGCGATCATAGCGTCCTGGGCGCTGAGGTGGCCGAGCATCTCTGTCCGCGCCTGGGTTTTTCCGCAGCGGAAACAGAGACTGTCTCATGGCTGGTGCGGCACCATCTGCTTATGTCTGCCACCGCCTTCAAGCGCGACCTGGCGGACTATAAGACGATCCTCGATTTCGTCGATGTGGTGCAAAGTCCCGAACGGCTGCGGCTGCTCCTATGCCTGACAGTCGTGGACATTCGCGCGGTGGGCCCCGGTGTGTGGAACAGCTGGAAGCGGCAGCTCCTGGGCGACCTGTACGAGGCGGCCGAGGAAGTGCTTCGACTGGGCCACAAGCAAAAAGGCCGCAGCGAACGTGTCGCCGCTAAGCAGGAGTCGCTGCGCAATGCTCTTGGCATGTCGAAGGCTGAATTCCAAAAGCTCAGCAAGCGGCTGCCTGAATCCTACTGGATCGCGGAGCCCGAAGACATTCTGATCCACAATGCGCAGCACATCCTGGCATCGGGCGATTCGCCGCTGTCGATCGCCGCGCAATATTATCCGCAGCGTGGCGCGACACTCGTCACCGTCTATGCCGCTGACCACCCCGGCCTTTTCTACCGCATCGCGGGCGCGATCCACCTTGCGGGCGGCAACATCATCGATGCACGCATCCACACCACGCGCGATGGCGTCGCGATCGACAACTTCCTCGTACAAGACCCTCTGGGCGGCGCTTTCCACAGCCCCGAACAGCTGACCCGCATCCGCAATGCGATCGAGGATTCCTTGGCCAACCGCCACCGGATGATCACCAAGCTGGAGGCGCGTCCGCTGTCGCGCACCCGCGCCGAGGCGTTCCGCATCGAACCCAATGTGCTGATCGACAACAAGGCATCCAACCGGTTCACGGTGATCGAGGTCAATGCCCGCGACCGCCCTGCCCTGCTGTTCAGCCTGGCCAACGCTCTCTTCCAGTCAAAGGTCACGGTGCACAGCGCCCATGTCGCCACCTATGGCGAGCGGGCTGTCGATACTTTCTACGTCACAGACCTGTTAGGCGGAAAGATCGAAAGCAAGGGGCGCATCCAGACGCTGGAGCGGCGGCTGCTCGAAGCAGCGGGCGATCACACCGATGAAGCGCTCCAGCAAGCCTGAGCGCTGTCAGGCTATTACCACACTGTCACCCGGCGCAAGGAGCGGCAGCAGCTTCAGCATGTCCGCGCGATCAATAGCGATGCAGCCTGCGGTGGGGCGGCCTTCGGAAAGGTGGAGGAAGATGGCGCTCCCCTGCCCCGGCATCGGGGGCGCGTCATTGTGGCCGAGTACGACGATCACATCATACGCATCATCTTCGCGCAGCAGTGATTCAGCTGAAAAATGCCGTGGCAGATGGACCGGCCGATTATAAGCGGGATCGGCGGGATCATCCGACCAGCCGTCCCCTTCCCTCACCCAACGCCATGGCAGCTGAATAGCGGCAGGATCGGCCTTGCCGGGCCGCAGCAACACTCCACGTAGCGGCCATTCGCCCAAGGGCGTGCAACCGTCCCCTTCCCGCTTCTCGGCAGCCAGACACACACCGCTGCGGCCAAGCGCGCATGCGATGTCCAATCCACTGAAGTGGAGACGGCCGGTGGCGCTATCCACATGGATGACGCTCATAGCTGGTGGCCGGTACGGTCGCGCTTGGTCGCCAGATAGTATTCGTTATGCGGGTTTGCCGCGAGGATGATCGGCAGGCGCTCGGCGACCCTGATCCCCGCTTGCTCCAAGCCTTCGACCTTTTTCGGGTTATTGGTCAGGAGCCTAACTTCGTCGATCGCGAGCAGCTTGAGCATGCGCGCCGCGACGGAAAAATCCCGCGCGTCGATGGCGAAACCAAGGCGCACATTGGCGTCGACCGTGTCGAACCCCTGATCCTGCAACGCATAGGCACGCAGCTTGTTGATGAGGCCAATGCCGCGCCCCTCCTGCCTCAGGTAAAGCAGCACGCCCCAGCGAGAGTCGGCGATCCGGTGCAGAGCCTCATGCAGCTGCGGGCCGCAATCGCATTTGAGGCTGCCCAGCACATCGCCCGTCAGGCATTCACTATGCAGGCGCACCACCGGCGGAGAGCCATCAGGCGCGCCGATGATCAACGCGACATGCTCTCGCGGTTCATCCGGACTACGGAACGCGATGATCTCGGCCGTTTCACTGGCAGAGACCGGAAGCCGGGCCCGCGTTGCTATCGCCAGGTGAGCGGCATCATCATAGGCGTCGACGTCGGCTGCATCGACTGACGCTTCGCTCGTCCCTTCTGCCGTCACGAAAAATGCGGGAAGAATCCCTGCCAGCCGGGCAAGCTTGAGTGTCGCCTTCGCCGCGAGGGGAGCATCAAGGCTCTTCGCGGCAAAGGGCCCTTTCAACGGCGATGAAAGGTCAAGCACCGGATCAGCGATCGCTGCCGCGACATCACCATCGATCCAAGGAGCGCGGGCAATCAGCACGGGCATGTCCGGGTTGGCCGCGGCCAGCTGGTTGGCGAGCTTCAGCGTCTCTCCTCTTGCGGCGGCGATCAATATGTCGGCCTTGCCAGCCGGATCGAACGCCTTCAGCGTCACTGCATCGGCCCCTTCGATGGCCATGACGCGAACGGCGCCGTCAGAAGCATGAACGCTGACCGGCCATCCACGGCGGAGGGCGTCTATAGCGCGAGCGGCGGCGCGAGCGTTCATGACAAGAGACCCATCAGAAGGCGAACTCCGTGATGATCGGGATATGATCCGATGGCTTGGTCCAGCTTCGCGCAGGTTCAACCACGCGATGCCCAACGGCCTTGTCCGCCACGTCCTGCGTCATCCACATATGGTCGAGCCGCCGTCCCCGGTCCGACTCCGCCCAATCCCGCGCGCGATAGCTCCACCAGGTATAAAGGCGCTGCGGCGCGGGGAAGAATTTGCGGCCGATGTCCACCCAGTCGTTGGAATCCTGCAACCGGCTGAGCAGCTCGCATTCGATTGCCGTGTGGCTGACGACGTTCAGCAGCTGCTTGTGGTTCCACACGTCGCATTCCATCGGTGCGATGTTGAAATCGCCGGTCAGGATGGTGGGCTTGTCCTCAAGTCGAGATGACCACTCGATCATGCGCTCTAGGAAGTCGAGCTTTTGGCCGAACTTGATGTTGACCGTTCGATCCGGAATATCGCCGCCCGCCGGAACATAGACATTTTCGATGCGGACCCCGTTATCCAGTCGCACGCCGACATGGCGGGCTTCGCCATTGGCTTGCCAGTCCAGCCGGTCGTCCTCATGGATCGGCACCTTGCTCATGATTGCGACGCCATGATGCATGCGCTGGCCGTTCAGCACCTGATGGACATAACCCAGCCGCCGAAACATGTCGGTCGGAAATGTCTCGTTCACGACCTTTGTCTCTTGCAGACACAGAATGTCGGGCGCTTCTTCGGTCAGGAAGCGTTCCACGATGTCGATCCGGGCGCGGACGCTGTTGATGTTCCAGGAGGCGATGCTGAGAGTGTTCGGCATCCCGATCCCCTAAGACCCTGAGAGGGCGCGCGCAAGCTTGGCACCGTGTCCCGATGCCGCGCATAAAGTAAGACCCCCGCTCCGGGGGCATGGAACGGGGGTCTCGATCGCGCCCTTGAAGCGCTTTGCGGCGGGAGCGGTGATCCGAGTAACAGGGGGGAAATCCCGGAGTTCGTCTCGCGCCGTGGAGTCCTTATTAGGGCCGCGGATATGAGCCCAAGATGAACAGGATTTGCCGTATCACCGTCCATCTCACGCCAGACCCGCTTCATCCACCGGCGGCACGTCCTTTGGGCCGCGGGTCGGTCCAGCGGAACGCCGAATCCGCGACCGATACGCCGTAGCGCTGGTTTGAAAGACGAACCGTCGTGCGGTTATTCTGGGAATCCAGCGCCACCCAGCCATAAAGCTGCAGCCCGCCGGGGCCGGATGGATCCTTTTCGAAGATCATGGTGATGGTGCCAAATTCAGGCCGCTTGGGATCACGCGCCTGTACGCTGATCACCTTGGGATCGCCGGTCTGGATCAGCTTGCCGAAGCGCGATAGGTCCTTTTTCGGATCGAGCAACGCGCCTAGCGGCGAGCTGCCGATCGGCCAGCGCTGCACCTGACGGACTTCATAGTCGATCATCGTCAACGCTTTCCCATCCCCAACGATCAGCAGCGGCACGCCCTTCTGATATTGGAAGCGCACCTTACCGGGTTGCTTGATCGTCAGCTTGCCCGTCAGTGTCTGACCGGCGCGATCGGTTTGGACGAAATCGGCCGTCATCGTCGTGACGCCGCGAATATAGGCGTTGACCTGAGCCAAGCCGCCCTGCGTCTGTTGCGCGCCTGCTGGCGAGCCAAGGACGATCACGGGTGCAGCGGCCAGAGCCAGTGCGAGGGGCGCAACCAAGCGCTTCATGCATTTTTCTCCGCTTTGTTGAGAAAACAATGTGTAAGGGTCAGGCGTTGAACCCATTGTGAATTGATGCGTTCCTGATCGCGCGCGCCAGTAAGGCCTTGCTGCGGCTGGATGTAAATCGGTCGCAGGGCAAAAAAAAGGCTGGTCCGAAGACCAGCCTGGAAAGTTTTTAGGAGAGGATGCCTGAAAGGCCCGTTCTTATTGAACGGTGCCGATCATTTCCGCAACTGCATAGAGCAGCGGCTCGATTGCGTTTGGCGCAATCGTCACAGCGGATTGCCATTCTCGTCACGTAGCACTTCACGGCGCCCGACATGGTTGGGGGCGCCGACCAGTCCTTCTTCCTCCATGCGCTCTATCAGGCGCGCGGCAGAGTTGTAGCCGATCCGGAGCTGGCGCTGGAGCCAGCTGGTCGAAGCCTTTTGATTTTCGAACACAAGCTGGCAGGCCTTGCGGAACAACTGCGCGTCGGGGCTGTCGTCGCCCAGGTCCACACCATCGAGCGCGAAGCTGCCTTCTTCGGGTTCCTCGGTGACGGCGGCGATATAATCGGGCTGGCCCTGCGCGCGCCAATGGTCCGCGACCACCCGCACCTCATCATCCGACACGAAAGGACCGTGGACGCGCATCAGACCCTTGCCGCCATGCATGTAGAGCATGTCGCCCTTGCCCAGAAGCTGTTCGGCGCCCTGCTCGCCCAAAATGGTGCGGCTATCGATTTTCGACGTCACGAAGAAGCTGATGCGGGTTGGCAGGTTCGCCTTGATAACGCCGGTGATGACATCGACCGAGGGACGCTGTGTCGCGAGGATGAGGTGAATACCGGCGGCGCGCGCCTTCTGAGCCAGACGCTGGATCAGGAATTCGACTTCCTTGCCCGCGGTCATCATCAGGTCGGCAAGTTCATCCACCACGACCACGATTTGTGGCAGGGGCTGGAAGTCGAGCTGCTCCTCCTCATAGATCGGCTTGCCCGTCTCAGGATCATAGCCCGTCTGCACGCGGCGGCCGAGCGGCTTGCCCTTTGCCTTCGCGGCCCGGACCTTCTCATTATAGTTTGCGAGATTGCGGACGGAGATCGACGCCATCATGCGATAGCGGTCCTCCATCTGCTCCACCGCCCATTTGAGGGCGCGGATCGCCTTGCTGGGTTCGGTAACGACAGGCGACAGCAGATGTGGGATGTCGTCGTAAGTCGACAGTTCCAGCATCTTGGGATCGATCATGATCAGGCGCAGCTGGTCCGGCGTCATGCGGTAGAGCAGCGACAGGATCATGGCGTTGAGGCCCACCGACTTACCTGAGCCGGTGGTGCCCGCAATCAGCAGGTGGGGCATAGGGGCCAGGTCGGCGATGATGGGTTCGCCCGAGATATTCTTGCCCAGGATGATCGGCAGCGTCGCTTCCTGCCCGAACTGTTCGGAGGTGATCAGTTCGCGGAAGGATACGCCTTCGCGATTGGCGTTGGGCAGCTCGATGCCGATGACGGTGCGGCCCGGAATTGTCGCGACGCGGGCCGAGAGCGCCGACATGTTGCGGGCGATGTCGTCGGCGAGCGCGATGACGCGGCTCGCCTTGATCCCGGGGGCGGGCTCAAGCTCATACATGGTGACGACGGGGCCAGGCCGCACTTCGACGATGTTGCCCTTGACGTGGAAGTCATCGAGGACAGATTCCAGCAGGCGAGCATTCCGCTCGAGCGCGGCCTTGTCGATTTTCTGCGCTTGGCCCGCCGGGATCGGATTGAGCAGGTCGGCCGAAGGAAGCGAGCTGTGGCCGAACAGGTCGTCCTGCGACACCGGCGCCATTTGTCGCTGGGCTGGCGCAGGTTTTGGAGTCTGGATGGTGATCGGCGGCTTGGGCTCGTTCGACACGGCGCGGCGGGGAGCGATGACGCGTTCCTCGACGTCTTCCTCATCGTCTCCGATCTCAGCAGAAGCATTGCCGCCCGCGAAGGCGAAGGCGGGCTTTGGCAAGCTGAGGCGCGGCAGAGCGGGCCGCCGCAGAGCGAGGATCGGCTTTTCGAGCGCCAGGCTGCGATACCAGGTGAAGAAGCCCGCAAGCAGCATCAAGACGACGAGCACGCCGGTGATCCACCCTTGCGCAGCAGGCGCGGCGGAGGTGAGACTGCGCACACCGTTGGCGGTAGCAAGGCCGATGAGGCCGCCCCAACCTGAAGGCAGGTCAATCAAGGAGTCGGGCTGGAACATCGCGAGCGCGATGCCGATGAGGATGATGCCGAGGAAGCATTTGCCGAACTGACCCTTCCAGCCGGTCATGTCCTGATCACCCCAGAGGCGGCGGGCGGTGATCGCCAGCAGCGGGAGGACGAGGGCGACGGGGACGCCGAGCAGGGTGAAGAGGAAGGCGGAGACCCAGGCGCCGGGCCAGCCCATGATATTCTGCACCTGATTGTCGGCGACGGTCATCATCGACGGATCGCTGAGGCGGAAGCTGAGCAGCGCCAGCGCCAGGAAGAGGGTCGCCAGCATCAGCGCGATCGCGCTGATCAGCGCGCCGCTGCGGATGAGGCTGCGTTTCAGCATTTCGCGCCATTCCGGCGTGCGCTTGGCTCCGCGGCTGACAGCCATGGCTTTCAAATGTCCCCCAAATGTTCCGTTCCGGCACAATGCGCCGAGCGGGGAGTCCGCGTCAAGAGTCCGGCGCTTCGGCTGGTCGTGGGAAAGTCATGAACAAAGTAGCGGGAAAAACGCGATTTTGGCCGGGCATCGAAAACTAGCAAGTCATGCGATTCCTTCATGCATTTGCGCTGGTGGAGCGCTGCGCAGGGCGATGAGGCAGCCAGCGACGATCAGCGCCGCGCCTGCGATGGTGGGGAGGGTCAGCAGTTCGCCAAAGGCGAGCCAGCCGATGATCGCGGCCCAGATGAAGGCGGTATATTCGACCGGGATGAGGTGCTGCGCCTCGGCCCGCGCATAGGCCCAGGCGAAAGCGGCGAGCGAGGTGAAGGCGAAGCCCGCGCAGCCGGCGATCAGCAGGAAGGAGTCGGGCCGGGGCAAGTCGAGGCGAAGCGGGACCAGGCCGGGAGCTGCCCAAGCCGTGATCGCGCACAGGCCAAAGAGGATGAACATCACGCCATGCTGGAAGAAAGCGACTTCGACCGGGGAAGCGAGCTGGGCCTGCTGGCGCTGGATGATGAGGTTCCAGGCGAAGAGCACCGCTGACACCAGAACGGCGGCGGCGCCGAGCAGCGCATCCCAATCATAGCTGTCCTGCATCCGGCCCGACAGGATCACCGCGACGCCGACAAGGCCCAGCAGCGAGGCGCTGATGGCGCGCTTGCCGATGCGTTCGCCCAGTAGCAGCGCGGCAAGATAAAGGGCGATGAGGGGTGCGATGAAGGAAAGCGCGATCGCTTCGGCAAGCGGCATGCGCATCAGCGCGAAGAAGAACAGGCTGGCCATCAGCGTGACGACTGCGCCGCGCAGGACGTGGAGACGCAGCACTGCCCGTTCGGGCCAACGGTGGCCGCCGGGCAGCATGATCGCAAGGCCGAGCAGCGTACCCGCCAGCGCGCGCCAGAATAGGGCGTTGAAGAGGCCGATAGAGAGGCTCAAGCCCTTCATCGTCGCGTCCATGATCGCGAAGAGCAGGACGGCGAGGCAGGAGACCGCGAACGGGAGGGCGAGGGAGCGGGGATGGGTCATGGGTTCAGGACGTAGTGGTGGTGGGGGCGCTCGATTTTTTCGAGCGTGGAGGAAGAAGAAGGAAAGGGCTTCGACATCCGAATGAGGCAAGTGACTCGTTCGGACAGCCCGAACGGGGTGGGGTTGTGCGAGGGACGTTGGTTCGCCTTGGGGAGGGGATGGCGGTCAGGGAGTGGCAGGGCGGTGAAAATGCCCTCCCCGCCCCTACTCCGCCGCTTCCGCCCGGCCTGCGTCCGTTGTTTCCGCTTCCAGCTTGGCTGCTTCGATCTCCGCTGCCTTGGCTTCGACGAGGCCGACGATATGGTCGATCATGCCTTCATCCTGGATGGTGTGGTCGGTGAGGCCGGAGAGATAGACCATATGCTTGCCAGCGCCGCCGCCGGTCAGGCCGATATCGGTTTCGCGCGCTTCGCCGGGGCCATTGACGACGCAGCCGAGGACGGACAGCGACAGGGGCGTATGGATATGCTGGAGCCGTTCTTCCAGCGCCTGCACGGTGCGGATGACGTCGAAGCCCTGACGCGCGCAGCTGGGGCAGGAGATGACCTTTACCCCGCGCGTGCGGATGCCGAGGGATTTGAGGATCTCATAGCCGACGCGCACTTCCTCTTCCGGTTCGGCGGAGAGCGAGACGCGGATGGTGTCGCCCACGCCCGCCCAGAGCAGGTTGCCGATGCCGATCGCGCTCTTGACCGTGCCGCCGATCAGGCCGCCCGCTTCGGTGATGCCAAGATGGAGGGGGCAGTCAACGGCTTCGGCCAGCTGCATATAGGCAGCGACCGCGAGGAAGACGTCGCTCGCCTTTACCGCCACCTTATATTCGTGGAAGTCCTGATCCTGAAGCAGCTTGATATGGTCGAGTGCGCTTTCGACCAGCGCTTCGGGACAGGGTTCGCCATATTTTTCGAGCAGATCCTTTTCGAGGGAGCCTGCATTGACGCCGATACGGATCGCGCAGCCATTCGCCTTGGCGGCGTCAACCACTTCCTTGACGCGGGCTTCGGAACCGATGTTGCCCGGGTTGATGCGCAGGCAGGCGGCGCCAGCATCTGCAGCCTCGAGCGCGCGCTTATAATGGAAATGGATGTCGGCGACGATCGGCACGCGGGCGGCGCGGACGATCTGCTTCAGCGCGGCGGTCGATTCCTCGTCCGGGCAGGACACGCGGATGATGTCGACGCCCGCATCCTCACAGCGGCGGATCTGGTCGATCGTTGCCTTTACGTCATGAGTCAGCGTGTTGGTCATCGTCTGGACGCTGACGGGAGCGCCGCCGCCCACCGGCACATTGCCCACCATGATCTGGCGGCATGGGCGACGCGCTATGTCGCGCCAGGGACGCAGGCCGGGATTATGGTCGGACATGAACTGGAGGCTCCGTGATGATCCAGCCCCTATAGTGATTCACGCGCCAAGTTAGAAGCGCGCCGTCGCCGATGCGGTAACCGGCCGTGGCAACGACATGATAAATTTTCCTTCGGCGAAGGCTGCTTTTGCCGAAAACAAAAAAAAGCCGCCCCGGAGGACGGCTAAAAGTTTTTAGGAGAGGATGCCTGAAAGGCCCGTTCCTTGTGCAGGGCAGTGGCTCCTTTCGCAACTGCGAAAGAAAAATATACGGTTGCGTTTATTGCAACTGATCTGAAAACACCAGCATGTCGTAGGGGAATGTGGTTCCCAAACGTTGATATTTGTCCGCATTTTTTGCGCGTATCGGGTCCTGAATGATTCAGGAATCCGAAATATGGGGCGCCAGATAGCGAAACAGATCGGCCCGTAGCGCTTCAAGTCCAGGCGAATCGGACGATTCGATTCGCACGACCAGCTCGGCCTGTGTGTTTGACGCGCGCAAGAGCCACCAGCCTTCTTTCCGCATGACCCTGGCACCGTCGATGTCCGTCATGACGGCGCCTTCCGCCCGCAATTGCCCGACGATGTCCGATATCACAGCGAATTTCCGGTCCTCCGCCACCGGGAAACGCAGTTCCGACGTGTTGATCAGTTGTGGCAGATCGTCATGCAGGGCGGTGATGGTCCGGCCGGAGCGGCTCGCCAAGCGGATGAGGCGCACGGCGGCGTAAAGGCCATCGTCGAAGCCGTAATAATCATCGGCAAAGACGATGTGGCCGGTCATTTCGCCGCCTAGCGGGCTTCCGACCTCCCTCATCTTCGTCTTGATATGGCTGTGGCCGGTTTTCCACATGAGCGGGGTACCGCCGAGTTGCGCGACCCGGTCGAATAGCAGCTGGCTGCATTTCACATCGGCGACGATGGTGGCACCGGGTTTGTCCTGAAGCACCGCCCCGGCAAACAGGGCGAGCAGCTGGTCACCCCAGACCGTGCGGCCCTGTCCATCAACGAACCCGATGCGGTCGCCGTCTCCATCGAAAGCCAGTCCGAAATGGAGTTTGTTTGCGAGGACAAGCTTTCGCAGGTCGTCCAGATTCTCCTCGATCGTGGGGTCGGGGTGATGATGGGGAAAATTGCCGTCTATTTCGGTGAAAAGCGTGTGATGCTCACCCGGGAGCAGCTTGACGAGCTTGTCCACGACCGGGCCAGCCGCGCCATTGCCGGCGTCCCAGCCGATGCGCCAGGCGGTGCCGTCAAAGCCTTTCATCAGCCGGGCGACATAGCTGTCGATGATGTCGATGGTGGAGCAGCTGCCGCTGCCCTCCTCCCAATCTCCCGCCGCCGCCATGGCGCCGAGTTGGGCAATGTTAGGGCCAAAAAAGGCTTCATGCGCAAGTACCAGCTTGAAGCCATTGTGATCGGCGGGATTATGGCTGCCGGTTATCTGGATGCCGCCATCAACTTCGAGCGTCGCTTCGGCATAATAGAGCATTGGCGTGGGGCCGATGCCGATGCGCAGCACGTCGATGCCGCTGGCGATCAGGCCATCGGCCACCGCCGGTTCCAGCATCGGGGAGCTGAGGCGGCCGTCATAGCCAAGGGCGACCGCTGAACCCCCGCCGCGCCTAACGATGGTGCCGAAACTGCGGCCCAGCGCATAGGCATCTTCCTTTCCCAGCGTTTTGCCGACGATTCCGCGCATGTCATATTCGCGCAGCAGCGAGGGATGAAAGTCGTGGGACATGGGTCCTGTTCTACAGCCCTAAGGGCGCGGTGACGGCTCTTTTTTCTGAGGGGCGGCGAGCAGCAGATCTCGGGCGGCGTTTATTTCGGCCGCCAGTGCTTCAGTGCCGCCGCGATCGGGATGGACGGAAGCGATCAGCCGCCGGTGGGCCGCGCGGATCGTCGCTTCATCGGCATCTTCAGGCACGCCGAGCAGGGCACGGGCTCTTGCAATGCTGACGGGTTCGGGTTTTGCCTCGGAGGAGGCGGATCGTTTCTTCTTCTGCTGCGACTGATTCAGGAAGAAGAGTGCCGCGCCAAGCAGCAAGGGCGCTCCGGCGAGAGGTTTGCCCTTTGCCGCCATGACCGCGCCAACCAGCGCACCGCCGAGCACCATGCCATCCTTCACACTCATGCGCTGCAAACGTCCCGTCCAGATGAGCCAGGCCGCAAGCCCGAGAAGAAGAAAGGCGAAAAGGCCCATCAGGCCGCGCCGAGAAGATCGACCGGCGTCCTTTCCTCACCCGAGGGTAGGGCAAGGCCCGAGACCATTTCGCGCAGTTCCTGGCGCGCGGCGATATGGCTGACGCCGAGATCGCCCAGATGCCCCTTGTCGAGCAGGGTGAGGCCGGAGGGGAAGAGTTCGCGGAAGATGACGCGCTCGGACAGGCCGGGGATCACGCGGAAGCCGACGCGGCGCGAGAGCTCCATCAGGGCATCGCCGACGCGCTTCTTGTTGCGGGCGTCATGATGCTGGACGCGGTTGCGCAGGACGACCCAGTCGATCGAGACGCCATCCGCCTTGGCGCGGGTCTTGCGCGCTTCGAAGATGAGTTCGGAATAGAAGGACAGGCGGCGGACCTTGAAGGTCTCCGCGTCAACCTGGCCGATGAGGTCGAAATCGACGAAGCTGTCGTTCATCGGCGTCACCAGCGTATGGGCGCGGGCGGCCATGTGGCGGGCGAAGGCATCGTCGCGGCCGGGGGTGTCGACGACCAGGAAATCCTTGCCCTCGGCAACCGCGGCGGATTCTTCCTCCAGCGCTTCGAACGTGTCCCCCTTCAGCACCGCGAAATCGGGCGCTGGCAGGTCGATGTTGCGGCGGCGGGCGGTTTCGGCGCGATTTTCCATGTAGCGCGTGACGGTGCGCTGGCGCGGGTCGAGGTCGATCATGCCGACCTTGTAACCGAGCGCGGTCAAGGCGATCGCGGTGTGCACGGCGGTGGTCGACTTGCCGGTCCCGCCCTTTTCATTAGCGAAGACGATATGATGCGTTTGGGTGTTCGTACCCATTGATAACCCCGTTTATTGCCGCGTCGATTCTTGACCCTATTGTCGGGCCGTGCCTTTAGCAGGATAGTCCCCGTGCCCCTGCCATATCGGAGCCCCTCGTCCCGTGCAAACCCTGCGTGACCTTCCTGCCCTGCGATCCGCCATCGATGCGATGAAAAGCGACGGGAGGCCCGTGGCGCTGGTGCCGACGATGGGCGCGCTGCATGAAGGGCATATGGCCCTGGTCGAGGAAGCGCGGCGGCATGCCGGGCATGTGGTGGTGTCGATCTTCGTCAATCCGCGGCAGTTTGGCGTCAATGAGGATCTGGATGCCTATCCGCGCCGGGAAGCGAAGGATGCGCAAATGTTGCAAGCCGCCGGGGTCGATGCGCTGTGGGCGCCGAGCGCCGAAGTCATGTATCCGGCGGGCTATGCGACCAATATCTCCGTTTCTGGGATCACCGAGGGCTTGGATGGGGCAGCGCGGCCGGGGCACTTCGATGGCGTGGCGACGGTGGTGGCCAAGCTGTTCAACCAGGTGCAGCCCGATATCGCGCTGTTCGGGGAGAAGGATTATCAGCAACTCGCGATGATCCGGCAGATGGTGCGCGACCTCGACATGCGGGTCGAGATCATCGGCGTGCCGACGCAGCGGGCGGAGGATGGGCTCGCCTTGTCATCGCGCAACGCTTACCTGACCGACGAGGAGCGCAAGGATGCGCTCGCCCTGCCCCGCGCACTGGGCGAAGCGGCGCGGCAGATGGAGAAGGGCACGGCCGTCGAGGCGGCGGTTGCCAAAGCGATCGCGATGCTGAGCGCGCATGGCTTTGATCCCATCGATTATGTGACGCTGTGCGATGCGGTGACGCTGGAGCCGATGACGGTGCTGGATCGCCCGGCGCGGTTGCTGGGCGCGGCGAAGCTGGGGCGGACGCGGTTGATTGATAATATTGTGGTTGAGCCTTCTTAGGCTTCGTCATTCCAGCGGAAGCTGGAATCTCTTCGATGTTCAGTCCAGCCGCCCGAGATCCCAGCGTTCGCTGGGATGACGGTATTTTTAGAACGGCTTTACGATCACCGCTACGACGATCACGGCGGCGGCGATGCCGGGGACTTCGTTGATGAGGCGGAGCTTTTTCTCGGTCATGGGGCGCAAGCCCTTGGCGAGCTTCTTCGTGTAGCCTGCAATCCAGCCATGATAGGCGGACAGGCCGAGCACGAAAAGCAGCTTGAGGTGGAACCAGCCGAAATGCCAGGCGCCGATCTCGACCATCAGCATGAGGCCGAAGACCCAGACGAGGACGAGCGAGGGGTTGAGGATGATCTTGAGCAAGCGCTGCTCGCGATCGATCCATTTGCGGTCTTCATCCGATCCGACCGGGCACTGGTGATGATAGACGAAGAAGCGCGGCATCATGAACAATCCCGCCATCAGGAAGATGACGAAGATCAGATGGGCGGCCTTTACCCACAGATAGGCGGCTCCGAGATAGGGCATCAGCTACTCTTTCCTTGCCGGACATAGGCGATCAGCGCCTCGACATGGGCGATCGGCGTATCGGGCAGGATGCCATGGCCGAGGTTCAGGATATGCGGGCGGCCCGCAAAGGCTGCGCGGATATTGTCGACTGACTCTTCGACCGCCCTACCCCCGGCTATCAGGGCCAGCGGATCGAGATTGCCCTGAACCGGCAGGCCTTGCGGCAGGACGCGGTTGGCCCAGTGCGGATCGATGGTTTCATCGACGCCGACGGCATCAACGCCTGTGCCTGCTGCATAATCGGCGAGTTTCGCGCCCGCACCTTTGGGGAAGCCGATGATCGGCACATTGGGATGCAGGGCCTTGAGCTTCTCCACGATCCGGCGGTTGGGTTCGATCACCCAGCGGTTGAACTGCAGCGGCGCGAGGCTGCCTGCCCAGCTGTCGAACAGCTGCACCGCTTCCACCCCGGCTTCGATCTGGCCGGAGAGATAGGTGACGGTGGACTCGATGACCGCTTCGATAATCGCGCCGAAGCGGGCCGGATCCTGATAGGCGAGGCGGCGGGCCGCGCCCTGATCCTTGCTGCCCTGCCCGGCGACCATATAGGTGGAGATGGTCCAGGGACTGCCTGCAAAGCCAAGGAAGGTGACGGAGGGATCAAGCGCAGCCTTCACCTGCCGCACCGTTTCATAGACGGCCTCATAGCGGCTGAGATCAGGCTTTAGCGACAACAGGTCCGTTTCGCTGAGGATCGGCGCGAGACGCGGCCCCTCCCCCGTTTCGAACCAGAGATCCTGCCCCATCGCATAGGGCACGATCAAAATGTCGGAAAAGAGGATGGCGCCGTCAAAGCCGAAACGGCGTAGCGGTTGAAGCGTGACTTCGGCGGCGGCGGGGCTGTCATAAACCAGCTCCAGGAAGCCGCCCTTTTCCGCACGCAAGGCCCGATATTCGGGTAAATAGCGGCCAGCCTGGCGCATCAGCCACATGGGTGGAACGGACAGGCATTCACCCTTCAGGACGGAAAGCAGAGGCTTGGAAAGGCCGAGATCGGGTTCCGTCATAATCTCTCTTATATAGATTCTTAAAAGGATGATGGAGATAGTAGGGCAGTTGGCAGCGGGGTTTATGCGCTGTGCCCGCTTTTGCCAACAGCTTGACTCCCTCACTCAAATGATTCCGGTGCGAGTCAGGCCAATCATCCCCGTTACCCACAGGCTGTGGATGAAAATGACCGCCTGTGGGAGCCATGTGGATAAGATTCGGACTAATGGGGGCTACCCATAAGGGGGTATTTTGCCCGCAACCTATCCCTTGCTTTATCCACAGGCTCCACACAGAGATATGCGTCATGTCGCGTATCCATCTGCATCTGCTGTCTGACTCCACCGGCGAGACGCTGGAGAATATCGCCAAGGCGGCGATCGGCGCCTTTGAAAATGTCGAGGCGGTGCGGCATTTCTGGCCGATGGTGCGGTCCGATGTCCATCTGGACCGGATCATGGAGGAGATTTCCGCCAATCCCGGCCTGGTCCTGTTCACCCTGTCCAACCATCAGTTGCGGCGGCGGCTGGAAACGCGCTGCCGGGCATTGGGCCTGCCGCATGTCGCTGCGCTGGATAGCGTCACCGACGCCTTGTCCAACATTTTGGGGCAGGAAACGCGCAACCGGCCAGGGCGCAAGCATATATTGGACGAGGCCTATTTCGCGCGGATCGAGGCAATCCAGTTCACCATCGCCCATGATGATGGCGTGGGGCATGAAAATTGGGAAGAGGCGGACATTGTTCTGGCGGGCGTGTCGCGTGCGTCCAAGACGCCGACATCCATTTATCTGGCCAATCGCGGATACAAGACGGCGAACATACCTTTGGTGGTGCAGTCGCCTCCACCGCGCAGCCTCTATTCGCTCAAGCATCCGATGGTGGTGGGGCTGACCGTCAGTCCGGAGCGGCTGGTGCAGATCCGCCGCAATCGGTTGCTGTCTTTAAACCAGGCGCCCGAGACGAGCTATGTCGATCTGGAAAAGGTGCAGGAGGAACTCGCCTTTGCCCGGCGCATGTTCGCCGACAATGGCTGGCCGGTGATCGACATGACGCGCCGATCGATCGAGGAAGCGGCGGCGGCGATCATCAACCTGTTCAATGACCGCGTGCTGGCGGAAGGAAGTGAAACATGATCGTGCTGGCGTCACAAAGCGCGAGCCGCCGGGCGCTGTTGCAGGCGGCGGGTGTACCGTTTGAAGCATTGTCGCCCGGCGTCGATGAAGATGCGGCCAAGGAAGCATTGCGGGCGGACGGACTGGACGCGCGGGCGTTGGCGGATGCTCTGGCGGAGCTGAAGGCGCTCCGCGTGTCACGCCGGGTGCCGGGCGGGTTGGTCCTGGGATGCGACCAGACATTGAGCCTTGAGGATGGCAGCATGATCGACAAGGCGGTCGATCGCGCGGATGCGGAACGCATCTTGCGGCTGCTCTCGGGGCGCGTGCATCATCTTCACAGCGCGGCGGTGATTGCGGTGAACGGCGAGCCGATCTGGCGGCATGTCGAACGGGTGCGCATGACGGTGCGATCCCTGTCCGATAGTTTCATAGCTAACTATCTGGATCAGGAATGGGAGCAATGCCGTTGGTGCGTCGGCAACTACCGAATCGAGGGGCCGGGCGTGCAGCTCTTCAGCA
This sequence comes from uncultured Sphingobium sp., assembly GCA_966211835.1. Classification (GTDB taxonomy): domain Bacteria; phylum Pseudomonadota; class Alphaproteobacteria; order Sphingomonadales; family Sphingomonadaceae; genus Sphingobium. The sequence continues at coordinate 174,579 of CBIHNV010000001.1, forward strand.
AAGTCGAAGGCAGCCAATTCGGCATTCAAGGACTTCCTTTGCTGCCGCTGCTTGACTTTCTGCGTGTGCGAGGCGTTTTGCCATCATGACTGACAAGCTTCCGTATGCAGAGGTGATCGGTGATCCGATCGCGCACAGCAAATCGCCGCTGATCCATAATTTCTGGCTCGATTGCCTGGGGATCGAGGCGGAATATCGCAAGACGCATGTGACGGCGGAGGGTCTCTCTGCCTATTTTCTGGAGCGGCGTGCGGATCCGGACTGGCTGGGGTGCAATGTGACCATTCCGCATAAGATTGCGGTGATGGACTATACCGACGATCCGGGTGGCGTGCGTGAGCGGATCGGGGCGATGAATACGATCGCCAGCGAAACCGGCGGTCCCCTGATCGGCACCAATACGGATGCAGGAGGATTCCTCCAGCCGCTGCTGCGCGACAAATGGCAGGGAGAAAGTGCCGTGCTGGTGGGCGCAGGGGGCGCAGCGCGGGCGATCCTGTTTGCTCTCACCAGCCTGGGCGTCGCGGACATCACCGTCATGGCGCGCGACGCGGCGAAGGGGCAGGCATTGCTTGACCGGGCGAAGGTGAGGGGCCGGGTGATCGGCATGGGCGATGCGCTGCCGACGGCGGACCTGCTGGTCAACACAAGCTCCCTTGGCATGGTGGGACAGCCGGTGCTTGATCTTGACCTGTCGCCGCTTGCGACGGACGCCACGGTCTATGACATTGTTTATGCGCCGTTGGAGACGGAATTGCTGAAGACGGCGCGGGCGAGCGGATTAAAGGCGCTCGACGGGCTGGAGATGCTGATCGGGCAGGCGGCGTTGGCCTTCGACATATTTTTCGATGCGCAGGCGCCGCGCGAGCGGGATGAGGAATTGCGTGCGCTGCTGCTGGCGGCCTGAAGCGCCATGAAAATCTACGGCCTGACCGGATCAATCGGCATGGGCAAGTCGGCTGTCGCCGCCATGCTGCGGCGTGAGGGCGTGCCGCTGTTCGATGCGGATGCGGAGGTGCATCGGCTGCAAGGGCCGGAAGGCAGGCTGTTGCCAGCGATCGAGGCGCGCTTTCCCGGAACGACGGGGCCTGCCGGCGTGGACCGGGCAAAGCTGGGTGCAGCGGTGTTCGGGAATCCGCAGGAGCTGAAGGCGCTGGAAGCGATTGTCCATCCGGCGGTGAAGGAGGAGCGGATGGCGTTCCTGCGTCGGCACAGGTCGCGTGCCTTCGTCGTGCTGGACATTCCGCTGCTGTTTGAAAGCCATATGGAGCGGAGCTTGGCTGGGGTCATTGTGGTGACGGCGCCCGCGTGGAAGCAGCGTAGGCGGGTGCTGGCGCGCAAGGGGATGACGGTGGCGAAATTCCGCAGGATCCTGCATCTCCAGACTCCCGACGCGGAAAAGCGGCGCAAGGCGGATTTCATCATTCACACGGGCACGACATTTGCCGCCACTCGGGCACAGGTTCGGCGCCTCGTCACTTGCCTTGGATCAAAGACAGGCCGATAAGGAAATTGCCCGGCAGAGTCGGCGTGAAGAGGTCCATGCGCGAGATTATATTCGATACCGAAACGACTGGATTCGACCCCGCGGCGGGTGATCGGATGGTGGAAATCGGGTGCATCGAACTGGTGAACCGAGTGCCGACGGGCCGCACCTTCCATGCTTATTACAACCCGCAACGCGCGATGCCTTCCGCTGCCGAGGCGATCCACGGGCTTTCCGACATATTCCTCAAGGACAAGCCGCTCTTTGCTCATGGGGTGGAGGAACTGCTCGACTTTCTGGAGGACAGCCATCTGGTCGCGCATAATGCGCGGTTCGATTTCGGCTTCCTCAACCATGAGCTGAAGCTTTGCGGCCTGCCGGAAGTTGGGATGCACCGGATGATCGATACCGTTGCCATAGCGCGGCAACAGCATCCGGGCGCCAAGCATAGCCTGGACGCGCTTTGCACCCGCTACGGGATCGACCGCAGTCATCGCATCAAGCATGGCGCGTTGCTGGACGCCGAACTGCTGGCGCAACTCTATATCGAGCTCAAAGGAGGCCGTCAGATCGGCCTTGGTCTTGCACAGGAGGAGGAGAAAGACGCCATTCGGGTGGAACTTGCGGCCAGTATCGCGGTTCGCCCTGTTCGTCCCGCGCGGGTTTTCACCGCCAGCGCGATGGAGCTGGAGAGGCATGCAGCGTTTGTCGCGACGCTGGAAAAGCCGCTCTGGCTGGAGGAGGCTTGAAGGCTGGTTTGACATACTGCCCTTCACGCTTCGCCCAACCGGACTGCCTCCTGCAGCCCGGCAAGAACAAGGAGAAGGCATATGGATATTCGTGTTTCCGGGCATCAGGTCGATACGGGCAACGCTCTGAAAGAGCATGTCGCGAGCCGATTGGAGGCGATGGCCGAGAAATATTTTTCGCGCACGATTTCCGCCCAGGTCACATTCCGTCCTGCGCCACACGGGGCCTTCCACTGCGATATCGTCTGCCATGTCATGACCGGCCTGATCCTGAAAGGCGCAGGCGAGGCGCAGGACGCGCATCCGGCGTTCGATCAGGCTGCGGAAAAGATCGAGCGGCAGCTGCGGCGCTACATGCGCCGGTTGAAGGATCGCCATCCCCAGGCGGTCGCGGCCGAGGCGCAGCGGGCCAATGGCTATGACCTCAATGGTCTGGATGGCGCGGGCTATACCATCTTTGCTTCCTCGCCCGAGGAAGAGGAACCGGCGGACGCGCCGCTGATCGTGGCGGAAACGCGGGTCGACATTCCCGAAGCCAGCGTATCGGACGCGGTGATGATGCTCGACCTGCGTAACACCAACGCGCTGTTGTTCCTGAACGCGGGCACGTCGGCCTACAATATGGTCTATCGCCGCCAGGATGGGACGATCGGCTGGGTGGAACCACGGGCGCAAGTGCAGGCCTGACCACTGGGCCTGGCCCCGGGCCGCCATTGACCCAGAGCGGCAGGCGGCCTATGGGGCCGGGCTTTATATCCCCGGGCACGCGCGATTATTGGGGCATGGCGCGCCTCCGGCTGTTCCAGGTTGGTCATGGTTCATTTCAACGACATCGTCGCGCCGCAAGCTGTAGCAACAGACGTTTCGGCGAACGGCAAAAAGCCGCTGTTCCAGAAGATCGCGCAGCTCGCGGCGTCGGCTTATGGTTTGAACGCCAACATGGTTTCAGAAGCGCTGTTCGAGCGGGAGCGGCTGGGATCGACCGGCTTTGGCGGCGGAGTCGCCATTCCCCATGCGAAAATCCCCGGACTTGATCGGATGCGCGGCGTCGTCGTGCTGCTCGATCCGCCGCTTGGCTTTGACGCGGTGGACGATGCGCCGGTGGATATCGTCTTTACCCTCTTGTCGCCTGTCGATAGCGGCGCGGAGCATTTGAAGACGCTAGCCCGTGTCTCGCGCTACTTGCGGGACGATGGGCATGTCGCCCGGCTGCGGGGTGCGAAATCGGCTGAGGCGCTGCACGCGTTGCTGGCTGGCGGCGAAGCGCGGGACGCCGCCTGAGATGGCCGATGTGCCGAGCGGCGAGGCAGCGCATTTCCGGGCGCTGGAGAATCTCTACCGCTCGGCGCCGATCAATCGGCTGTTCCGGTCGGAGCTGACGATCAGCGAACCGGGGCGCTCCGTCATCGAATTCGATGTCGACGAAGAACAGTTCCACGCCGCCGGTGCCGTTCACGGCACGGTCTATTTCAAGATGATGGACGACGCGGCCTTCTACGCGGCGAACAGCCTGGTCAGCGACCGATTCCTGCTGACGACTGCGTTCAACCTGCTTTTCACCCGGCCAATCGGGCCAGGGCGAATCCGCGCGGAAGGGCGCTGGGTCAGCGGCAAGCGGCGGGTGTTCGTCGCTGAAGCAAGTCTTGTCGACATGGACGGTGAGGAGGTCGGCCGGGGCACTGGCACCTTCATGCGGTCGCACATCCCTTTGTCGTCCCTGCCCGGCTATGCAGGCTGACCGGCTGACCAGCGCCATGCTGGTGGGCGTTCTGGTGAGGCGTGCGGCTGCCGCTGGCGGCTTCGCCACGGTGCTGGTCAAGGGGGATGAAATCAGCGGTGTGATCCTTGTCGAAGCGGTCGAAAAGGGCCAGTTTAAAGGGCTGTTTGAGAGGGTTTCCGACTTTGAAGGCGGGTATCGGTTGGAACGGTCCGGGCCCGCGGTGGAAGAGGGAACTGATTCCCGCAATCAATATCTAGCGCGGCGCAGGCGATCAGACCCCGATCTGTGGGTGATCGAACTCGATATCGCGGATGCGGAACGGTTCGCCGCTGAAACGATCTGTTGATCGTTGACTCTCTGGCGGGCGGAAGGCACTGGCCCCTCCCAACGCTTAACGCGCAGGTTGCCAAGTTCGCCCGTGGGGGGCGGGGGAGGTAAACACGCAGACGGGGGGCGGCCTGACGTCGATTATATGTGATGGGTTTGTCCCGACGTCCCTGGCCAAGAACCGCATGTTTCTGAGTTCTGATGAGTTTCCGTTTGAAGGCCGCGACTGCCGCGGCATTTGCCCTGACCGCAGGCGTTGCGGTTACTGCGGCCGACATGTCGAGCGCTAGCGAAGCCGCTCCATCGGTCGTTTCCCTCACCCAAACTCAAGAGCTGAATGCAGCTCCGGCGGCTTCCAAGCCCGCTGTTGTTTTTGCCGCGCCGCGCGAAGTCGCCCAGCCGTTGGCCAATCTTTCCGACAGCGCCGATGTGCGCGCCGACAATCTGTCCGCCCTGGTCGATGCGCATGGCGCAGCCGAAGACCTGGACGGCGACATGAGGTGCCTGGCTGGCGCAGTGTATTTCGAATCCAAGGGCGAAAGTCTGGAAGGCCAGTTGGCCGTTGCCCGTGTCATCATCAACCGGGCGAAGTCCGGCCGTTTCGCCAGCAGCCTGTGCGGTGTCGTGTATCAGCCGGGCCAGTTCAGCTTTGTGCGTGGTCGTGGCATGCCGACGATCCCGATGGCGAGCGAAAGCTGGCGCGAGGCTGTAGCGATCGCGCAGATCGCGATGCAGGACAGCTGGAACAGCAAGGCGGAAGGCGCCCTGTTTTTCCATGCCCGCCGTGTTTCGCCGGGCTGGGGCAAGCGCCAGCTGGCAGCCATCGACAATCATATTTTCTATCGCTGATCCTCGGGTCGCAAATCACAAGGACAGCGGGCCGGTTCAGGAAACTGAATCGGCCTTTTCTTTTGTTCTCTAATTGTTCTAAAAGCGCGGCATGAGTCCGGCTTCTTCCACGTCCGCGCCCAGTGAGGGCTGCTCTCCGCTGACCGATGGCACGGCATTGGCGGTTGCGCGTGGCACGTTGCGCCTGTTCTTCCGGCACGACATGAGTGGAATCTTGGAGGTGCCGCTGCCCAATGGACGCCGCGCCGATATTATGGCCTTGGACAGCGCGGGCCGGATCACCATCGTCGAGATCAAGTGTAGCCGCGCGGACCTGCTGGGCGACATGAAGTGGCCCGACTATCTTGATTATTGCGATCGCTTCTTCTGGGCGGTGCCGTCCGGCTTTGACCTGTCGCTGTTCGATAGCGAAGCATTGTGGCCAGCGCGCACTGGCCTGATCGTCGCGGATCAATATGATGCCGAGTTGCTGCGGCCAGCGCCGGTGGAGCCGCTTGCCGCCGCGCGACGGAAGGCCGAGACGCTGCGCTTTGCGCGTCGGGCTGCGCGGCGGCTGACTGCGTTGGCGGACCCGGATCATGCCGCCGAGCTGGGGTGGTGACGGATCGTCACCACCTCTACCACTATCGTGGGTGCATACCCCAATATTCATCGGCCAGGAGGCGGTTAAGGGCAGTCGATCCCTGCCGTGCGGCGGTACGCGCCAAGTGGCGGCGGATGTCATAACTGCTGTTGCTCAGCCCGGCGTGGAATGAATCGAGCGCCTTTTTCCTCTCGTCGGGCGCATGCGTGTAGGGCTGGAAGATATTGCCGAGCGCCTGTTCCCAGGCCTTTTCGATGTCGTTCTTGCGCTCCATGACCTGCCTCTCCAGGCTTTCAGGATGATGGAGGGGATATGGGAAAGGGGAGGGGGAGAGACAAGGCGGGGAGGGTTAACCCTTTGCTTGAAGCACTAAGCCACCGTTCGGGCTGAGCTTGTCGAAGCCCTCTTCTTTCGGGAAGAAGTAGAGCCCTTCGACAGGCTCAGGGCGAACGGAATTCCGGTTGCCTGCGGGATTCACGCCGGGCTAGGCGTGTGACCAAGCTTAGAAAGTCGGCCCCTGCACTGGACCCGACGGCGCAGCCTTCGTCTTTGCGGCGGCGAGGGCCTCGACGATTCCGGAGGTGCGGGCGTCGCGTTCAGCGTAATCGCGCGCGGACATGCCCGCGATGGTGTCGCGTTTGTCCGCATTCGCCCCGTTTGCGACGAGCAGGCGGACGAGGCCGATGTCGCGCAGCTGCACCGCGCGGATCAGCGGGGTTTCGCCGCTGCCATTGGTCTTGTCGATTTGCGCCCCGCCAGAGAGCAGCGTGCGCACGCCGTCCTCGAACCGCGCCTGCACTGCGTTCATGAGCGGCGTGTTGCCGCGACTGTCGGCCAGATTGGGGTTGGCGCCCTTTCCGAGGAGGAAGGAAAGCCATGTATTGTCGCGGCGGGCGATCACCAGGTGCAGCGCGGTTTCGCCGCTGTTGACGTCTCGGCTGTTGATGACGGTCGAACCTGGCTTCTGAAGCAAGTCCGTGGCTTTCTGCCCGTCGGCGTCCTTTACCGCCTTCAGGAAATTATAGGCGTCGGAAAATTGCGCCTGCGCCGCGACGGGTGAGAGCAGGGTCAGCGCCATGGCCGCCGCGCGCGCCGCGCCCATCCAAGCCGGAAAAGCCTTCATCATCGTCCTCAAGCCCCGTTGGCATTTGCAATGGCGCCCATAGCAGGGCATGGCTGGCGGCGCCATGAACAAAGCGATCCTTCCCTTCGTCCTGCCGATCATAGCCCTGCTGGCTGCCTGTAATATGGGTGCGGGCGGCAATGCATCAAGCGAGGCGGAAAGCACGCGCGGCGATCTAGCCGGAGCGCGGATCGGGGCGCCCTTTACCCTGACCAACCAGGACGGGAAGAAGGTGCAGTGGGACGATTTCAAGGGCAAGTATCGGCTGGTCTATTTCGGCTACAGCTACTGTCCTGACGTTTGCCCGCTGGATTTGCAGCATATCATGCAGGGCTTTTCCCAGTTCGAAAAGGCGGACGCAGGGCGGGCTGCGAAGGTGCAGCCGATCTTCATCAGCATTGATCCGGAGCGGGACACGCCTGCCGTGCTGAAAACCTATGTCGCGGCCTTTCACCCCAAGCTGATCGGCCTGACGGGGACGCCTGACGAGATCGCGAAGGTAGCGAAGGATTTCGTCGTCATCGCCAACAAGGAAAAGGCGGAAGGGGCGAGCGGCTATCTGGTAAGCCATAGCCGCACGCCTTATCTTTTTGGCCCCGATGGTCAGCCCGTGGCGCTCGTGCCGGTGGATGATCCGGGAACGGCGGACAAGCAGGAAGGGACGGCCGATGATGTGCGCGCCTTCCTGGAAAAATGGGTCAAGTGACGGTTTGAACTTCTGGGAAAAGCCCCTCGACAAGCTGGACCGCGCAGAGTGGGAAGCGCTGTGTGACGGATGCGGCAAATGCTGCCTGCACAAGGCGGAGGATGAGGATACGGGGCGCGTCTATCCGACCAACGTCGCCTGCCGCCTGCTCGACCGGCATAGCGGGCAGTGCAGCAATTATGGCGAGCGGCGGCGCTTTGTGCCCGACTGCGTGCGGCTGACTCCGCAAAAGGTGAAGACGATCAGCTGGCTTCCGCGCACCTGTGCTTATCGGCTGCGGGGTGAGGGCAAGCCGCTGCCATCCTGGCATTATCTGATCAGTGGCGACCGCGAGGCCGTGCACCGCGCGCAGGAGTCGGTGCGCGGCTGGACCATTGCCGAGGCGGATGCGGGTGATTGGGAAAATCATCTTGTCGACCGCGAGCTCTGACAGCAGCATCATTGTCGACGGCATTGCCGTTCCCGTCCGCATTCGCCGGTCGGCGCGGGCGAGGGCCTATCGCCTATCCCTCGATCATGCGCGCGGGGAATTGCGGCTTTCGCTGCCGATGCGGGCCAATTTGAGCCGGGCGCTCGGATGGGCTCAGGGACATGAGGGATGGGTGCGCACGCAAATGGCGGCGCGGCCAGCAACGGTGCAGTTCGACGATGGAACCCGCTTCCCGCTGGAAGGGCGGGAGGTGCGGATCTGCTGGGTGGCGGATGCGCCGCGTACAGTCCGGATCGAGGGCGATCGGCTGACGCTGGGCGGTGTACGGGAGTCGGTGGGACCGCGTGTGCTACGCTGGCTGAAGGCGCGGGCGAAGGCGGTGCTGGAAGAAGAAAGCCATGCGATGGCGGGCGATCATGATTTGACTGTCGCGTCGGTCGGCATCGGCGATCCGCGCAGCCGATGGGCCAGCTGCGCGTCAAGTGGGGCGATCCGCTATAGCTGGCGCCTGATTCTTTGCCCGCCACATGTCCGGCGGGCGACGGTGGCGCATGAGCTCGCCCATCTGCTGCACATGGATCATAGCCCGGCATTCCATGCCGCCCATGCGCGGATATTGGGCGAGGACCCGAAGCCTGCCCGAGCCTGGCTCAGGGAGCATGGGACGGGTCTGCACCGCTACGGAGTTTAGGGGGCGGGGACTCCTGCCGGGCAGTCATGCCCGGCATCCTGCCGATGGGCGAGGCCGCAGTCGCGGCAGATGACGTGGCGCCCGGGGGTCAGGCCATGGCCGACCGACACCCGTTCGTCGAAAACATAGCAGTCGCCCTCCCAACGGCTCTGCGCTTCCGGCATCTCCTCCAGATAGCGCAGGATGCCGCCGCGAAGGTGATAGACGTCCTCAAAGCCGCGTGAGCGCACCAGCGCCGTCGATTTTTCGCAGCGGATGCCGCCGGTGCAGAACATGGCGATGCGGGGTTCGCGACCTTCTTCGCGTAGCTGTTCGGCGAAGGCGTCGAACCAGGCGGGGAACTCGCGGAAGGAGCGGGTGCCGGGATCGATCGCGCGTTCGAAGCTGCCGACGGCGACCTCATAGGCGTTGCGCGTGTCGATGACGATCGTGTCGCGATCGGCGATCAGCGCGTTCCATTCGGCTGGATCGAGATATGTCCCTGCTTGAGAGGCGGGGTCGAGATCACCCGCGCCGAGGGTCACGATTTCCGGCTTCACCTTGACCTTCATGCGGGCGAACGGGGCCTCATCCGCCGTGGAGAATTTTACGTCCAGATCGGCGCAGCCAGGAAGCGCGCGGATATGGGAGAGGAGAGCCTCGATCGCCTCCGCGCTGCCCGCGACCGTGCCGTTGATGCCTTCACGTGCGAGGATCAGCGTGCCGCATGTGCCAAGCTGCGCGCAAAGCTCGCGCAATTGCGTCGCCAGGGCTTCCGGATCGGCGAAGCTGGCGAAGCGGTAGAGCGCGGCGATGGTGAAGGGCTGAGCCATGGGGCGCGCCATAGCGGCTTCAAACCGCTCTTGAAAGGGTAGGCAAGAGCGCGCATAGGCGGGCCATGGTTCCCTTTTCGTTCGCGGGTCACGATTTTCTGGCTTTGCCTGAGGCGGCGCTGTTCTGGCCCGCGCGATCGGCCTTGCTGGTGGCGGACCTGCACTTTGAAAAGGCGAGCTGGTTCAGCCGCTTTGGCCAGTTCCTGCCGCCGCATGATAGCCAGGCAACGCTGGACGTGATCGAGGCGTTGGTAGCGCGGACGGGCGCGCGGGCAGTCTGGTCGCTGGGGGATAGTTTTCATGACGCCGATGGAACGGCGCGGTTGCCTGCCAGGGCGCGCGAGCGGCTGGAGGATTTGACGGCGCGGCTGGATTGGTTGTGGATCACCGGCAATCATGACGCGGGCATGGACGCGACGCCGGGCGGACGGCGCGTGAAGGAGGCTGAAGTCGATGGCATCTGGCTGCGGCATGAGGCTGATCCAGTTGATCCGCGTCCAGAGATTTCAGGGCATTTCCATCCCAAGCTGCGCCTGTCCTTGCGTGGGCGGCGGGTGTCGCGGCGCTGCTTTGTCGGATCGCCATCCAAGCTGATCCTGCCTGCACTGGGCGCGCTGACAGGCGGACTGGACGCTGGCCATGGCGAGATTCGTCGGGCTGTCGGACCGGGGGCGATGGCGATGGTGCCCGTGGCAGACCGGATGCTGCGTTTCCCGCTTGGCTAGCAAGATTAGGGAAACGTAGCGTTAAGCTGTTGCTGCTAAGCCACAGGAAGCAGTAATAAGGTCAAGCAGCGGGCGCAACGGGTTGGAAAAATTGCCTTGCCTTGCCTTTGGCCTGCTGTGTCCGCATAATCGCACTCCGTAGTAGACATGGGACAATCATGCACTGCAGGAGAGGAAAGGGTCTCATGAGCAAGAAGAATCTTTGGCTGTTGTCCGCCGGCATGATCGCGCTGGCTGGCGCCGTATCTCCTGCGCAAGCGCAGGAAAGCCAACCGCAGAACAGCGCCGCAGAGGATGAAGGCGTCATCATCGTCACCGCGACTCGCCGCGCCAGTCCGCTGTCGGACGTGCCGATCGCGGTGTCGGCCGTGACGGCGCAGGCGATGCAAAATAGCGGTGCGAGCGATATCCGTGCACTGAACCAGTTGGCGCCTTCGTTGCTGGTGTCCTCGACCGGATCGGAATCCAACGCGTCGGCGCGCATTCGCGGCATCGGCACGGTGGGCGACAATCCGGGGCTGGAAAGCTCCGTCGCGGTGTTCATTGACGGGGTGTACCGCTCGCGCACGGGCGCGGGCTTGAACGAACTGGGCGAAATCGAGCGCGTCGAAGTGCTGCGCGGGCCGCAGGGGACGTTGTTCGGGCGCAATGCGTCGGCTGGCCTGATCAACGTCGTCAGCAAGGCGCCGGAGTTTGAGCTCGGCGGCAAGGCCGAGGTCACTTACGGCAATTATGACTATTGGCGGCTCGCCGGGCGCATCACTGGGCCGGTTACCGACAAGCTGGCTCTAAGCCTGGATGGCGTCTGGTCGAAGCGGGACGGCTTTTTCGATCTTGTGGATACGAGCGGCGACAAGGTTGGCGAGACCAACGATCGCGATCGCTATTTCGTGCGCGGGCAGGCTCTGTTCGAGCCCAATGACGCGCTGTCGATCCGGCTGATCGGCGATTACACCAATCGGGACGAAAGCTGCTGTGGCGCCGAATATATCGAAACGCGCGAGCGGCTGCCGGTTGCAGGCGGCGGATACAGTACCGCTCCGTTCAATCGGGTCGCGGCGATCCTGGCGGGGCAGGGCAGCGCGTTCGCGGCTGACCCCTATGATCGCGAGCTGACGATTACGCCCGGGCGCGATTATGTCAGCAAGGTCAAGGACTGGGGCGTGTCTGGCGAGGTCAATTATGACCTGGGCGGCGCGAAGCTGACCAGCATCACCGCCTATCGCGATTATAAGAGCCAGGATTATGGCGATTATGATTATACGGGCGCTGACCTGCTGTACCGCGATCCCAACACCTATCGCCAGTTCCGCACCTTCACGCAGGAGTTGCGCGCGCAGGGTTCAGCCTTTGGCGAGGTGCTCGACTGGTTGGTCGGCGGCTATTATGCGCATGAAAAGCTGACGCTGGAGGACAATATCGTCTTCGGCGACGACTATGGCCGTTTCGCCGCTTGCCGCCTGATGGCGGGCGCTGGGGTCAACAGCAACCTCACGGCGCAGCAGCTAGCTGCGTGCGGCAGCGGACTTGCGACGCAGGCGCTGATCACCGGCACGCAGGCTCAGCTCAATGCTGGCCTGACGCCAGCCATCGGCGCTGGCGCTGCGGGCGCACTTTCGACGGGGCTCGGGAACGGGCTGCGCGCGTTGGCGGCGATCCCGGATGGGACTGGCGACGTTGCATCCATCTACCGCCAGAAGAGCGAGAATTGGGCACTCTTCACCCATAATATCATCCACATCACCAAGCAGCTCGATCTGACACTGGGCCTGCGCTACACGCATGAGACCAAGCGCTTCTCGGCCGATTTCAACAATAATAACGGGACTTGCGCGGCGTTGCAGACGCGCAATCCCGGGGCGCTAAACGACCTGTACGAGATCGCCACCACGCCTGCCTTGGGAAGCGCGGCCGCGCTGGCGCAGGGCATCCTTACTCTGGGTTGCCTAGGCAACAGCTCGACCGGGCTCAACGCGCTGAACCTCAAAGACAAGATCAGCGATGGCGAGTTTTCCGGGACGGCCGTGCTGTCATGGAAGCCGCTGGACGAGATGCTGGTCTATGGCAGCTATTCGAAGGGGTACAAGGCGGGCGGCTATAATCTCGATCGCTTCCAGTTGGGATCGACGGGGCTGAACCCGGTGCCTGCCGTCTTCTCGCCACGCAGCAATGCCGATGTGAGCAGCCTTCGTTTTGCCGCGGAGAAGGTGGACGCGTTCGAGATCGGCCTGAAATATAGCCAGCCCAAGTGGAGCGTGAACATCGCGGCGTTCCGGCAGGAGTTCAAGAATTTCCAGCTGAACACCTTCAACGGCACCAGCTTCGTGGTTCAGAATATCAATGGCTGTGACGGGTCGCTGTCGGCAGCCCGCACCTGCGATAGCGACGATGTCGGTCCGGGCCTTATCAGCCAGGGCGTGGAGCTGGAGCTGGCGGCGTCTCCCGTGCGCAACGTGCGCGTGTCGGGTGGCTTGACCTATGCGCGGGCGAAGTTCGCCAACCGTCTGGTCGGCAGCAGCGATGGGTCAGTGCCGGTTGATCCGGCGCTGTTCCTGCTGCCCGGATCGATCAACAGCCAGGCGCCCGAGGTGGTGACGACGGTCAGCGCGTCCTGGACGCCGGAGATCGGCTCTACCGGGCTGTCGGCGCTGTTCTACATCGATGGGCGCATGACCAGCGACTTCAACACCGGGTCCGACCTGTTCCCTGAAAAGCGGCAGGATGGCTATGCCGTGTTCAACGCCCGCGTCGGCATCCGTGGCCCGCGGCAGCGCTGGGCAGTGGAATTCTGGGGTCAGAATATCTTCAACGAGGATTATACCCAGGTCGCGTTCAGCAGTCCGCTGCAATCGAGCAGCCCCGCCCAAGGATCAACGGGTCAGTTTGGCCAGCCTGGCAATGTCATGGCGAACCAGCTGATTTCGGCCTTTTTGGGAGACCCCCGGACCTACGGCATCACCCTTCGCGGGAGTTTCTGATCATGCCTCTCCCGCTCGCCGGAACAGGGCGGGCGGGAGAGGGCCTTTCACCGAACAAGGCGGTGCCGACGCGTACATGGGTCGCACCGAGCATGATCGCCGTTTCGAAATCGCCGGACATGCCCATGGAAAGCTGATCGACGCCCTCCTCTCGGGCGATCTTGGCCAATAGCGCGAAATAGGGCGCTGGCTCGACATCGGCTGGGGGGACGCACATGAGGCCCGCCACTGGAATCTGAGCATCGCGCGCCGCCCGGATCAGCGCTGGCGTCTCTGCGATCGGGCAACCGCCCTTTTGATCTTCCGCGCCGATATTGACCTGGATGAAGCAGGGGACGCGCTTGTCCGCCGCATCCATGGCCTTGGCGAGCGCGGTGAGCAGCGACGGGCGGTCCAGCGAGTGGATAGCGTCGAAAAGGGCAACGGCGTCAGCAGCTTTGTTGGATTGCAACTGACCTACGAGGTGCAGGGAGAGGCCGGGCGTCTCCTCCCGCAGCATGGGCCATTTTGCCTGTGCTTCCTGCACGCGATTTTCGCCGAAGACACGCTGACCTGCATCGATGAGCGGCCGGATGGCGGCGGCGTCCTGCGTTTTCGAGACAGCGATGAGCGTCATGTCGTCGGCGGTGCGGCCAGTGAGGCGGGCTGCGCGGGCCATGGTGTCACGCACGGCGGTCAGCCGGTCGGAGGCTTCGATGCTGTCGGTCGTCATGCGGGCTGCTATAGGCGAGGGCGATGACAGGCCGCTACGCTAAAAATCTACCCTCGATCTGGCTGGTGACGGACGAGCGCGTATCGGCCGAGGCGCTGCTGGCAAGTGCTGCGCGTTTGCCCAAGGGGCGTGGGGGCATCCTGTTTCGGCATTATCGGACAGGGTTTCGTGAGCGGCGTGCCTTGTACGACAGGGTGGCGAAGGTCGCGCGGGGGCGGAGGCTCATGCTGCTGCTGGCGGGATCGGCGCGTCATGCAGCGGCCTGGGGAGCGGATGGCTGGCACGGGCGCGGGGTCGGGCGAGCGGCGCGGCCTATGGTTCGCAGCATGGCTGTTCACAGCGCGCGTGAGTTGCTGGCAGCCGAGACAGCTGGGGCGGACCTTATTTTCCTTTCGCCGCTCTTTGCGACGCGGTCGCATCTGGGCGGGAGGGTGCTGGGGCGAGTGGGTTTCGCGGCGCTGGCGCATAGGGCGGCGGTGCCGGTCATTGCGTTGGGGGGTGTTCGGGCGGAGCATCGCCGGATGCTGGCTGGCTTGGGGGCTTCGGGGTGGGCAGCCATTGATGGGCTGACGGCTGGGTCAGTGATGGGGCGGTAATGGGTGATACTTTCTCCTTCTCCCCTTTAGCGGAGAGGAGAACGAGCAGACACCGCCGTTAAGACCCCTCTCCTGCCTTCGCTACGCTCGGCACCCTCTCCCCTGAAGGGGAGAGGGGATGTTGCCTTAGGGTGGTTAGGCGACAGTCCGGTCGTTCGCCGAAATCATTCGATAGCGGTCCTACCGCTTAGCCTCAATGAACCGGGTGATGTTTATTACGCAGCGAGTTTGTATCGTTTGACCTTGATCGTCAGCCATCGGATGCCCCTTGAAGCGAACGGACAATACTTGGCCTATTTCGGTGTCTGCCAAAGCTGAAAAAGCGCTTGTGGAACTGCACGTTTTGACAGGCAGCGAACCCGCAATGGCACGATCCACACGAAAGAAAGCGCCGTCATCTAGGAATATCAATTTGCCGCGATAGGTCTGCTCTGTGGCTCCCTTCGCATAACATGCACCCGCGACAAGCGAGCCGGTAATCATCAACAGTGGGAAGAACAGCGTATGTTTCATCATGCGTTTTGATTGGCGCGGAACGCCGGTTTGTTCAACCGGCGGGGAGCCACTAATGTCAGGTTAGAGGCGGATAATTCGACCATCGCAGCGGCAAGAACTGGTCGTTAGCTGCCATCGCGCGATAGCACGCCGAGTACCGGTAGTGCTCTGCCTAGCCTCACGAGATCCCAGCAGCGCTTGGATGAGGAAGAAATGGTGTTAGCGATCAGGGGAAAGCGGTTATCGTCGAGCGATCCCTCAACCGCTTACGCGCTAACCCCCCAACAGTGCGAGGGGCGAGGTGTCAGCGGATCAGAACTTGAACACAGTCCCGAGATAGACAGCCTGGTTATCCTGGCGGTCGTCGGTCATCGGGGTCAGGCGGCCGATCACGCTGTTGTTGTAGCGCAGGCCAGCGGTGACGTTCAGGTTGCGCGTCAGCGAGTAGGAGCTGGCGAGGTCCAGTGAATAATCCTTATCCGCATTCGGGTTGCGGATCGCCGTGCCCGGATCGCGGCGGCTTTCGATCATCACCTTGGTGCTGAAGCGATTCTTGGCACCCTGATCCAGCGAGAAATTCTTTGCTCCAGCCATCTGCTCGATCGAAACAGGGTCCAGTTCCTTGCGCCCAACAGCTTCGGGCAGGGCGAATTTGCGCCAGTTGTGGGCGCTGTTCAGGCTGAATGCGACAGGTGCGATGCCGACCGGGTCGATCGTGCGGCTGATGGCGACGCGATCGTTGAGATCAGCGGCGCGGACCATCACCGTGACCGAACGCTGCCCGCTGAGCGAGCCGCTGGTGGGCGTGAACTTGAAATTCTGCCGGCCTGCGGAAGCTGCGATCCGCGCATAGGCGGCAGCGAGGCGGGGATCCTTGGTCGTGGGCGTGAAGGAGGAGATGCTGCCCAGCGCGCCGAGCGAGACCGGAACATCGGCCCGAAGCTTCACAAGATCAGTCGCAGCGCCAATCGCAGGAGACAGCATGAAGCCAGCGACGGCAACTGCCGCGCCGGTCAACGCCAAATGTCCCCTATTCATGCGCATCACACGAATCTCTTCCCCACCGACTAATTTTTTAAAGCTGTACACCTATGTGCCTGCAATGGGTAGTGCGTCATGACCTTTTTGTCCGCGCTGTTGCACGGATCACACAGAGTCCAAACGCGCGAAGTGCCCGAGCGTTTCAGCTCATGCCAGCGCCCCCTTGCCCATTGTCACGGCTTCTCTATAGATGCGGGGCGTTTTTCTTCAAATATGGGACATGCCCTGATGGTCCGCCGCCTACCCGCTTCTGTTTCCGCCGGTCTGCTGCTGGCCGCGCTTTTGCCGCTTGCCGCGTGCGGCGGCGGGTCCAAAGAGCGTCCGAAGGCTGATCTGGCGGCATCCAAGGTGACGACGATTGGCGTCAACAGCTATTTGTGGCGCGCGACGCTGGACACGCTGTCCTTCATGCCGATGGTGCAGACGGATTCGAACGGCGGCGTGATCGTCACCGACTGGTACGCTAATCCGAATACGCCCAGTGAGCGGATGAAGCTGACTGTGTCGATCCTGGACCAGGATCTGCGCGCCGACGCGCTGCGCGTTGCGGCCAGCCGTCAGGTGAACCAGGGCGGTCAGTGGGTCGATGCGCCGGTGCAGGCCGCCACGGTCCAGAAGCTGGAAGAGATCATCCTGACCAAGGCGCGCGACCTGCGCCGCATGGCCGTCGCGGGATAGGCCCTTCCTTTCATACAATTTCTTGAACAACAAGGGGCTGGGCTTGGAAGAGCTCAGCCCGCATGCATTTTGAGGACGTGAACTCATGCAAAGGCGCTTCAATCCGCTTGAGGCCGATGCCCGCTGGCAGGCCGTTTGGGACGAGAAGCAGACGTTCAAGGCGTCGGATACGAGCGCCAAGCCGCGCTCCTATGTGTTGGAGATGTTCCCTTATCCGTCCGGGCGCATCCATATCGGCCATGTTCGCAACTATTCGATGGGCGACGTGCTGGCGCGCTTCCGGCGGATGACGGGGCATGAAGTGCTGCATCCGATGGGTTGGGACGCCTTTGGCATGCCGGCCGAGAACGCCGCGATGGAAAAGAAGGTGCATCCGGGCGACTGGACGCGCTCCAACATCGCGACGATGCGGGCGCAGCTCAAGAAGCTGGGCTTTGCGCTGGATTGGAGTCGCGAACTGGCGACGTGCGAGCCCGATTATTATGGGCAGGAGCAGGCCCTGTTCCTCGATATGATGGAAGCGGGGCTGGTCTATAGGAAAGAGAGCGCGGTCAATTGGGACCCGGTCGACATGACCGTGCTCGCCAATGAGCAGGTGATCGACGGCAAGGGCTGGCGCTCAGGCGCGCTGGTTGAGAAGCGCAAGCTCAGCCAGTGGTTTCTCAAGATCACGCAATTTGC
Source organism: uncultured Sphingobium sp. (assembly GCA_966211835.1). Taxonomy (GTDB): domain Bacteria; phylum Pseudomonadota; class Alphaproteobacteria; order Sphingomonadales; family Sphingomonadaceae; genus Sphingobium. Next base: position 191,961 of record CBIHNV010000001.1, read on the forward strand.
GGACGATCTGCTGAGCGGCCTCAGGACGCTGGATCAGTGGCCCGAGAAGGTCCGGCTGATGCAGGAGAATTGGATCGGCAAGTCGGTCGGCTTGCAGTTCCGCTTCAAGCTGGACGAGGCGGTGGGCGGCATCGAGGAACTGGAGGTCTTTTCCACCCGTCCCGACACGATTTTCGGTGCGAGCTTTGCGGCGATTGCGGCGGACCACCCGATCGCCTTGGCGCTGGAAGCGAAGGACGCCGGTCTGGCTGCGTTCGCCGAGGAATGCCGTCATAGCGGCACGGCGGCCGCGGAAATCGAGACACAGGAGAAGAAGGGCTATGACACCGGGCGATCGGTCATCCATCCGTTTACCGGGCGCAAGCTGCCGCTGTTCGTCGCGAATTTCGTGCTGATGGAATATGGTACGGGCGCGGTCATGGCGGTGCCGGGGCATGACCAGCGCGACCTGGATTTCGCGCGCAAATATATGCTGCCGGTCGAGCGCGTGGTTGCGGCTGAGGGCGACGAGGATAAGGGCATTGGCGATGAGGCCTATGCGGGTCCGGGCCGCCTTGTGAACTCCGATTTCCTCAACGGCATGACCGTCGAGGATGCGAAAGCCGAGGTAATCCGCCGCGCCGAGGGCGATGGCTGGGGCAATGGCACCACCGTGTTCCGCCTGCGCGACTGGGGCGTGTCGCGCCAGCGTTATTGGGGGACGCCGATCCCGGTCATCCATTGCGAGGATTGCGGGCCGGTTGGCGTGCCCAAGGATCAGCTGCCGGTGGTGCTGCCGGAGGATGTGAGCTTCGATGTTCCGGGCAATCCGCTGGATCGGCATCCAACGTGGAAGCATGTCGATTGCCCCAAGTGCGGCAAGGCGGCGCGGCGCGAGACGGACACGCTGGATACTTTTGCTGATTCCAGCTGGTATTTCATCCGCTTCGCCAGCCAGCCGAAGGACAAGCCGTTCGATCGGGAAACGGTCGAGAAGTGGCTGCCGGTCGGCCAATATATCGGCGGGGTGGAGCATGCGATCCTCCATCTGCTCTATGCGCGCTTCTGGACGCGGGCGCTTCAGCATATGGGGCAGATCGGCTTTGCCGAGCCCTTCACTGGGCTGTTTACGCAGGGCATGGTGACGCACGAGACGTATAAGGCTCATAATGTCGTTCGGCAGATGACGGAGAGCGAATGGTTGGGCTTCTGGCCTGATCAACCCTATGATCCCAATCAGACGATCACAGAATTGGGCGCGTGGCTGTCGCCTTCAGAAATTGAAAGGCGCGGCGATAAGGTAGTGGAAATCGCGACTGGGCAGGAAGTGATCCTTGGCCGCATCGAGAAAATGTCCAAGTCCAAGAAGAATGTCGTCGATCCCGATGACATCATCGCCCAATATGGCGCGGACGCGGTGCGCTGGTTCATGCTGTCCGACAGCCCGCCTGAGCGCGACTTGCCCTGGACGGAGAGCGGCATCGAAGGGTCGTGGCGCTTCATCAATCGGCTGTGGAGGCTGTTTGGTGAGGCTGACAAGGCTGCCGAGGGGCAGGACAAGGCCTTGGACCGCAAGCTACACCAGACGATCGACGGCGTGGCGAAGGATATCGAGGCGCTGTCGTTCAACAAGGCGGTCGCCAAAATCTACGAGCTGACCAATGCGGTGGAGAAGGCCAAGCCTTCCGCCAGCCGCAGCGCGGCGATCCGGGCGCTGGCGTTGCTTGTCGCGCCGATGACGCCGCATCTGGCGGAGGAAGCCTGGGCGGACATGGGTGAGCAGGGCCTGGTTGCTGATGCGGCCTGGCCGCAGGTCGATCAGGCGCTGCTGGTCGAGGATGAGGTGACGATCGCTTGTCAGGTCATGGGTAAGCTGCGCGACACCATCACCGTGCCCAAGGGCACGAGCAAGGATGAGCTGGAACGGCTCGCCCTGGCAGCGCCCAATGTGGCGCGGACGCTGGACGGTGCGACTCCGAAGAAGGTGATCGTGGTGCCTGACAGGCTGGTGAACCTGGTGATTTGAATATCTCCGTTCGGGCTGAGCCTGTCGAAGCATCTTCCTTCTTTAAAAGAGAAAGAAGAGCCCTTCGACAAGCTCAGGGCGAACGGTTAAGGATAGCTCTTATGAAGTCTTGGCCGTTCCTTCTGTTAGCCCTGTCGTCCCTTTCCGCTTGCGGGCTTCGTCCCGTTTATGGCGGTGGCAGTCATGGCGCTGTTGCGCAGAAGCTGGGCAGCATCGACATCGCTCCGATCGAGGGCAAGGCGGGCTGGCTGGTTCGCAACGCGCTCAACGATCGTCTGGCCGCCATGAGCGGTGAGGGGCCGCGATACCGGTTGGTGGTGAAGCTGGACGACCAGATCAGCGGCTTCGGTTTGCGTGCCGACCAGGCGATCACGCGCGAACGGCGGACATTGCGCGCGCGCTATCAGTTGATCGATGACAAGGGCGCACAGGTCATTGACGACACGGCGGGATCGGACGCGGGCATCGACGTGACCTCCAGCGAATATGCGACCATCGCGGCGGAAGATACCGCGCTGGAGCGGCTGTCTCAGACCATCGCTGACCAGATCCTGTCCCGGCTCGCCCTGTTCGCGGCGAGGGACCAGCAGCGTTGAAGGCCAATCGCGGCCAGATTGAAAAGGCGCTCGACGCTCCCCCGGCCGATATTCGTTTTTTCCTGCTGTACGGCCCCGATGAGGCGGGGAGTGCTGCGCTGGGCAAGAGGCTGGAACGAGCGATGGGACCCGAGGCGGAGCGCGTCGATCTGGATGGCCCGACGTTGCGGGACGATCCGGCCCGGCTGGCTGATGAAGCGGCGTCCTTTTCCATGTTCGGGGACCGGCGTTGGGTGCGCATTAACGGCATGGGCGAGGAATCGCTGCCAGCAGTGACGGCGCTGCTGGAGGCGGAGGCGGCGGGCAATCCCGTCATTGCGACCGCTGGTGCGCTGAAGGGCACGTCCAAGCTGTTGAAGCTGGTGCTCGACAATCCCCGTTCCATGGCCTTCATTTCCTACCAGCCGGACGCACGCGAGGCCGAGCAGATCGCGGTTGCTATCGCGCGGGAAGGGGGATTGCGCTTGCCCGGCGAGCTCGCCAAGCGGATTGTCGACCTGACCAATGGCGACCGGGCGTTGATGGGTGGCGAGATCGAGAAGCTGATCCTGTACCTCGATGCCGCGCCCGATGGTCCGGCCGAAGCGACGGCGGAAGCGCTGGATGCCTTGTCCGCCGACAATCCCGATGCGGACGCCGCGCCGCTCGTTAACGCGGTGCTGGGCGGTGACCTGCGCGCGATGCATCGGGAACTGGGCCGGTTGGGCCAGGCGGGCACGGCGATGGCCGCGGTGCTGCGGCCGCTGCTGACGCGGGCGATGCTCCTTGCGACCATTCGGGCGTCCTTTGACGAAAGTGGACGGCTGGAGGGTGCAGTCGAGGCTGCGGGCAAGCAGGTGTTCTGGAAGGACAAGCCCATCGTGACCCGGCAGGTGCGGTTGTGGGATGCGCATGGCATTGCCCGCGTGATCCAGCGGCTGGCGCAGGCGGAGCGGGCGAGCCGGTCGGGCAGGGGGATTGGCGACCTGATGGTGCGGCATGAACTGCTCGCCATCACGCGGCAGGCTGCGCGGGAGAGGTAAGCGCTTGATCGCAAGAAGAGCCGTCGCCATATTGCCGCCATGGACAAGCTCAACCTGACCGATGCCGAATGGCGCGAGCGCCTTTCCCCAGAACAATTTCATGTGCTGCGAGAGTCCGGGACCGAGCGGGCCTTTACCGGCAAATATAATGGCAACAAGGCTGATGGCGTCTATTATTGCGCCGGGTGCGGGGCCGAGCTGTTCGATGCAGAGGAAAAATATGACAGCGGGTCGGGCTGGCCGAGCTTCACCGCGCCTGTGGACATCGATGCGGTGGAGGAAATCCGCGACAGCAGCCATGGCATGATCCGCACCGAAGTGCGTTGCGCCAAGTGCGAAGGGCATTTGGGCCACGTCTTTCCCGATGGTCCGGGTGTCAACGGCCTGCGCTATTGCATGAACAGCGCGTCGCTGGATTTCAAGCCGCGCGACGAGGCGGAATAATCATTCATCGCCGGTAAAGCGGCGTCCCTCTTGAGAAATAGGCTCATGGGCATGCGGGCGTGTGATTTGCGCTGGCGGCTTGACCAGTTAGCGCGTATCCGGGCGGCATAGATGGCACGATCAGGCAAGAGCAAGGACACGCCCGGAGGCGCCAAGCGTTGGCTTATGCGGGCGCTCAAGTTCGGGCTGGTTGCTACGGTCGGCGCTCTGTTCGCGATCATCGTGGCGGTGGTGATCGCCTATCAGTCACTTCCCAGTTATGAATCGCTGAAATCATCACCCAATGGTCAGATGATCCGCGTCCATGCCGCTGATGGCAGCGTGATCGTGTCCTTGGGGCCGAGTTTCGGGCGCTGGCTGTCTTATGACCAGATTCCCACGGTCATGGTGGACGCGATGGTGTCCACCGAGGACAAGCGTTTTTACATGCATCCCGGGGTCGACCCCGTTGGCATGGCGCGCGCGGCGTGGGTTGCGTTGGAGAACCGGGGCAAGGGCCGCCGCTGGCAGGGCGCATCGACTATCACCCAGCAGGTGACGCGCAACATCTTCCTCAACAACAGCTATAGCTGGGGCCGGAAAGTCCGGGAGATGATCCTGTCGCTGGCGCTGGAGCGGAAATTTTCCAAGCGGCAGATTTTGGAGCTGTACCTTAACAAGGTGTATTTCGGCGGCGGCGCCTATGGCATTGATGCTGCCAGCCGCAAGTTCTTCGGGCATCCTGCGACGTCGCTCGAACTGCCGGAGGCGGCGATCATTGCGGGGCTGGTGAAGGCGCCGTCGAGCTATTCCCCCACCGCCGATGCCGAAGCGGCGATCGGCCGAGCGGGCGTGGTGCTGCAATTGATGCAGGAAAATGGGGCGATCAGTGCGGCTGAACGGGCGAGCGTCGACCTGAACGACGTCAAGATGGCGCCGGAGCCGCCGCAGAATAGCGTGCGCTATTTCACCGATTGGGCTTTGCCGCAGCTCGATCTGCTGGTCGATGAACCCAATGAGCCGCTGGAAGTCTATACCACCATCGACCTTGGCATGCAGAAGGCCGCAACAGCTGCGATCCAGGCCAATGTGCCTGGGGGCGCGCAAGGGGCGCTGGTTTCGCTTGATCGTGATGGGGCGGTGCGGGCGATGGTCGGCGGGCTCGACTATGTGACGTCCAACTATAATCGCGCGACGACGGCCACGCGGCAGCCGGGTTCGGCCTGGAAGATCTTCGTCTATATGGCGGCACTGGAGGCGGGCTATACGCCGGATACTGGCGTGACGGACAAGCCGGTCACGATCAATGGCTGGAGCCCGCGCAACAGTTCCGGGCGCTTTTCCGGCGACATCGACGTCCGCACGGCCTTTGCCTATTCGATCAACACGGTCGCGGCGCAGCTGGGCGTGGAGGTCGGCTTTCCCACCGTGGCGGACATGGCGCGGCGCTTTGGCGTGACGACGCCGATCAATACGCACCCTTCCATGGTGCTGGGCACGTCCGACGTGCGCCTGATCGACATGACCCGCGCCTTCGCCTCCATCGCGCGCAAGGGGGTGGCGGTGACGCCCTATGGCATCACCAAGGTGACGACCGCCGATGGTCGGCTGCTCTACCAGCATCAGGATGATACCAGCCGCGTGCTCGTCGCGCCTTGGGTGGCGGCGGGCATGACCGACCTTATGCAAACCGCAGTCAGCACGGGCACGGGCAAGGCGGCGCAGATCGGTCGCCCCGTCGCGGGGAAGACCGGCACGACCAGCAGCAACAAGGATGGCTGGTTCCTGGGTTTTTCCAGCGGCATTACCACGGGCGTCTGGATGGGACGCGACGATGCGCGGGCGGTGGGCGTGTTACAGGGTGGCCGGGCGCCCGCCCATGCCTTTGCCGATTATATGAAGGTGGCGGTGTCGCGCCGCCCTGTGGAACAGTTCGAGACGCAAGTGACGCTGCCTGAATGGCAGTTGGAGCCGGACGAGGAAGCCTATTACGGCCAGCCGGACAATGGATCGGGCGGCGGCATGATGGTCGATGAAAATGGCATGCCGATCAGCCAGGACCAGCAGCAGCCAGAGGATGAGGGCGCGGAGCAGGATGACCAGGCCGTCGAGCAGGCGCCGCCTGCCCGCACGACCCCGCCCCGGCTGGATCAGCAATGGATTGATCAGGTGCTGGGCCGCGACCGGCAACGGCCGCCGCCGCGCTAACCAGTCTCACGCAGTGCGCTGGCGAGATGCTGCTGGCCGACCGCGCTGGCGTCCGGCATTAGGAAGTCGATCTTTCCCCGGCCGAAATCGATGGCGACACGGTCGAACATCTTGAGCGCCTGGATGCCGAGCAGCAAGGTTGGCTTGTCCGACAGGCCGAGTTCCCGGAAAGGCTGGGCATCGGCGAACATGACTGGCAAGTCGGTGAGGGCGATCGGGCCCATGCGGATTTTACCGATGCGCCCCAATTGACCCGTCAGCCTGTCGCCCGTGACACTGATCAGGCTGACCTCGCTCATCGCTGGTGCACGTTTCTTGCGGATGAGCTTGTCGCGCAAGGCGAAGTTGCCGACGCTGAGCTGCGTGCCGGTGTCGAGGATGATGTTGACCTTCAGCCCGTTCGCGTCCGAGTGCAGCAGGATCAGCTGCCCCTTGCGCCGCTTGGCCTCGACGATGATGGCGTCGGGATCGCGCCACGCACGGCGGCTGGCGCCGATTTCCATCCGCCCGGTGCGGAAGTTCAGGAGGAGGCGCTTGGCGCGCAGGCTGTCGAGCCCCAGCAGGCCTGCGGCGCCGAGATTATCCGCCTCTAGGACCGGGGCTTCGATATCGTCGATCTTTTCTTCGCCATAGCCGAGCGCGGGAAGGGCGACGGTGCGGACAGCGCTGCGGCCCGCCATGCTGACGACGGTGACGGGACGCCGGGCAGGCAAGGCGAGACGGTCGGCGAGGTCACGGGAGATGACAGTGCGCTGAGAACCCGTATCCACGATGAAGTTCCAAGGGCCGCGACCACCGATGTGGATCGGGATGGATACGCGGTCGTCAGTGGCGGCAAGGGTCCGGACAACAGCAGGGTGATCGGCCGTCGGCGGGGGCTGAGCGGCCGCGGGCGGGCAGATGATCAGCATGGCCAATGCAGGGACGAGATACGCTTTTCTCATGCCCTTTGCCTCTTTAGCTAGAGGCATAAACCATAGCATGGATGGGCCGGGCGGGTCCATCGCCGCAACTGCTGCACCATTTGCCGACGCCGACGGCCAGAACCGCCACTTTCCGGGAACGGGAAACGACGCGATGCCTTGACTTTCAGGCGCGCGGATCGTTAAACGCGGACAGTCTATACCGGCCGTCCAGCGCCGGAGTCCCGTGTTTCCTCCATACCGGGCGACTATCCTTCCTATCGCATCTTCGTTCCTCATCTCTCTCCATCGGACTCAAGTCGAATGCACCTCAAGGACCTCAAGAAAAAATCCCCCGCCGATCTCGTCACCATGGCGGAAGAATTGGGCGTCGAAGGCGCATCGACCCTGCGCAAGCAGGATTTGATGTTCGCGATCCTCAAGGCTGAGGCGGAAAATGGCGAGCAGATCATGGGCGAGGGCACGATCGAAGTGCTGCCCGATGGCTTCGGCTTCCTGCGCAGCCCGGAAGCGAATTTCCTCGCCGGTCCCGATGACATCTACGTGTCGCCCAATCAGGTCCGTAAGTTCGGCCTGCGCACCGGTGATACAGTGGAAGGTGAAATCCGCGCGCCCAAGGATGGCGAGCGCTATTTCGCGCTGACGAAGCTCATGTCGGTCAATTTCGATGATCCGGAAGTTGTCCGCCATCGCGTCAATTTCGATAACCTGACGCCGCTCTATCCAACGCAGAAGCTGGTGCTCGACACGCTCGATCCGACGGTCAAGGACAAGTCGGCCCGCGTCATCGATATCGTCTCGCCGCAGGGCAAGGGCCAGCGCGCCCTGATCGTCGCGCCGCCGCGCACGGGTAAGACCGTTCTGCTGCAGAACATCGCCAAGGCGATCACGGACAATCATCCCGAAGTGTTCCTGATCGTCCTGCTCATCGACGAGCGCCCGGAAGAAGTCACCGACATGCAGCGTAGCGTGAAGGGTGAGGTTGTGTCCTCGACCTTTGACGAGCCAGCGCAGCGTCACGTGCAGGTCGCCGAAATGGTCATAGAAAAGGCCAAGCGCCTCGTGGAACATAAGAAGGATGTGGTGATCCTGCTCGACTCGATCACCCGCCTCGGCCGCGCCTACAACACCGTGGTCCCGTCCTCGGGCAAGGTGCTGACCGGCGGTGTCGATGCCAATGCGTTGCAGCGGCCCAAGCGCTTCTTCGGCGCCGCGCGAAATATCGAGGAGGGTGGCTCGTTGTCCATCATCGCCACCGCGCTGATCGACACCGGCAGCCGCATGGACGAGGTCATCTTCGAAGAGTTCAAGGGCACCGGCAACTCGGAAATCGTGCTCGACCGCAAGGTGGCGGACAAGCGCATCTTCCCGGCGCTGGATGTCGGCAAGTCGGGTACCCGCAAGGAAGAGCTGCTGGTAGACAAGGCCAAGCTTTCCAAGATGTGGGTGCTGCGCCGTATCCTGATGCAGATGGGCACCGTCGATGCGATGGAGTTCCTGCTCGACAAGATGAAGGATTCGAAGACCAACGAAGATTTCTTCGATTCGATGAACCAGTAAGCGGAGTTATATCAGGCCGTTATGATCGACCTTCTTACGACTGCCGCTGCCGCCGCGCAGGGTTTGGGATCGCCCGCAGATATTTGGGGGCACATCGTCAACGACTTCAGCAATATCGGGTCTCCGGCTGCATTGGCTGCCTTTGGCCAGGTGCTGATGATCGATATCCTGCTGGCGGGCGACAATGCCATCGTGGTGGGCGCGCTGGCGGCAGGATTGCCGCCGCAGCAGCGCCAGCGCGTCATCATGATCGGCATCATCGCCGCATTGGTGCTGCGTATCGGCTTTGCCCTGGTCGTCACTCAGTTGATGCAGATTGTTGGCCTGATCCTGGCAGGCGGCCTGCTGCTGCTGTGGGTCAGCTGGAAGATGTGGCGCGAGCTGCACCCCAGGCGCGGGGCGGAAACGCCCGACGACCCCAGCGACGATGATGTGTCGGGGTTGCGCCCGGCGAAGAGCTTCGCAGCCGCTGCCTGGGCCGTAGCCGTCGCGGACGTGTCGATGAGCCTCGACAATGTGCTGGCGGTTGCTGGTGCTGCGCGTGACCACCCTGGCATCCTGATCATCGGCCTTGTTCTATCGGTGGCTTTGATGGGTATCGCGGCGAATATCATCGCCAAATATATCGAGCGGTTCCGCTGGATTGCTTATCTGGGTCTGGCCGTGATCATCTATGTCGCGGTCAAGATGATCTACGAGGGGGTGGTCGATCATCAGGTCGGCATCCTGACCCTCTTCAGCTGAATTGAAACGGCAGCGGCGGGCTCCGGCCCGCTGCTTGCCGAACCCTCAGATTTCTTGGCTGAGGTTCTCAAGGCACCAGGATGGTGCTGCCCACGGTCTTCCGCGCCTCCAGCGCCCGATGCGCTTCTGCAACATCCGACAAGGCATAGCGCTGTCCGATGTGGGCCCGTACAATCCCCCATCGCATGCGATCGAACAGCCGAGTGCTGACATGGTCCAGCTCTTTGCGCGTCACGATATAGTCGAACAGGGTGGGGCGCGTAACGAAGAGCGACCCGGCGCGACTGAGTTCCAGCAGAGAGATCGGCGCCACGGCTCCAGAGGCATTGCCATAGCTCACCATCATACCGCGGCGCTTCAGCGAGGATAGGGAGGCGCTCCAGCTATCCTTGCCCACGCCGTCATAGACCACATCGACGCCGTTACCGCCGGTGAGCGCGCGTACCTCGCTGGCCAAGTCGGGGAACGGGCAGTGGAAGCTGTGGTCCGCCTCTACCAGCGCCGCCTTTTCTGCCGAACCGCTATGGGCGATGACCACGACGTCGCTGGCGCGGAGCCAGGGGACAAGGACCGAACCGACGCCCCCGGCCGCCGCGTGGACGAGCGCGACCTGTCCTGATCGGAGCGGCAGCACATCTTCAGCAAGGAAGCAGGCAGTCATGCCTTTGAGCATCATCGCGGCGGCTTCGTCGGTGCTGATTTCCGCCGGAATCTTGATGACCCGATCGGCAGCCACGGTGCGGTGGGTGGCATAGGCGCCAAAGCCACCTGCCGCTCCCACCTTGTCTCCAACGGCGAGGCCATCAACACCGGGCCCTATGGCTTCGACATATCCCGCCCCTTCAACGCCTAGCGTCAGGGGTAGGGGCGTGCTGTAGAGGCCCGACCGGTGATACGTATCGATGAAGTTGAGGCCGATCGCATCTTGCGCAATCAGCACCTCACCCTCGGCTGGGGGAGCAAGGTCGAAATCCTCCCGCTCGATGACGTCAGGGCCGCCAGTCGTGCGAACAACCATGCGCCAAGGCCGAGACATGGGTCGCCTTCCTGCCTAAAGATTGTCGACGAAGAAATCCGCCGTTCGTTGGTCCGCCAATTGCGCGGCTTCCTCTACCCGGCGGGCGCCCATTTCGGCAGCGAAACCATGATCAAGCCCCTCATAGTCATGGAGGACGACGTGGCGGTTGTCCTTCAGCCCTTCATGCATCTTCGTTTGAACCTCCGGCGGCACAAAGCCGTCCGCCGTCGGTATGTGCAGCATCACAGGTTTGCCGATGGCATGCTGCTCTCCCAGCAAATTGTCGATGCCGACGCCATAATAGCCAACAAAGGCGTCCCCGTCAGTGCGGCAGGCGGCCATGAAGGTCAGCCGTCCTCCAAGGCAGTAGCCAACGACCCCCACCTTGCCGCTGCCGCTGAGTTCGGTCCGGGCAAAGCGTATCGCGGCTTCGATGTCGTAGATGGCAAGGTCCTGATCCAGCTTCTGCATATGGTAAATCGCGGCCTGAAACTGTTCGGGCACGTCAGCATCAAGCTCGACATGCGGGGTGTCTCGCCAGAACAAATCGGGCGCGACAGCGAGATAGCCCTGTTCCGCCCAATGGTCGCATTTGCGACGGATGCCTTCGTTGACCCCGAAGATTTCCTGGACGACGATGATCGCAGCGCGCGGCGTACTCTGGGGCTGGGCGACATAGGCGTCAAATTGCCCGTTTCCTGCCAGGGTAGGAATTGACGCGAATGATCCCATGACTGTGTCCTTTCCCGTGTATCGAAGCTTGCAATGAGGATAAAGGGATTTGGGCGAACCGCCAACGCCACTTTGCCCAATTTATTTGCCTTTGGGTGCCATGTTGCTGCATGACAGACAGGGCTTTTGTAAATGAAGGTGCATGAGATGAAGGTGACGGTGGATGTAGATTGCACCCCGGCCGAAGCGCGGTCTTTCCTCGGCCTTCCGGACGTGACCCCGATCCATGATAAATATGTAAAGACTATGCTGGATAGCTTCGACGGCATAGCCAATGTCGAGCAGATGGAAACGATGTTCAAAAGCTTCTCGCCGCTGGGCGACGCGGGAATGCGATTGTTTCGGCAGATGATGGACATCGGCCTCGCCAGCGTACCCGGGAAGAATGGCGACAAGCCCTGATCTATTGATGGACGACACGATTTTCGCCCTGTCGAGCGGCATGCCGCCTGCGGGGATCGGCGTAATACGGATAAGTGGACCCTCGGCGGCCGCGGCGCTGCGCGCCCTGGCGGGCAGCCTGCCGGAGCCTAGACGCGCTCAGCTCGCGTTGTTGAAGGATCCGCGTAATGAGACGCCGCTCGACCGTGCCCTGGTCCTGTGGTTCCCGGGCCCGGGTAGCGCGACCGGCGAAGATTTGGCTGAAGTACACTGCCATGGCGGACGAGCCGTCGTGGCGGGGATTGAGGATGCCCTTGAATCCCTGACCGGATTTCGGCGGGCCTCGCCGGGTGAGTTCACACGGCGCGCGTTCGCAAATGGGCGCATGGACCTGAACGAAGTGGAAGGGCTGGCTGATCTGTTGGCCGCCGAGACGCAGCAACAGCGGCGTGCTGCGCTGTTGATGTCCGAGGGGCATTTTTCCCGGCGGCTGGAGGCATGGCAAGGCCACCTGCTCGACCTGTCCGCGATGGTGGAGGCTGCGCTCGACTTTTCGGACGAAGATGATGTGCCCGACGTCGGCATTGAAGACGTCATCCTGGCAGGCTTGAACGACTTAGCGGAAGATATCCGGCCGATCCTTTCCGCATCGTCAGCCGAGCGCTTGCGCGATGGCGTGAGGGTTGTTCTTGCCGGGCCACCCAATGCTGGAAAGTCTACGCTGCTCAATGCTCTTGTCGGTCGCGACGCAGCCATCGTGTCGGAAGTCGCAGGCACGACCCGCGATCGGATCGAGGTGCCTGCCGCGTTGGCGGGGACCGCTTTTCTCTTCACGGATACCGCCGGTTTACGGGACGAGACTACCGACGCTATCGAGGTGATCGGCATGGACCGCGCTCGTGCCGCTTTGGAAAATGCGGACATTATCTTGTGGCTTGGTGAAGCTGCTGACCTTCCCCGCGAAGATGCCATGTTGATCGCCGCTCAATGCGACCGTCGGCCGTCAGACGTAGGATTGCGGGTGTCGGCGGTGACTGGCGAAGGCATGACCGAACTGCTTGTGGCCATCCTCGCAAAGGCCAAGATGCTGCTACCGGGGGACAGCGAATTGGCGCTGCATAAGCGTCAGCGTGAAGGCGTGGCACAGCTTCTGGGGCATCTGGACAGGTCGGCAAGGGGTGGGGACCTGTTGATCGTTGCCGAAGAATTGCGGCATGCCCGCGCCGCGATCGATCGTCTGACCGGGCGAGCGAGCACGGAGCATATGCTGGACCGCCTGTTTGCAGAATTTTGCATCGGCAAATGAAGGCTGTTCCACGTGGAACAGTTTTGATGTGTCGCGCCAAGTCTGATATGGGCGCGACCATGCATACAGCTTTTGATGTCATCGTGGTGGGCGGCGGCCATGCCGGTTGCGAAGCGGCTGCAGCTGCTGCGCGGAAGGGCGCGCGGGTGGCGCTCCTGACCTTCGAGAAATCCACCGTCGGCGCGATGTCCTGTAATCCTGCGATAGGGGGGCTGGGCAAGGGGCACTTGGTGCGTGAGGTCGATGCGCTTGACGGGCTGATTGCTAGAGCCGCAGATGCTGCCGCCATCCATTATCGCATGCTGAACAGCAGCAAGGGCGCCGCTGTTCAGGGGCCACGGGTACAGGCGGATCGGTCGCACTATCGAGCTGCCATCCATCGCATGATTGATTCCCAAGACGGGCTTCAAATCATCGAGGGTGAGGCCGCTGCGCTGATGCTCAGTGGTGGTGCGGTTGCTGGACTTGCTCTGAAAGACGGAACCCAGCTTGAAGCGCCAGCGGTGGTACTGGCAACCGGGACCTTCCTAGGCGGAAAGCTGTTTCGGGGCGAGGAGACGACCGTCGGTGGACGGACCGGCGAACGAGCGGCGACAGAGCTTGGATTGCAGTTGCGCGATTTGGGCCTGCCTATCGGTCGGCTGAAGACTGGCACGCCGCCTCGGTTAGACGGTCGCACGATTAACTGGGGTGTGCTCGAGGAGCAGTCTTCGGACGACGGCGCTTGGACCATGTCCGCCCTGTCACCGACCCGGCAGTTGCCCCAGTTGAGTTGCGCTATCACTCGCACCAATGAAGCCACCCACGCTATTATACGGGACGGCCTTGGAAGGTCGCCGCTATTTAGCGGGGCGATCGAAGGACGCGGGCCACGCTATTGCCCGTCGATCGAGGATAAGGTCATCCGCTTTGGCGATCGCGACGGACATCAGATTTTTCTCGAGCCGGAAGGCCTGAGTACACACCTCGTTTATCCGAACGGCATCAGCACCTCTTTGCCCGCAGATGTGCAGGAGCAGATGGTGCGGTCGATGGTCGGCCTTGAACGAGCTGAAATCGTGGTGCCTGGGTATGCGGTCGAATATGATCATATAGATCCGCGGGCATTAGGGTCCTCGTTGGAGATGCGGGACGTGCCCGGCCTCCTTTGTGCGGGGCAGATCAATGGCACTACGGGGTATGAAGAGGCGGCTGCACAGGGCCTCGTCGCTGGAGTGAATGCAGCCGCGGTGGCTAGAGGTGAGGCGCCGATCATCCTCGACCGTGCCAGCAGCTATATTGGGGTCATGATCGACGACCTGGTGCTTCAGGGCGTCACGGAGCCCTACCGCATGCTGACAGCGCGAGCAGAATATCGGTTGCGCCTTCGGGCGGATAACGCGGGCAGCAGATTGGCGGAGATCGGTCGCGCTCACGGCATATTGGGGCGAGAGCGTGTTGCCCATTATGACCGCCTGATCGCCCAGCGTGAGCGGGTTGATACGGAATTGGGGGAGGAATTCAGCGCAACCGAGATGGCTCGGGCTGGGGCCAATGTGCGCCAGGACGGCGCCCGTCGGACGCTGTTTGAGTGGGCTCGCTTTCCAGAAGTTCAGGGGGAGTTGTTATCAACTTTAGCTCCGGCCTTGAACGAGATCGATGCCGAGCTACGCGACGAGATTTTGCAAGATGCGCACTACGCGCCCTATCTCGAGCGCCAAACGGCGGAGATCGCTGCACTGCGTCGTGACGAGCGGGTGGGCATCCCGCCCGATTTTGATTTCTCGGCCATAGGCGGTCTGTCGGGCGAAATGGTCGAGCGGCTTGAGCGTGCGCGGCCGGATACACTTGCCGCGGCGGCCCGTATTCGCGGCATCACGCCTGCGGCTTTGGCGGCTTTGCTGATTTACGTGCGTCGGCAGGCCGCATGACTGAAGACGACGCAAAAAGTTGGTTAGAGCGCAATTTCGACGTTCCACGTGAAACATGGCAGCGGCTTGCTCACTACGTGGACATGCTTTTGTCAGAGATGGGTCGCCAAAATCTAATCGCAGAATCCACGCGCGATCATGTGTGGGCGAGGCATATCGTGGATTCAGCACAGCTCCTCAAAATCGCTGAACAGCCTCACGACGGCTTGTGGATAGATTTGGGGTCCGGGGCGGGCTTGCCCGGTATTGTCGTGTCTATCTTGAGCAATCATCAAGTGGTGATGATGGAGTCACGGCGGAAGCGGATCGATTTCCTGAACCACGTTATCAGCGAGTTGGCGCTGTCAAACTCCAAGGTTCATGGAGGGAGGGTTGAAACTGCATCCCCCGCTAAAGCCGCCACGATCAGCGCGCGCGCTTATGCTCCTTTGGAGCGGTTATTCTCATCCGCACTCCATTTATCCACCGAGAAAACGACTTGGTTGCTGCCAAAAGGGCGAAATGCGCAAAATGAACTGGAGGCGGCGCAATCCGCATGGCAAGGTGTGTTTCACGTGGAACGCAGTATCACTGACGCGGAAAGTGCGATCATTATAGCACGGTCGGTCGCGCCAAGGGGCAGGAAAGGTCGCCAATGATCCGTATCGCCATTGCCAATCAAAAGGGAGGGGTGGGAAAAACCACAACCGCGATAAATTTGGCGACGGGGTTGGCCGCCACCGGGCTGAGAGTCCTGCTGATCGACCTTGACCCCCAGGGTAATGCCTCCACTGGCTTGGGCGTCAACCAAGCTGACCGCACTTGGTCGAGCTATGATCTTCTGGTCGGCAACTGTGCGATCGAAGACGCCATTCACGCCACGCGAGTGCCCAAGCTTGATATCATCGCGGCGACGCAAGACTTGTCCGGCGCGGAGATCGAGCTGATCGAATATGAGGAGCGTACTCACAGGCTGGAACGTGTGCTGAGCGAGGCGCAATCGGGACGGTGGGATATCTGCCTCATTGATTGCCCTCCCTCGCTCGGCCTGTTGACGATCAACGCCATGGTGGCGGCTCAATCGCTCCTGGTGCCTCTGCAATGTGAGTTCTTCGCCTTGGAGGGGTTGTCCCAGCTGTTGCAGACTGTGGAGCGCATTCGGGGTCGGTTCAATCCGGGCCTCTCCATTCTGGGCGTCGCGCTGACCATGTATGATCGGCGGAACCGGCTGACCGACCAGGTGGCGGATGACGTGCGCGCCTGCCTCGGCGATCTGGTCTTTTCCACCGTGATCCCGCGTAACGTCAGGCTTTCGGAAGCGCCAAGTCACGGCGTACCTGCCCTCATCTACGATTTTCGGTGTTCTGGATCGGAAGCTTACATGCGCCTTGCCCGTGAACTAATTTCACGTCTGCCCCGACAGGAGGTTGCAGCTTGAGCAACGAGAATGATGAGAAGCTGAGGGTTGCCAAGCGGCCCCATGGGCTAGGACGGGGCCTTTCTGCGTTGCTCGGCGACGTGAACCGCGAAGAGCCGGTTGCCCCTCAAGCACCATCAGCTTCAACCAAGGCCATTCAGAGCATCGAAGTCGCGCTGATTCAGCCCCATCCTGAACAACCACGCCGTCATTTCGATGAAGGCGCCTTGGCTGAACTGGCGGACAGTATCGGGAAGAGGGGCGTGATCCAGCCCATCATCGTCCGCCCGCACGGTGGCGGCTTTCAGATCGTTGCTGGCGAACGCCGCTGGCGGGCGGCGCAGCGCGCACAGTTGCACCGCATCCCCGCTATAGTCCGGGATTTTGACGAGGCGGAAACGCTGGAAATCGCGCTGGTTGAGAATATCCAGCGTGAGGACCTAAACCCGATCGAAGAGGCGGAGGCTTACCGGAAGCTTATTGCGGACTTCCACCATAGCCAGGAAGCCCTCGGGCGGATCGTCGGTAAATCGCGCAGTCACATCGCCAATTTGATCCGCTTGTTGGATCTTCCCGCCTCCGTGCAACAGCAGGTGGTCGAGCAGAAGCTTTCCATGGGACATGCCCGTGCTTTGATCGGTGCGCCGGATTGCGAGACATTGGCCAAGACTGTGGAGGCGAAAGGCCTATCGGTACGCGATACCGAAGATCTCGTTCGTCGGTCGAAAAAGGGTGATGGCGCGGTACCTCGCAGCCGTGTTGCGTCCGTGTCGCCTAGTAAGGATCCGGATATCGCAGCGCTTGAGCAGCATTTGGCGGACATTCTGGGGGTCAAGGTTGATATCGGGCATGGCGAAGGGGGAGGCGGGACACTGTCCTTGCGCTACTCCACGCTCGACCAGTTGGATATGCTGTGCCAGCGCCTCTCCGGAGAACGGATCTGACAGGCGCAGCTGTCGGCTGACAGGTCGTCAGCCACTGGCCTTTTGGCCGCAGGCTTTCTAGGCTACGGCCATGGCTGACCTTCAAACAACTACTGCTTGTGCTCCATCGACCATCCGCCGTCAGGATTATCGACAGCCCGATTGGCTGGTTCCGGACGTAGAGCTCGACTTCAACCTGGACCCTGCCCGCACCATTGTTCGGGCGACGTTGATCGTCAGCCGCAATGGCGATCATGACCACCCGCTCAAGCTCGATGGCGACGAACTGACCCCCATTGGAGTGAAAGTTGATGGGCGTGCGCTTTTGCCGAGCGACTGGCATATGGAAGGCGGCGCGCTGATTATTCCGCTGTCTGGCGCCGCGCATCAGGTGGAAACGCTGGTGGAACTGGCTCCGGAACATAATAGCAAGCTGATGGGCCTCTATTCCAGTGGCGGGCTATTGTGCACGCAATGCGAGGCCGAAGGTTTTCGCCGGATCACCTTCTTCCCCGACCGGCCCGACATCCTTTCCCGCTACTCTGTCCGCATGGAGGCTGATCGAGGCCTGTACCCGATCCTGCTGTCCAATGGTGACCCGGTAGAGCAAGGCGAAGGGGTGAACGGAAGACACTGGGCACGTTGGACTGATCCGTTCCCGAAGCCTTGTTATCTGTTCGCCCTGGTCGCCGGAGACCTAGCCTGCAACAGCGACAGCTTTGTAACGGCGAGCGGACGTCCAGTAAAGCTGGGTATCTGGGTGAAGGAAGCCGATCTGCCCCGCACGGGTCATGCCATGCAAGCGCTCAAAAACAGCATGACTTGGGATGAACGCGTCTATGGCCGTGAATATGATCTTGATGTGTTCAACATCGTTGCTGTCGCCGATTTCAACTTTGGCGCGATGGAGAATAAGGGACTTAACATCTTCAATTCCCGATATATTTTGGCAGATGCAGAGACGGCGACAGACGCAGACTATGATGGCGTCGAGGGCGTGGTGGCCCATGAATATTTCCACAATTGGTCAGGCAATCGCGTGACGTGCCGTGACTGGTTCCAGCTTTCCCTGAAGGAAGGATTCACTGTCTTTCGGGATCAAGGTTTTTCGGCCGACATGGGTAGCCATGCGGTAAAGCGGATCGAAGATGTGCGGGTGCTGCGCGCCGCACAGTTCCAAGAGGATTCAGGGCCGCTCGCCCACCCGGTGAGACCAGAATCCTATATGGAGATCAGTAACTTCTACACGGCGACGATCTACAACAAGGGCGCCGAGTTGATCAGGATGATCGCCCTGATGCTGGGGCCCGATCGCTTCCGCAGGGCCACCGACCTTTATTTCGAGCGGCATGACGGTGAGGCGGCGACCTGCGAGGATTTCGTTCGGGCGATGGAAGATGGCGGAGGGATCGACCTCAGCCAATTCCGCCGCTGGTATGAGCAGGCGGGAACTCCGCGTGTACGCGCCAGCGTGACGCATGATCCGGCCGCTGAGGCGGTGGAACTGGTGCTGGAACAGAGTACGCCGCCGACACCGGGGCAGCCGGACAAGCGCCCCCTTGCCATACCGCTGCGCACCGCCTTGTTCGATCGTGGCAGCGGCCGCAATTCGGGAGAAACGCTGCTCATGCTGACCGACGCGCAGCAGCGCTTCACCTTCAGAGGGTTCGCTGAGGCCCCTGTTCTATCTATCAACCGAGGCTTTTCAGCTCCTGTAATTGTCGAAACGGACAGGAGCCAGGCTGATCTCGCTTTTCTGTCGGCGCATGACGATGACCCCTTCGCCCGGTATGAGGCGATGCAGCAGTTGATGGTCAATGCGCTGGTGGGCCGCGTGGCGGGACAGGCGGTCGATGAGGCCGCGGTAGTGGCGGCCATTCGCGATACTATCTCCGATCCGCACCTCGATAGCGCCTTCATTGCGGAGGCCGTCCGGCTTCCTAGCGAAGCTTATCTAGGCGACCAGATGATTCAGGTCGACCCGGATGCAATCCATGAGGCGCGCGATGCTTTGCAGCGGCGGATTGGCAAGGAACTGGAGCCGGTCTGGCGAGATATTCACGCCCGGACGCAAGCGAATGGCTTCTCGCTCTCGGCTGCCGCGAAAGGGCGCCGGAAGTTACGCAACAGCGCGCTTCTCTACCTGGTGGCTTCGGGGGCGGCAGACGGTCCTGCGGTGGCATTCTCTCAGTTCGACCAGGCGGACAATATGACCGAACGGCAATCGGCGCTGGCCACCTTGGCCAATGGCCGAAGTGACGAGCGGGAGGCAGCGCTCGACATTTTCTACAACCGCTATCGGGACGATGCGCTGACGCTGGACAAATGGTTCCAGACGCAGGCTTTCGCTTCGCACCCCGACACGGTGGATCTGGTGGAGGAATTGGCGCGTCATCCCGACTTCACCCTTGCCAATCCCAATCGAGTGCGCTCGCTATTTGGCGTCTTTGCCGGAAACCAGTGGGCGTTCCATCACCGGTCGGGGAAGGGATATAAGCTTGTCGCCGATTGCATCATCGCTCTCGACAAGCTCAACCCGCAAACGGCCGCGCGCCTTGTGCCGCCGCTAGGTCGGTGGCGCCGCTTCGATGACGCGCGGGCGGCTTTGATGCGCGGGGAGTTGCAGAGAATCCTCGCCCAACCGGGTCTGTCGAAGGACGTCACGGAACAGGTGAGCAAGAGCCTCGACTAGCGGGCCGCGCCTCATGCGGAAGCGGGTTCAGCATGAGGCGGAGCGGTTCAACGTCCGCTGGCGGCGAGCCATGCAGCCACGTCAGTTGCGACCTGGTTAGCAGCGCTGTTGAGTGGGGCGCCGATCGTCGTGGCGTCGATCTTGCCGCCTATGGGCGCGCTGGCGGTGAAACGCTGCCGCGCAATCGCGGTGCCGCCGGGGCCGGCGAGGATCGCGTCATAAGTGACCACGGCGCTGTTGCTTGCCTCATCCAATCCGAAGTCGACCAATTCCCCCATGAGGCGCTGGCCTGCATCGGCGGAATATTGGCCGGGATCGAGAACGATGCGATTGCTGCTGGCGGCGATCGTTTCGGACAACAGTTTCTGGAAGAGGTGACGCGGCGTGTCGGCCCACTGCACCTTGGTGACATAGGCAAGTGACGTGGGCGAGGTGCGCACCGGTACGCGCACCGTGTCGAGGAGCTTGGGCGCTTCCGGATCGGCCACCGTGATGGTCGTCCCCGCCGCGGTGCTGCGAAGTGTGCCCGGAGCGACCTTTCGCGCGGCATCAAGCGACAGCAGCCTTTCAGGGGGCTTCCCGCCAAAGGAAACGCAGCCCGAAAGCGCTGCGGCGAAGGCCAGCATGAGGGAAAGGGCGGCAGGCTTCTTGTGGAACGTCATTGCTGTCCCTTATCGCTTATAATCGGGGAGCTTGGGCGATCCGACGATCGACCCGGCACCCTGTTGATCCAGTTTCTCGGCAACGCCGCGGAATGCGCGCGACATCTCACGCAAGTCGCGGACCAGTTGATTGACTTCAGGCATCGTCTGGTTGCTGAACGCGCGAACGCCTGGTTGTGCTTCGGCAATTGTCTTGTCGAGCGTTTCGATGCTGCGGGTCGCGGACTGCACGCTCTTGCGCAGGTCCGCCATCAACGGCTTGCCTTCGTCAGTCAGCATCGAATCGGTCGTTGCGGCGAGCTTGCCGATCTGTTCGGCCGCGATGCCTGTCCGCTGAACCGCGATGCGGGCTTCGGCCAAGGTCGCAGCAATTTCGGGGCTGCGATCGGCCAGGGCGCCGGAAACGCGCTCGACATTGGCCAGGATGCCCGCGATCGACTGCTGATTCTTGTCGTTGAGCAACTCCGTCAGCCGCTCCGTCAGGGTGGAGAGCCGCTCCAGCAATTGCGGGGCGTTGTTCAACAACTCGCCCAACGCGCCGGGTTTGGTCGGGATGACCGGCACGCCGTCGGGGCAGGCGGTGAGGGGATTTTCTTCCGGGCAGGCGATGGGCGGAGCGCCCTTGACGGCGCCATCCAGCACGATCTCGCTGACGCCGGTAAAGCCGACGCCTGCGATCGTTGCCGTCGTGCCCTGAAGAACGGGGGTGCCTTCCTTCACGGAAATGCGCACCTTCACGAAGCTTGGATCACGCTTCCAAAGCTCGATCTTCTCAACCTGACCGGATGGAACGCCGGAGTAGTTGACGCTCGAACCCTTGGCGAGGCCGTTCACCGACTGTTTGAAGAAGATGTCATATTCCATGTTGTCGCCCTCTGAGAGGCGCGAAAACCAGAAGGCGGCGACCATGATTGCCGCCAGCAGCAGCAATGTGACCGTGCCCACCAGCACATGGTTGGAGCGGGTTTCCATATCCTATCGCCTTCCGTCCGATGGCTGTGGCGCCGTCTTTTCCCGTTCGCGGGAAACGGCCGCCGTCGCGGCGCGTCCGCGCGGGCCATTGAAATATTCCTGAATCCAGGGGTGATCCGTCGCGAGCAACTCATCGATGGTGCCGACGGCAATGACCTTCTTATCCGCCAGCACCGCTACGCGGTCGCAGATCGAATAGAGCGTGTCGAGGTCATGGGTGATGAGGAAGACGGTAAGGCCCAGCGTCTGTTGAAGCCTGCGCGTCTGGTCGTCGAAAGCTGCTGCGCCGATCGGGTCCAGGCCCGCTGTCGGTTCGTCGAGGAACAGCAGGTCCGGGTCGAGCGCCAGCGCGCGGGCGAGGCCTGCCCGCTTCTTCATGCCGCCCGAAAGCTCGGCAGGATATTTTGGGCCGGCTTCGGCGGGGAGGCCCGTCAGGCGGATTTTGTAGGCCGCGATCTCATCGCGCAGTTGCGGGCCAATATTGGGATAATATTCGCGGATCGGCACTTCGACATTTTCCGCCACCGTCAGGGTGGAAAAGAGCGCGCCGCCCTGGAACAGCACGCCCCAGCGCTTGCGAATGGCCAAGGCCTCATCATCCAGGCGACCGATCATCGATTCGCCGAAGACATGGATTTCGCCTTCTTCGGGTGTTTGAAGCCCAATGATCGACCGCATCAGCACCGATTTGCCTGTGCCAGAGCCGCCGACGACGCCCAATATCTCGCCCTTGCGCACGTCGAGGTCGAGATTTTCGTGGACAACCTGATCGCCGAAGCTGTTCTTGAGCCCTCGCACGGAGATGGCGACGTCACTCTTCTCGACCGCCTTGTCGACACGCGCCTCTTCGGCGGCAGCTTCTTCTTCCTCAGCCATCAGTTCCACCCGAGCCAGGTGAAGAAGACCGCGAAAAAGGCGTCGATCACGATCACGAGGAAGATCGCCTGAACCACGGCGGAGGTCGTCCGCAGGCCCACTTCCTCCGCATTGCCCTTGACCTGCATGCCTTGGAAGCAGCCGGAAAGCGCGATGATGATGCCGAACACCGGAGCCTTCAGCAGGCCGACCCAAAGGTCGGTGATCGGGACCACCTCACGCAGTCGCTGGATGAACGTGATGGGCGGGATGTCGAGTGAAACGGCGCAGAGAAAGCCGCCGCCGATCACCGCGACGATGGACGAGTAGAAGCCGAGCAGCGGCATCATGATGACCACTGCGAGCGTCCGGGGCAGGACCAGCGCTTCCATCGGAGACACGCCGATGGTGCGCATCGCGTCCACCTCTTCGGTCAGCTTCATGGTGCCAAGCTGCGCCGCGAAGGCCGATCCGGATCGGCCCGCGACCATGATCGCCGTCATGAGTACGCCCAGTTCGCGGAAGGTGAGGCGGCCCACCAGGTTGATCGTCAGCATCTCCATGCCGAACTGGCGCAGCTGCACCGAACCCTGCTGCGCGATGACGATGCCGATGAGGAAGCTCATCAGGCCGATAATGCCCAGCGCCGAGACGCCGACCACTTCGAACCGTTGCACGACGGCGTTGACGCGGAACTTGCTGGGGTGCCGGATGACGTTCCAGCTTGCCACCAAAGTCGCGCCGAAAAAGCCGAGCAGACCAAGCAGCGTCGAGAAGGAGTTGACCACCGCCTCGCCGATCTGACCCACGACACGCTGTAGAGGGGGGACATAGTCCGGGCGGATGCTGACCGGTTCGTCCAGCTTGCCCACCGCTTCCACCAGCCGCCGTGCATCCTCATTGCCGCCGGTGACTTCAGATCCGAGGCGCTTGGCCGTGCGATGGACGGTCCATGCGCCGATGGTGTCCATATGATCCACGCCGGACAGATCGATAGTCGAAACGGGGCCGGTCACGGCATCGAGCCGCGCGGGCAAATCGCGCAGACAGGCGATGGAAAGATGTCCCACAAGCCGAATGACCGCGCCGCCATCGCGCGCTTCTTCCACAAGATCAGCGGCTTTGTTCATCAAAGGGGGTTAGTGGTCCATTATCGGTTGCACGGCAAGCCGAAACGGCCCATCCGCACGATAGAACGACAATAGCGGCCAAAAAGTTTCGGACACGGCATGACGCACCGCCTGGCAATCTATGATATGGATCGAACGGTGACCTTTTCCGGCACCTATACGGGGTTCCTTATTCACGTATCCCGGGCGATGGCGCCATGGCGGCTGGTGCTGCTGCCCTGCGTCATCCTTTTGATGCTGGCCTATGTGCTGAAGCTGATCAGCCGACAACGATTGAAGGAGCTCAATCAGGCGTTGATGATCGGCTTCAACGTCGAGCGCGCCAAATTGATGCCGCATGTGGAAAGCTATGCAGCGAAGGTGGTTGCCAGCAATGTGCGTGCGGGGGCGCTCAACCAGATCGCGCAGGATAGGGCCGATGGATACCGGCTGGTGCTCGCCACCGCATCCTACCGCCTCTATGTCGAGCCGATCGCGCGTAGGCTGGGTTTCGACACCGTAATCGCGACTGATCATCTGAGCCAGGATCTGCGCTATGTGCGCGCAAAGATTGCAGGCGAAAATTGCTACGACACGGGCAAGCTGCGCATGATCAAGGCGTGGATGGCGGCAGAGGCGATCGATCGCGACCATGCCCAGATCCGCGCCTATTCCGACCATGTGTCAGATGCGCCAATGTTGGAATTCGCCGACATGCCCTTCGCCTCCAACCCGCACAAACCGCTCGCCAGGCTGGCGGCGGAGCGCGGTTGGACGCGGGTAGATTGGCGCTAGGCTCTTTGGATCAGAGGGGCGGGACAGGGTTCGGCAGAGCCTTTCCGGTGAAGAAGGCTTCAAGGTTCGCCAGCACCATCCCGGCCATCCGCGCCACCGCTTCATGGGTGGCGCCACCCATGTGGGGCGTCAGCACGCAGTTGGGCGCATCGGCCCAGATGCTGGCGGGCGTGGGTTCCTGCTGGAACACGTCCAGCGCCGCGCCGCCCAATGTTCGTTGGCGTAAAGCCTGCCTTAGAGCCTCTTCATCCACCAACTGTCCGCGCGCGACATTGACGAGCAGCCCTTCCGGGCCAAGCGCCTCCATGACGTCAGCATTGATCAATCCGCGATTGCTGCCGTCCGCGCGGGCTGCGACCAGCAATATGTCACTGCCCTGCGCTAGAGCCTTCAGGCTTTCAGCCTGCGGCCAGGGCAGGCGGGGCTTGTCACGCGGCCCCCACCAACTGATCTCCATCCGCATCGCTTCGGCTCGCCGGGCGACGGCCTGCCCGATATGCCCCATGCCGACGATGCCAAGCTGGGCCCGCGCCATCGAGCGGGACAGCCTTTCCGGCCCGGCCGTCCAAAGTCCCGCGCGCAGCAGCCGGTCGCCTTCGACGATGCCCCGGCGATGCGAGAGCATGAGGCCCATGGCATGGTCTGCTACATCTTCGGCGTTGGCATCGGCGGCATGCGTGACCGCTATGCCTCGCCGGGTCGCCTCGGCCAGATCGACGCCGTCATAGCCCACGGTGAAGCAGGCGATGAGCCCCAGTTGCGGCAGTGTGTCGAGGAGAGCGGCGGACAAGGGAAATTCGCCAGCCCATACGACTGCCCGGACTTCGCCGCTGCGGCGTCTGCCTTCTTCCTCCCACAGCGGCGCCGCATCATAGGAGGCGAGCAGTAGAGGCAAGAAGGGTTCTAGCAGAGGCTGCCCCACCAGCACGACAGGGCGGCCGCCAGTCATCCCACAGCCTTCAGCGCCTGGGCGAAGTCGGCGATCAGGTCGTCGGCATCCTCGCAGCCGATCGAGATGCGCACCATATTGTCGCTGATCGCCAGAGCCTTCTTCCGATCCGGCGGCACGGACAGGTGCGTCATGGCGGCGGGATGGCTGGCCAGCGTTTCGGTGCCGCCCAGACTGACGGCCAGCTTGGCGATCTTCAGCGCGTCGAGAAAGGCAAAGGCTTCGGACTCGCCTCCCTTGAGGTAGAGGGAGAAGGTCGAGCCCGCGCCTTTGCAATGGCGGTTGTAGATGTCGGCCTGACGCTCCGTTTCCGGGAAGCCGAGATAGACGACTTTCTCCACCTGCGACTGGTCCTTGAGCCAGGTGCAGACCTTCGCCGCATTATCGCCAGCCCGGGTCATTCGCAGTTCAAGCGTCTCAAGGCTTCGGAGCAGCATCCAGGCGCTGTGCGGGTCGAGGATCGTGCCGATGGTATTGCGCATCAGCCTTATCGTGTTGATGAGGTCCTTCGGTCCCAGCACGCCGCCAGCAACGAGGTCGCTATGACCGCCCGCATATTTGGTGAGGCTGTAAATGACGAGGTCCGCGCCGTGGGCGAGCGGATGGTGCCAGAGCGGGCCAAGAAAGGTATTGTCGATGGCGATCGGCGGGACATGCTCTTCTGCGGCGAAGAGCTGGTCACGGCGGGCGACGACCGCCTCGATATCCACCAGCACATTGGTGGGGTTTGCCGGGCTTTCCAGATAGATGAGCGCGACGCGGCCAAGCGACCTTGCCCGTTCGATCACGGCCCCGATTTCCTCTTCGGTCGAGCCCGCAGGGAAATCCAGCCACTGCACGCCGAACTTGCCAAGAGTGCGGCCGATAAGCGATTCAGTCGCGGCATAGAGCGGCGCTGAATGGACGATGACATCGCCGGGCTGGACCAGGGCAAGAAGCGTCGTCGCGATGGCCGACATGCCGCTGGAAAAGAGTAGCGCGTCTTCCGCTTCCTCCCATATGGCGAGGCGGTCTTCGGCGATTTCCTGATTGGGGCCGTTGAAGCGGGAATAAACCAGCCCTTCCGCACCGCCTGGACGGATGCCGGTCACGCCTTCGAAATGCCGCTTGCCTGCGGCTGCACTTTCGAACGCGAAGGTCGATGTCAGGAAGATCGGCGGCTTCAACGATCCTTCCGACAGCATGGGGTCATAGCCATGGCCCATCATGAGCGTCGCCGGCTTCAGCTTGCGCCCGTCAATCTCCATGATCGGGGGCTTGGCACGGCGCCGGTTGCGGGTGGGCTCGGCCCCTGAGAGGTCCGCCTCGGTCTCCCCGGTCATCGCTGCTTCTCCTGCTCATGCGGCATCTGCCGCCGTTCTTAGATGCTTCGAGTGTAACGCTTTTCGACAGCAAAGAGACCAGCCATTCCAGCATTTATGTGATCGCCTCCCTGATCTTGCGAGGGATGGATCGTGACAGCGGCGGAATGCGTTCCTACATCCATCGCTATGAACCAAGGCCTTCCTGAACCACTGGAGCAATGGTTCACCGCGCGCGGCTGGTCGCCGCGACGTCACCAGATGGACATGCTGGCAGCGGCAAGGGCGGGGGATCATGCCCTGCTTGTCGC
The DNA here is from genome assembly GCA_966211835.1 of uncultured Sphingobium sp. Lineage (GTDB taxonomy): Bacteria > Pseudomonadota > Alphaproteobacteria > Sphingomonadales > Sphingomonadaceae > Sphingobium. Next base: position 218,754 of record CBIHNV010000001.1, read on the forward strand.
ACCCACGGGGGCGGGGAAGACGTTGGCGGGATTCCTTCCCACCCTGACGGATCTGATCGAACAACCGGCGGAGGGATTGCACACCCTCTATGTGTCGCCGCTTAAGGCATTGGCGGTCGATGTGCGCCGCAATTTGCTCACCCCGATCGAGGAGATGGATCTGCCTGTTCGGGTGGAGACCCGTACCGGCGATACGCCGTCGGATCGCAAGGCGCGGCAGCGTGCGCGGCCGCCGCAGATCCTGCTGACCACGCCGGAATCGCTCTCGCTGCTTCTGAGCTATCCCGACAGTTTCCTGATGTTCGCGCAGCTCAAGACCGTGATCATCGATGAGGTCCATGCCTTCGCGACCCAGAAACGCGGCGACCTGCTCAGCCTGTCGCTGGCGCGGTTGCAGAGGATCAATCCCGGGCTGCGCCGGGTAGCTCTATCGGCAACCGTGGCGGACGTGGACGCCTACCGCGCTTGGCTGGCCCCCGACGGCGACATCAACAGCGTGGTGCCGGTGATGGGGGAGCAGGGCGCCGATCCCGACATCGCCATCTTCATACCTGAAGGCCGCATTCCCTGGTCGGGCCATTCCGGCAAATATGCCGCAAAGCAGGTCATGGCCGAAATCGCGCGGCGGCAGACGACGCTCATCTTCTGCAACACGCGCGGCCTGGCCGAGCTCATATTCCAGGAGCTGTGGGCAGCGAATGAGGCGAACCTGCCGATCGGCATCCATCATGGCAGCCTGTCAGTGGAGGCCCGGCGCAAGGTTGAAAACGCGATGGCAGATGGCAGGCTGCGCGCACTTGTCGCCACGGCCAGCCTCGACCTTGGCGTCGATTGGGGCGACGTGGATTGCGTGATCCAGATGGGCGCACCCAAGGGTTCCTCGCGCCTCCTCCAGCGGATCGGGCGGGCCAATCACCGGCTGGACCAGTCAAGCGAAGCCATCATCATTCCGGGCAACCGTTTCGAATATCTCGAGGCGCGGGCTGCGCTGGATGCAGTCGAAGCGGGCGAGCGGGATGCCGATGATTTTCGCACAGGCAGCCTTGATGTCCTCGCGCAGCATGTGATGGCACTCGCCTGCGCTGCGCCCTTTTCGGAACGGGAGCTGCTGGAGGAAATCCGGTCGGCCACGCCCTATAGCGCGTTGAGCGACGAGGGCTTTGCGAACGTCCTCCACTTCATAGAAGGGGGCGGCTATGCCCTGCGCGCCTATGATCGTTTCAAGCGCCTGACTCAGGATGCGGACGGCGTGTGGCGCGTATCGCACCCCCGCTTCATCCAACAGCACCGTATGAATGCCGGGATCATCGTCGATCAGCCGGTGCTGGACGTTCGTTTCGCCAATGGCCGCAAGCTCGGCACGGTGGAGGAGGGTTTTGCCGCGACCTTGCGGCCGGGCGACAGCTTCTTCTTCTCCGGCCTTGCGCTGGAGGTGGTGCGGATGGATGTCACTGACCTGGTCGTGCGCGCGACATCGAAACAGGCGCGGGTCCCCGCCTGGGGCGGCACGCGGATGGCCATGTCCACGCGCCTGGCGGACCGGGTGCGCCACTTTCTGGCCGAGCCCGAAGAATGGCACCGCTTCCCCGACGATGTTCGGGAGTGGTTGGAGGTGCAGAAATATCGATCAGCCTTGCCCGAGCCAGGGCAGCTATTGATCGAAACCTTTCCGCATGAGGGGCGGCATTATCTGGTTTGCTACAGTTTCGAAGGATGGAATGCGCATCAGTCGCTTGGCATGCTGCTCACGCGCCGCATGGATGCGCAGGGCCTGATGCCGCTGGGCTTTGTGTCCAACGACTATGCACTCGCCGTTTACGGGCTGAAACCGGTGACGGACCCGCAAAGCCTCTTTTCCGCTGACATCCTGGATCATGAATTTGTCGAATGGGTCGAGCAGTCGAGCCTGTTGAAGCGCGCGTTCCGGGACGTGGCCGTCATCGCCGGGCTGATAGAGCGCCAGCATCCAGGGAAGCGGAAGACGGGACGGCAGGTCACCTTCTCGACCGACCTCATCTACGATGTACTGCGCAAATATCAGCCGGATCATCTGCTGCTGAAGGCCGCCTGGGCCGATGCCCGCGCGCGCATGACCGATGTGGGGAGATTGGGTGACCTGATCGATCGCGCGTCGGCGACGATGCTGCATATCGACCTGGATCGCGTGAGCCCTCTCGCCGTGCCGGTTCTGATCCTGATCGGCCGCGAACAGGTGGCGCAGGCGGCAGCGGAAGATGCGTTGCTGATGGAAGCAGAGGCGCTGGTGGCAGAAGCGATGCGGACGGATTAGAAGTCCTCTCGCACTCCTCCGCATCCTTTCAACGTGCCTTCACCGAAGGACAGTGCCACGCTGTCGGCCCAATGAGCGTCGCTCATCCCGTCGCTGCAGGGCCCTTCCCTCACCGTCATGGCGAACCCATCTGCCAGATAGCGCACGGCGCGACCATCATCTGTCCGGCTGACGGGGAAATGTTCGGGCACCTTATCCGGACGTTCCAAGGTGGCGACCGATCCCTTGACGGTGACGGACCAGAAGGGTTCCGTGCCGAGCGCCCTGTACCGCGTCTCGCTGCTGAGCGGCGCAGTATCGACCTTTTGAGGAGCGGGTGACGCGGGGGACGCAGCCGCCAGAGCGCGGGCCCCAGGCGGTGGTTGCTGGTCGATCGCCTGTTGATGAATTATTGGCGCTTTCGCCGATTGCAGCTCTTGCGAGGGGGCGTTGGCCATATCTTCTTTGCGGCCACAGGCGGTCAACAGCAGGGCGTTCGCAACACATAGCCATGGCTTCATAAACTTCCCCGCTCTTTACGGTTCATTAATATAGCGTCGGATATATATCCTAACATAAACAGTCGATTAGCACATCATTAACCAAGCTGCTTAAGCCAATACACAGCATGTGCTGAGTAGAAAATCCCTGTGCGAAGGGGATTTTCCATGCGTCTATCTGTTTTCGGCCATTTGTCGTGGAACGGTGCGAGAGATGATTCGCCGCGCCTTGCGTCATTTGACGCCAATGCGACGCCGTTGCGCACCCTACTCGGCAGATTGCGGACCAACATTTCCGGCATCGCCTTTGTGGAAACGGCTTTGGCCGCTCCGATCCTTGCTGTCATAATCATGGGGACGACAGACGCGGCCCGTTATGGCGCGGCCAGGATGAAGATCCAGCAGGCCGTCAATCGGGGCCTGGAAATGTCTTGGATGGGCGGCGCCGACGTTACCGTCGCCGCTATTACGGAGCAGGCTGCCGCTCAAGCGGATGTACCAACTACTGCGGTGACGGTCACCCAGGCTCTTGAGTGCGGCGGGACCCCGACCGCTTGGACCACCGATGCCAACCCCTGCGCCTCGGGCGAGACGGCCCGCTACACGCAGGTAAATATTTCAACCACTTTCACGCCCTCTTTCGCGGGAGGAGCGCTGGCGAAGATGCTGGGCAATTCCAATGGGGTGGTGCCGATTTCAGCAACGGGGGTCTTGAGGATCCAATGACGAGGTTGTTTCGCCTTCTCCATCGGCTGGCGTGGGACTGCCGCGGCGTCGGTGTGCTGGAATTCGCACTCGTGGCGCCAGTCCTGCTGGCCATGCTGATCGGTATTCCCGCGCTGGGCATCCTGTTCTACGCGCAGGCCGGATTACGCAGCACCGTCGAGGATGCGGCGCGCTATGCCACGACTTGGCCCAAGCCAAGCGAAGCTGACATACAGGCTCGGATCACGGCCAACCACTTTGGCATGGACCCGGCCAATATCGTTGCGCCGACAGTGACCTTCACGACCAGCTCAAAGCCCAACTACGTCACGATAACCATGGGCTATAATCTCAACGTGAACTTCCTGGTCGTCAGCAAGACGATCGCGCTGTCTGAAACGCGTAGAGCCTATGTCACAAGCTAAAGCTGGGGAGCTGAAGATGTCATTCCGCAACGGCTTCGATCGCCTCCGTGCGCTTTGGTCCGATACCAAGGGCAATGCACTGATATTGACGGCCATGGCGCTGCCCGTGATGATCGGTGCTGCAGGCCTTGGCGTGCATACGATGCAGCTCGCGCATGTGAAGCGGGAATTGCAGCGAGAGGCGGATTCTGCTGCGATGGCTGGTGCCTATTCGCTCTATCAGAGCCAAGGCAACAGCGCGGCAACGGCCCAGGCGAACAAGGCGCTTACCCAAAACGACCTCGTGCCGGGAGCTACTCCCACGATTACGCCGGGCGCTTACACCACCAGCAGCGGCACTACCTACACCTCGGCAATGTATGTGCGCTTGGTCAGCACCCAGCCGACGGCACTGATGGCGCTGTTCGGGATGTCGACTTCGACTGTAGCCGCCGAAGCCCGCGCGGCCGTGGTGTCCGATGGCAAGGTTTGCTTCTTCGCGAAGGAGAACGGGAATAACACCGGGATCACCTTCGCCGGAAATTCCTCGCTCGATCTGGGCTGTGGCGCGGGAACCAACTCGATCAGCAACAGCGCCGTGAACGTGAACGGCCAGCCAACGGTCAGGGTATCCCCGATCGTCGCGATGGGGGGCATTCCGTCTTCCACAGCTTACGCTTCGGGCACGATGTTGATGCCCAACCATGCCGCGCTGACCGACCCCTTTGCGGGTATGAGCTTGGATCCTAGCACCAGCGATGTATCAAATGGTAAGTGCAAGAACGGCAGCAATTGGAATGTCATCGATGTCGCTTCGGGAACGACGGTGGATAGCAGTAGCGGGAGCCCTTACCAGCCTGGCTGCTACGGGACGATCAATGTTCAGGGCACTCTGACGCTGAAGCCGGGTGTCTATTATCTCGCAAACGGGGCCAATAATGCGGGGCTTCAGGTTGGTGCTCAGGGGCATCTTACCTGCATGGGCTGCACTTTCGTGCTGACCAGCACCACACCCAATAACGCGAACAGCTTCGCCACGATGGATATAAATGGCGGAGCGGAGGTGGACCTGACCAACTCCACCAGCGGCACTTATGACGGCATCACCATCTATCGCGACAGCAGGGCCGCAGCGTCCAACCAATGCTGCCAGGTCAACGGCAATTCGAACTCGACCCTTAGCGGCGCCTTCTACTTTCCGAACGATACGCTGACTTTCAACGGCACATCAGGCATGTCGCTTACCTGTTTCCAGATGGTCGCGAAGCGTCTGTCGTTCAGCGGAAATGCTACCATCACGAACAGCTGCGATCCTCCAGGCGGAGCATCCAAATGGTCGCTCACCGCTGTCCGGCTGATCAGTTGAAGCAGCGTTTCCAGCCGCTTCAGACCGACATCATTACACGTCCAGATTGGCGACGTTCAGCGCATTATCCTGAATGAATTCACGCCGGGGTTCGACGACATCGCCCATCAAGCGGGTGAAAATCTCGTCCGCCACGTCCGCCTGCTCGACCTCGACGCGCAGCATTGAGCGGTTGTCGGGGTCCAGCGTCGTTTCCCACAGCTGTTCGGCATTCATCTCGCCAAGGCCCTTGTAGCGCTGGATGGCGAGGCCCTTGCGGCCTGAGGAAAGGATGGCCTCCAGCAGCTCGCTAGGCCGCGTGACGGACACGGCGCCCTTGGACACGACCGGCAGATCATCGTCACCGGCTTCTTCAGCGGCGGCGGCCGCCTTTGCGGTCACCAGGCGGCTGGTGGTGCGATAGCTGTCCGCTTCGTCCGCGGCGATCGCGTGCAGCTTGCGCGCTTCGGCGGAACCGATGAAGCCATGTTCGATCATGTGGTGGTCAGTCACGCCGCGCCAGAGCCGCTCGAAATGGAAGCCGCCCTCCTCGGCGATGCGACCACTCCAGCTGCCTTCTTCATCCTGCGCGTCCATCCAGCGGACGGTCGCCCCCAGCCGGTCGGCCTGTACTTGCTGGCTAAGTTCGGGATCGAGAGCGCCGTTGATGGCCAGCGCCTCTATGATGGCGGGATTGTAGCGGCGAGGGACATAGCGCATTACCGCGCGCATCCGGCGCGCATGTTCGATCAGGTGGCGCAGATCTTCGCCCGAACGCATGCCGCCAGCCGTTTCCAGCGCCATCGATTCCACGCCATTGTCGACCAGATAATTTTCCAGCGCGGCTTCGTTCTTCAGATACACTTCCGACCGTCCCCGCGTCGCTTTGTAGAGCGGCGGCTGGGCGATGTAGAGATGTCCCGCCTCGATGATCTGCGGCATCTGGCGGTAGAAGAAGGTCAAGAGCAGCGTGCGGATATGCGCGCCGTCGACGTCAGCGTCGGTCATGATGACGATCTTGTGGTAGCGCAGCTTTTCCAGGTTGAAATCGTCGCGAATGCCGGTGCCCATCGCCTGGATCAGCGTGCCGACCTCCTTGGAAGAGAGCATCCGGTCGAACCGGGCGCGCTCGACGTTCAGGATCTTGCCCTTGAGCGGCAAGATCGCCTGATTGTGGCGGTTGCGTCCCTGCTTGGCTGATCCGCCCGCCGAATCACCCTCGACCAGGAAGAGTTCGGACTTGGCGGGGTCACGCTCCTGACAGTCGGCCAGCTTGCCCGGCAACGAAGCGATGTCCATCACGCCCTTGCGGCGCGTGAGCTCACGCGCCTTTTTCGCAGCCTCACGCGCGGCGGCAGCGTCGATCACCTTCTGGATGATCATCTTGCCATGGTTGGGGTTCTCCTCCAGCCATTCCGCCATCTTGTCGGCCATCAGGCTTTCAAGCGGCTGGCGGACTTCAGAGGAAACCAGCTTGTCCTTGGTCTGCGACGAGAATTTGGGATCGGGCAGCTTGACCGACACGATGGCGGTCAGGCCTTCACGCATATCTTCGCCGGTCAGCGACACCTTCTCCTTCTTCAACATTCCCGACTTGTCGGCATAATTGTTAAGGGTCCGGGTCAGCGCGGCGCGGAAGGCCGCGAGATGCGTGCCGCCGTCGCGCTGGGGGATGTTGTTCGTGAAGCAGAGGACGTTCTCATAATAGGAGTCGTTCCACTCCAGCGCGACGTCGATGGTGACATCGTCGCGGCTGCCCGAAATCGCGATCGGATCGGGCATCAGCGGCTGCTTGTTACGATCCAGCCACTTCACGAAGGCGGCGATGCCGCCCTCATAGAACAGCTCGACTTCCTTCTTCTCCTCGTGCCGGGCGTCGATCAGGAACAGGCGAACGCCAGAGTTTAGGAAGGCCAGTTCGCGGTAGCGATGCTCCAGCTTGTCGAAGTCGAACTCGACATGGTTCTTGAAGGTGCCACCGTCGCCGGGCGCCTTTTCGGTCGAGGGGAGGAAGGTCACGCGCGTGCCCTTCTTGCCTTCAGGTGCGTCGCCGATGACCTTGAGCGGCGCCACGGCGTCGCCATAGGCAAAGCGCATATAATGCTCCTTGCCGTCCCGCCAGATATTGAGGTCCAGATATTCGCTAAGCGCGTTCACGACGCTGACGCCCACGCCATGCAGACCGCCGGACACCTTGTAGGCGTTGTCGTCCGAGGTGTTCTCGAACTTACCGCCCGCGTGCAGCTGGGTCATGATGACCTCGGCCGCCGACACGCCTTCTTCCCGGTGAATGTCGGTGGGGATGCCGCGGCCATTATCCTCGACGCTGACCGACCCATCGGGGTTGAGCGTGATGAGGATGCGGTCGCAATGGCCGGCAAGCGCCTCGTCGATGGCGTTGTCGCTGACCTCGAACACCATATGGTGCAGACCTGACCCGTCATCGGTGTCGCCGATATACATGCCGGGCCGCTTGCGCACGGCATCGAGGCCTTTGAGGACCTTGATGCTGTCGGCGCCATAGGCGTTGCTGTTCGGGCTGCTTAGACTTTCCTCGCTCATGCACGAGCATATAGGGAAAGCCCCCAAGAAACTAAAGCGAAACATGCCTGCTTTCGCTTGAGGATGGGCCGGTCTATCAGGGGGACATGCGCGCCATCCTTCCCCTGTTTCTGATGCTTGGCGCCTGCTCCGACAGCAGCGATGTGCTTGAGCAGTTACCCAACAGTTCCATCGCCGGTGCGCCGCGTGATGACATGCCCGAAACGCGGCTGGAGGCGAAGATCACGCGCCCGGTCACGATCGGAGAGGATGGCCCGCGGCTCGATGCCTGTGGCGCGATGGGGCAGGCCGTGCGCGTGGGCGCGCGTGGGCTCGCCATTCGCGCGGCGCCCTTTGCCGATGCGCAGGAAGTCGGGCGGCTTGCGGAAGGCGCGCGCGCTTATGTGTGTACACGCAGCCTCGATCAGAGATGGCTGGGGATTGTCATTCAAGCTGCGCCGCCTGTCGGGAGCCGGGAAGGAATTGACGGTGCTGCTCCCGTCGTCCCGATCGACTGCGGCCTCTCCGACCCGGTCGAGCGGAAGCAGCCCTATGAGGGGCCATGCCTAAGCGGATGGGTTTCAAGCGCGTCGATCCGCTTCGTAGGAAACTGACGCGAGCGGCAATTCTCATGCCCCGCTGAGCTGGGCATGAGCTTCGCCAAATTGGACCGTTGCAAAATGTCCTTTTGAAGATAAGTGGACTTAATCGATCCTGCTTGGATGAATATTGGCCATGTCCACTTCTGCCCTGCGTCCGCCTTCTCTCCTCCGATTGCTCGGTGTCTGGCGCGTGGAGGAGAGTGCCGAACCCGCCTACCGCCAATTGGCGCAGGCACTGCGCATGCTGGTGTTGGACGGCCGCGTTGGCCTCAATGTCCGCTTGCCGGGCGAGCGGGAACTGGCTGCTGCTTTGGGCCTTAGCCGCACGACCATAGCCGCTGCCTTTGATCGGTTGCGGGATGAGGGATATCTCGAAAGTCGGCAGGGCTCCGGCAGCGTCACCCGACTGCCAGCCGGGCGTATGGAGGTGGAGCCGCCCGAGGTCGATTTTTCCTCGCACGGAAATATTCTCAACTGGACTCATGCCGCTTTGCCCGCTGCGGCGGGCGTGGGGCGTGCCTGTCAGGCTGCGGTGGAGGCGCTGCCCGCTTTCCTGGGGGAGCTTGGCTATGACCCACTGGGCCTGCCGCCGCTGCGCCGTGCGATCGCGGCGCAGTTCGAGCGGCGCGGGTGCCAGACGAGTCCCGACCAGATCATCGTCACCAATGGCGCGCAGCACGGCTTTGCGCTGCTGATGCAATGGTTGACGGGGCCGGGCGACCGGGTGGTGATCGACCATCCGACCTACCATAATGTGATCCAGGCCTTGCAGCGATCCCATATCGTACCGGTGCCGGTGGGACTTCCCGCGCAGGGTTGGGACATTGACGCCATGGAGGCGGCGTTCAGACAGACGAGTCCCCGATTCGCCTATGTTATCGCCGATTTCCACAATCCGACCGGGCGCAGCATGGACCCGGCTTCCCGGCGCGCGCTGGTCGCCGCAGCCACGCGGACGCACACGCCGCTGGTCATCGATGAGACGATGGTGGCGATGGGGCTGGACTTTCCCGCGCCGCCGCCGGTCGCGATCCATGATCCCTCAGGGCGGCAGGTGATCACCATGGGTTCGGCCAGCAAGATTTATTGGGGCGGCCTGCGTGTCGGCTGGATTCGCGCCGATCCGCAGACGATTGCTGCGCTGGGACGGCTGCGCACGACCATGGACATGGCGAGCCCGGTGGTCGAGCAGCTCGCCGCCGCCCAATTGGTCGAGAGCGGGGAAGGATTGGGGCCACGCGCCGATCTGCTCCGGGCGCGGCGGGATCATCTGATCGGGCAAATCGAGAAGCAGCTGCCGCACTGGCGCGTGGAGTCACCAGCGGGCGGCCTGTCGCTCTGGGCGGAATTGCCTCGCGCTGAAGCGACCGCGCTGGCCGCGATCGCCGAAAGTCATGGCGTGCGCGTTGCGCCTGGGCCCCGCTTTGGCGTGAGCGGCGCGTTCGAGCGGTTCCTGCGCCTGCCTTTCACTTTGCCGGAGGAGCAACTGACCCTGGGTGTGGAGCGGCTGGCGGAGGCGGATGCGCGGCTCCATGCGCGTCTGCCGCGCGGACGGGATTCGCTGGCGGCGGCGCTGGAGGCGGATAGGCTGATTTGATTGGGGAGGGCGAGCCCTCGGCCCTCGTCAGTGTCATCCCAGCGGAAGCTGGGATCTTAGGCCAAGTTGTGCGTCTTCTCCTGAGATGCCAGCTTCCGCTGGCATGACGGAATAGATCAAGAAAAAAGCCGCGCTGGACCTCTCCCGCGCGGCTTCTTTATCTCAGCGAAGGCGCTTACGCCGCCTTCTTGTCGGCCTTGTACCGCTCGATCGCTTCCAGTGTGATCTGGCGGGCGTCTTCCGCGCCACCCCAGGTGCCGACGCGCACCCACTTCTGCTTTTCCAGATCCTTATAGTGGGTGAAGAAATGCTCGATCTGCTCCATCACAATGCCGGGCAGGTCGTCCTTTTCACCAACCTTGGAATAATAGGGGAAGGTCTTGTCGTCGGGCACGCAGACCAGTTTCTCATCGCCGCCCGCTTCGTCTTCCAGGTTGAGCACGGCGATCGGACGTGCGCGCACGACGCTGCCCGGGATGAAGGGCGAGCGTGAGATCACCAGCGCGTCCAGCGGGTCACCATCGGGCGAAAGCGTGTGCGGCACGAAGCCGTAATTGGCCGGATAGCGCATCGGCGTGTGCAGGATGCGATCGACGAACAGCGCACCCGATGCCTTGTCGAACTCATATTTCACGGGTTCGCCGCCAGTGGGCACCTCGATGATGACATTGAGGCTGTTGGGCGGATCGTCGCCGACCGGGATCAGTTCGATATTCATGGGACTAAGCCTTTTGATGCACGTTGGCGTTTGGGGTGATTATGTCCTTGGTTTGAGCAGCCGGTCGAGGCTGCCATCACCCTCTCCTGTCTTTTCGAGGCGCGGATAGCGCAGGCCGCCGGAATAAGCGAGCGTCAAAGTGCGGTAGTATTTGTCCTGTTTGACGATGATCTGCATCGGTTGGGCGGCCTTCAGCGCGGTCTTGAAGACCTCGCCCGAATATTCGTCCCCATTGATCGCCACGATCTTCGCGCCGGTGACGAGGCCTGCCTTGAAGGCGGCGCTGTCCCAGACGACATTGCTGATCTCTCCATCGCTTTTTACGATCATGCCGACGCCAAAGCTTTGATCGACATTCTTGCTGGCGCTTTCTGCCGCTTTGGTGAAAGCATTGGGCGTGTCGGCATAGACAAGCCGGTAGCCCCCCATCGTAAAGCCGCCCTTCGGCGTCTCCCGCGTGGTGCTGTCGACATATCGACCGAAAAAGCTCGCCCAATCATAGGGCGCGACGCCGTTCAGTGTCCGGATCACATCATCGCGATTATAGACGACCTGTCCCCAATCGCCGGGATTGATGCCGAAGAACGCCTTGGCAAAATCGTCGAGCCCCTTTGCCCCGCGCGTCTGGCGGCGGATGATCGCGTCAGCCTCCAGCCAGATCATCAGCCCTTCATTATAATAGTCCTCCGACCGCTGCCAGCTCGTCCAGCCTTTGGGACGACGAGCCGAGATGATCGGGTCGTGCGTCGTATCCTCCATCGCCCGCCATTCCCGGCCACGCGCGGTGTCCAGCTTGGCGGCGATATGGGCGTAAGCGTCCAGTGTCTCCTGCTTGCTGAACAGGCCCGACCGCGCGCCCAGCACGTAGCCCCAGAATTGCGTCTGCCCTTCATAAACCCACAGCAGATTGTCCTGCATCGGCACGTTGAAGTCTGGCGTCCACAGAAGGTCGGGGCGGCGAAACTTGCCATCCCAGCTATGGGTGAATTCATGGGGTAGAAGGTTGCGGTCGAGCAGCGCGTCGCTGTCGCCCCACTTCTTGAAATAGCCCGGCTCGACCTGATTTTCCGAGGACCGGTGATGTTCAAGGCCGATGCCGCCCATTTCGTCGGTGATCGCGAACAGGAAGTCATAATGGTCGAAATGATAGGCCCCGAACAGCGCGCCCGCTTCATCGACCAGCTTCTTGTGCTTGGCGATCTGGTCGGGTTTGGTATCCAGCTCATCCGCCTCATCGGCAATGATGTTGAGCGTCACGTTATGGCCAAGGGCCACCGGCTTGAAATAACGCCCGGCAAATACCGGAGAATCCTGAAGGGCTTCATAGTCGATGGTCTGATAGGCGACCGTCGATCCAGTCTTCTGCCCGCGCAGGGCGGTCGCCGCCTGCCAGCCTTCAGGATAGGTTACCGTAGCCTGGATCGGGATCTGCCGCGTATAATAGCCTGCCGGATAGAGCGAGACCGACTCCCACTGGATATTGAGCATCTTGGGCGTGACGACGACGCGACCCTGATTGGGCTGGGTCGCTGACAGGAACTGGAAGGACGCCGTAATCTCGCGGGTACCCTGTGGCACGTCGATGACGAAGGCGTAGACGTTGAGCGGATCGCGTTTCCAACCGACCGGCTTGCCGTCGGCTGTAAAGGTCAGGCCGCTGATCTTCTCAATCTGCCCGCGCGGGGCGTGGTTGCCCGGCAGCCATTCGGGCAGCAGCAGGGTCAGGGGGCCGCTGGACGCGACGGGAATATGCTCTTTCACGCGGAAGATTCGCTGGGTCGTGTCGGTCGCATCAACCTCCAGCCGGATTGTGCCACCGGGATAGGGTATGTCGCGCGGTGTGGGGCTGGCGTTATTCACCGGCAGCGCGGCAGGCTTTGACCTTACGGTATCCTGGGCTGCTAGCGGGCTGAGAATGGCGGTGGAAAGCAAGAGGGCGGCAGCGAGGCTGCGGATCATGTCTCTCTCCAAAAAAAGACGCGGCAGGAATGCCTTATGAAATCAGCATGACGAACCAAGATGACCGCGTCCACCCGGAAGAAGAGCCGCGACATTATGTGACAAAAAAGCGCGTTTCCTTGAGCCTTCTTTGCCGCTAAAGGCGCATCCCCATGGCGAAAAATGAAAATCCGCGCCCAAAGACACCCAATGCGGTGCGCGGCACGCAGGACATGCTGGGGGGCACCGCTGACGCGTTCCAGGAACGCTTCGCCCATGTGATCGCGACCTTTGAGCGCGTGCGCAACCTCTATGGCTTTCACCGGGTCGAAGTGCCCGTGTTTGAAGCGACCGCTGTTTTCGCCCGTTCGCTCGGCGAAAGCACGGACGTCGTTTCCAAGGAGATGTACACGTTCGAGGACAGGGGCGGCGACAGCATCACCCTGCGTCCCGAGTTCACCGCCGGGATCGCGCGCGCCTATGTGACCGAGGGCTGGCAGCAATATGCGCCGCTCAAAGTTGCGACCCATGGCCCATTGTTCCGTTACGAACGCCCGCAGAAGGGCCGCTTCCGCCAGTTCCATCAGTTGGATGCGGAGATCATTGGCGCTGGCGAACCGGGTGCGGACATTGAACTGCTGGTCTTCGCTGACCAACTGCTGCGCGAACTGGGCGTGTCGGATGGGGTGACGCTCAATCTCAATACTTTGGGTGACGCGCAAAGCCGTGACGCCTGGCGCGGCGCGTTGGTTGCGCATTTCGAGGCGCATCGGGATCAGCTTTCGGAAGAAAGTCTCGACCGCTTGAGCCGCAACCCGCTTCGTATCCTAGACAGCAAGGACCCGCGCGACCGGCCGGTGGCGGACAGCGCACCAGAGATCGACGCCTATCTGACTGATGAGGCGCGCGCCTTTTTCGACAAGGTGACGGCTGGCCTCGACGCGGCTGGCGTCGCCTGGCAGCGCAATCCGCGGCTGGTGCGCGGCCTTGATTATTATCGTCACACGGCCTTCGAGTTCATTACCGATCGCCTGGGCGCGCAAGGTACGGTGCTTGGCGGCGGGCGCTATGACGGGTTGATCGAGAATCTCGGAGGCCCGGCAACGCCTGCTGTGGGCTGGGCCGCGGGGATTGAGCGGCTGGCGATGTTGGTGGATGCGCCGGAACCTTCCGCGCCCGCAGTGGTCATGATCCCGCTGGGCGAGGCGGCAGAAGCGCGGGCAACGGGCCTTGTCGCAGACCTTCGCCGCGCCGGGATCATGTGCGACATGGGTTTTCGGGGTAATATGAAGAAGCGGATGCAGCGCGCCAACGCTTCGGGCGCTGCGTGGGCGGTCATCATCGGCGAGGATGAACTGGCGCAGGGCGAGGCAGCCTTGCGTGATTTGCGATCCGGGGAGCAGCAAGCCGTGCCACTGGCGAGCCTTGTCGAGAAGCTGACGGCCCTTTGATGCATATTTCCGCCGAACGCATCGCGCAGATCGAAGCGCGCCGGGATGAGGTGCAGGCGTCGATGACGCGCGCTGACCTCGCGCCCGAGGAGTTCGTGCGGCTGTCGAAGGAATATGCCGAGATCGAGCCGGTCGCCCGTGCTGCGCATGAAGTGCGGCGGCTCCGGCAGGAGCTGCAGGCGCTCGAATATATGGCGGGCGGCGACGGTGCCGAGGCAGATGCCGCGATGCGCGAGATGGCGCAGGAGGAAATGCAGCTAATCAAGAGCCAGCTGCCCGATGCCGAACGTGCGCTGGCGCTGCAGTTGCTGCCGCGGGACGCTGCTGACGCACGCCCGGCCATGCTGGAAATCCGCGCCGGGACGGGTGGCGACGAAGCCGCGCTGTTCGCGGGCGACCTGTTCCGTATGTATCAGCGCTATGCCGACGCGCTGGGCTGGAAGATGGAGATGATCTCCGCCAATGCCGCTGAAGTGGGCGGCTTCAAGGAAGTGGTCGCCAGCGTCACCGGCACGGGCGTTTTCGCCAAGCTCAAGTTCGAGAGCGGTGTTCACCGCGTGCAGCGCGTGCCCGTCACGGAAAGCGGCGGGCGCATCCATACCTCTGCCGCGACCGTGGCCGTACTCCCCGAGCCCGAGGAGGTCGATGTGCAGATCGCCGACAGCGATCTCAAGATCGACATTTACCGGGCTTCGGGCGCGGGCGGGCAGCATGTGAACACGACCGACAGCGCCGTGCGGATCACCCACTTGCCCAGCGGCATCGTCGTGACGCAGCAGGATGAACGCTCGCAGCACAAGAACAAGGCCAAGGCGATGCAGGTGCTGCGCGCCCGTCTTTACGAAGCGGAGCGGGAACGCACCCAGAGCGCGCAGGCAGGCGCGCGCAAGGCGATGGTGGGATCGGGCGACAGGTCCGAACGCATCCGCACCTATAATTTCCCGCAAGGCCGCGTAACGGATCACCGGATCAACCTGACCCTGCATCGCCTGCCCGAGATATTGGAAGGGGCAGGGCTTAGCGAGATCATCGACGCGCTGATCGCCGAGGATGAAGCCGCCCGTCTTGCCCAATTGGACGGCATCGGGTGACCATCGCCCGAGCGCTGCGCGATGCGGCTGCGCGGCTCGACAAGGTGAGTGGCACACCGCGCCTCGATGCCGAGCTGCTGCTTGCCCGTGCGCTCGGTCTCAGCCGCAACGATCTGCTGCTCCGCCAGCAGGATCTGTCAGTGCCGGATGGCTATGACGCGCTTATCGACCGGCGGCTTGGCGGTGAACCCATCGCCTACATTATCGGCATGCGCGACTTCTGGACGATAAGCCTTCGGGTAACCCCCGATGTGCTGATCCCCCGCCCGGATACGGAAACTCTCATCGAAGCAGCGGTCGAGTATTTCAAGGGCCGCTCGCCGGACCGGATATTGGACCTGGGCACCGGATCGGGCGCATTATTATTGGCGGCGCTCGACCAATGGCCGCGGGCGACCGGCGTCGGTGTGGACCTTTCCCCTGCCGCTCTCGCGGTGGCGCAAGGCAATGCCGAGCATCTTGGGCTCGCCAGCCGGGCATCTTTTCGCCTGGGGAATTGGGGGGAGGGGCTGACAGAGCCCTTCGACCTCATCCTGTCCAACCCGCCCTATATTGCGAGCGCGGAGCCGCTCACGGGTGACGTGCTGCACGAACCGGCAAGCGCGCTCTTTGCTGGGACAGACGGTCTGGACGATTACAGGTGTATCGCGCCCGATATCGCCGCACTTACCGCCGATGGCGGGGCTGCCTTTATCGAGATCGGATATGAACAGAGAAAAAGCGTGTCTGCTCTGCTTCATGCGCAGGGACTAGATGTGGCGGTTCGCAAGGATATGGCTGGACACGACCGCTGCCTCATCGCCACGCGCCCCGTATGATCTCAAAGCAGGATTGCGGATGTCAGCTGGAATCGCTCCGGCTTGAGTGAAAATTGCTTGGTTTATCCCCACAAAGACACTACATGGTGGGTAGGGACGGCATTATCCTGAGGATCTGCCCTGTGGGGCTTAGCTGAGAAAAGGCCGTTTTCCTGCTCCTTCAAAGTCACGACGGCGCTGCTGCGCAAGCGCCTCTGGCAGCGTAAGGGCAAGGGTTGTCGCACAGCCCCTGTCCGGCGGAGCCCTACCCGGCCTGATGAGCAGGCGGTGTTTTAGGATGCGACTGAACGATGTTTTCAGTGAATGATGGCAAAGTGAACGCAAGGACCAGCTCTTGATCAACAACAGGCAGGCCGGTCGCCGTAATCGCGGCCGGAACAATAATAACGGACGTCCGGGCGGCGGTAATCGGGGCGGCGGCGATAGCGGCAACCGGATCGACAGCCGCGCTCGCGGGAATGCGGTCCAGCTTCTTGAAAAGTACAAGAATATGGCTCGCGACGCCCAGATGGCGGGCGACCGGGTGAATGCGGAATATTATCTGCAATTCGCCGACCATTATTTCCGCGTGCTGGCCGACAATCGCGCCCGGCAGGAGGAGCAGCAACAGCGCTACCGCCGTCCGGAAGACAATGGCGATTATGAAGGCGACGATTTCGACGCCCAGGATTTCGCTGGGGAAGACAATCGCGGCGAACCGCAGCAGCAGTTCGAGCGCAGCTATGAAGGCGATCGCCGCCGTGATCAGCCCAGGGAGCAGCCGCGCGACCGGCAGGACAATCGTGAAAATGGCCACCGCCGGGATCGCCCGCGCCGTGATCGCCCGGCCTATGAGGCGGCCGAACGGCAGGATGTAGAAGTTGCGGAGGCTCCGGCACCTGTGGCCGAGCGTGCGCCTGAACCCCAGCCTGCGGCAGCGCCTGAAGCGCCGCGTGCCCGCCGGGGCCGTCCCCGCAAGGTGGATACGGCGAAGTCGGAGGGTAGCGAGGGCCTCGACCTTTCCGTTCTGCCGCCGTCGATCGCACGGGCCGACAATGACAGCGAGCCTGCCGCAGAGGAAACGCCGCGCAAGCGCACTCGCCGCGCGCGTCCAGCTGCCGAAGCGGCGGAATAATCTCGTCCTCCGCCTCGTCCAGGCAGTGAGAAAAAAGAAGGGAGTGGCATCCGTGCCGCTCCCTTTTTTTGTCAGGCGCCTAGCGTGAGGGAAGCACCCGCGGCCGATGCTGGTCGTCAAGTGCGACGAAGGTGAAGAGGCCGCTCGTGAGGTCGATCTGCTGCTGATCCGTCCCACGGGTCGCCACCACATCGACGCGAATGCCCAAGGATGTCCGCCCCCGGCGCTCCTCATGGGCATAGACGGTGACGATATCGCCAAGCAGCATCGGCGATATGAATTTCATCCCGTCGATTGCGACGGTCGCCACGGCTCCTTCGGCCAATCGGCCCGCCACAATGCCACCGGCAATATCCATCTGACTTAAAATCCACCCGCCAAAGATATGGCCGTTGGTGTTGATCTGCGTGATGCCGGGCACCACGCGCAGGATCAGTTCGCCCCTCTTCTCAGTCATCGATGGGTACCTCGTCCTTCAATGGGTCAATGACCTGATCGTCATGGCCGGTGCCGCTCGACAGGAATATGAGCGCCATCAGGCCGGTCCCCAGCATGAAGGTCAGCCAAACCCCGATGACCGTGGCCAGAATCATGTGCAGGGGCATGGGTCCAGCCCATATCCGAAGGCAGACGAGCGCGATGCCGACGCACAATGCGCCGCCAAGCGCCATCCACATCATGATGCGGCGAAACCGCCCCCAGGCGATCGCGGCGATCTGTGGATCATCCAGGCCCTGTTTGTCTCTCATCCCTTTTCTTTGGGGAACGAAAGTGGGATCATCAAGAGACAGACGCATAATGTCTGAACGCAAGGAGACGGGGCATGACGATCACCGCGATTCTGCAGGGCAAGGGGCATGAAGTCACTCAGGTCAGGCCGGATGACAGTGTTCTTTCGGTGGTTCAGCTCTTGTCCGAACGGCGGATCGGCTGCGTGCCCGTGGTCGATAATGGGGAGGTGGTCGGCATCTTTTCCGAACGCGACCTCGTCCACCAAATCGCGCGGGATGGCGCATCGGTTTTGGAGCGCAAGGTAGGGGCGGTGATGACGGCGCCTGCCATCACCACCGATGACAAGACGCCGGTGATCCACTGCCTGTCGCTCATGACGAAGAAACGCGTGCGCCACCTTCCCGTGGTGGTCGATGGCACACTTACCGGCCTCGTCTCGATCGGCGATCTCGTCAAATTCAGGATCGACAGCATCGAATCGGAGGCAGCGGCGCTACGCGATTATATTCAGACGGCTTAACTCACGCTGCAACGGGCTCGGGCGCGGCGCGGCGAATCACCAGGCTCACCAATTCCATCAACGTGCCTCGTGCGCAAAGCATCAGTGCGGCCATGAAGGCGAGGCCTCCTGTGGGCACGAGCACGCAAAGCCGCACCAACGCTGGCAGCGGTGGCAGCAGCGAATCAACGATCATGACGGCAACCGCCATCAGGATCGAGCAGCCAAGGCCGGGAGCCCCGGCGCGAATCAGGTCGGTGAGCCGCAATCCCATCGCTCCTCCGGCGAGACGCGCGGTGACGGCCGTGAGTATCGGGAAGGCTCCCAACCAGGCCCATGCCAAACCCATGGCGCCGAACTGGATTCCCATGAGGAAAGCGAGCGGCATCAGAACGGCACCGACCGCCGCGATTCGCGCCGTCAATCCTGGCCGTCCTAGCGCGTTGCTGACTGGGGCGAACATCACCTGCAGCGTCATGAACGGCATGGCGAGCGCGAGAACCGACACAAATGGCGCCATCTCCAGCCATTTCGCGCCGAAAAGCGTCTCTACCAGCGGCTCCGCAGTCACCGCCATGCCCAGATATACCGGACAGGAAATCAGCAGAAGCAATCGAACGGCCTTGCAAAAGGACCATGCGATTCGCGCCGGGTCTTTCTGCATCCGCGCATAGGCGGGGAAGGCGACGTCATTCAGGGGCGGGATGAATTTCGACACGAAGATCTGGGTGAGGAACAGGGCTTCGGCGTAGAGACCGAGCTGATGCGGGTTCAGCGCCCGCCCGCCGATGAAGATGTCCGCCTGGCTCTGTATGATCCAGAAAAGCTGGCCGCCCAGCAGCGACGCGCCATAGGCGACCATCGCGCCCGTACCTCGAAAATCGAAGCTGGGGACCGGTCGGAAGCCGGTTGCGAGGACATAACCCACCGCCTTCACCCAGAAGCCTGCCATTGGTGCGAATACGAGCGTCCACACGCCCCATCCAGACAGCGCGCCTGTCAGCGCCACGGCGGCTGATGCCGCTGCTGCTATGAGATTGACGAGCGCAGGCCGTTTGAAGTCCAGCGCTCGTCCCATGAGCGCCTCGGGAATCGAGATGAATGGGGTCGATAGGTAGAGCAGCGCCTGCACCCGCAGCAGGTCCGCCACCATCGGCTGGTCATAATAGTCCGCCGCCCAGGGTGCGATCAGCAACTGCGCTAGTGCAAGCCCTCCGTTCAGCAACAGCATGATGCCGAACGCCTGACGCAATTTGTGCGAATCGAGCGTGTCTGACTGAACCAGGGCGCTCACCAACCCGTAGCCATTAAGGAAGGTCGCGAAGTTGAGGATGACCTGCGTCATGGCGAATAGGCCGTAATCCGCCGGATCGAGCAGACGGATGACCGCCAGCGTCACAATCCAACTGATCATTTGCGACAGGATCTGGCTGCCCGACCGCCAGAAAAGCGCACTCCTTATGCGCGCGCCAAAGCCCGCATCATCTGCGTCGGCATCCTGCAAAGCCATTCTGAACCCATTCCTCTGGCGCACCATGCGCCTGATCGACCCCTAAGGCACGAAGTCCAAAAATTTCTGAAACAAAAGTGCAAAAACTGTTTGACGGTGCGAGAACCCCTCCATATATGCCGCCTCACCGGACGGAACGACGCCAACACGGCGCTGAAACGGACGGTCGCCAACATAGACGGGACACACTCCCTCGGAAGCAAATTTCGAGGAAGGTTAGCTGTCCCCCTTAAGTTGTCGGCTCTTTGACATTGTTAGTATGATGAAGGGACATGTGGGCGGCGGCCCCGGGTCTTGCAGCTTCTAGGTGCAAGGTGCTCGGTTAAAATAGCCATCCTCACAATGTCCTTACACACCATGTAAGATTTGTGCAGGAATGGCTC
>CBIHNV010000002.1:0-219191 GCA_966211835.1 uncultured Sphingobium sp.
AAAAGATCGAAGCGATCATCAAGCCGTTCAAGCTCGACGAGGTGAAGGAGGCGCTTCACGAAGTGGGCGTGTCCGGCATCACGGTCACTGAAGCCAAGGGTTTTGGCCGTCAGAAGGGACATACCGAACTTTATCGCGGCGCTGAATATGTCGTCGATTTCCTACCCAAGGTGAAGCTGGAGGTCGTGGTCGACGATTCCCTGGCAGATCGCGTGGTCGAGGCGATTTCCGCTGCTGCGCAGACGGGCCGCATCGGCGATGGCAAGATCTTCATCTCCGCCATCGAGGGCGCGGTTCGCATCCGCACCGGCGAGCGGGACAGCGACGCCATCTAAATCTCATCCATTCCGGTTTCGCGCCAGCTTCGTGAAAGGAGCTGGCGAACTGCAACATCCAAGACCCCTTCGGGGGGGCAAATATGAAAGAAGGGCAAGCGCACATGGCCAACACGCCAAAAGACATCCTGAAGATGGTCGAAGAAAAGGAGATCGAATGGGTCGATCTGCGTTTCACTGATCCCAAGGGCAAGTGGCAGCACCTGACCATGGTGTCTTCGGTGCTTGGCGAAGATGAGCTGAATGAAGGCCTGATGTTCGACGGTTCGTCGATCGAAGGCTGGAAGGCGATCAACGAGTCCGACATGATCCTGAAGCCGGATCTGGACGCCGTCTACGTCGATCCCTTCAGCGCAACCCCGATGCTGATCCTGTTCTGCGACATCGTCGAACCCGACACTGGCGAACTCTATGCTCGTGACCCGCGTTCGACCGCCAAGCGCGCGGAAGCCTTCGTCAAGTCGGCTGGTTTCGGCGACACCGTCTATGTCGGCCCGGAAGCCGAATTCTTCATGTTCGACGATGTCCGCTTCAACAACGACTATAACGAGTCGTTCTACAAGATCGACGACATCGAACTGCCGACCAACACCGGCCGTGAATATGAAGGTGGCAACCTTGCCCACCGTCCGCGCGCCAAGGGCGGCTACTTCCCCGTCGCTCCGGTCGATCCGGCTACCGACATCCGCGCCGAGATGGTCACCACCATGCTCGAAATGGGCCTGCCCTGCGACAAGCACCACCATGAAGTGGCCGCTGCCCAGCACGAACTCGGCCTGACCTTCGGCACGCTGGTTCAGACCGCCGACCGTATGCAGATCTACAAATATGTCGTTCAGATGGTCGCCCAGGCCTATGGCAAGACCGCAACCTTCATGCCGAAGCCGATCGCAGCGGATAACGGTTCGGGCATGCACACCCACATGTCGATCTGGGACGGCGGCAAGCCGCTCTTCGCAGGCGAAGGCTATGCCGGCCTGTCCGATATGTGCCTCTACTTCATCGGCGGCGTCATCAAGCACGCCAAGGCGCTGAACGCCTTCACCAACCCGACCACTAACAGCTACAAGCGCTTGGTGCCGGGCTTTGAAGCCCCCGTTCTGCTCGCCTATTCGGCTCGTAACCGTTCGGCTTCCTGCCGCATTCCCTATGGTGCCGGTTCGAAGGCCAAGCGCGTCGAGTTCCGCTTCCCCGATGCGATGGCCAACCCGTACCTCTGCTACGCAGCGCTGCTGATGGCTGGACTGGACGGTATCGAGAACAAGATCCATCCGGGTTCCGCGATGGACAAGAACCTCTACGACCTGCCGCCGGAAGAGCTGAGCCAGGTGCCGACCGTTTGCGGTTCGCTCCGTGAAGCGCTGAACAGCCTGGAAGCCGATTATGAGTTCCTGCTGAAGGGCGACGTGTTCACCAAGGACCAGATCGAAGCTTATATCGAGCTGAAGTGGCCCGAAGTGTACCGTTGGGAAATGGCTCCCTCGCCGGTCGAATTCGATATGTACTACAGCGCCTGAATTTCGAATTTAGAATGGGAAAAAGCCCGGTCACGAAAGTGGCCGGGCTTTTTCTGTTCGGTCGGATCGGTCAGGCCAGCAAGAAGATAGCAACATAGAGGCAACAAGATAGCCATGATGGGTAAGCCTTCATTGATAATTACGAAGCCTCTCCCGCGAGATATTACTGGCGCGCGAAAGGGAGGCAGGCCATGGCGAACATGCAACCTTCAGTGGGGATTTCTGCATTCAGATCAATGGGTTTGCATCGGCACCGTCTGTTGCGGCGCGCAGCCTTCACACTCCTGCCCCGGCTCGCATCGCGCGACGTCACCATTTCTCATCATTGGGTCGAAGGCGCGAAGGTACGCCTGAATGTGTATCGGCATCGCGGCTACTGGTATCACGGCCGAGGGCGAGAAAGTGGCGTCATGTCCAGCCTTGCACGCCTTATCAAACCCAATGACATAGTCATCGAAGCCGGTGCGCATATCGGCTATATCAGCATCTACCTTGCCAAGCTGATCGGCCCTGGCGGCGAAGCCTTTGTCTTCGAGCCAAGCAGCGACAATCTACGCTATTTAACCGGCAACCTGGCGTCGTTCCCTCATGCGAAAATCATCCCGGAAGCGGTGGGAGACACCGTGGGCCAGGCCTCATTCTACATCGAAAATCTCTCGGGCCAGAATTCGTCGCTGATCCAGGATTATGAAAATCTGGAGAGGAATAATCAGAACGCCTTTTCGAACCAACCCTACAGCCGCACGCAGGTGAAGGTGACGACGATCGACACATTTGTGGCATCGAAGATGATCAGACCCGACTTCCTGAAAATCGATATCGAGGGCGCAGAACTAATGGCCCTGAACGGGATGGCTGAATGCCTGGCCACCCACCGGCCCAAGTTGATGGTGGAAGTGACCAATCTGCAAGATGCTGTCATGCGCCTGATGGCAGCGGCCGGTTACAAGGCTTTCGACAATCGCCTGAGGCCGTTTGGCGTGGACGCCGATCAAGGGCCGAACCGCTTCTTCATACCCGAGGAACAATCGTCCAGCATCGCTGCCTGAAGAGACGATCCGAAGGAAGATGCGGGGTCAGGACGGCTTCAGCCGGGAATCGATGCGCCGAAGAGCAACACTGGTTCACCAGCAGGGGACAGCGCGATCTCACCGCCGACGCTCGTCACAAGGCTGCGTACCATCCAAGCGGCGGCCGTTCGCGACGCCAGGCTTTCTTCCGGCAGCGTACCTGCGAGCGCGGCGCGCAGATCGGGATCGAGCACCAGCTTAGGCCCCTCGGCCCGCACCACGATTTCGGTGACGCCGGGACGGCGTTCCGCACCAATATCCAGCTGCCCACCCCGCACCAGGGCATCGCCTGCAATCAGGGCAAGGTTCAGCAGCACCTTGACCGGCAATTTGTCGAGCATGTCGTCGTCAACCAGCCAGCCGACCTTCACTCGGCCAGCCCCAGCGAACATGCCCTCGATCGCGACGCGGGCCTCATGCGTGGGAACAGCATCACCGAAACCACCTGCCGACCCAAAGGCCAGACGGAAGAATTTGAGCTTATTCGCCGATGTCTTCGCGCTGTCGGCCAGCAGATCGAGGCAGCGCTGGCGCATTTCCGGGTCCGTCTCGTCAGCCATCAGTTCCAGGCCGTTGTTCAGCGCGCCAACCGGGCTCAGCAGGTCATGGCACAGGCGCGAACAAAGCAGGCTGGCAAATTCGATGCTGTCGGTCGGATTGGTCATGAAGGATGCGCCGCCGGAAATGACTGAAAGGAATGATAGGCTAATGCGCTGCCGGGGCACAGGATGCAACCCCAGCCTACCGCCTTTGCCTCACATGATGTCGAGCTTCGCGCAGGTGAAGGCGACTGTGCTGCCCTCTCCCGCGCCCGATATCCACAGCCCCGCCTCTCCCCTCCCGATGATCAACCACAGGCTGCCGTCAGGCTGCGCGTTGGCGGCATCGGTCGCCGACGGCACGGGCATGCCGCCAGGATGCGAATGATAGTGGCCCAATATGGCCGGACCATCAGCACGCGCCGCCTTGTGCGCTGCGAGCAGCGTCGCTGGATCAAGTTCGAAATGGCGAAGAGGATCGCGCGCGACATTGTTGGCCGGGCGGATTTCGCGAACATGGCCCGCTTCTCCCAGCAGCAGACCGCAGACTTCATGCTCGCTGGCAGCCGCCAGGGACATGATTTGTTCCACTATCGACCTTGAAATGCGCACCTTCATTCCTACATGCTTAACCAATGGGTTCGGGGGTTTCCATCATCGAAGCAATGATTGGCGAAGCGCAACACGGGCTTCGCCTCGATAAGGCGCTTGCCGAACTGCTGCCGGAGCTGTCGCGCGAACGGTTGAAGAGCCTGATTGTCGAGGGTGAGGTAACCACGGACGGACGGACGCTCAACCCTTCGGTGAAGGTGGGCGCTGGTCAGCTGTACGCGGTCAACATCCCCGCGCCCGCTGAAGCCGAAGCGATCGCGCAGGATATTCCACTGAACATCGTGCACGAAGATGCCGACCTGATCGTCGTGGACAAGCCCGCTGGCCTGGTGGTGCATCCGGCTGCGGGCAACCTGGACGGGACGCTGGTTAACGCCTTGCTGCATCATTGCCGGGGCGAGCTGTCCGGCATCGGGGGCGTGGCGCGGCCGGGCATCGTGCATCGGATCGACAAGGATACGTCTGGCCTCTTGGTCGTCGCCAAATCGGATCGTGCGCATGAGGGCCTCGCGCAGCAGTTCAAGGCGCACAGCATCGATCGCCTGTACGCCGCGATCGTCTATGGATTGCCTCAGCCGTCCGCCGGAACGGTCGATACCTGGATCGGACGATCGGATGCCGATCGGAAGAAGATGGCGGTGCATCGCGAAGGACGCGGCAAGCATGCGGTCACCCATTACCGCACGATCGAGCGGCTCGCGGGAGCCGCTCTGGTCGAATGTAAGCTGGAGACCGGGCGTACCCATCAGGTGCGCGTGCATATGGCGCATCTTGGTCACCCCTTGATCGGCGACCCGGTTTACAGTAGAGACAGAAAAGGTTTCAAAACGATACTGGAAACGCTACGTTTCAAAAGGCAGGCATTGCACGCCAAAAGGCTGGGGTTCATACATCCCCTTACGGGGCAAAAACTCAGCTTCGACAGTGCACTGCCTACCGACATGCAGGAACTGTTAAGCGAGCTCCACGTATAGGTTTTGACACGTTTGCGACGGCGCCTTGGACGCCTCTTCTGGGTCCCGCCGCGCATGAAAGGGAAAGGTGAAGCGACATGGCTGATAGAAGCAATGTCCCCGCGGTTCCAGCGCTGGGCGGTGAAGCCAGCCTCAACCGCTATCTGTCGGAAATCCGCAAGTTTCCGATTCTGACCCCTGAGCAGGAATATATGCTCGCCAAGCGCTATGCCGAACATCAGGATCCTGAAGCGGCGGCGCAATTGGTGACGTCGCACCTGCGCCTGGTGGCGAAGATCGCCATGGGCTATCGCGGCTATGGCCTGCCGGTCAGCGAACTGATCAGCGAAGGCAATATCGGCCTGATGCAGGGCGTGAAGAAGTTCGAGCCTGAGCGCGGCTTCCGTCTGGCCACCTACGCCATGTGGTGGATCCGTGCGTCGATTCAGGAATTCATTCTCCGCAGCTGGTCGCTCGTAAAAATGGGCACCACCGCGGCGCAGAAGAAGCTGTTTTTCAACCTTCGCCGGATGAAGAACAATATCGAAGCGTTCGAGGATGGCGACCTGCATCCGGATGACGTCCGCAAGATCGCGACCGACCTTGGCGTGTCCGAGGACGACGTGATCTCCATGAACCGTCGCATGGCGATGGGCGGCGACACGTCGCTGAACGTGCCCATGCGAGAGGATGGCGAAGGGCAGTGGCAGGACTGGCTGGCGGACACCGATCCGTTGCAGGACGAGCGCGTCGCGGACGAGCAGGAAAAGACCCTGCGTCACGACATGCTGGTCGAGGCGATGGACGACCTCAACGACCGGGAGAAGCATATCCTGGCCGAGCGGCGTCTGGCGGAAGAGCCCAAGACGCTTGAGGAATTGAGCCAGGTCTACGGCGTATCCCGCGAGCGCGTGCGGCAGATCGAGGTTCGCGCCTTTGAAAAGCTACAAAAGGCGATGATGCGCATCGCTGGCGACAGGCTCGGCAAGATGCGGCTGGCACTCGCCTGACGGCAATTGAGATGAAGGAAGCAGGCCCTGGAGTGATCCGGGGCCTGTTTTTTATATGGCCTGCTGCATGGGAATGGCGACGCAGATCACTTGAAAGCGACAGTGATCGCGTTACGAGCAGCCTTATGACTGCTCGCCCTGCCCCTCCCCGCCGTTCTTTCCGCTGGATCCGCATTCCGTTCAAGATCGCTGGGGCATTTGTGCTGCTCTCCCTGCTGCTGGTGCTCATCTATCGATTTGTTCCACCGCCGGTAACGCTGACGATGCTGCTCGATCCCAATGGCATCACGAAGGATTGGGTCAGCCTGGACGACATCGACCCTAACATGGCGCGCGCGGCGATCGCCGGGGAAGACAGCCGCTTTTGCAGCCATCACGGCTTCGACGCTGTCGCCATCGCATCGGCATTGCGTCACAATGCGAGCGGCGGACGTATCCGGGGCGGGTCGACCATCAGCCAGCAGACCGCCAAGAATGTTTTCCTTTTCCAAGGTGGCGGCTTCATCAGGAAGGGCTTCGAAGCGTGGTTCACCGTCTTGATCGAGGCGATCTGGGGGAAGCGGCGGATCATGGAAGTCTATCTGAATGTAGCTGAAACCGGAATCGGGACCTATGGGGTGCAGGCGGGGGCGATGCGCTATTTCCATCATGGCGCGGGCAGGCTGACGCGAGCGGAGGCAGCGCGGATTGCCGCGGTGCTGCCTTTGCCCAAGAAGCGCGCTGCCGTGACTCCACGAGGATTTACCCGGCGCTATGGCAACAGCATAGCTGGGCGCATCGGCGTGGTTGCGCGGGATCGGCTGGACAGTTGTGTGCGGTGAAGTTCAACTGTGATTGGTGGGCCACGCGGGGTTGTTCAAAGGATCACCCGGTGAAGGCGGGGGCGTACTCGATCCGCCCGGGGGACACGTCCTGAGCTTCCAGCATCAAACACATGAAATATTCCGGCGGCGCGCCTGCATAATGCAAGCGATCATCCCGTTCGAAGCCGAAGCGGCGGTAAAAATCCGGATCGCCTAGGACGACGCACCCACCAGCATTCAACGAGCGAAGCTGCTGAAGCCCCGCCTGGATCAGAGCCGAGCCGACGGCCTGGCCCTGACGGTCGGGCCGTACCGACACCGGGCCCAGCCCATACCATGCCTGATGCTGGCCGTTTATCGTTACCGGCGAGAAAGCGACATGCCCTATGAGATCGCCGCCATCGATTGCCACCAGCGAGAGGGTCAAGTCGCCCGTTTCGCGCAACCTGCTGATGATTCCTGCTTCTGTATGATCGCTATGTTCGACGTCGGCAAATGCCTCGGCCGTTACTTCGGTGATGGCTGCTTGATCGCTCTGGCGTTCGGGTCGGATATGCATGAGTGGGATGTAGCGAAGTTTGAAGGTTTTGACACCGGGAGCAAGGAGTTGAGCCACACCGTTGTCCCATTAAGCCCGCAAGAGAGGCTGTGATCGCTCGTTTCCCCCTCCCGCAGGCGGGAGGGGGTCAGGGGGTGGGCTGGCGCACCATCTGCTTGATTTCCCGAGGGCGCTGATGAAGCTCGCTTCGCTCGCGCCCACCCCTAGCCCCTCCCGCCTGCGGGAGGGGGACGGTTAAGTTGCTTGGCCCAGCCCTATGAGATCCCACCTTCGCTGGGATGACGAAGACGGTGCGATTTCGCGCGCAACTGCCCTGTCAACCGCCACGAAAAAGCCCCGTTGGAGCAATCCAACGGGGCTTTTGAACTCTCGAAAGAGCGCCGCCCTCAGGCGGCGTCTTCGGCGCGCTTGTCCTTGTCGCTGAACACCCGGATCGGCTCCTTGGTCCCGGCGACGACATCCTTGTCCACGACCACCTCGCCCACGCCTTCCATCGAAGGCAGGTCGAACATCGTGTCGAGCAGGATCGACTCCAGGATCGAACGCAGCCCGCGCGCGCCCGTTTTGCGTTCGATCGCCTTCTTGGCGATCGCCGTCAGAGCGTCGTCGGTGAAGCTGAGTTCGACATTTTCCATGTCGAACAACTTGCCATATTGCTTCACCAGGGCGTTTTTCGGTTCGACCAGGATCTTAACCAGCGCGGTGACGTCCAGATCTTCCAGCGTCGCAATCACGGGAAGACGGCCGACGAATTCGGGGATCAAGCCGAATTTCAGCAAATCTTCCGGCTCGCTCTGACGCAGCAATTCGCCGGTCTTGCGCTCTTCCGGAGCAGCGACATGGGCGCCGAAGCCGATCGACTTGGCTTCCAGACGGTCGCCGATAATCTTCTCGAGACCCGCAAAGGCGCCGCCGCAGATGAACAGGATGTTGGTCGTGTCGACCTGCAGGAACTCCTGCTGCGGATGCTTGCGGCCACCCTGCGGCGGAACCGAAGCCGTCGTGCCTTCCATCAGCTTCAGCAGCGCCTGCTGCACGCCCTCGCCCGACACATCGCGGGTGATCGAGGGGTTTTCGGCCTTGCGGCTGATCTTGTCGATCTCATCGATGTAGACGATGCCGCGCTGCGCCTTTTCGACATTATAGTCGGACGCCTGGAGCAGCTTGAGGATGATGTTCTCGACATCCTCACCGACATAGCCCGCTTCGGTCAGCGTGGTGGCGTCGGCCATGGTGAAGGGCACGTCGAATGTCTTCGCCAGCGTCTGCGCGAGCAGCGTCTTGCCGCAGCCGGTGGGGCCGACGAGCAGGATGTTGGACTTGGCCAATTCAACCTCACCCGGCTTGGTGCCGTGGTTGAGGCGCTTGTAATGGTTATGGACCGCGACCGACAGCACGCGCTTCGCCCGGTTCTGGCCGATCACATAGTCGTCCAGCACATCGCAGATTTCCTGCGGGGTCGGCACGCCGCCATCCTTCTTGCCGACGAGACCGCCCTTGGTCTCTTCGCGGATGATGTCGTTGCACAGTTCCACGCACTCGTCGCAGATGAACACGGTCGGCCCCGCGATCAGCTTACGCACCTCATGCTGCGACTTGCCGCAGAAGGAGCAGTAAAGCGTGCTTTTGGAATCGGAGCCTGTAAGCTTAGTCATTCGCCAATCTTTCCTCCCTGCCCCAAGCGAAACACCGCGACGGCGAGGGATATTCTGGTCCTAGGATCATCCTAGACCGCGTCGCGCTGGTTTCACAAGGGGAGAAAACAGCGCGCGCGATTAAGATCCATGTTAGCTGTCAGTCGTTTCCGGAGCGGCCGGGCGGCGGTCAAACACCTCGTCCACCAAGCCGAAAGCCTTCGCCTCTTCCGCTTCGAGGAAGGTGTCACGATCCATCGCCCGCTCCACCTCTTCCAGCGACTTGCCGGTATATTTGACATATAGGTCATTGAGGCGGCGACGAATCCTCAGGATCTCCTTCGCCTGGATTTCGATGTCCGACGCCATGCCCTGCGCGCCGCCCGACGGCTGGTGCACCATGATGCGGGCGTTGGAGAGCGCGATGCGCTTGCCGGGCTCGCCAGCGGCCAGCAGGAAGCTGCCCATGGAGGCGGCCTGGCCGATGCAAACAGTGCCGACCTGCGGACGGACATATTTCATGGTGTCATGGATCGCCATGCCCGCCGTCACCACGCCACCGGGCGAGTTGATGTACATCCAGATGTCCTTCTTCGGGTTTTCCGACTCGAGGAACAACAGCTGGGCGACGATCAGCGAGGCCATGTGATCCTCTACCTGACCGGTCACGAAGATGATCCGTTCACGCAGCAGGCGGGAATAAATGTCAAAACTGCGCTCGCCGCGATTGGATTGTTCGATGACGATCGGAACAAGCGCGGCCATGGGATCAGACATGATATCGGTCATTTTGCTCTTTCAGGGTGATTTTTGCCCGCTCACTACATCGGCACAAAAGCTGGCAGGTTCAAGGGGTAGTATGAGGCGCTGACGACCCTTCAGTGTCGTCGTTCGAAATTGGACGGTGCCGGGAAGGTCAGATAGGCCAAGCGGCGTATTTCGCGGCGTCCGCGCACGACGGTGTCGAGGATCAAGCCGCACATCCCAGACAGCGTAGCCAGTATCATGAGGCCAGTCACGAGGATCGCGGTGGGGAAGCGTGGCACGAGGCCTGTTTCGATATAGGTGATGATCAGCGGTGTCGCCAAGACGATCCCCGCCACCGCGAGCAGCGTCGCGATGATGCCGAAGAAGAGGATCGGCTTTTCGATGCGATAAAGCGTGAAGATGGTGCGCAGGATGCGCCAGCCATCGCGATAGGTCGATAGCTTACTGGCCGAACCTTCCAGCCGCGCTCCATAGACGGTCATGATCTCGGACACCGGCATGGCGAGCTCCAGCGCATGGACGCTGATTTCGGTTTCGATCTCGAAGCCCGCCGAGAGTACGGGAAAGCTCTTCACGAACCGGCGTGAAAAGACGCGATAGCCCGTCAATATGTCCGTGAAGCTGCGCCCGAAAAGCTGCTTCAGCAGGCTGGTAAGCGCCCAGTTACCGAAGCGATGGCCGCGCCGATAGGCCTCCTCCACCTCGCTGCGACGAGCGCCGACGACCATGTCGAGATTGTCTTCGAGCATCGCGGCGACGAGGCGTGGCGCCGCCGCCGCTTCGTAGGTTGCATCCCCGTCAGCCATGACGTAGATGTCCGCCTCCACATCGGCGAACATACGCCGGACGACATGCCCCTTGCCCTGTTGCGCCACGCGCCGGACGATTGCCCCCGCCCCTGCAGCCAGATCGTAGCTGCCGTCGGTGCTGTTGTTATCGAACACGTAGATGTCGGCGGCGGGAAGCGCGCGGCGGAAATCCTGCACCGTCTGCACGATCGCGCCTGCTTCATTATAGCAGGGAAGGATCACGGCAATGCGGGGACCGGCCGCCCCCTGCTCGCTTGCCACCGCTGGAAATTCCTTCATCTGCCCCAAACCTTCCGCCGAACGCCCCCTCGCTAGGACGGCCCAGATTAATATTTCGTCTTCCACTCAACAAAGGAAAAGCGCCCGCGCTTCTTGTCGAAGCCGGGCGCTTTTCCGTTCAGGCCTTGAAAGCCTTATTCAGCCTTGGCGGCAGCCTTCTTCGGAGCAGCCTTCTTGGCCTTGGGCTTTTCCTCGGCGACAGCGTCTTCAGCTACGGCCTCGTCCTTCTTGGCAGCAGCCTTTTTGGCGGGCGCCTTCTTTGCAGGAGCGTCTTCTGCCGCAGGTGCCGCTTCGTCAGCCTCAGCGGCCTTCTTCTTGGGCGCAGCCTTCTTGGCCTTGGGCTTTTCGTCATGATCATGATGATCATGGCCGCAACCGGGACCATGGACGTGGGGCTTCAGATCGCCATCTTCGGCTTCGATCGCTGCTTCCAGCTCTTCACGGCTGACGGCGCGATCAGTGACTTCCGCCTTGTCGAACAGGAAGTCCACGACCTTGTCTTCGTACAGGGGGGCACGCAGCTGGGCGGCGGCCATCGGGTCCTGGCGGACATACTGAACGAAGCGCTCACGGTCCTGCGGGCTGTACTGCTGAGCCGCCTGCATGATCAGGCGGTTCATTTCCTGCTCGGAAACCGTCACGCCATTGGCCTGGCCGATTTCGGAAAGGAGCAGGCCAAGGCGCACGCGGCGTACCGCGATCGCACGATAATCTTCCTTCTCCGCTTCCATTTCCTTGAGAGCGGCTTCCGGATCAGCCTCATGGCCGGCTTCGTGCTGAAGCTGGGCCCAGATCTGGTTGAATTCGGCCTCCACCATGCTCGGCGGAACATCGAAATCATGCGCAGCAGCGAGCTGGTCGAGCAGCTTACGCTTCATATGGGTGCGGGTCAGGCCGTTATGTTCCTGCTCGATCTGGCCCTTGAGCAGTTCCTTCAGCTTGTCGAGACCTTCAAGGCCCAGCGACTTGGCGAAATCATCGTCCAGCTTGGGCTTGTCGGCGTTCAGGATCGCCTTGACCGTCACATCGAAGGTGGCTTCCTTGCCAGCGAGATGCGCGGCGCCATAGTCTTCGGGGAAGGGAACGGTGATCGTCTTTTCTTCACCCTTCTTGACGCCGGTCAACTGCTCCTCGAAGCCGGGGATGAACTGGCCCGAACCGATCTTGAGCTTAACATCTTCGGCCGAACCGCCTTCAAAGGCTTCGCCGTCAATCTTGCCGACGAAATCGATGGTCAGCGTGTCGCCGTCCTTCGCCTTGTGGCTGGCGGAATGCTCCTCAAGGGCGCCCTGCTGCGTCGCGATACGGCCAGCGGCTTCATCGACCTGCGAATCAGCCACATCGACGGTCAGACGCTCCAGCTTCAGGCCTTCGATGCTGGGCGCAGCGATTTCGGGCAGCACTTCCAGTTCGACTTTCACTTCGGCGTCCTTGCCGAATTCGAAGCTTTCATCCAGCTCGACAGACGGCTGCATCGCGGGGCGCAGCTTGTTGTCGGCGATCAGCTTCTGAATGCTTTCCTGGATCGAATTGTTGAGCGCGTCGCGCTGCAGCGATTCACCATGCATCTTCTTGACGAGGTTGGCTGGCACCTTGCCGGGGCGGAAGCCTGGCATGCGGACCTGCGGCGCGATCGTCGCCACTTCTTTTTCCACGCGGGCGTCGATGTCATTCGACGTGATGGTCACGGTGTAGGCGCGCTTCAGGCCTTCGTTCAACGTCTCGACAGTCTGCATCTCTTCTCTCAAACGCTTTCTCAGCTGAATTCAGGTGGCGCCTGACATGAAACAAGCCGGGCGCACTGGTGCGGGCGAAGGGACTCGAACCCCCACATCTTGCGATACCAGAACCTAAATCTGGCGCGTCTACCAGTTTCGCCACGCCCGCATCGGTCGCCGGTCGGCGCGGCATAGAGAAAAGCATAAGGCGAGGCAAGCAAATGTGGATAACTTGCCTGGAACTTGCGCAGGGCCCCGCGCGTAGCCTTCTTCGAAGGAGAGAAGCATGGCCACTCAGCCTGATCCGGAACCAATCGGCATACCCCCGCCAGACACCATCGAGCCGCAATCCCCGCCGGAGTCGCCTCCCCCATCGACGCCTGACGAAACGCCAGCTGGCGAGCCACCGGAAGTCGTGCCGGTGCAACCCGATTTCGACCAGCCTGACCGTTCGGTTCCCGAACTCCCGCCGGACTGATCCTACCGCTGCGTATAATCTTACACAGGTGGCGAAAATTTTGCGCCATTCGACGCGGATGGCGCTACCGGCGCTGGACAGGCCCCTGCAAGCATGATTGAAAGATGACAACAATTAGAAGAAAGCGGGAGAGGCGCGGCTGACATCAAGGGGGTCAACGTGCATCGTGCTCGCGCCAAACTAGACTGGTTCAAAACTGTTATTCTTCCACAGGAAGCCGCACTTCGCGGGCGCCTTCGGCGGATTCTTCCTTCATCCCTCGAGCTGGACGACATGGTCGCAGAGGTCATGACTCGCGCCTATGCCACGGAGAATTGGGAGAATGTGACGACAGGGCGTGCGTACCTGTTCACCATCGCCCGCAATCTGGTGATCGATAATGCCCGCCGGAACAAGGTCGTCAGCTTTGAAACGATCGCCGACCTTGAGCTGCTTCAGGGTGACAGCAATGTCGAGGCTCAGCTGCACGCGCGTGAGGCGTTGCGCCAGGTCGAAGCGATAGTGGAAGCGCTGCCCCCGCAATGCCGCAGGGTTTTCATCCTGCGGCGAATTCACGAAAGATCGATGCTGGAGATAGCGGCAGAGATGTCTCTATCCGTTTCCACAGTTGAAAAACATCTGGCCAAAGCCATTGCTATAGTTATGCGGGCTTGGTCGGAACGCGAGGAAACGGATTTCGAACGTGCAAGCGTCGGGGCCAGGATCACACAGCAGGGAAGAGGTCGAGGCGGAAGCTGCGCGCTTGCTGGCAAGGCTTAACAACAATCCGACTGCTCAGGACGAGGCTGAAACATTCGCCTGGATCGAGGCCGATCCGCGCCACGCCATCGCCTATGCGCGGGCGGAAGCTGCGTGGCAAGCTGCGGAACGGCTGAAAAGCGCGGCTGCCGAAGTCAATCTGCCGCCCCTTGCCGGGACCGTCACTGAGGAGCAGCAGCGGCGCCGGTCCCGCAACATCATGATCGTGGCGGGCATAGCCCTGATCCTGTTCATCCTCGTCGCCATTGTGATGATCCGCATCTTTAACGATGCCCATCATCACCAAACGCGAATCGGTGAGATCCGCACGATCAGGCTGCCCGGTGGCTCCGGTCTCACCTGAACAGCGATAGCGCTGTCGATGTTCGCTTCAGCAGCAACGGCCGAAAGGTCAGGCTGCTGAAGGGCGAAGCTGCCATTGAGGGTAGCGCCCCACGCGCGGCGCGGCTTTGACGTGGAGGCACGATCTGACAGTCGTCCGCGCGAGGAACACGGCCCTCAACTTGCGCATTCGGCCCTCCCTCATCGAATTGACCGTCACGAGGGGCACGGCCGTCGCAAACTGCGGCAGCCGTCCCCCGCGCCAGGTCGCGGCAGGTGATGGGTCGATCATTCTGCTCTACCGCGACGCCCAGGTCCCGGCCGGTCGCGGCATTTAGGCGAGGAGTTGCCCGACCAGTTCAGGCACCAGCTGGCTGGCAGGGCCGATCCGGCTCTCCTCAAAATAGAAGCTTCCGGCGGAAGGCTCCAGGTTCAATTCCAGCGTTCGCGCACCTTGATGGCGGGCCGTTTGAACAAATCCGGCGGCGGGATAGACCGCGCCGGAAGTGCCGATCGACACAAAAAGGTCGGCCCGGCGAAGAGCTGCATCGATCACCTCCATCTGGTATGGCATTTCGCCAAAGAACACGATGTCGGGCCGCAAGCTCGCTGTGCGACAAGCCGGGCACTCCGATCCCGGAGGTAGCGGGTCGGACCAGAGCATGGACTGGCCGCAAGCGGCGCAGAGTGCCGACCGAAGTTCGCCATGCATGTGGATCAGGCGTCGAGCGCCTGCCCGCTCGTGAAGATCGTCGACATTCTGGGTAACGATGAGCAAATCCCCTGCCCATCTGGCATCCAGGTTCGCTAAAGCCTCATGGGCGGCGTTGGGCCGCACATCCTGTAATTTGCCGCGCCGCTCATCATAGAAGCGATGCACCAACCCAGCATCGCGCTCCAGCGCCTCTGGCGTGCAAACATCCTCGATCCGATGCCCCTCCCACAAGCCATCAGGTCCGCGAAATGTCGCAAGGCCGCTTTCGGCCGAAATGCCTGCACCGGTGAGGATCACGATATTGTGGATGTCTTCCATGCCGCAATCATGTCTCCGGTTGCCGCCGAATGCTATAGCTTCGCAGATGACAAGGCAGAACCATTCTGGCATCGGGCAAGCGGATTTTTAAGGGCGGGCAGCATCATGACAAAGATCGGACTATTCGGGGCGGCGGGCCGCATGGGACGTGCGATTGCCCAGGTTGCCGTGGAAGCAGGGCTGACGATAAGCGGCGGCACGGACCGCGAAGGCAGCGGCGATCTGCTGCCGGGCATGCCAATCACTGCCGATCCGCTTGCGCTGGCAAAGCAGAGCGATGTGCTCATCGACTTCTCCATCCCCGGCGCGCTTGCTGCCCATCTCGATGCCTGTATCGCGGCAGGAAAGCCCATGCTGATCGGCACTACCGGGCTGGAACAGGCGCACCATGCGATGATCGACCGCGCCGCGCAGCAAATTCCGGTGCTCCAGACGGGAAACACCTCGCTCGGCGTAAATCTGCTGTCGGCCCTCGTTGAGCAGGCGGCTGCCCGCCTTGGGGACGACTGGGACATCGAGATCGTGGAGATGCATCACCGGCACAAGGTTGACGCGCCTTCCGGCACGGCGCTCCTGCTGGGCGAGGCAGCGGCGCGCGGGCGTGGCATCGATCTTGCCGCCAGCAGCGACAGAGGCCGCGACGGCATCACGGGCGCGCGGGCGCAAGGCGCGATAGGCTTTGCCGCGCTGCGTGGCGGATCGGTTGCGGGCGACCATCAGGTGATCTTCGCCGCTGATGGAGAACGTATTGAACTCGGACATCGCGCTGAAAGCCGGATCATCTTCGCGCGCGGTGCCGTCAAAGGCGCGAGCTGGCTGATCGGCCAGCCTGCCGGGCGCTATGAGATGAAAGCCGTGCTCGGCCTTTGACGCGGCGATGAACAGGGACCAGATCTTCGATTTTTTCAGCCGTCTTGCCGAGGCAAACCCGGCTCCGCGAACGGAGCTGGAATATGGCAATGACTATCAGCTTCTGGTGGCCGTCGTTCTTTCCGCGCAGGCGACGGACGTGGGCGTCAACAAGGCGACGCGTGCCCTTTTCCAGCAGGTGAAGACGCCTGCCGACATGGTGGCTCTTGGCGAAGAGGGGCTGAAGCAGCACGTCAAGACGATCGGGCTGTTCAACGCCAAAGCCAAGAATGTCATCGCCCTATCCGAGATATTG
This sequence comes from uncultured Sphingobium sp., assembly GCA_966211835.1. GTDB lineage: Bacteria > Pseudomonadota > Alphaproteobacteria > Sphingomonadales > Sphingomonadaceae > Sphingobium. Next base: position 16,363 of record CBIHNV010000002.1, read on the forward strand.
GTGCGTGATTTCGGCGGTGATGTGCCGCAGGACCGAGATGTGCTGACCACGCTACCGGGCGTCGGGCGCAAAACCGCCAATGTCGTGATGAACACGGCGTTCGGGCATGAGACCTTTGCCGTCGACACGCACATCTTCCGCGTTGGCAATCGGACCGGCCTGGCGCCCGGCAAGACACCTTTGGCTGTTGAACAGAAGCTGGAGAAGCGGGTCCCCGGGCCTTTTCGCCGGGACGCGCACCACTGGCTGATCCTTCACGGCCGCTATGTGTGCAAGGCGCGACGCCCGGAATGCTGGCGCTGCATCGTCAGCGATCTTTGCCGCTACAAGCCCAAGACTCCTGCCCCCAAGGCTGCTCTAAAAGCTGACTGACCGCCCGCCATTATCCTGAGGTTCAGCCAAGCTATGCTATGGAACGGACGGAACGCGCCATTTGGCGGCGTGTTACTCGTGACGATAATGAGGAGAGACAAGCATGTCCGTCCCTGTTTCCCCGGCTCTGCGCCTGGGTGTTGCCGTCGCCCTCATGTCGCTGGTCGCCCCAGCGACGGCCAAGACGCGGCCTGACAATCTTGTTGCAAATGGCAAGCCCGTCGATTGCGTCCAGATCAATTCCATCCGGCAGACCGATGTCCGTGACGACCGGACGATCGATTTCATCCTGAACGGCAACAAGGTCTATCGGAACACACTGCCGAACAGCTGCCCCAGCCTGGGGTTCGAACGCCGTTTCATGTACAAGACGAGCCTGTCGCAGCTTTGCTCCGTGGACATCATCACGGTGCTGTACAGCTCGCCTGACTTGATGCGCGGCGCCAGCTGCGGCCTTGGCAAGTTCCAGCCAATGCAGAAGATCAAATAGTCGGCGTGTCGCTATTTTGGTGCTGGCGTCAGCAGTTGCGCTTTGCTAAGCGGCGCTTCGCACCAAGCGACACGCACCCATAGCTCAGCTGGATAGAGCGTTGCCCTCCGAAGGCAAAGGCCAGTGGTTCGAATCCACTTGGGTGCGCCATTTTCCTTCTTTTCGTAGAACAGCCTGCTCATGATCCAGCAGGTATCGCTTGGCCTCCAGCCCGTCAGCGAAGCCGGTCAGCGCACCTGTTGCACCGATCACGCGATGACAGGGAGCGATTATGGAAATCGGGTTGCGCCCGTTAGCCGCGCCTACCGCGCGGGATGCGGAAGGACTGCCGATAGATGCTGCTATCGCGCCGTAGCTGCGCACTTCACCGAACGGGATTTGGAGGAGAGCCGACCAGATCTTCTTCTGAAAATCAGTGCCCTTGAAATCGAGCGGAAGATCGAAGCGGGTCAGGCGTCCTGAAAAATAGGCGCGGAGTTGCCTGGACGCTTCTTGCAACATTGGATGGTCCGGGACCTGTTCCCCGCGATCGATCCGCACGCGACGAGGGTCATCACCTTCCCAGAGCAGCGCGGCGATGCCTGTGTCGCTCGCGACCATGGTGAGAACACCAACCGGCGAGGGCAATATGTCGAAGGCGAATGTCAGGGTAAGGCCTTTCTGCTGACGAAGGCTGGCAGCATAGTCCGGCTGTCCGGTACTGACTTCCGGCTTCTTGCCGTCAAAGCCCCCCCGCCTCAGCGCGCATCCACACCTTCGGGTAGTACGACGGCCGACCAGCTTTTGCCGGGGACCAGATATTTGGCGGCAAGGGTCTGAAGCTGGGCGGGCGTGACCGACAGCATGTCCTTCGCCATGGTCTGCATAGCCTGGACATATTGCGGGTTCTGGCTCGCGCCTTCCATCTGGTTCATCCAGAAGGCGTTGCCCGTGCTTGCCCGCATCAACAGCTGGCGCATCGGAGCGACGGCGCGCTGCAACTCATCATCGCTGACGGGATTTTTAGCGAGGTCAGCGGCGGTGTCCCTGACCACACCATAGAAATAGTTGACGCGGTCGGGCCGGACTTGGCTCGTCACCAGAATGTAGCCGCCGCTTTCATAGGAGAAGGGCCAATTATTCTGCACGCTGGGGGAGTAGGCGGCGCCTTCTGTCGATCTCAGCCGATCGAACAGGCGATCGTTGAATATCTGGGTAAGGATCTCGAGCTGGCGTGCTTCTTTCGTGAGCGTGAACCCGCCTGCCGTCGGCCACGCCATGACCGCCGCAGCCTGCTCCTTGTCGCCCTGGTGCCGCAGGACCACAGGCGTGGAGACATGGGCGGGGAAGCGCATCTGCTTGTTCACCGCCGGAACCGGGATGTCCCGCCGCGCAGGCAAAGCGCCGAAGGTGGCGGCGACGGCCTGGATCGCCTCTTCCGGCTTCACCTGGCCAAAAATCTGCACTTCGATCGGGCCAGAGGCGAGCAACGGTTCCCAAGTGGCACGAAACGCTTGGGGGGTCAGCGCCTCAATTTCCTGCCGCGACGGCGTGCGGAAGCGGACATCCTTGTCGTGCAGCAACCAGTTGAGATCACGCGCCAACACGGAATCGGGCGCGCGGCCCATTGCGTCATAGGCAACGGCAGTGCCCGTCTTCACTCGGGCGATCGGTGCGGGGTCCCAACCGGGTGCGGCCAATTTTGTCGCGAACAGCTGTAGCTGGTCACGGTAATCGGCCGGGCGCGTGACGGCCTGCATCTCGAACGCGTCGTCATCGATGGAGAAATCCATCCCCATGCGGCGGCCATTCGTCAGGTCATCCAGCTCGCGCTGCCCAAGCTTGCCGATGCCGCCAGCCACCAGAGCATAGTTGGCCGCCCAGCCCGGCACCGGCCTGGTGGGCGAAAATGCCTGCTGCCCATGTCCGAAGCGGACGTTGATCCGCACCTTTTCCGTTTCCGCATCATTGGCGAACAGGGTCAGCTTCACGCCATTGTCGAAGGTGATGCTATCCATTCCGGGCAACCCGACTTGGGTGCGCGAGACGACCTTCCCGGGAGGGCCAAGCTTGGGCAGGTCGGCCATCGTGATCGCCTTGTCCGCCAGCCGGGCATTGGTCGCGGCCTTGACGGGAGCGGCGACGGCTGCGGCAAGCCTGGCGTCCGCGCCAGCTACGACCTTGCCAGTGATAAGAAGCCCGCGGAACACGCCTGCAGAAAACAGGCGGCGGGTCGAATCCAGGATCTTCTGCGGAGTCATGGCCGGTTTGCCGGTCCGGAAAATGTCGAGCGCCGCCTGGGGGCTGACGGTGGTTTCACGAATGTCGACCGCGCTCACCAGATCGCTGGCCTGTTTGGCGCCCGCTTCGGTATCGGCATTTTCCACTTGGATCGCGAGGGCGGTGTCGATCTGCGCATATTCGCGATCGATTTCGAGCTGGCTGGGTGGGCTGGCTTTGGCGTCCTCGATGATCGCGCGGACGTCGCCGAGCGCCTTTTCCCAATTGTCGCCGGACGGCACGATGGTGACAAAGGTGCCGTCTGCCGATCGACTGACATCCTGCTGATCGACGCTGGCCTGGATGAAGCTGCCCCCGGCGCGGGCGGCCTGTTCAAGGCGGCGGCTGATGATCTGCAGCGCCAGCATGTCGGTCAGCTTATCCTGATTATAGACGATGGTGTCGGCATGCGGCTTCCATGGGCGCAGCCAGGCCATCGTAAGCCCCGTTGGCGCTCCGGGCTCAACAGCGACGCTGGTTGCAGGCGCCTTGGGATCAGGCTCGCCAAAATCGGGCAGTGCAGCGCCCTTTCCCGCGACGGACCAGGACGCGAAATTGTCCTTGATCATCTGTTCGGCGACGGCAGGGTCGATGTCGCCAGCGATGGAGATCACGGCGTTCTCCGGACGATACCATCGCTGATGGAAAGATTCCATGCGAGCGGCAGTAGCGGCATTCAGCGTCGCCACGGTACCGATGGGGCTGCGATCGGCGAGCGGCTGGCCCGCGAAGAAATGACGGCGGCTTGCGTCGGAGATGCGCATTTGCGGCCCGTCGCCTTCGCGCCGTTCAGCCAGCACGACCGCGCGTTCCGCCGCGACTGCGCTGTCCACAATATTGGGGTCCGCCATCATGCCAGCGAGAATCTTCATGCTCTCGCCCAGACTTGCTGGCGTCGCTTGCGGCAGGTCCAGCGCATAGGTGGTGCCGGTGGGCGTCGTCTGCGCATTGCTGTCGCTGCCGAAGGTCACGCCGAGCCGCTGCCAGATCCGTTTGGATTCGCCGTCGGGAACGTGGCGCGATCCACGGAAGGTCAGATGTTCCATGAAGTGCGCATAGCCCTGCTCATCGGGCTGCTCCATCAGGGAGCCGACATCCATGCGCAGGCGGACGGAGACCTGGCCGGGCGGAACGCCGTTGCGGCGGACCGCATAGCGCAAGCCATTAGGCAGCGTGCCGAACCGCCAAGCCGGGTCGATGGGCACGTCACTATTTTCATAGAGCCATGGCCTGACCTGGGCCCGCGCGTCATCGGCGACTGTGGCTGATTTTGTTGCCGCCGGATCAGTGCGCGCAGACAGGGACGCAGGCGAGCCCGACAGCAGCAGTGCGATGACGGACAGCGAAACGGCAGGACGCCGAAGGAAAAAGCTCATGGGCACAGCCTAGAGCCAAAATTCTGAATGGCTACTGACAAAGAGCGTCAGCATGCCGCGGCCGGTTCAGGATGGCGCCGTGCAGCGCCATCCTGTCGAGCCTCAGCGGCCGCCGGTTTTTTGGACGGCGCCCTTGTGCGCGCCGACGCCGCTGCGGTTGCGGCGGAAGTTCTTCTTCGCCGGCTTTGCTTCGCCATCGGGACGGTGGGCGCGTTCGGCGGAGCCGCGCTGCTGCTGTTTCTGCTGGTCCTGGTAACGGCGCTGGCCATCGGCGCGGCGCGCCTTCTGATCCAGCGTCTGCTCGCGACCCTTCCGCTGAGGCGCAGCCTTGGGGAGGTTGCGGACGGCCTCGACGAAATTCTCCGGCAAGGGCACGATATCGAGCTTCACCTTGGTGGTGCGCTCGATCGCCTTCAGATAGGGCCGCTCATCATCAGCCACGAAGCTGATCGCGACACCCTCTGCCCCTGCCCGCGCCGTGCGACCGATGCGGTGGACATATTGTTCGGGCACGTTGGGAAGCTCGAAGTTGATGACATGGCTGACGCCCGACACGTCGATGCCGCGTGCGGCGATGTCGGTGGCGACGAGCAGTTTTACATGGCCGTGGCGGAACGCCTGAAGAGCCGTGGTGCGCTGAGCCTGGCTCTTGTTGCCATGGATGGCGACCGCCTGAATGCCCGCGCCTTCCAGGAAGCGCACGACGCGGTCGGCGCCGTGCTTGGTGCGGGTGAAGATCAGGGCGCGGTCGATCGGCTCATTGCGGATGGTTAGGTTGAGCAGCGCCTGCTTTTCCGCCTGGTTGACGAAGGTCGCCTGCTGGCGGACGCGCTCAGCCGTGGTGGATTGCGGGGCGACGCTGACCTTGACCGGATTGTTGAGGAACTGCGCCGCCAGCGCCTCGATCTCGCCGGGCATGGTGGCGGAGAAGAAGAGGTTCTGCCGCTCCCGGGGCAGCAGCTTGGCAATGCGCTTCAAGGGATGGATGAAGCCCATGTCCATCATCTGGTCGGCTTCATCGAGGACGAAGATTTCCGTGTCCTTGATGGTGAAGGCGCGCTGGTCGATCAGGTCGAGCAGACGGCCGGGCGTGGCGACGACGATGTCAACGCCCCGGCCAAGCGCACGAATCTGCTTGTTGATGGGGACGCCGCCAAACACGACTTCGACGGACAGCTTCATGAAGCGGCCATAGTCGCGGAAGCTCTGCGCGATCTGGGCAGCGAGTTCGCGGGTTGGGGAAAGGACGAGCATCCGGCAGCCCTGAAGCGGTGTCGGCTTCGGGTTGCGGGCGAAATAGTCGAGGCTGGGGAGCGCGAAAGCCGCGGTCTTGCCAGTGCCGGTCTGGGCGATGCCGCACAGGTCCTTGCCCTGAAGCAGGACCGGAATGGCCTGCGTCTGGATAGGCGTCGGGGTGGCGTAATTCTTGGCGGCGAGCGCCTTCAGGATGGGCTCGGCGAGACCAAGGTCGGTGAATTGCATGAGTGAACTCTCGAAATAAAAAGGCCCAGGCGCCAACAAGTTGCGAATCGCAACGGGACGCAAGGCGGGTTGCGAAACGACCCGCGTGAATAGGGAGGCCTCAAAAGCTTGGCGCAGACTTTCATTGGCCGGCCCCGTCACCCCTCAAGGGCCGGAACGATCACGCTGCCAATCGCTGATGGGCCATGAAGGCCGCCCGCTGCGCTGCGGGCCATATGCTTTCATTCATGCAAAAAAGCAAGGGCCCCGCGCAAGCGGAGCCCTGAAAGAGGTTGTTCTAGAGCGACACCTCTACATGCTTGCCGCGCATTTCGTCGCGGACATCACCGCCGAACAGTTGCTTGAAGACACCCCCGAGCGACATATCGGCCCGCCAGATTTCGGCATGACCAAGGTCGAAGCGGAGCATGAGGAGATTGGGGTCCTGCCGCCCGCCCGGATACCAGGCCGCGACTTCATGCGTCCAATAGCGATCGATCACCGCCGGGTCGGTTTCCTCCGTCAGCGTGCCGTCGATGCAGGCGAAGAGATAATGGCCCTTGCCCGAAAACTGTGCCATCGCGGGACCGCCCGCGGCGAGACGGTTTTCCTTCGTCGTGTAGAACCAGAAGCAATGGTTGGCGCCGGGATCAAGCTGCGCCGTCATCGGCAGGCTATGTTCATGCGAACCCTGCAAGCCGATCATCAGAAAGGGGCTTTCCGACAGTTCGGTCCAGAAACGATGGCGGATATCGGACTCGTTGCTCATCCTCATTCTCCTGTTCATGCAAACAAGAGTTTAATCGACAGCAAGTAGCGAAGTTCCCCAAAAGCCCGTCAGGACGCTTGATCTTGGGCGGCCTTCTCTCCACATAGCGGCCATGCTGATCGAGACCGAACCAACGCCTAATCCGGCAACCGTCAAGTTCATCCCCGGCCGGGTGGTCATGGGCATGGGCACGCGCGACTTCGCGACGCCCGAGGAAGCGGAAGCATCCCCCCTCGCCTCGGCGCTATTTGGCCTCGGCGATGTGACGGGCATCTTTTTTGGCGGCGACTTCATATCAGTCACCATCGCGCCCGGCGCGCAGTGGAGCGATGTGAAGCCCGACATCCTGTCTATCCTGCTGGAGCATTTTTCGGCCAACATGCCGCTGTTCACGCCGGGATCGGCAGGCGACATCTTCATCCCCGAGGAAGAAGAGCAGTTCGCCGACGACCCTGCCGACGCGGAGATCGTGGCGCAAATCCGCGACCTCATCGACACGCGCGTGCGGCCCGCCGTCGCCAATGACGGCGGCGACATCGTCTATCGCGGCTTTGATCGCGGGACGGTCTACTTGAGGATGCAGGGCGCCTGTTCGGGGTGCCCTTCCTCTTCCGCGACGCTGAAGAACGGGATCGAGCAGCTGCTGAAACATTATGTCCCCGAAGTAACGGAAGTGCGCGCCGTCTGACATGTTCGCGGCGGCGTTTGGCAAATCGGCCGTGATCGACTAACCGCTTCCGACCGGCCATCGCGCCGTCACCGGTTCACAGGGGATTTTCTTGCGCACTCTCGTCATCGACACCGCTACGCAGGCGCTGTCCGTGGCGCTGCTGGAAGACGGCGACGCGATCGGCCATTTCCATGAGATCGTTGGCCGGGGCCATGCCGAAGCGCTGGTGCCAGTCATCGCCGCCCTGCCCGACGGCGGGCGCGCCGACGCGATCACCATGGACCTTGGCCCCGGAAGCTTCACCGGCGTGCGTATCGGCATAGCCGCCGCCAAGGCGCTTGCCCTTGCCTGGTCGCTGCCCCTACATGGCTATTGCGCGCTGTCGCTGATCGCCGCCAAGGCGGCCCAAGGTCAGGAGCAGCATCAGGGTGGAGGACCGATAGCGGTCACCATCACCGGAGGGCATGGCGAACTGTTCTGGCAATGTTTCGAAGCCGATGGCCTGACCGCCATCACCCAGCCAGCATCCACGCCGATCGCGGCGCTCGCCACGATGCTGGACCAGCCGGTGATCTATGGCACGGGCGCCGAAGCATTGGTGACGGCGCGCGGGCATGGCGCCGCCGTCAACCTCTATCCAAACGCCACCGACTTTCCGTTGATTGCGCATCAGCCTTCGCTGCCGCCCTCGCCCATATATTGCCGGGACGCCGACGCGCAGCCGATGCCACCGCAGGGCCGTACATGATCCCCGGCCTGACCTTGGACAGCTATGAGGATGGTGAGCGCAATGCGCTGGCCGACGCGATGGAGGTGATGGCGCAGGCGTTCGACCCAGCTTATGGCGAGGCATGGACGCTGCCGCAGCTTTCCGGGGTCATGATGATGCCCGGCACCTGGCTGACCATTGCCCGGGTGGATGCGGCGGCGCTGGGGTTCGCCCTGGTCCGATCAGTGCTGGATGAATGCGAATTGCTGCTGCTGGCGGTGCATCCAACATGGCGTGGAAGAGGCATTGGCCGCGAACTGTTGATCGACAGCCTGAAGACGGCGCGGCGGAGAGGCATCAAGTCGATGAATCTCGAAGTCCGATCGTCCAATAGCGCGATTAAGCTGTATGAAAAAACAGGATTTGAATATGTACATCGCCGCCCCGGTTACTATCGGGGTAGCGATGGACAACTTCATGATGCGCTCAGCTTTCGTATAGAAATGCTGGGATAGACTGGATCGCCCTTGCTAAAAGGCAGATCAGGGTATAACGCAGCCATACCGCTCCTGAAACGAATTGACTTGGGCGGGTCGCACTAAATTCAGCATTCGCGGGATAAAAGAAATGGAAATCGAATCAGCCCAGAGCGAGCTGCTCATTACTTTGACTTCGGACATTGTTGCAGCACATGTTTCAAATAACAGTGTCGCAGTGTCTGACGTTTCGACGCTTATCCAGAACGTGCACGCCGCCCTTTCCGGGCTGACCAAGCCTGCTGCTGCTCCGGAAGTGAAGCCGGAACCAGCGGTGTCGGTCCGTTCGTCGATCAAGCCGGACTATATTATCTGCCTGGAAGACGGCAAGAAGCTCAAGATGCTGAAGCGGCACCTGATGACTCATTATCAAATGACGCCGGAAGATTATCGCGCGAAGTGGGGCTTGCCCGCCGACTATCCGATGGTCGCGCCCAACTATGCCGAACAGCGCCGTTCGCTGGCGAAGAAGATCGGCCTGGGCACCAAGCGCCGCCGCACCCGCGCAAAATAAGCAGCGGCTACGGGTCATCCGTCATGAGAAGGGGCGCATTTGCCATGCGCCCCTTTTATAATGGCGGTGATGCCGCTAGATTCCGGCTGAAGATTTTACACACCTTAATGAGCGAGCCCGCATGAACCGCAAGATCGACGTAGAAGCCCTTTGCCATGAAAAGGGTCTGCGCATCACCGAACAGCGCCGCGTGATCGCTCAGGTCCTGAGTGATGCGGTCGACCATCCCGATGTGGAGGAACTGCACAAGCGGTCGTCCGCCATCGATCCGGGCATCTCGATCGCGACCGTGTACCGCACCGTGCGCCTGTTCGAGGAAGCAGGGATTTTGGAGCGGCATGATTTCGGCGATGGACGCGCCCGTTATGAGGCGGCTCCCGAGGCCCATCATGACCATCTGATCGATGTCGAGACCGGCAATGTGATCGAGTTCGTCGATCCGGAGTTGGAGCAGTTGCAGAAGCAGATCGCGGAAAAGCTTGGCTTCCGCCTGGTCGATCACCGCATGGAATTGTACGGCGTGTCGCTGGACCGCAAGAACTGACAGCCTTGCGGCGGCTGCGCTATTTTTATCGGCTGGGCGCGCTGGCGGCGTGCCTGCTGCTTTGCCTGATACCGCATCTGTTATGGCGGGCCGTGGGCGCCCGATCACCCTGGCCGCCCAGCTTCCTTGGGATGGCGGCGCGCGCGGTGGGCGCGCGAGTGCGGGTGGAGGGTCATCCCTTTCATGGCGACAGCTTCATCATCGCCAATCATGTCAGCTGGGTCGATATATTGGCGCTGGGCGGCGCGACGGGCGCCGCCTTTGTCGCGCATGACGGGATTGCCGGGTGGCCGGTGATCGGGTGGCTGGCGGCGCAAAACAATACGCTGTTCGTGGCGCGGAATCGGCGGGGTGCGCTGGGCGGGCAGATCGACGCGCTGCGCGCTGCGCTGGCGGGGCATCAGCCGGTTGCGCTTTTCCCTGAAGGCACGACCAGCGATGGGCAAGGATTGCTGCCATTCAAGCCGTCGCTGCTTGCCGTGTTGCTCCCGCCGCCGCGTGCGGTGATGATCCAGCCGGTGCATATCGATTATGGCGCGGCGACGGATGAGATCGCCTGGCATAGCGACGAACCGGCGGGGCGGAATGCGAAGCGGCTGCTGGAGCGGCCCGGCCGGATCGAGGTGACGCTGCGCTTTTTGGAGCCGTTCGACCCTGCGCTTTACCCTGATCGCAAGGCTTTGGCGGCGGTGACGCGCGAACGGATCGCCGCGAGCATGGCGATGCACCTGCCGCCTTTCGCTCCGCCTTCCCCGCCTGTATAGCTGGACCACATGAATCGTAACGACGCCCCCAAGACTCCAGCGACATTCCACGTCAAATCCTTCGGCTGCCAGATGAACGTCTATGATGGCGAGCGCATGGCCGAGATGCTGGGCGAACGGGGCATGACCGCTGCGGCCGATGGGGCGGAGGCGGATCTGGTGATCCTCAACACCTGCCACATCCGCGAAAAGGCGGTGGACAAGGTCTATTCCGACATTGGCCGGTTGAACCGCGAGGATGGCACGCGGCCGATGATCGCGGTCGCGGGGTGCGTGGCGCAGGCGGAGGGTGGCGAGATCAGCCGCCGGGCGAAGACTGTCGATATCGTGGTGGGGCCTCAGGCTTATCACCGGTTGCCGGATTTGATCGAGAAGGCTGGGCGTGGCGAGGAGGCGGTGGATACCGACATGCCGCTGGCTTCGAAATTTTCTGCCCTGCCGGGACGGACGAAGCAGGCGCGGCCCACGGCTTTCCTGACGATCATGGAAGGGTGCGACAAATTCTGCACCTATTGCGTTGTGCCTTACACGCGCGGGGCGGAGATCAGCCGGACGTGGGGCGCGATCCTGGACGAAGCCAAGGCGCTGGTGGATGGCGGGGTGCGGGAGATCACGCTGCTGGGGCAAAATGTGAATGCTTGGACCGGCGAGGATGACAAGGGCCGCATGCAGGGCATGGATGGCCTTGTGCGGGAGCTGGCGAAGATCGGCGGGCTGGAGCGTATCCGCTACACGACCAGCCATCCCAATGACATGAGCTACGGGCTGATCGCGGCGCATGGGGAAGAGGCGAAGCTGATGCCTTTCCTGCATCTGCCGGTGCAGTCGGGGAATAATCGTATTCTCAAGGCGATGAACCGTAGCCATGATGCCGAGAGCTATTTGCGGATCATCGAACGGGTGCGGGAGGCGCGGCCGGATATTGCGCTGTCGGGCGACTTCATTGTCGGCTTCCCCGGTGAGACGGATGCGGAGTTCGAGGATACGCTGAAGATCGTCGAGCAGGTGCGGTACGCGCAATGCTATTCTTTCAAATACAGCCCCCGCCCCGGCACGCCTGCGGCGGACATGGACGGGCAGGTTCCGGCGGCGGTGATGGACGAGCGGCTGGCGCGGCTACAGGCGGTGATCAACCGGCATCAGGTGGAGTTCAACGCCGCGACGGTCGGGCGCCAGACGCAGATCCTGCTGGAGCGCAAGGGGCGTCATACCGGGCAGCTGATCGGAAAAACGCCGTGGCTGCAGTCTGTTCATGTGACTGCGCCGGAACTTTTCATCGGCGACATGGTCGATGTGGATATCATAAGTGCCGGTCCGAATAGTCTGGCCGGTGAAATCAGCAGGAGGAAAGCCGCTTGAACCCAAAAACCGTCGTTCCCGCTTCTGCAGGAACCCATCTCCGGACCTGTCCCCCAGGATCGAAGACCAGGAGATGGATAACCGCCAGCGCGGTTGTGACGGATGGAAAGGGAGGCTGCTGAATGTCCAAGAAACCGAACCAAAATCATCGCGCCGACGTTTCCGAACGGGCGCGGTTGGAAGTGACTTTCGAGAAGCCGCACCTGCTGGGCGCGCTGTTCGGGCAATATGACCAGAACCTGGTGGCGATCGAAAACCGGCTGGGCGTCTATATCGCGGCGCGGGGCAACAAGCTGCAGATCGAGGGTGAGGCCGAGGCTGCGGCTCGGGCACGGGATGTGATGACGGGCCTCTACAACCGGATCGCGGCGGGGCAGGAAATCGACAGCGGCGCGGTCGAGGCGGTGATCGCCATGTCGTCCGAACCGACGCTGGACGGGATCATCCGCCATGACGTCGCCGAACCGCCCAAGGTGATGATCCGCACGCGCAAGAAGACGATCGTGCCGCGATCCGCGACACAGGTCACCTACATGGAAGCGCTGACCCGGAACGACATCATATTCGCGCTAGGTCCGGCAGGCACGGGCAAGACCTATCTCGCCGTGGCGCAGGCGGTGAGCCAGCTGATCACGGGCAGCGTCGACCGGCTGATCCTGTCGCGGCCTGCGGTCGAAGCGGGCGAGCGGCTGGGCTTCCTGCCGGGCGATATGAAGGAGAAGGTCGATCCATATCTGCGGCCGATCTACGACGCGCTGTATGACACGCTGCCCGCCGAACAGGTGGAACGCCGGATCGCGAGTGGGGAGATAGAGATCGCGCCGATCGCCTTCATGCGCGGCCGGACGCTGTCGAACGCTTTCATCGTGCTAGACGAAGCGCAGAATACGACCGTGGCGCAGATGAAGATGTTCCTCACCCGCTTTGGTGAAGGGAGCCGCATGGTGGTGTGCGGCGACCCTAGGCAGGTCGATTTGCCGCAACCGGGGATATCGGGCCTCGCCGACGCGGTGGCGCGGCTGGACGGGGTCGAGGGCATAGCGGTGGTGCCGTTCGGGATCGGCGACGTCGTGCGCCATCCGGTCGTCGGGCGGATCGTGCAGGCTTATGAGGGGCCGGATGCCTAAATTCTCGACCTCGCTCGAAACGAACGGATATTTGAACAATGATTGAAGTTGCGGTCCTTCAGGAAGAAGGCTGGCCTAAGGAAGATTGGGAGTTGCTGGCGCAGCGTGCGGTCGTGGCGGCCATTACGCACAGCCCCTATGCGGCCTTTGCCACGGACGAGGCGCTGTATGAGGTCGCGGTCAAGCTGACCAGCGATGAGGAAGTGCATGGCCTCAACCGCGCCTATCGCGACAAGGACAAGCCGACCAATGTCCTGTCATTCCCAATGGTCCAGCATGACCTGCTGGAGGCGACCGGCAACACCGACGATGGCGAGGTGCTGCTGGGCGATATCGTGCTGGCGGAAGGCGTTTGCGCGCAGGAAGCGGCGGACAAGGGCATATCCGTCGCGGACCATGCCACCCACCTCATCATTCATGGTACTTTCCATTTGCTGGGATATGATCATATGGAGGACGCCGAGGCCGAAGCGATGGAAGCGTTGGAAACGCAGTCACTGCTAAGCCTTGGCATTTCCGATCCCTATGGGGATCGCCTGACAGGATAATAGGAAGAACGATGGCTGAAGGCAGTCCGAAGGACGGCAACGGTTCAAAGGAACCGGACAGTAGTAGTCAAGAAGGCGGTTTATGGAGCGGCCTGAAGTCGCTTCTGTTCGGCGAGGAGGAAAGTCCGAGCCTGCGGCGAGAGCTGGAAGAGGCGCTCGACGAATATGATGAGGACGAGCAGGACGAGGGATCGCCCGCTCCCGCCAAGGGCGACCTGTCCGCGATCGAGCGGCAGATGGTCCGCAATCTTCTCCATTTCTCCGAACATACCGTTGATGACGTCGCGGTGCCGCGCGCCGACATCATCGCGATCGAGGAACGGGCGAGCTTTGCCGAACTGGCGGCGCTGTTCGCCGAAGCGGGACACAGCCGCATTCCGGTCTATCGCGAGACGCTGGATACGATCGTGGGGATGGTCCACATCCGCGATGCCTTTGCCATTCTCGCGGGCAAGTCCCCTGTACCCGACAGCCTGGAGCCGCTGATCCGCCAGCCGCTTTATGTGCCCGAAAGCATGGGGGCGCTGGACCTGCTGGCCGAGATGCGGGCAAAACGCACGCACCTCGCCATCGTCTTGGACGAATATTCTGGCACGGAAGGCCTGCTTACTTTCGAGGATCTGGTTGAGGAGATCGTCGGCGAGGTCGAGGATGAGCATGACGACGCGCCCGAGGCGCTGATGGTGCCGCTGGAAGGCGGACTGTGGGAAGCCGATGCGCGCGCCGAATTGGAGGATGTCGCCAAGGAGATCGACCAGCGTCTGGCTGATGTCGAGGAAGATGTAGACACGCTGGGAGGCTTGGCCTTCGTCATTGCGGGGCGTGTGCCGGATGCCGGCGAAATCCTGGAACATGAGGAAAGCGGGTGGAAGCTGGAGATCATCGGCAGCGACGGGCGGCGCGTGACCCGTTTGCGGCTGCATCCGCCGGTGGAAAAAGAAGAACAGGAAGTGGAATGATGGCAGACGCGTGCGCAACGATCGGGACGCGCGGGCAATGCTGGGGAAATGTTAAGGGCTGATCGTTAGGGTTCCGCCAGCCTTGTTGCTTTCGGTTGGAAGTGGCGTGGGGGGTGTGAGTCCAACTAGCGTTGCGCCGCCCCCTCACCCTGCCCTCTCCCCGAAGGGAGAGGGTTCTTTGGGTGGAGCGGTTTGTTGCGGCACGAACGATTGTCGATTTCTTCTGGGGCGGTGCTGTCGCCCATAGCCGTGCCTGTTACGGGAATGGAGCGCTGGCTGCTGGTGCTGGTGTGCGCCGTTACGTTGGCATTCGTGATCATAACCCCGCCCTTTCAGGCGCCGGACGAAAATCAGCATTATATGAAGGCGCTGCTGCTGGCCGACGGCCGGGTCATGACGGAGCAGCAGGGCGTGGAGATCGGGGCAGAGTTGCCGCGATCGGCGCTGGATCTGCACTCGGTCGATTTCTCTACCAACGCAACAGGCGAGGCGCGGCGATTTGATCGCGCGATGGTGGCGCGGGCGTGGGGAGCGGACGCGGCGCGACAGGGTACGGCCTTCGCCGATTTTCCCAATGTCGCTAGTTATGCGCCGACGCTCTACGCGCCGGGTGCGGCGGGACTGCGGATCGGGGACGCGATTGGACTGCCGCGCATCGGCAGCTTCTATGTGGGACGGTTCGTCAATGCCGCGGCGGGACTGTTGTTGCTGGCGGTGGCGTTCGGGTTGATGCCCTTTGGACGAAACGCCTTGCTTGCGACGGCTCTGCTGCCGACATTTTGCTATCAGACGGGTTCGCTTTCGCCTGACGCGGTGATCAATGGCATGGGCTTCGTCGGCCTTGCGCTGTCGCTGCGTCTTGCGACGATGGGGAGCAATGCTGCTCGGAACGGGGGGCTGATGCTGGCCGCGCCTTTGCTGGCGTTGGCCAAGGGCGTGTATCTGCCGTTGATGGCGGCGGGGCTGCAATGGCCGCGATATCGGCGGGACATGCGGCCATGGCTGCTGATCGGCGCGATGGGTGTTGGCGCGATTGCCTTCATCCTGTGGATGAAGATGTCCGGTGGCAATCAGGCGCTTTATCATATCGTTTCGCGCAAGACGGGCGAGGAGGTGATGACCGCGCCGCTGGCTGCGCAGCTCGCGGTCATCTTGGCTGATCCGATTGCCTATGCTCGGGTGCTGGCGTCCAGCATTGTCGAGCGGTTGCCCGTCTACGCGTTGCAGATCGTCGGCCGCTTCGGGTGGAATGCGATATTGCTGCCGTTGCTGGCCTATCTGCTGGCGGCGGTCATGCTGGGGGCAGCTGTGCTGAGCGGATCGGGTGTGAGGGTGAGCATTGGCCAGAGGCTGTGGTGGCTTGCCGTCGCTGGCGGCACCGCGCTGTTGATCGAAACGGCCATGTATCTGACGGGTACGCCTTTGGGAGCCGATTATGTGCAGGGGACGCAGGGGCGCTATTTTCTGCCGCTGCTGCCCTTGGCGTTGCTGGCGGTGATGCCGGAGAGGGGCTTGGGGGCTGCGCGGTGGACCTTTGCCGGGGCGGCGCTGCTGTTGCTGCTGATCGCACTCGGCAGCGCTTATGACAGTTTTTGGGTGCATGGCTTCGTCACGGCGGACGGGATGCCGCCGCATGAACGGTTAAGCGACGCGCTGCTCCTGCCCTCGCCCCGCTGGTAGCCAGTGGCGGCAGAGGCATAGCCAGCCGAGCCCTTCGATCCAGCCTGCGAGAACGTCGCTGGGCCAATGGACGCCCAGCCAGACGCGGCTGGTGCCGATGAGGGCGATGATCAGGGCGGCGGCGAGACATGGCAAGGAGTCGCGCCAGTTCTTCGTTCGGGCTGAGCCTGTCGAAGCCTCTTCCTTCTCAAAAGAAGTAGAGCCGTTGGCTATCGCCGCCCTTCGGGTCGACAAGCTCAGGGCGAACGGTGTTGAGGGGGTCTGGCGGTCTAATGGATTACGCGCCACCCGCTGCCGCATCAGCATGGCGAGCGCGCCGAACAGGATCATCGTTCCGGCGGAATGGCCGCTTGGGAAGCTGTAGCTGTGCACGATGTCGAGATGGGGCAGCAGGTCCGGGCGCGGCGCGGAGAATATCTGCTTGAGGCCGGTGTTGAGCAAGGTGCCGCCGACCGTGACGAGCGTAAGCCATTGGGCGGCGTGTCGCTGCCCCCGGTAGAGCAGGCCGAGTGCGACGGCGGCCATGATGAGCAACCGTCCGGTCGTGTTGCCGATGACAGACGCCGCGGCCATGACCGGGGTGATCCATGGGGCGGCCGCCCTGCCCGCGCCTGCCGCATTCATCGAGGCGATGTTCAGCGGATCGAACCAGCCGGATCGCTGAAGCAGCGCGATGGCCAGCACGCCAACGAGCGCGAGGAGGAAGATCCCCGCGCCCCTTCGCCATGAGCGGCGGTCAGATATGAAGCGCGCGCCCATAAGCTGCCAGCACGCTTTCATGCATCGATTCCGAAATGGTCGGATGCGGGAAGACGGTGTGCATCAGTTCTGCTTCGGTCGTTTCCAGCGTCTTGCCGATGGTGAAGCCCTGGATCATTTCAGTGACTTCCGCGCCGACCATGTGCGCGCCGAGCAGTTCGCCGGTCTTGGCGTCAAACACGGTCTTGGTGAAGCCCTCCGCTTCGCCGAGCGCGATCGCTTTGCCATTGCCGATGAAGGGGAACATGCCGACCTTCACCTCATAGCCTGCTTCCTTCGCCTTGGCTTCGGTGAGGCCGACGCTGGCGATCTGCGGGTGGCAGTAGGTGCAGCCCGGAATGTTGCGCGGGTCCATGGCGTGGGGATGCTTGCCTGCGATCGCTTCGGCAGCGATGACGCCTTCATGGCTGGCCTTGTGCGCGAGCCATGGCGGGGCGGTGATGTCGCCGATCGCCCAGATGCCTTCGACATTGGTGCGGCACATCTCGTCGGTTTTCAGGAAACCGCGATCGTCGATGGCGACGCCCAGCTCCTTGAGGCCGATATTTTCGGTGTTGGGGACGATGCCGATGGCGACGATCATATGGCTGAACTCGGCGGCGCTTTCCTTGCCCGCCTTGTCCTTCAGCTTTGCCTTGATGCCGTTGGCGCCGACCTGAATATCGCTGACGCCAGCGCCGGTCAGGATGGTCATGCCTTGCTTCTTGAGCGCCTTTTCGAGGAAGGCGGAGACGTCTGCATCCTCGACCGGCACGACGCGGTCCATCATTTCGACCACGGTCACTTCGGCGCCCATGTCGTTGTAGAAGCTGGCAAATTCGATGCCGATCGCACCGGAACCGATGACCAGCAGTTTGCTCGGCATTTCCGGCGGGGTCATGGCGTGGCGGTAGGTCCAGACGCGCTTGCCGTCGGCGGGCGCGCCGGGCAAATCACGAGCGCGGGCGCCGGTGGCGAGGATGATGTTCTTCGCCGTCAGTTCCTCAGTCTTGCCATCCTTGGTGACGGAGAGCTTACCTTTACCGGTGAGCTTGCCATCGCCCATGTGGACGGTGATCTTGTTCTTCTTCATCAGGTGCGTGACGCCCTGATTAAGTTGCTTGGCGACGCCGCGTGAGCGTTTAACAACGGCGGCGATGTCGGCGCTGATCTTTTCAGCGGCGAGGCCATAGTCGCCTGCATGCTGCATATAGTGGAAGATCTCGGCCGAACGCAGCAGCGCCTTGGTCGGGATGCAGCCCCAGTTGAGGCAGATGCCGCCGAGATTTTCACGCTCGACAATGGCGGTCTTGAGCCCCAACTGCGCTGCGCGGATCGCGGCGACATAGCCGCCGGGGCCGGAGCCCAGAACGATGAGGTCGTAATTCTCAGCCATTGTCGTGGTCTCTCTTCTTATGCCGCCGCGAGGGGCGGCACGGTGCGGGGCTGGCGATCCTCTCCGATCGCCACGAAAGTGAAGGTGGCGCGGGTGACGCGATAGGATCGGTCGTCATGGCGGGTGCGGCGCCAGGCTTCGACATCGATCTTCATCGACGTGCGGCCGACGGAGACGAGCTTTGCAAAGACCGAAACCTCGTCACCGACGACGACCGGGCGAAGGAACGTCATGCCTTCGACCGCTATGGTCACTGCGCGGCCATGGCTGTGTCGCGCGGCGACTGAGCCCGCCGCGGAGTCCATGAGGCTCATCAGCCAGCCGCCGAAAATATCCCCATAGGGATTGGTGTCGGCGGGCATGGCGATGACGCGGACGGCGGGGCTTTCCTCCGGCGGCTGCTCGTCGGCGGGGTGCATCAAGCGAGCATGCCGAGGGGGTTTTCGACCAGTTCGCGGAAGACCTGCATCAGGCGCGCGCCGTCCGCGCCGTCGATGGCGCGATGGTCGAAGCTGCCGGTGGCGGACATGACGGTCGCGATCTGGAGCGCGTCATCGACGACGAAGGGACGCTTTTCGCCCGCGCCGATCGCCATGATCATGGCCTGGGGCGGGTTGATGACGGCTTCGAACTGCTTGATGCCGAACATGCCCATGTTGGACAGCGAAGCGGTGCCGCCCTGATATTCCTCCGGCTTGAGCTTGCCGTCCTTCGCGCGGGTGGCGAGGTCCTTCATCTCGTTCGAGATGGCGGCGACGCCCTTGCTGTCCGCGCCGGTGACGATCGGGGTGATGAGGCCGCCGGGGATCGAAACGGCGACGCTGACGTCGGCGCGGCTGAATTGCAGCATCTGGTCGCCTGCGAACTGGACGTTGCATTCGGGGACCTGGATGAGGGCGACGCCAAGCGCCTTGATGAGGAGGTCGTTGACGGACAGCTTGACGTTGCGGCTGGCGAGGCCGGCGTTGAGCTCGGTGCGCAGCTTCAGCAGCTTGTCGAGCTGAATGTCGACGGTGAGGTAGATGTGGGGGACCTGCTGCTTGGACTCGGTCAGGCGGCGGGCGATGGTCTTGCGCATGCCGCTGAGCTTGATGACTTCATGCGGGATGCCG
Organism: uncultured Sphingobium sp.; assembly: GCA_966211835.1. GTDB lineage: Bacteria > Pseudomonadota > Alphaproteobacteria > Sphingomonadales > Sphingomonadaceae > Sphingobium. The sequence goes on from CBIHNV010000002.1 coordinate 35,746, forward strand.
AAGTCCTGGGCGGCTTGAGGTGCGACGGGAGCCGGGGCCGGGGTTGATGCGGCGGGTGTCTGGGCGGCGGCGGGAGCCTTGGCCGACGCGCCTTCGAGGTCGGCTTTCACGATGCGGCCGTTGGGGCCGGAGCCGGTGAGGCTCGCTAGGTCGACGCCTTTTTCTTCTGCGATGCGGCGCGCAAGAGGACTGGCTTTGACGCGGTCGCCGGATTTGGGCGCGGATGCGGTCTCGGCTTTCGGTGCTGGGGCGTCCACCTTCGGGGCAGGAGCGTCGGCCTTGACGGGAACCGGATCAGCCTTCGGGGCGGGAGCGGAGCCGCCTTCGGCTGCCTGGGCGAGGTCTTCGCCTTCTTCGGCGATGATGGCGATGACGGTGCCGACCTTCACGCCTTCGGAGCCTTCGGAGACCAGGATCTTGGCGATCTTGCCTTCGTCCACGGCTTCAAATTCCATCGTGGCCTTGTCAGTTTCGATCTCGGCAAGAAGATCGCCCGACGAAACCGTGTCGCCTTCCTTCACCAGCCATTTAGCCAGCGTCCCTTCCTCCATCGTGGGGGACAGGGCGGGCATCTGGATTTTCTTGCTCATGCGTGAAGGCCTCTCTTCTTTTCCCGGCCAGGCGGGTAAGTGTTGGATGTCGTTTTGACCCATTGGGCGGGAGGGTCAAGGGTGCGGCTTGCGCCCTAAGCGATAATCCGCCACATTTCACCAGACTGGTTCATAAAGTACCAGATGGGTTCATGGATGACGGCGGCAGGGCTTTCGAGCCGCCCATTTCGGTGTGGGGTGCGACAGCTATGCGGACTTATCTGGTTGTAGTGGACGAATCGCAGGAGGCTGAAACGGCGCTGCGGTTTGCGGCTCGGCGGGCGGCCAAGACGGCAGGGTCCATCCGCATCCTCGCGCTCGTGCCGCCTGCCGAGTTCGTGCAGTGGGGCGGCGTTCAGGCGACGATGGAGGATGAAGCGCGGCAACGGGCCGAGGCGCTTGTCACCAGCGCAGCAGGCACGCTGACCGAGGAGTCCGGTATCCGCCCGAGCATCACTGTGCGGCAGGGTGACGCGGTGGCCGTGGTGCGCGAGACGCTGGACGAGATGACCGATGTTGCGGCGCTGGTACTGGGGGCGGCGGCGAGCGGGCACCCGGGGGCGCTGGTGTCGCACTTTGCGGGCGCGGATGCAGGTAAGTTGCCCTGCCCGATCATGGTGATCCCTGGGGGGCTGAGTGCTGAGGCGATTGATCGGCTGAGTTAGAGCTTATGCTTCCAAGTTAGCACCGCCTCCTATTTCCGTTCGCCCTGAGCTTGTCGACCCGAAGGGCGGCGATAGCCAACGGTTCTACTTCTTTTTAGGAAGAAGAGGGCTTCGACAGGCTCAGCCCGAACGGGGTTAGGTGGTTCAGGTAAAATGGGTTTTGGGTGGTTCCGATGAGCGGCGTGATGCTCGCGCTTCCCCTCAGCGGCGGTGCTTGCCGCGCTTTGAGCCCATGTGGCGGATGTTCGAGGGACGGCCGCGCTTTGCGCCGGGGCGCGTCCTGTCCTTCTTGAAGCTCGGCCGTTGCGGAGGGGCGTCGGGGAGTTCGAAGCGGAGGGAGCCGTTGATCGGGTCGGCCTCCGCCAGGCGCAGCTGGAGATGTTGGCCGACGGTATAGCGGTCGCCGCTTTCCACGCCTTCAAGGGCGCGGCCTGCTTCGTCGAAGAAGAAGCGTTCGTCGCCCATGGTGGAGACCGGGACAAGGCCGTCGCCGCCCAGCCCCGCTACGGTCGCGAAGAAGCCGAAATTCTGGACGCCGGTGATGCGCGCGTCGACCAGTTCGCCGACATGGGCGGCAAGGTAGGCGGCGACATAGCGGTCGATCGTCTCGCGCTCTGCCTCCATTGCGCGGCGTTCGTGCTGGCTGATCATCTCGCCGACACGGGCCATATTTTCATAATCATCGGCGCTGAGCGATGTGCGGTCGGGCAGCGCGCCACCCTTGGGCGCGGGGAGTTCGAGATTGTAGGCGCCCACCAGTGCGCGGTGGACCAGCAGGTCGGCGTAGCGGCGGATGGGCGAGGTGAAATGCGCGTAGGAGCCGAGCGCAAGGCCGAAATGCCCCATGTTGGCGGGGCTGTAATAAGCCTGGGTCTGGCTGCGCAGGATCTGCTCCATGATCTGCGGCTTTTCCTCCGCCTCGCCGATGCGGTCGATCAGGCGGTTGAAGGTGGACGGCTTGATGACCTGCCCCAGCGCGAAATCGATGTCGAAGGTCGCTAAATACTCCTTGAGCGCGACGAGCTTTTCACGGCTGGGCGGTTCATGGACGCGGTACATCACCGGCGCTTTCTTGCCTTCCAGCGCCTTGGCGGCGGCGACGTTGGCGGCGATCATATAATCCTCGATCAGCATATGCGCGTCGAGGCGTTCGCGGACAGCGACGCTGACGATCTTGCCCTGTTCGTCGAGGACGACCCGGCGTTCGGGGAGGTCGAGGGCGAGCGGGTCGCGCTTGTCGCGGGCTTTACGGAGGAGTTTCCAGCAGGCCCAGAGGGGTTTCAGGGCGGTTTCGAGGAGGTCGGGTTGATTTGGCGAGGTTTCGCCTTGCCCACCCCCGGCCCCTCCCGCCTGCGGGAGGGGGGCTGTGCCGTCTATTGCGGCCTGGGCATCTTCATAGGCGAGGACGGCGGCGACGCGGATGATGGCGCGGGTGAAGCGCCAAGCGGTGACCTTGCCGGATGCGTCGATGGTGAGGTGGCAGGCCATGGCCGCGCGGTCCTGTCCGGCGCGGAGCGAGCACATGTCGGATGACAGCTGGTGCGGGAGCATGGGCACGACGAGGTCGGGGAAATATACGCTGTTGCCGCGCTTGCGGGCTTCCTTGTCGAGCGCACTGCCGGGGCGGACATAATAGCTGACGTCGGCGATGGCGACGATGGCGCGGTAGCCGCCGGGGTTGGCGGGGTCTTCGTCCGGTGTGGCCCAGACGGCGTCGTCATGGTCGCGCGCGTCCAACGGGTCGATTGCGACGATGGGCAGGTGGCGCAGGTCCTCGCGCTTATCCTCATTCAGCGCGATGCCGGAGGCGACCACCGCCTCATCCTCCACCTGTTCAGGGAAGACATGCGGGATGCCATGTTTGTGGATTGCGATAAGGCTGAAGCTGCGCGGGGCGAAAGGGTCGCCCAATATGTCGGTCACGCGAGCGCTGATGCGCGGCGGGCGGCCAACGGGTTCGGCCAACACAAGGTCGCCGGGGTTGGCATTGCCGGCGTCGCTGATCGGCGTGTCCTTGCGGATGCGCTTGTCGACGGGGCGCAGCCAGAGCTTGCCGCCCTCGCCCGCTTCGACCACGCCGAGTAGTTCCTCGCTCGCCTTGGCGAGCTTTTTCATAGGATGCGCGACCCAGCCGCGCCCTGCCTCTTCCGTGCGGGCGAGGATGCGGTCGCCGATGGTCAGCGCGCCCCTTTTGCCGCGTTCCATCACGCGCAGGCGCGGAGCGGGCTGGCCTTCGGCTTCCCAGCGTTCGGGGGTCGCGATGAGGGTGGTGCCGTCCACATCGACGATGCGCAGTACGGTGACCTTCGGCACCCCGCCCATTTTGTGGAAGGCGCGGGCGGGGCCCAGGTCCAGCAGGCCTTCGTCGGCCATGTCCTTCAGCAGCGCCTTCAGCGCGATCTTTTCCTGACCCTTGAGGCCGAAAGCCTTTGCGATTTCCCGCTTGCCGGCGGGCTGATCGGAGGAAGTGATGAAGTCCATCACCTGATCGCGGGTGGGGAAGCCGGCGGGGCGGACTTTGCCGGGTTTCTTCTGCTTTTGGGTCGATGCCATGGCTTAGCTATAGGGACGGGTCGGGCGGCATACCAGAGGCTCTCGTTCCGTTCGTGGCGCAAATATCCTTCGCCGGGCTCAGGATGGGGCTCAGAATTAGCTCAGCCCGAACGGAGGTGGGGCGGCTTCATGATTGAACGGCTTGAGGCGCTATTCAACCAGCTTGCGCGCTCGGTCGCGCCAGACTTCGGCTAGGACCGGCATGCTTGCCAGCGCCCGGACAGCATCGGGTTCGACCTTGTGCCGTCCGCCGATCAACAGGCGAAAGACCCGCGCGATCGGCCAGTCGGGGAAAGGGCGGTCGAGCAAGTCCATGCGGCCTTTCGCTTCCGCCTCCCCTTCCCGCAGGACGCGAAAATAGAGACCCGCGCGGCCAGTTTTTACGATGGTGGCGAGGACGTCGCGGGTGCCGAAGCGGTGGTCGAGCTTCCAGCAGGGTTGCCGTCCGTGGCTGACCTCGACCAGCGCGCTGCCCAGCGAGAAGCGGTCGCCGAGGCAGATTTCCTCCTCCGTCATGCCGAAAGAGGCGATGTTTTCCCCGAAAGCGCCGGGTACCTGAAGCAGGGGATGATCGGGCTTTCGCTCACGCCACCAGGCATAGTGGTCCTGGGGGTAGAGATGGAGCGCCTTGTCCCAACCGCCATGATGGATGGGATCGGCGACGGCATCGCCCTCCAGCCCCTGCCATCGCACGCGAACGGTGCCATCCACCGGCCGCTTGGCGATGGCGCTGTAGTCGCCGTCACGAAAGGGCAGCGGCGTGCCGGTCAGCAATGCGGCGATGGTCAGATGCTCGGCCATGCCGCCCCTATGGCAGCGGCGCGCAGCGTTGGCGAGAGGGCGTCAGGCGCGACTTAGCTCCGATGCGAGCTTCAGCACTTCGCTGCCGCTGTCGGTCTGGACCAGATAGGCGGGGTTCCTGACCGTTCCATTGCGGCGGATGAGCGCGCCCTCGATCGTCTTTTCCACCTGGCCGTCGAACCGTTCGGCGACCCGGCCACGGCCGACACCCTGGCCCCAATTCCACTTGACCCGCATACCTTTGCGGAAACCTTCGATCATCTTCGACTCTCTCCTGCCGCCCGTGCGTGGCGGCCATTCCATGACATAGCGAGGACAAAAATCCCGGTCGCGAGCGCGGTTCCCTTGGGTTTTTCATTCGCCTGGGTTAAGGGGCGGCAGATGGACGTCACCGGTCTTCGCGTCGCGCTATTCAGCGGCAATTACAATTATGTGCGCGATGGCGCGAACCAGGCGCTCAACCGGTTCGTGGGCTATTTGCTGCGTCAGGGCGCGGCCGTGCGCATCTATTCGCCGACGATTGCGACCCCTGCGTTCGAGCCGACGGGCGATCTGGTGAGCGCGCCTTCCCTGGCGATACCGGGGCGGAAGGAATATCGCGTGTCTTACGGCATGTCGGGCGGGGTGCGGCGCGACCTGAAGCGGTTCAAGCCCAATCTGATTCATGTGTCGAGCCCGGACCCGCTGGGCCATCGGGCCGTGACGTGGGCGCGAAACAGCGGACTGCCAGCGGTTGCTTCTGTGCATACCCGGTTCGAAACCTATCCGCGCTATTATGGATTGGCGTTTCTTGAGCCGTTGATCGAATCGATGCTGCGGCGGTTCTATCGGCGCTGCGATGCGATCGTCGCGCCTTCGGAGTCCATGGCGCAGCTGCTGCGCGAACAGCGGATGAGCTATGATGTGGGGATCTGGACGCGGGGGATCGACCGGGAGATCTTCAACCCCGGGCGGCGCGACATGGAATGGCGGCGCTCGCTCGGCATAGAGGATGATGAGCCGGTGATCGGCTTCATCGGACGTCTGGTGATGGAAAAGGGGCTGGACGTCTTTTCCGACACGATCGACCAGCTGAAGATGCGTCATGTGCGGCACAAGGTGCTGATCATCGGCGAAGGGCCCGCGCGGGAGTGGTTCCAAAATCGGCTGCCGCACGCTGTTTTCACCGGGTTCCAGAAGGGCGATGAACTTGGCCGCGCGGTCGCCAGCATGGACATGTTGTTCAATCCGTCGATCACCGAGACGTTCGGCAATGTGACGCTCGAGGCGATGGCCTGCGCCCTGCCTACGGTGGCGGCGCGGGCGACGGGCAGCGAGAGCCTGGTGACCGAGGGAGTGACGGGCCGTTTGATCAGGCCCGGCGCGATCGGGGCCTTTGCCGATGCGCTGGCGAGCTATTGCACGGATCCCCACGCGCGGGCGGATGCGGGAGCGGCGGCGATGGCGGAGGCGGAACGCTATGGGTGGGATCAGGTCAATCAGGCGCTGGTCGATACTTATCTGCGCGTGATCCGCCAGCGGGCGCAGGGCGCAAGACTGCGCTCCAGCCCGGTTCCTTAAAGCGCGCACTTTCCCTATATCGGGGCAATGGCCGACCTTTTTGCTTCCGATGCCGTGAATGAGCCGGGTGATGCCGGAGAGAGCGCGCCGCTGGCCGACCGTCTGCGGCCGCGTAGTTTGGCCGATGTCGTGGGCCAGGAGCATCTGACCGGGCCGGAAGGCGCAATCGGGCGAATGGTGGCGGCGGGGCGGCTTTCCTCCATCATCCTGTGGGGACCTCCCGGCACGGGCAAGACAACGATCGCGCGGCTGCTGGCCGACGCGGTGGACATGCGGTTTGAGCCGATCTCTGCCGTGTTTTCTGGGGTCGCCGACCTCAAGAAGGTCTTTGCGGCGGCCAAGGACCATGCGCGGCGTGGCGACAAGACGCTGCTGTTCGTGGATGAGATTCACAGGTTCAACCGGGCGCAGCAAGACAGCTTCCTGCCATTCGTCGAGGATGGAACAGTGACGCTTGTCGGTGCGACCACGGAGAATCCGAGTTTCGAGCTGAACGCGGCCCTGCTGTCGCGGGCGCAGGTGCTGATCCTGCACCGGCTGGATGCGGCGGCGCTGGAGCTGCTGCTGGAGCGGGCAGAGGAAATCACGCGGCGACCTTTGCCGCTGACACCCGAGGCGCGGGACGCGTTGCTGGCGAGTGCGGATGGCGATGGGCGCTTCCTGCTCAATCAGGTCGAGACGCTTTATTCGATCGATATCGGTGAGCCGCTCGATTCGGCGGGGCTGTCGGCGCTGCTGCACCGGCGCATGGCGGTCTATGACAAGGATCGGGATGGGCATTACAACCTGATCTCGGCGCTGCATAAGTCGCTGCGCGGGTCCGATCCGCAGGCAGCGCTCTATTATCTGGCGCGGATGCTGACGGCGGGGGAGCAGCCGCTATATGTGCTGCGGCGGCTGGTGCGCTTTGCGAGCGAGGATATTGGGCTCGCCGATCCGCAGGCCTTGGTTCAGTGCCTGGCCGCCAAGGACAGCTATGACTTTCTGGGGAGCCCCGAGGGCGAGCTGGCGATCGTGCAGGCGTGCCTTTACTGCGCGACGGCTCCCAAGTCGAACGCGGCTTATGGTGCGATGAAGGCAGCGTGGAAGTCGGCACGGGATACCGGGTCGCTGATGCCGCCGAAAAATATCCTGAACGCCCCTACCCGGCTGATGAAGACCATCGGCTATGGCAAGGGCTATCAATATGATCATAATAGCGCTGAGGGCTTTTCGGGCGACAATTATTGGCCCGAGGAGATGGAGCCGCAGGCGTTCTTCGCGCCCACCGATCGGGGGTTCGAGGCGCGGATTGCCGAGCGCATGGCCTTTTGGGACAGGCTGAGGGCCGAGCGCGGCGGAAGCGAATGACGCCGCGCTTCGCCCGCTATGCCGCGATCGATTGGTCGGGCGCGAAGGGCGTGCGGCACAAGGGGATAGCGGTAGCGCTGTGCGAGCGCGGCGATGCCGTGCCCCAGCTCGTTCATCCGCCGGGCGGAGGCTTCTGGTCCCGTTCGGCTGTTGCCGACTGGCTGATCGGGGCGGCAGCGGAGGCCCCAACGCTGTTCGGCTTCGATTTCAGCTTCGCGCCGCCCTTCGTTGCGCGAGAGGCCTATCTGCCTGGCGACGACGTACCTGTGACGGGGCCTGAATTCTGGGCCTATGTCGATCATGTCTGCGATGACCCAGACCTTGGCGCGGCGAGCCTGCTGCACGTCACCCATCGCCGCCATTTCTATTTCGGCAAGGCGGACGGGGTGAAAGCGGACTTCATGCATAACCGGGTGTGCGAAGCGCATTATAATGCGGGCGGCGGGGGCAAGCCCTCGACGGTCTATGATGCAATCGGCGCGGCGCAGGTCGCCAAGGCGAGCTTTGCGGGGATGCGCCTGCTCCACAAGGTGCGGCCGCATGTTCCTGTCTGGCCCTTCGACACCGCGCCGCCCGAAGGCTCGCTTGTGGTGGAGATTTATACCAGCATCGCCGCCCGGGCGGCGGGCCGGTCCAAGGGGCGGACGAAAATGCGGGATCTGGCGGCGCTCGACGATGCGCTCTGTGCGCTTGGATCTCGGCCCCATGAGGGATTGCCGCCGGACGACCATGGCGCGGATGCTATCGTTACCGCCGCGTGGATGCGCAATGTCGCGCCAAGACCGAGCCTGTGGATGCCGCCGGCACTCAATGCACATATTGCCGCAACGGAGGGCTGGACGTTCGGCATCATCTGATAGTAAGGCGCGTCACCGTCCAATGGACGCGCCGGCTTAGCTCAGTTGGTAGAGCACCTGATTTGTAATCAGGGGGTCAGGGGTTCGAGCCCTCTAGCCGGCACCATCTTCTTTTGTGATGCGCCTTAACAGGTTCAGGCTAGTTGCCCAGTTTCGGCCGTGTGACTTCCACCGTCTTTATGCCGGTGTCGAGCGAGCCATAGCCGGACGGGCGATCTGGAACGCCGCCTCCTCCGCTATCCTTGAGCCCGCCGCTGCTCGTTCCAGCATCCTTTGACCCACCGCCACCGCCGCCACTGGACGCGGCGATCGCTTCGGAACTGAGCGACGTGGATAGCAGGATGGTCATGGCGGGGGGAACTGTCGCCGCAAACCGGCCGCAAGTTTTCAGAAAATTGCGTCTGTCTTCGGTTGCAGGCGAGTTCAACTGATCGTCCATGATGCCATCCTTTCCATTTACATCATAGGTTAACAGGAGGGCCGCCCCGAGGATTTGGCGCAAAAGAGCTATAGACTTTAGGATAGGTCTGAAAAATCGGTCGCCGAAAAGCAAAATGGGGGCCGGCATCGCTGCCGGTCCCCACTTCCGTCGTGTCCCGGATCCGCTTCCAGTTCAGGATGCGATCATCGGACTCGGCGCGCGATGCTTTCGCCAGAAAGGCTTGGCATCGTGTTTGCTCCGGCTTTCCGGCTATGCGCCATCTTCCGCAGCATGCCTTCAAAATCCGATCTCCGACGTTCGCTTTCGCGCGTGCATGACATCGCATTTGAAGACCATCAGTTTCCGCTCGAACCGGGTGGTCCTAACATCAACCTGATGTGATCGAAACTTCGCTCAAATCCTTGATATGATCGCCATTTGATGATCCGGATTTCTCCGTATCCTGCTCTGTTTCGATAACAGGAAGGTCTCACCAAAATTGAGTCGTTCAAAGCGGAATCTGACGTGCTTGCGTCCGGCTCCGCCTAAAGCTGTGGATAATTGTGGATATTTTTTGGGCCTGCTTTTTAGCGGCCCTTCCACACGCCGGGACGCTTTTCCACGAAGGCATTCATGCCCTCGACACGATCGTCCGTAGCGGTGAGCAGCTGGAACAAACGCCGCTCCGTCAGCAGCCCCTGCCCCAACATGGTTTCGAAGGCGAGGTCCACCATTTCCTTGTTCACCATCGCGGCCATGGGCGGCATGGCAGCAATGGCCGCAGCGGTCTTGAGCGCATCGTCCAGCAGATCCGCTGCGGGCACGATGCGAGCGACAAGGCCGGACCGCTCCGCTTCTTCCGCGCCCATCATGCGGCCGGTCAAGCACATTTCCATCGCCTTCGCCTTGCCAACGGCCTTGGTCAGCCGCTGCGATCCGCCCATGCCGGGGGCGACGCCAAGCTTGATTTCCGGCTGCCCGAACTTGGCGGTATCCGCCGCGATGATGAAGTCAGCCATCATGGCGAGTTCACAGCCGCCGCCAAGGGCAAAGCCCGCCACCGCCGCGATCCACGGCTTACGGGTCGCGACCAGATTCCTCTGCCAGCCGGAGAAGAAATCCTCCAGAAAGAAGTCGGCCGCAGCCTTGCTGGCCATTTCCTTGATGTCCGCGCCTGCGGCAAACGCCTTCTCGCTGCCGGTCAGCACCAGGCACAGTTGCGAGGGGTCCGCGTCGTAGGCCGCGAACGCAACGCTCAGGTCGGCGAGCACCTGAGTGTTGAGGGCGTTCAGCGCCTGCGGTCGGTTCAGCGTGACCAGCGTTACCGCATCACGTTGTTCAACCAGGATTGTTTCGAAGCTCATCATCTTCTTCCTTCAAATCTGCGGTGCGGCAGGCGAAAGCGAGGTCCGCCGGTCACCGCCCCATATGCATGAAATCGCGATCATAGCTGCGCATATGCGCGCCGCCGTCGACATAGAGGGTTTGCCCCGTAACGGCGCTGGCCTGGGCGAGGTAGAGAACCGCCTCCGCGATCTGTTCCGCCAGCGGGAGACGCCCGAGCGGCATGGCGGATTGCAGCCGTTCCATCTGCGCCTCGTCATAATCGGGCGTGGCGATCGTAAGGCCAGGAGCGACTGCGTTCACGCGGATATGCGGAGCAAGGCTGGCAGCCGACAGGCGCGTCAGACCCGCGAGCGCCGACTTGGACAGGGTATAGGCCAGCTGATCAGCGTGCGGATGATCAATCCGCTGGTCGAGGATATTGACGATGCACCGGTCCGCCACCCCTGCCGGGATGGTTGCGAACGCCTTGGTCAGCAGCGCGGGCGCGGCGCAGTTGACGGCATAGTGCCGCATGAGATCTTCGGCCGACACATTGTCCAACCGGTCCTGGCCGAAGATGGCGGCGCTGTTCACCAATATATCGGGCGGACGGCCGAAGCGCTCCGCAACCTTGGCGACCAGTTCCTCGGCGCTTTCAGGATCGGCGAAGTCGGCAGTGAAGCCGTCCCATTCCGCGCCATTTTCATCCAGCGTCAGCGCGAGGGCCGAGTCCAGCCTGGTGTCATGGCTGCCATGGATCGCGAGCGAATAACCGGCACGCGCAAAGCCGGCGGCGATGACGCCGCCCAGTCGGCGATGACCGCCCGTGATCAGGGCCAAGCGCTTGTTCGCCAGCGGGAGCGGTCCTTCGCTCCGATCGCGGGCGCCGCCGATCGGCCGATAGGAGGGTGCGTCCTCTCCGTTCACGATTCGATGAGCTTCAGCACTTCCTCGCGACTTTTTTCATCATCGCGGAAGACGCCGAGCATGCGGCTGGTCTTCATCAGGACATTGGGCGTGCGCACGCCCCGCCCGGTCATGCAGCCATGTGTCGCCTCGATCACGACGGCCACCCCCTGGGGCTTCAAATGTTCCCAGATGCAGTTGGCGACTTCCGCGGTCAGCCGCTCTTGGACCTGAAGACGGTTGGCGAAGGCATGCAACACGCGCGCGAGCTTGGAGATGCCTACCACATATTTGCCAGGGAGATAGGCGATGTGCGCGCGGCCGATGATCGGCGCCATATGATGTTCGCAATGCGACTGGAACGGTATGTCCTTCAGCAGGACGATGTCGTCATAGCCGCCGACTTCGTGGAAGATGCGCGAGAGATGATAGGCCGGGTCGTCACCATAGCCACGGCAATATTCGCGCCAGGCACGTGCCACGCGCTCCGGGGTTTCCAGCAGGCCTTCGCGCTGGGGATTGTCGCCGGACCAGCGGATCAGCGTGCGGATCGCCTCCGCCACATCGGCGGGCACGGCTTCCTTGATCGCTTCACCTACAGCCTCGGCATCGGGATCATAGTCCATGGGCGGCACTACTCCTCTTTATCTTGTTCAGCGCGCATATGACGGCTCTGCAAGCGGAACGCCAGCCCTTTACCTATGCTATGGACAGGGGTGGCGCCGGGTGGCACATCAACGCCCAGCAAATAAAGCCGATCCGATAAGCATGGCTATCCTGTCGCCCCTTCCCCTTCCATTCTTCCGCCAAGGCTGAAGCGTGCGGACTGAACAGATCGCCGCCGTGCTGCTGGCCGCCGGAATGTCCTCTCGTTTCGGCGAGGATGACAAGCTGATGGCTAACCTCAACGGCAAGCCGATCATTGCCCAAACCCTCGAAGCTGTCGCGTCGCTCGCCTTTGGCGAACTGGTGGCGGTGGCACGGCCAATTGGGCAGGCCCCGGACATTCACCGGAGGCTGGAGCGGCGTGGCTATAGTATCCTGGTCAATGATCGCCCGGAGGAAGGGCTGGCGAGCAGCATCGTGCTGGCGGTTCGGCATGTGATGCCGATCAGGCGGTGCCGGGGCATTTTGATTTGCCTGGGCGACATGCCCTTCGTGCCGCAGTCGCATTACAACCGCATATGCCTGGCGGCGGAAGATGTGCGGTCGGTGGTGGCGAGCACGGACGGTTTTTCTTCATCCCCGCCCGCCTTCATCGGCCGGAAGCATTTTCCCGAGTTGCTGACGCTGCGTGGGGATCAGGGCGCGCGGGCGTTGCTGAGCCGGGGTGTGCAGGTGGAGGCGATGGGCAGCTCGCTGATCGATATCGACACGCCTGAGGATCTGGCTGGCGATTAGCTCGACCGGGTGGGGTCCGTCATCGGATCGTCCATTTCCCGCACATCGGGCATGCGGCTGATCGGCAGCGAACCTGTCTGCCTTTCCAGCATGCGATGGACGACCGGCGGGTGCGGTCCGCTGTGCAGCGCGGCGAGCGTGTCGAAGTTCGCCATGTCCGCGATTGTCCGGCGGCTGTTGTGGCGGACATAGTCGAGCCAGGTGGAGACATGATAGCGCTCCAGCCACAATTCGGGATCGGCAAGATCCCGGAGCAGCGACCAGCCATGCGCGCCATCGCGGCGGCGGATGCGGCGGCGCTCGCTCATCGCGGCGAGGAACGGGACTACGGACCCTGCAGCGATGCGATATTCGATGGTGATGACGACCGGCCCGCTGCGGGGTTCGATCGGCACGGCCGTCTGCGGCTCCTGCCAACGGTTGAGCAGATCGAGATTTTCGTCGCCGGTTTGCGGCAGCGGGCGGAACAGGCCGATCATCGCCGCTGCCAGTTGCACCCCGGCGGCGATATGGAGGGAGGTCACCACGCCCATATGCTCTGCAAGCCAGCCGAACAGCCATGCGCCGAGCGCCATGCCGCCGAACGCCATCATCTGGTAAAGGGCGACGGCGCGGGCCAGCACCCAGCGCGGCGCGGACATCTGGACCGAGACGTTGAAGGTCGAGAGCGCGATGACCCAGCCTGCGCCGCAGAGCAGGAGGCCGATGATGGCCACCAGCAGCCAGCCGGTAGACGCCGTGATCGCCGTGCCTACCGCCAGGGCAAGGGCGGCTGAGCGGACGATGGTTTCAATGGGAAAGCGGCGGCGGAGCCTGCCTGACGACAACGCCCCGAGCACCGCGCCGATGCCGAAGGCACCGCTCAATATCCCGAAGGTGAGCGCGCTGCCTTTCAATATGTCTCGCGCGACCAAGGGCATCAGGGCGGAAACGGCGCTCGCCCCGATACCGAAGGCTGCGCCGCGCAGGAGGACGAGCTGGATCTTCGGCGACATGGTGACATAGCGGACCCCTGCCCGCATCGCGACGCCAAGCCGTTCACGCGGCAGGAGCTTGGGCGTGCGTTCCGGCTGCCAGCGCAGGAGGACGAGCGACAGGCCGATATAGCTCAGCGCATTGGTGAGGAAGGCGGCGGCGGCTCCGGCTGCGGCGACGATGATGCCGCCGAGCGCCGGGCCGACGCTGCGCGCGAGGTTGAAGCCCATGCTGTTTAGCGCGACGGCGCTGGGAAGCTGGGAGCGCGGGACCATGTCGCCGACCGATGCTTGCCAGGCGGGGCCGTTGATCGCGGTCGCGCAGCCGACGAGGAAAGTGAAGGCGAGGAGCGACCAGGGCGTCAGCAAATCCATCCAGGCGAAGAGCGCGAGGAGAGCGGAGACGAGCAGCATCGACAGCTGGCAGGCGAGCATGACGAGGCGGCGGTCGAGGTTGTCGGCGACTGCTCCGGCCCAGAGTGAGAGCAGCATGATCGGCAATGTTGTCGACGCGGGAACCAGCGCGACGAGCATGGGTGAGCCCGACAGCGACGTCATCATCCATGCCGCGCCGACCGACTGGATCAGGCCGCCGAAGTTCGACGCGAGGCTGGCGAACCATACCGCGCGGAAGATGGGGATGGCGAAAGGCGTTGGCGCTGGAGGGGAATCTGCCTCGGACACTGAAAATGCATGAACCTGAATTCGACTGGAGCGTCAAACCCGGGAGGGCGGAAAGGAGTTCAATCTAGTGAATGAAATAGCGGGAAAACAGCGATCAACACAGCCTTTGCGCTTGCACTTTACGTAAACGTAAATAGATTTGCCCCGCGCCTGGCGCCAAAAGCGGAAGAGGAATGACCGAGCGATGGAAGCCTTTATCTACGATGCCGTAAGGACGCCCCGGGGCCGGGGCAAGCCGGACGGATCGTTGCATGAGATCACCCCTGTCCAGCTGGCAACGCAGGTGCTGCAAGCGGTGCGCGACCGCAACTCGATAGATACGGCAGATGTGGATGACGTCGTGCTGGGCTGCGTCACCCCGATCGGCGAGCAAGGCGGCGACATCGCCCGCGCCGCCGTGCTGAATGCCGATTATGAGCAGACGGTGCCGGGCGTGCAGATCAACCGCTTTTGCGCGTCGGGGCTGGAAGCGGTGAACATGGCCGCGGCGAAAATCTATTCAGGCGAAGCGGGGCTGGCGATCGGCGGCGGGGTCGAGTCGATGAGCCGGGTGCCGATGTCGTCCGATGGCGGCGCGATAGCGATGGACCCGGCGGTCGCCTACAAAACCTATTTCGCGCCGCAGGGCATCGGCGCGGACGTGATCGCCACCAAGTTCGGCATCAGCCGCGACGATGCAGACGCTTATGCGGTGGAAAGCCAGCGGCGGGCGAAGGCGGCGTGGGACGAAGGGCGCTTCGCCAAGTCGATCATCCCGGTGCGCGATGTGATCGGCGAAGTCGTGCTGGACCATGACGAGCATATGCGGCCCGACGCGACCATGCAGTCGCTCGCCGCGCTGAAGCCGAGCTTTGCGGCGCTGGGCGAGGAGATGCCAGGCTTCGACGCGATCGCGCTGCTCAAATATCCGGAGCTGGAGCGGGTCAATCATATCCATCATGCGGGCAACAGCAGCGGCATCGTCGATGGCGCGGCGGCGGTGCTGGTCGGCAACAAGGAGATGGGCGAGAAATATGGGCTAACACCCCGCGCCCGGATCAAGGCCATGGCATCGATCGGCTCGGAGCCGCTGATCATGCTGACGGGGCCTGAGTTCGTGGCGGGCAAACTGCTCAACCGGGCAGGCATGAGCAGCCATGACATCGACCTGTGGGAGTTGAACGAGGCCTTTGCGAGCGTCGTGCTGCGCTACATGCAGGCGATGGACCTCGACCATAACAGGATCAACGTGAATGGCGGCGCGATTGCGATGGGCCATCCGCTGGGCGCTACGGGCGCGATGGTGCTGGGTACGGCGCTGGATGAGTTGGAGCGATCGGGCAAGGGGACGGCGTTGGTGAACCTGTGCGTTGGTGCGGGCATGGGGACCGGGATTATTATCGAGCGGGTTTGACCGAGTTTGTTCCCCCTCCCGCATGCGGGAGGGGGCTAAGGGGGTGGGCAGTCCAGGCGCAACGATAGCCCGGACACCCCCACCCCACCCCCCCTGAAGGGGAGGGGCTTTTGGGAGCCAAATATGCAGACCATTCATTTTGACGTCGATGCGGACGGGATCGCGACGTTGACTATCGATGTTCCGGGCCAGTCGATGAACGTCATCGGGCCGGATTTCATCGCCGATCTGGATGAGGCGATCACGCGGATTGCTTTGGACGAAGCGATCAAGGGCGCGGTGATTGCTTCGGGCAAGGACAGCGGGTTCATGGCGGGCATGGACCTTAAATATTTCGGGTCGATGCTGGCGAGCGGTGGGGGCGAGCGCCCTGCCCCGGCCGAGATTTTCGGACAGGTGTTCGTGCTGAACCAGCTGTTCCGGCGGCTGGAGACATGTGGCAAGCCAGTCGCTTGTGCGATCGAGGGGACTTGCGTCGGCGGTGGGTTCGAGTTGGCTCTGGCCTGCCATCGGCGCGTGGTGGGAGACAGCCCCAAGACGCAGCTGGGCTTGCCTGAAATCCTCATCGGCCTGTTTCCCGGCGGTGGCGGATCGCAGCGCCTGCCGCGCCTGATCGGGGTGCAGGCGGCGCTGATGTACATGTTGCAGGGCAAGCTGTTTCGCCCGGCCGAAGCGGCGATGCTGAAGGCTGTCGATGAAGTGGTGCCGCAGGGCACGGCGGTGGAGAAGGCGAAGGAATGGGTAAAGGCGAACCCGTCTGCCAGCGCGCAGCCATGGGATGTGAAGGGCTTCAAATTTCCCGGCGGCGCGGGTGCATTCAATCCGGCGTTCGTGCAGACGATGGTCGGCGCGGTGCCGATGACGCTGAAGCAGACGCAGCGCAATATGCATGCGCCGGTCGCGCTCTTGTCCGCCGTCTATGAGGGCGCTTTGTTGCCGTTCGACCGGGCGATCCGGGTCGAGAGCAAATATTTCGCCAAGGTCGCGGCCGATCCTCAGGCGGCCAACATGATCCGCAGCCTTTTCGTTAACAAGAATGCCGCCGAACGGGGCGCGCGGCGGCCCAAGGATCAGCCCAAGGCCCCGACGAAGAAGCTCGCCATGTTGGGCGCTGGCATGATGGGTGCGGGGATCGCGACTGTCGCGGCGCAGGCGGGCATGGAAGTGCTGCTGTTCGACCGCGACATGGCCTATGCCGAAAAGGGCAAGGCGCACGTTGAAGAGGTACTGAAGAAGCGGCTGGGCCGTGGCATGACGCCGGACAGGATGGCGGAGACGCTGGCGCGGGTGACGCCGGTCACTGACTATGGCGCGCTGGCCGGGGCGGACTTCGTGATTGAGGCGGTGTTCGAGGATGTGGCGATCAAGGCCGAGGTGACGAAGAAGGTCGAGGAAGTGCTGGGCCCCGACGTCATCTTTGGGTCCAACACGTCGACGCTGCCGATCACCAAGCTCGCCAAGGCATGGAGCAAGCCTGCCAATTTCATCGGCATCCATTTCTTTTCGCCCGTGGAGAAGATGCCGCTGGTCGAGATCATATTGGGCAAGGAAACCGGCCCGGCTGCGATCGCCAAGGCGTTGGATTTCGTGAGCCAGATCAAGAAGACACCGATCGTCGTCAATGACTCGCGCGGTTTCTATACATCACGTTGCTTTGCCACCTATGTGCAGGAAGGTGTGGAGATGGTGGCCGAGGGGATCAATCCGGCGCTCATTGAAAATGCCGGGCGGCAGCTGGGGATGCCGGTGGGGCCTCTGGCTGTCGGGGATGAGGTGTCGATCGAGCTTGGCCACAAGATCGTCGTCGCGGCGCAGAAGGAACTGGGCGACGCCTATGTGGCGCAGCCGTCTGACGCGGTGATGGCGCGCATGGTTGAGCTGGGCCGTCTGGGGCGCAAGAGCGCCAAGGGCTGGTACGATTATCCCGAGGGCGGGAAGAAGCATTTGTGGCCGGGGCTGGACGACATGTTCCCCCGCGCGGCCGTGCAGCCCGATGTGGAGGAAGTGAAGGAGCGGCTGCTCTATCGGCAGCTGGTGGAATGTGCCCGCTGTTATGAAGAGGGCGTGCTGGAAACGGTGGAGGATGGCGACATCGGCGCGATCTTCGGTTGGGGCTTTGCGCCTTGGACGGGCGGGCCGTTCAGCCACATGGACACGGTCGGGATCGGGCATGTGGTGGCGGTGCTTGAGCGACTGGCGGCGCGGCACGGGGATCGCTTTGCGCCGACGGTGCAGTTGCAGGACATGGCGGCTAGCGGGGTGACTTTTTATCAGCCCGGCTCATCTCGCGCCGCAGCATGAATGGGGTGGGAATATTAGCTTCAGTCGGTTAGTCATCGAAAAGGAGCTATAACCACGCTCGTCATCCTGAACTTGTTTCAGGATCCATTTCGCCTTCGGCGCCACCTGAGTGTGGGGCATGATGGATGCTGAAACAAGTTCAGCATGACGGATGGTGGTGGACGCCCGATCATGTCAGAGGAAATTCCATTTTATGAGCGATAAGCCGACGGTTCTGGTCACGGGCGGTGCCGGGTATATTGGTAGCCATGCGGTTCTGGCGCTGCGCGACGCAGGTTATGGCGTCGTGGTGATCGACAATCTGGTGACGGGTTTTCGCTGGGCGGTGCCGGAGGATGTGGCCTTCGTCGAGGGCGATATCGCTGACCAGCCGCTGGTGCAGAAGGCTTTGCGCGATCATGGCGTCAAGGCGATCATGCATTTCGCCGGGTCGGTCGTGGTACCGGAATCGGTCGAGAACCCGCTCAAATATTATCATAACAATAGCGCGAAGACCCGCGACCTGATCGAGAGCGCGGTGACGGTGGGCGTGCCGCATTTCATCTTTTCCTCGACCGCCGCGACCTATGGCATGCCGGAGGAAAGTCCGGTCAAGGAGACGACGCCGCAGCGGCCGATCAATCCATATGGCATGTCCAAGCTGATGACCGAATATATGCTGCGCGATGTGAGCGCGGCGCATGCGATGAACTTCTGCGCGTTGCGCTATTTCAACGTGGCTGGCGCCGATCCGCAGGGGCGGACGGGTCAGTCGACGGCGGGCGCTACGCACCTCATCAAGGTCGCGGTGGAAGCGGCGCTGGGCAAGCGGGAGTTTGTGTCGGTGTTCGGGACGGATTTCGACACGCCTGATGGAACGGGCGTGCGCGACTATATCCATGTCACCGATCTGGCGGCGGCGCATGTGCTGGCGCTGGATGCTTTGATGGCCAAGCCGGAGCAGAATTATCTGCTGAATTGCGGCTATGGGCGCGGCTTTTCGGTGTTGGAAGTGCTGGATGCGGTGGATCGGGTGACGAACATCAAGATCGAGCGGCGGCTGGAGGGGCGGCGCGCGGGCGATCCGGACTCGCTGATCTCCGACAATCGGGCGATCATGGCGGAATTTCCGTGGCAGCCGCGCTATGCCGACCTGGACCAGATCGTCACCCATGCTTTGGCATGGGAGCGCAAGCTGACCGACATAAGGGGCGACCGCGATGCCCACTGAGCATCTTTTCGTTGATGGCAAGCTGGCGGCTACCGACATGGCTCGGCGGATCGCGGTGGTGCTGGGCGATGCAATAGCGGCGCGAGGCGTGGCGACGATCGCCCTGTCGGGCGGGCGCTCGCCCCGGCCGGTGCTGGAAGCGCTGTCGGGTGCGTCGCTGGAGTGGGACAAGGTCGTGGTGACACTGGTCGATGAGCGCTGGGTCGCGCCCGATCATGCGGACAGCAATGAGCGGTTGGTGCGCGAGACGCTGTTGCAGGGCGCGGCGGCGAAAGCGCGGTTCGTTGGCATGAAGAATGACGCTGCGGATGCCTATGCGGGTCAGGCTGCGTGTGAGGCTGCGCTGACGGAGTTGCCCTTGCCGCTCGACATTGTGCTGCTGGGCATGGGCGAGGATGGGCATACCGCTTCGCTGTTTCCGGAGGCGGAGGAACTGGCGGAAGGGCTGACTACCAACGCGTTGACGATTGCGGTGACGCCGCCTGCCGCGCCGCACCAGCGCATGTCGCTGAGCGCCAAGGCGATCCTGAAGAGCCGACATATTTTCCTGCAGATTGGCGGGGCGGCGAAGAAGTCCGTCTATGACCGGGCGCTGGCTGGCGGGCCGGTCGAGGAGTTGCCGATCCGGGTGGCGCTGTGCCAGCATGGCGTTTCGGTCGAGGTCTGGATGTCGGAGTGAGGCGCGCATGATTGCGCAGATCGATCCTTTTCACGCCATCGCCATCGGGATCGAGGCGCATCGGCTGGAAGCGGAGGGGCGGTCCATCCTCCACATGGAGTTCGGGCAGCCATCGACGGGCGCTCCTGCCGCCGCGATTGCCGAGGCGCATCGGGTGCTGGACAGTGATCCGATGGGTTATTGGGAGAGCCCGGCGCTGAAGGAGCGGATCGCGCTGCTGTATCGGGAACGCTATGGCGTTGCGGTCGAGGCGGAGCAGATTCTGCTGACCTGCGGCGCTTCGCCCGGTTTGGTGCTGGCGCTAAGTTGCCTGTTCGCGCCGGGCGCGCGGGTGGCGACAGCGCGGCCGGGCTATGTGGCTTATCGCAATACGATGCGGGCGATGTATCTGGAGCCGGTGGAGGTAGATTGCGGGCCAGCCGAGCGATACCAGATCAGCGCGGCGGCTCTGGAGGCGATGGAGCCTGCGCCCGATGGCGTGATCATCGCGAGCCCGGCCAATCCGACCGGCACGATCATTCCTGCCGACGAGATGGCGCGAATCGCGGAGGTCTGCGCGCGGCGCGGGATCAGGATCGTGTCGGACGAGATTTATCATGGGCTCTCCTATGGCGAGGCGGCGCATTCGATGTTGGAGTTCGCGGCCGACACGGTGGTGGTGAACAGCTTTTCGAAATATTTCTCGATGGCCGGGTGGCGGCTTGGTTGGGTGGTGTTTCCGCAGGCGCTGGTCGAGGCGGCGCGGGCGCGGATGGGGAATTTATTCCTGACGCCCCCTTCCCTTGCCCAGCACGCGGGGTTGAAGGCGTTTGATTGTCTCGATGAGTTGGAGGGGCATGTCGCTGCGTACCGGCGCAATCGGGAATTGCTGCTGGCGGCGCTGCCTGCGCTGGGGTTGAAAGAGATCGCGCCGCCCGATGGGGCTTTCTACATCTATGCGGATGTGGGGCATTTGACGGATGACAGCCTTGGCTTTTGCCGGAGGTTGCTGGAGGAAACGGGCGTGGCGACGGCGCCGGGGATCGATTTTGATCCCGTGGATGGGCATCGGCATATTCGGATCAGCTTTGCCGTGTCGACCGACCGGGTGGAGGAGGCGATCCGGCGATTGGTGCCTTGGTTTGCGGCTCAGGCGCTGAAGGATTAGTTTTTTCACGCGGAGGCGCGGAGACGCGGAGGACGTTTTTAGAGGGTGATGTCATCCCAGCGGAGGCTGGGATCTTGTGAGGCTGAGCCGTGCCCTATCGCATGAGATGCCAGCTTTCGCTGGCATGACGGAGCGGGTGGATGTTGGCCGCCCCCTCTGGCGCCGTTTGGTCCGTTATGGATCGAACCGTGGTGATTAACTGGAATTGTCATCTTTTTACGTTAGGGAAGCCCCGCGACCCGAGGCTTTTACCTCGTAAAAGCCCCCCTTGGCCCGGCGGCTTCGTGCTGCCGGGTCCTTCTTTTCGACCGGTTGGGATGGTGCGGCGAAGCCGAACCCGCGCGACGGGTGGGTGGGTGGCATTGCGCAAACAAAGGTGGTGCGGGCGGTCGGAATCGAACCGACACTCCTTTCGGAACCGGATTTTGAGTCCGGCGCGTCTACCAGTTTCACCACGCCCGCATGCATGGCCTGCCCGCGCCAAATGGCAAAATCGGGTGCCAGCGTCCAGACAAAAATCAGCCGGACGCAGGATAAGCTCGTCAGGCGGTTGCAGGGGGCGTCATGCGCCGATAGCCTGCTTGCGTAACGAAACCGGACCGCTATAGGACCGTTTCGTGCAGACCTGAAAATTCCTTCTAACGGAAAAGGGCATCCTTTGACCGATCCGTCTGCCACGTTCCTGCTATTCGGCGCCACCGGCGATCTGGCGCATCGCATGATCTTTCCGTCGCTTTACAATCTGCTGAGCGATGGCCTGCTGCCCGATGACTTCATGATCGTGGCGTCGGGCCGTACGGAGATGGACGACGAAGCGTTTCGTGCCGACATCGACAAGGCGCTGCAAAAATTTGTCGGCGCTGACCGCTATGATGCCGAGATCGCGGCGAGGCTGAAGGCGATGATCGGTTATCAGCCGGTCGAGGCGGGCAATGCGGCGCAGTTCAAGGCGCTGGCGAAGCGGCTCGATGGACGGGCAGAGGGCGGGCTGTCAGTGTATCTGTCCACACCCCCTTCCCTCTTCGCGCCGACGGCGCAGGGGCTGGCGGAAGCTGGACTGATCACGCCGACGACGCGGATCGCGATGGAAAAGCCGATCGGCAAGGACCTGGCCTCTTCGAAAGAGGTCAATAACGGCATCGGCGCGCTGTTCGACGAGAGCCAGATTTTCCGTGTCGACCATTATCTGGGCAAGGAAACGGTGCAGAACCTGCTCGCCCTTCGCTTTGGCAATGTGATGTTCGAGCCGCTGTGGAACGCCACCGCGATCGACCATGTGCAGATCACCGTGGGCGAGACGGTGGGGCTGGAAGGCCGGGTTTCCTATTATGACGGCGTCGGCGCGCTGCGCGACATGGTGCAGAACCATGTGCTGCAGATATTGTCGATCATCGCGATGGAGCCCCCTGCCCGCATGGACCCGACCGCCGTGCGCGACGAGAAGGTGAAGGTGCTGCGGTCACTGCGCCCGATGACGGCGGAGACGGTCAAGTCCAACAGCGTGCGCGGCCAATATTCGCCGGGCGCGGTCGGCGGCGAGATCGTGACGGGCTATAGCGACGAACTCGGCAAAGCGTCCGACACGGAAACCTTTGTCGCGCTGAAGGCCCATATTGACAATTGGCGCTGGCAGGGCGTGCCATTCTACCTGCGGACGGGCAAGCGGATGCCGACGCGCCAGTCGGAAATCCAGATCCAGTTCAAGCCAGTGCGGCACTCGATTTTCGGCCGCAATGGCGGGTTGGAACCCAACACGCTGATCATCCGGTTGCAGCCGGAGGAATATATCCGCCTGCTGATCATGAGCAAAAGGCCGGGGCTGGAGCGCGACGTGCATCTGGAGGAGGTGACGCTCGACGTGTCGCTGACGGCTGCGTTCGCTGGCCAGCGGCGGCGGATCGCCTATGAGCGCCTGATCCTCGACCTGTTGGCGGGCGACCAGACGCTGTTCGTGCGCCGGGACGAGGTCGAAGCGCAGTGGACATGGATCGATTCGATTATCGACGGCTGGCAGGAAGCGGGCGTGAAGCCATCGCCCTATGCTTCGGGGAACTGGGGGCCGTCTTCGGCCATTGCCCTGATAGAAAGAGACGGAGCCAGCTGGCATGACTGACCTTCATCCGGTGATCGCCAAGGTCACCGAACGCATCGTAAAGCGGAGCGCGCCGCGCCGCCGCCAATATCTGGACCTGATCGAGCGCGGACGGGACGCCGGGACCAACCGGGCGCAGCTGTCCTGCGGCAACCTTGCCCATGGCTTTGCCGCGACGGGTGAGGACAAGCCGGTGATCCGGTCCGGCGCGGCCATGAATATCGGCATCGTCACCGCATATAACGACATGCTTTCGGCGCATCAGCCCTATGGCCGCTATCCCGAAGCGATCAAGATCGCGGCGCGCGAGGTCGGCGCGACGGCGCAGGTCGCAGGCGGCGTACCGGCGATGTGCGATGGCGTGACGCAGGGGCAGGCGGGCATGGACCTGTCGCTCTTTTCCCGCGACACGATTGCGCTTTCGACCGCAATCGCGCTCAGCCATGCGATGTTCGAGGGCGCGGCGCTGCTCGGCATATGCGACAAGATCGTGCCGGGCCTGCTGATCGGCGCGTTGCGTTTTGGGCATCTGCCGACGATCCTGATCCCTGCCGGGCCGATGCCTTCGGGCCTCGCCAACAAGGAAAAGGTCCGCATCCGCCAGCTGTATGCGGAGGGTAAAGTCGGCAAGGAGGAGCTGCTGGAATCGGAAAGCGCCAGCTATCATGGCGCGGGCACCTGCACATTCTACGGCACGGCCAATTCGAACCAGATGATGATGGAAGTGATGGGCCTGCACATGCCCTGCGCCTCTTTCGTCAACCCGGGTACGAAGCTGCGCAGCGAATTGACGCGCGCGGCGGTGCACCGGCTTGCCAGCATTGGATGGGATGGCGATGATTACCGGCCGCTCGGCCATTGCGTCGATGAAAAGGCGATCGTCAACGCCATCATCGGCCTGATGGCGACCGGCGGATCGACCAACCATGCGATCCATATTCCCGCCATGGCGCGCGCAGCGGGGATCAGCGTCGATTGGACCGACTTTGCGGAGATTTCCGACGTCGTCCCGCTGCTCGCGCGGGTTTATCCCAATGGCGCGGGCGACGTGAATAATTTCCACAGCGCGGGCGGCATGTCGTTCGTCATCCGCGAGCTGCTGGACAATGGCCTGCTGCATCGGGACATCATGACGGTCGCGCGGGAAGACTTGACCGATTATGGCAAGGAGCCGGTGCTGGAGGACGAGGCGCTGCAATGGCGCGATGTTCCGGCGTCGCGGGATGATTCGATCCTGCGCCCGGTATCCAGTGCGTTCAATCCTGATGGTGGCATGCGCCTACTCGCAGGCAACCTCGGCCGCTGCGTCATGAAAGTTAGCGCGGTTGAGAAGGAACGCTGGACCATCGAGGCCCCGGCGGCGGTCTTTCACGATCAGGATGATGTGCTGCGCGCCTTCAAGGCGGGCGAGCTGGAGCGCGATGTGGTTGTGGTCGTGCGCTTTCAGGGGCCGCGCGCGAACGGGATGCCGGAATTGCACAAGCTGACCCCGGCGCTTGGCGTATTGCAGGACCGCGGTTTCCGTGTGGCGCTGCTGACTGACGGACGCATGTCCGGGGCTTCGGGCAAAGTGCCTGCTGCTATTCACCTGTCGCCCGAAGCGCTGGGTGGCGGGCCGATCGCCAGGCTGCGCGATGGCGACATGGTGCGCGTGTGCGCCGACAAGGGCGTGATCGAGGCGCTGGTCGATGCGGCGGAGTGGGACGCGCGCGATATGCCCACGCCACCGCCTGCGCCCTATGACACGGGCCGTGAGCTGTTCGCGCTGTTCCGCCATCATAGCGATCTGGCGGAAGCTGGCGCTTCGCCGGTGCTGGCGGCGATGGAAAGTGAATTATAATCCCCCACCCGTCATGCCAGCGCATGCTGGCATCTCAGGCGAGAGGGCACGGCCCGGCCTCACGAGATCCCAGCTTTCGCTGGGATGACGCCATCACTGGAGTGGTCTTATGACCGACATCATCGCTGCCGACATCGGCGGCACAAATGCCCGTTTCGCCCGTGCGAAGCTGGATGCGCGGAACGTGCCCACATTGGGCAAGGTGCGGAAATATAAGGTCGCGGACTTCCCCAGCCTGCAGGCCTGCTGGGCGGCTTTCGTGCGGGATGAGGGGGGTGATTTGCCCAAGGCGGCGTCCATCGCCTTTGCGACAGCGATCGGGCGGGACGTCATCAAGCTGACCAACAGCAGCTGGATGATCCGGCCAGATACGCTGGACGAGGAACTGGGGCTTGATCAGATGCGGCTGGTCAATGACTTCGAGGCCGTGGCCCATGCGGTGGCGCGCTTGCCGGACGACAACCTGCCGCTGCTGTTCGGGCAGGACCGGCCCTTTCCGCGCGATGGCGGTGTCACCGTCGTGGGTCCGGGCACGGGCTTGGGGGTCGCGATGATCGCATTTGATGATGGCGAGCCGCATGTGATCGCGACCGAGGGCGGGCATCTCGACTTCGCGCCGCTCGATAATCTCGAGGAAAAGATCCTCGCCTATCTGCGCGACAAGTTCCTGCGCGTGTCGACTGAACGGCTGGTGTCGGGACCTGGCCTCAACAATATCTACAAGGCGATGGCGACGATCGGCCATGATCGCGTGATGCTGATGGAAGATGCCGAGTTGTGGCAGGCGGCGATCGACGGAACGGACGAATTTGCCCGCGCGGCGTTCGATCGCTTTTGCCTTTGCTATGGATCGGTGGTTGGCGACCTGGCGCTGGCGCAGGGGCCGAACGCGGTCGTGCTGGCAGGCGGCCTGACGCAGCGGATGCGCGGCCTGCTGCCACAGAGCGGTTTTCACCGGCGCTTCACGGCCAAGGGACGGTTCGAAAGCCTGATGGCGACGGTGCCCATCCGCCTGGCGGTGCATGAAGAGATTGGACTTTACGGGGCGGCCGCCGCCTTTCGGGAGAAGAAATAATGTCCCTGAACGTTGAACAGGTCATGGAGCTGGCGCCGGTCATCCCGGTGCTGGTCGTCGAGCGGGTCGAAGACGCGCTGCCAATCGCGCAGGCGCTGGTGAAGGGTGGCCTGCCCGCGCTGGAAGTGACGCTGCGCACGCCCGCCGCGCTGGACGTGATCCGCGAGATGGCGAAGGTGGAAGGCGCAGTGGTCGGCGCTGGCACGGTGCTGAACCCATCGCAACTGGACGCCGCGATGGAGGCGGGCGCGCGATTCATCGTCAGCCCTGGCCTCACCGAACCGCTGGGCAAGGCTGCGGTCGCGGCGCGGGTGCCGTTCCTGCCGGGTACGGCAAGCGCGGGCGACATCATGCGCGGGCTGGAATTAGGGCTGACGCATTTCAAATTTTTCCCGGCGGAGACCTCGGGTGGTCTGCCTGCGCTGAAGGCTTTGGCCGCACCGCTGCATGTCGCGCGTTTCTGCCCCACTGGCGGGATCACGGCGGAAAATGCGCCGAAATGGCTGGCTGAACCCTTTGTGAAATGCGTTGGTGGCAGCTGGGTCGTGCCCAAGGGGCCGATGGATGCGGCGAAGATCGAGGCTTTGGCGCGCGAGGCGGCGGCGCTGTCCCGCTGACGGGCTGTGTCGGCGCCATTGCGCGGCGAGGTTTCCCGTCCTAGATCAGCGCCCATGATCCTGCGTCGGCTGCTGCCATCTCTCGCCCTGTTTCTGTCCGGCTGTGCGCAGACGCTGACCGGGTATCCTTCGCTCGCCAAGCGGGCGGTGGAGAATGCGCCCGTCGCAGAGCCGGTCGCGGCGCCCGCCCCTGTCGAGGCCGACCCCGCATTGCAGGCCCAGGTCGATCGGCTGAGCGCGCAGGCGCAGGCGGGGAGCGCGGCGTTCGACAAGGCTTGGTCTGCGGCGGATCGGGCAGCGCGGGCGGCTGCGGGTGCGGCGGTTTCGAGCGAGCGCTGGGTCGCGGCACAGCTGGCGATCAGTGCGCTGGAGGCGGCGCGGAACGATAGCGTGTCGGCGCTGGCCAGCCTCGACACGCTATATGTCGAGCGGAGCAATGCGGTGGCCGAGGGCAAGGCCAGGGATGGCGCGGAGCAGATCGATGTGGCGCGCCGAGCGGCGCTGGGAATCGTGGATTCGCAAAATGACCGGGTCGATGCGATCAAGGGACGTTTGGCGCAGCCTTGACGTTTGGGGCCATGACATCCTGAAGCAAACAACCCGTTCGCCCTGAGCTTGTCGAAGGGTCTTTCTTACTTGAAGAAAAGATGGGCTTCGACAAGCTTAGCCCGAACGATGGGGAAATATGTCGTTCAGCCCTCTGCCTTCAGCGCGCCTTTGTGCGCCTTGGCATTGTGGACATAGCGGTCGACACCTTCGCGCATGCGGATGAGCGCTTCGTCGGTCAGGTCGCGGACATATTTTGCGGGGCGGCCGGTCCAGAGCTGACGGTGCGGGACTGTGCGGTTGGGCGACAGCAGCGCCCCGGCAGCGAGCATCGCGTCGCTTTCGATGACGCAGCCGTTCATTACCACCGCGCCCAGGCCGACAAAGGCGCGGTCCTTGAGGTCGCAGCCGTGGATCATCGCCATATGGCCGATCAGGACATCGTCGCCGATGGTGGTGGGCCACCCCTGCGGCCGGTCGGGGTCCGGGCCGTCACAGTGGATGACGCTGCCGTCCTGGATATTCGTGCGCGCGCCGATGCGGATGGCGTTCACGTCGCCGCGCACGACGCAGTTATACCAGATGCTGCTGTCGGGGCCGATCTCTACATCGCCGATGATCCGCGCGCCGGGCGCGATGAAGGCGCTGGGATGAATGACGGGGGTCTTGCCGCCAAAGGTCAGGATGGTGGCGCCTGGGTGATCTGCATGGGCGGCATGGGGGTGATTGGGCATGGCGTCAGGCTCCCAGCAGCCGCGCCGCGTGGAGCGCGTGATAGGTGAGGACACCCGAGCAACCGGCGCGCTTGAACGCAAGCAGCGTTTCCAGCACCAGCGCGTCGCGGTCCCCTGCTCCCGCTGCAACGGCGGCTTCGATCATCGCATATTCGCCGGACACCTGATAGGCGAATACGGGCACCTCGAACCGATCCTTCACGCGGGCGATGATGTCGAGATAGGGGAGGCCCGGCTTCACCATGACGCTGTCCGCGCCCTCGGCAAGGTCGAGCGCGACCTCGCGCAGCGCTTCTTCGCTATTGGCGGGGTCCATCTGGTAGCTTTTCTTGTCGCCTTTCAGCATGCCGCTGGAGCCCACGGCGTCGCGGAACGGGCCGTAGAAGGCGCTCGCATATTTGGCGGCATAGGCCATGATCTGGACATTGGCGTGGCCTTCCTCCTCCAGCGCCTCGCGGATCGCGCCGACGCGGCCGTCCATCATGTCGCTGGGCGCGATGATGTCGGCACCGGCCGCCGCCTGGTTGAGGGACTGACCGATCAGGACATCGATGGTCGCGTCGTTGATGACATAGCCGTCCTGGTCGAGCAGCCCGTCCTGGCCATGGGCGGTATAGGGGTCGAGCGCTACATCGGTCAGGATGCCGATGTCAGGCACCGCATCCTTGATCGCGCGGATGGCGCGGCACATGAGGTTGTCGGGGTTGAGCGCTTCCTCCCCATCATCGCTGCGGCGACCGGGCTGCGTGTTGGGGAAAAGGGCGAGGCAGGGGATGCCAGCGTCACGCGCTTCGCGGGCGCGGGCGACGATGCCGTCCACCGACCAGCGCGACACGCCGGGCAGCGAGGCGATGGGCTCTTCCACCCCCTGCCCTTCCGTCACGAAGAGCGGCCAGATGAGGTCGCTGGGGTGCAGGCGGTTTTCGGCGTGCATCGCGCGGCTCCAGGTGGCGGCGCGAGTGCGGCGCAGGCGGAGCGCCGGATAGGGAGCGTGGGTCATCGGCGGGGTTTAGGCCGCGCGGACCCCACGATCAAGGTTCCGCTGCCCCATGCCGGATCTATGTTAGGATACGCGCAGAGCGGAAGCTCACCTTCTTGGCGAGGTCCCATGTTCCACCCTCGCGATAATGCCAGACGGCAAGACCCGCTATATGAAGCGGGCGGGGGCGAAACCCGGCCTTAAGCTGGTCGGCGAGCGCGCGGGCCACGGCGGGCTCGACTTTGTTCTGGACGGTGATGTGCAGACGGGGGCGTGCCTGATCCTGCGGAGTGAGAAGCCCTCGAAAAGCTTCGGCCAGTTCATCCCGGATGGCGAGCAGAGCATCGCTGCGCACGCCGAAGGCGACCCCTCGCCCGAGCAGGATGACGCCGTTTAGAATGGCGAGCGGCGGTGGCGCTGCTGCCAATTGCTTCATACGGTCGCTCAGTTCCGGCAGCAGTGATGGCGGCAAATGGTGGAAGAGCGAGATATGGGCGGGCACCTTGTTGCGCTCGGGCGGAAAATGGGCGCGGCGGAGGCCATCCGCCCAGGCGAAGTCCTCCGCTCCCATGAGCGCCGTCACGACGATCGGCGCGCCGCTTGCGGCCTCAGTCAGCCGCATGCTCCTTCAGCCATTGCAGCACCGGCTCCGGGCTTGATTGGCCGTAGGGGTCGTCATCCTCGCCGACGTCGTTGATGCCGGGCTCCTCGAACCAGGCGACGACCTGACCGTCATCGACGACCATGGCATAGCGCCAGCTGCGGTCGCCAAAGCCGAGATGATCCTTCTTCACCAGCATGCCCATGCGGCGCGTGAAGTCGCCCGATCCGTCGGGCAGCAGCTTCACATTCTTCACGCCCAGATGCTTGCCCCATTGATACATGACGAAGGCGTCGTTGACCGAGATGCAGTAGACATCGTCCACGCCCAGCGCCTTGAACTCGTCATAATAGCGTTCGAAGGCGGGGCATTGTTCGGTCGAGCAGGTGGGCGTGAAGGCGCCGGGCAGCGAGAAGACCACTGCGCGCTTCCCCTTGAACAGGTCGCCGGTCTGGATATCCTGCCAGCGGAAAGGGTTGGGTCCACCCACGCTTTCATCGCGTATACGGGTTTTCAGCGTCACATCAGGTACGGAACGTCCGAGCATCTCATCATCTCCCGGTCAGCATGCTTCCACGCAGTGCGATGCATCTATAAGGTAGCGCCGCCGCGTGGCAAAGATTTGAGAGAGGGGAAACTCATATGGGCGCGTCACGATCCTTCAAAATCATCGCCATCGGGCTGCTGATCTGGAATTTAATCGGGGTGGCGGCCTTTGCCATGCAATATGGCGCTGATCTCGCCGCCATGGCGAAAAGCGATCCCTACACGGCGCGCATCTTTGCAGAGATGCCGGGCTGGGCCTGGGCGGCATATGCGGTCGCGGTGGGTGCAGGAACGGGCGGCGCGTTGCTGTTGTTGCTGCGGAAGGCGGCGGCGGTGGCGTTGTTTGCCGTGTCAGTGGCCGCTGTCGTGGTGCAGTTTGGGTACAGCTTTTTAGGAACGGACTTGTGGGCCGTTAAGGGCGCGTCGGCGGCTGTGTTTCCGGCGGTGATATTGATGATCGCGGTGGGGCAGCTGGTTTATGCGGTGCGGTTGAGGGCTACGGGCGTGCTGCGGTGAACGCCGCGTAGTAGGTGTTATCTCCGCTTCATTTTTTCGTCATGCCAGCGAAAGCTGGCATCTCTATCGATGGCGCTCGGCCTAGCCGAACGAGATCCCAGCGTTCGCTGGGATGACGGGGAAATAGAGGGTCGTCAAAGCTCTCCGCGGGCGCGGCGGATTTCGAACCATTTGCGGACATTCTCATTATGCTGCTGAAGCGTGTCGGCGAAAATGTGGCCGCCCTTCCCGTCAGCGACGAAATAGAGCGCCTTTGTTTCGGCCGGATGCAGCACGGCGAGGATCGACAGCCTGCCCGGATTGGCGATCGGCCCCTTTGGCAAACCGGTCATAGCATAGGTGTTATAGTCGTTGACCGCAGCAATCTCCGACTTCTTGATGCGGCGGCCAAGCGGTTTGCCCTTGGTGATCGGGTAGATGATCGTCGGGTCGGCCTGAAGCATCATGCCCGTCTTAAGGCGATTGCCATAGACGCCCGCGACGGTGGGCCGTTCGGCGGGGACGGCCGTTTCCTTTTCGACGATGCTGGCGAGGATGATCGCTTGCTCAGGCGATTTCGCCACGCTGTTGGGCGCGCGTTCGGCCCATAGTTTGGCAAGAACGCGCGTCATCGCGTCCTGCATGCGCTTGAGCACGGCGGCGCGGCTTTCGCCCTTGTCGAAAGCATAGCTGTCGGGAAGCACGCTGCCCTCAGCGGGGACGGCTATGTCGCCGGTCAGCTCTTCATTCGCCATCAGCCGTTCATGGACCATGATGGACGGCATGCCTTCCGGGATGGTCACGAGCCGGGTCAGCGTCTTGCCGCCCTGAAGGATGGAGAAGATGTCGGCGTTGCTGGCGCCTTTAGGGATCAGGAACTCGCCCGCCTTGATCGACTTGCCGCGTCCGAACACCTTGGTCCGGGTGAGGAATGCGTCGGCCGAGCGCACCGCCCCCGCCTGCTTCAGGAGGACGGCGGCGTCGGCGACCGAGGCGCCATCAGGCACAACGACGCTTATATCGCGGGGTGCGGGACCCGCCTCGGACCAGCCATAGACGAAGCGGAACGCCACGAAGGCGGCGACGGCCAGG
Organism: uncultured Sphingobium sp.; assembly: GCA_966211835.1. Lineage (GTDB taxonomy): Bacteria > Pseudomonadota > Alphaproteobacteria > Sphingomonadales > Sphingomonadaceae > Sphingobium. The sequence goes on from CBIHNV010000002.1 coordinate 67,181, forward strand.
CCGATCGCGAGGATAACCAGCCCGAACCGCCGCATGGTTTTATCCTCAGATCGCCTTCATGATGAGCGACGCGTTGGTGCCGCCGAAGCCGAAGCTGTTGTTGAGCACCGCGCGCACCTTGCGCTCCTTCGCCACATGCGGGACGAGGTCGACGCCCGCGCAGCTTTCGCTCGGTTCGTCGAGGTTGAGCGTCGGCGGCACGATCTGGTCGCGGATGGCGAGGATGCAGAAGATGCTTTCCACAGCGCCCGCGCCACCCAGAAGGTGGCCGATCGCCGACTTGGTGCTGCTCATCGACATGGTCGAGATATTGTCGCCGAACAGGCGCTTGACCGCGCCCAGCTCCAACTCGTCGCCGAGCGGGGTCGAGGTTCCGTGCGCGTTCACATAGTCGATGTCGGCGAGGCTGAGGCCCGACTTTTTGAGCGCCATTTCCATCGAGCGGTAGCCGCCATTGCCCTCCGGATGGGGGGCGGTGACGTGATAGGCGTCGCCCGACAGGCCGTAGCCGATGACTTCGGCATAGATGTGTGCGCCGCGCTTCTTGGCATGCTCATATTCTTCGAGCACGACCACGCCAGCGCCTTCGCCCATGACGAAGCCGTCGCGGTTGACGTCATAGGGACGGCTCGCCTTTTCCGGCGTGTCGTTGAAAGCGGTCGACAGCGCGCGTGCCTGCGCGAAACCCGCGATGCCGATCGGGCAGATCGCGCTTTCCGCGCCGCCCGCCAGCATCACGTCGGCGTCGTCCATCGCGATCATGCGCGCTGCGTCGCCGATCGAGTGAGCGCCGGTCGAGCAGGCGGTGACGACTGCGTGGTTCGGGCCCATGAGGCCATATTTGATCGAGACCTGGCCGGAGATCAGGTTGATGAGGCGGCCATGGACGAAGTGCGGGCTGACGCGGCCCGGCCCTTTGTTCGCCAGCACCAGCGATTCGCTTTCGATGCCCGGCAGGCCGCCGATGCCCGAACCGATGGAGCAGCCAGCGCGCAGACGCTCTTCCTCGCTCATATTGTCGAGGCCTGCGTCGCGCAGCGCCTGGCTGGCGGCAGAAATGCCATAGACGATGAAGGGGTCTACCTGGCGCTGGATCTTGTGATCGACGTCCAGACCCGGATCATAGCCATATTCATGGTCTGCGGGCTTCACTTCGCAGGCGATGCGGCACTTATATTCGCTGGCGTCGAAGCGCGCGATCGTCGCCGCGCCGGACTTCGAAGCGAGGATGTTCTTCCAGGTGGTTTCGACGTCCCCGCCAAGCGGGCTCACCATGCCGAGGCCGGTTACGACTACGCGACGCATATATCTGCTCCGAAAATCTTCAAAGGTTTGGGCCGCTCCTTAGCTGCTTCGGAAGCGCTTGTGAACGGTAGGCCAGATATGAAAAGGCTCCCCAAGACCGGATTCGCCGGACAGGAGGAGCCATTTCCTTCAAAAACGTCAGGCAGCCGACCCCCCGGTCAGCCGCGCAACATTCTTACTGCTTGCTGTCGATATAATCGATCGCGTCCTTGACGGTGCCGATCTTCTCAGCTGCGTCGTCGGGGATTTCCACGCCGAATTCTTCTTCGAACGCCATCACCAGCTCAACGATGTCGAGGCTGTCTGCGCCCAGATCATCGATGAAGCTTGCATCCTCGGTCACCTTTTCGGCTTCGACGCCCAGATGTTCGACGACGATTTTCTTAACGCGATCCGCGGTCTCACTCATGAGTGGTCCTTTTTTACTGGGTATCGTTGAGGTTGTGAATATTTGTTAAGGCATGCCCTAGAGGCAAGGCCGGGCAGAGGCAAGAGGCAAGAAAAGATCGAAACGCATGTTTCCCGCCCTCCCCTGCGCCTGAATGGCACAAGGCCGTCCAATTGCAATGGGTCGAGCGGCCTCTTCCAGCCCCTTGCAAGGTTCAGATCATCGCCATGCCGCCATTAACATGCAGCGTCTGGCCAGTGACATAACCTGCCTCACGGCTGGCGAGATAGACGACGGCCGCACCGATATCTTCGCCTGCGCCAAGGTCGCCTGCGGGGATTTTCTGGAGAATGGCGCCCTTCTGCGTGTCATTCAGCGCATCGGTCATGGCCGAACGGATGAAGCCGGGCGCGACGCAGTTGACGGTGATGCCGCGGCTGGCGAGTTCCTGACCAAGCGACTTGGACATGCCGATGATGCCCGCCTTTGACGCGGCATAGTTGGCCTGACCGGGATTGCCGGTGACCCCGACAACGGAAGTGATCGAGATGATGCGGCCGAAGCGCGCCTTCATCATCGGCTTGGCGGCGGCGCGGGCAAGGCGGAATGCAGCTTCCAAATTGACCGAAATGACATCGGACCATTCGTCATCCTTCATCCGCATGATGAGGTTGTCGCGGGTGATGCCGGCATTGTTGACAAGGATGTCGATCTTGCCGCCCAGCGCTTCGACCGCTTGAGCGACGAGCCCATCGACAGCCGCAGGATCGGACAGGTTGCACACCAGCGTCTTGTGATCGCCCCCAAGTTCGGCTGCGAAGGCTTTGAGCTTTTCCTCATTGCTGCCCGAAAGCGCAAGCGTCGCACCATGCGCCGCGAGTGCGCGGGCGATTGATGAGCCGATGCCACCAGATGCGCCAGTCACCAGCGCGGTCATGCCTGTCAGATCGAACATGTCATTCTCCATTTTGGTTCACGCGGAGACGCGGAGACGCAGAGGGGCGATAGTCATTGACGATGCGCTTCACCCCCTCCTTTAGCGTCGCGCCGCCAAAATTAATAAGCAGCCCCACGGGCTGCCGGGTCAGTCGAAGATAGGTGAGCAATTGTTTGCCATGGGCAGGGCTCAACCGCTCCGTTGATTTAATCTCCACCAGCAGGCGGCCCCCGACGAGCAAATCGATCCGGAACGCCGCGTCGAATTTCAAGCCATCATATTCAATATCGACCGGGCGCTGCCGTTCGACCTGGTGACCCATGGCAACCAGCTTGGCCGCCAAGATCATCTCATAGACACTTTCTAGCAGGCCGGGACCGAGCTCGCGATGCATCCGCAGCGCAATGTCCAGAACATCACCACTGATGCGATCGATTTCGACCAAAGCCCCTCCGCGTCTCCGCGCCTCCGCGTGAATCAAATATCAGCGAGGGCGGCTTCGATGTCGTCCATGGTGATGACGCTGCGGACGGTGGCGTCGGGGGCGATGCGCTTGACCATGGGGCCGAGCACCTTGCCGCCGAGTTCGACGAACTCGGTCACGCCCGCTTCCCACATGGCGGCGACGGATTCGCGCCAGCGGACCCGGCCGGTTACCTGTTCGACCAGGCGGCGCTTGATTTCCTCCGGGTCCGCGATGGGCGCGGCGAGGACGTTGGCGTAGACGGGGAGCAGCGGCGTGTTGATCGCTGCCTTGGCGAGGGCCTCGTCCATTGCTTCGGCGGCGGGCTGCATGAGCGGGCAGTGGAAGGGTGCGGAGACCGGGAGCAGGACGCCGCGCTTGATGCCATGGTCCTTTACGAGGGCCACGGCGCGTTCGACGGAGCCGCGATGGCCGGAGATGACGACCTGTGTAGGGTCATTGTCGTTGGCGACGGTGCACACTTCGCCTTCCGCTGCGGCGTCGGCCAAGGCTTGCGCCTTTTCGATGTCCGCGCCGAGCAGGGCCGCCATCGCGCCCTCCCCCACCGGCACGGCGGCCTGCATGGCCTGACCGCGCAGCTTGAGGAGGCGCGAGGTCGTGCCGATGTCGAAGGCTTCGGCGGCACACAAGGCGCTATATTCGCCAAGGCTGTGGCCGGCGACGAAATCGCCCTTTTCCGCCAGCGAGAAACCGCCTTCGCGCTGCATCACCCGCAGGGTGGCGAGAGCGTTGGCCATGATCGCGGGCTGCGCATTTTCGGTGAGGGTGAGGTCGCTTTCGGGGCCTTCCACCATGATGCGGAACAAATGTTGCGACAGGGCGTCATCGACCTCCTGAAACAGTTCCTTCGCGGCCGGGCTCGCATCGGCCAACGCCTTCCCCATGCCAACCGACTGGCTGCCCTGGCCCGGAAACAGAAATGCCCTCATCATTCACCCTTTGATGCAAGACGCCCATGACAAGCGCCGTTTTTCAACATCGTTACACTTTGAGACACAAATGCCGTTGAGACATCAGGCCCCTTTCGGCAGTTTTCCTGACTGGACCGCCTCAACCCCCAAGGTGGCGTCCCTTTAACGATGACGGAGTGCAAGGAAAAGGTGCGATATCGCATTGGCTGGATCGGTGGGATGGCGGCGACGCTGTCGGCGTGCGCGGCGGGGCCTGATTACCGGGCTCCGCAACCGGCCGCGTTGGGCGTTCCGAATGCCTATTATACGGCACCGGCGGGCGGCGCGCTCACTGAAGCGGAGCTTGCGAGTTGGTGGACCCGGCTGAATGATCCGGTGCTTGCCGGGCTGATCGATCAGGCGGTGTCCAGCAATTTGGACATCGTGCAAGCGCAGGCGCGGCTGCTTCAGGCGCGGGAGTCGCTGGTGCAGGCGCGGGCGGCGTTCCTGCCCCAGGTCAATGCGTCGGGTTCCGGCGGGCGGAACTATTCCAATCGCGGCGGCGGCACGCGGGTGATCGACGGCAATGTCGTGTCGACCGGGTCGGACAGGTGGAGCAGCAGCTACTCGCTGGGTGCGAATGCGAGCTGGCAGATCGATCTGTTTGGCGAGCTGTCCCGCTCGGCCGAAGCGGCGCGCGCGGACCTTGCCGCGTCCGGTTATGATCTTGCCAATGTGCGGATGACCATCATCGCTGAAGTTGTCACCAACTATATTCAGGCGAGGCAGGCGCAAGAGCAGTTGCGGATTGCCCGAGATACGCAGGCGATCCAGCAGGACAATTATAATATCGCCAATTGGCGGCTTCAGGCGGGGTTGGTTTCATCGCTTGATGAGCAGCAGGCGCGGGCGCAGCTTGCCCAGACAAATGCGGCAATTCCGCAATTGGAGGCAAGTCTGCGCGGCAGCCTGAACCGCATCGCCGTGCTGACCGGCCAAGCGCCCGGCGAAGCGACGCGCGCGCTGGAAGCCCGTGCCCCGATCCCGGTTGCTTCGACCATGATCGCCATCGGCATTCCGGCCGACACTCTGCGCCAACGACCAGATGTGAGGGCGGCCGAGCGGGCTCTAGCGGCGGCGACGGCGCGGATCGGCGTAGCGCAGGCACAGCTTTACCCATCGCTCGGGATCAGCGGGAATATCGGCACCAACGCGACCAGCATCAAAAGCCTGTTCGACATCATTACCGGGGGCGTCTTCGCCAATGTCGCGCAGGTGATCTTCGATGGCGGACGGCTTGCGTCGCAAGTGCGGTCGCAAAGGGCCGCTACGGATGCTGCCTTTGCGGCCTACAAGCAGAGCGTGCTGACAGCTCTTGAGGATGTCGAGAATGCCATGGCGTCCCTGAACAGCGCCCGGCAGCGCAAGGCCGAGTTTGCGACAGCTTTCGACGCGTCCAACAACGCCGCGCTGCTGGCGCGCAGCCAGTACCAGTCGGGGTTGATCGATTTCCAGACGCTTTCCAACACCGAAACAACCTTGTTGAATGCGCGCAACAGCCTTGCCGCCGCGCAGGCCGACGAGGTCCTTGCCATCGCCCAGCTATATAATGCGCTGGGCGGCGGCTGGCAGAATATGGACACCCGCCCCAATGAGTGAAGATGTGAGCACGGACAAGGATCTGGACGAATTTCTCGGCGCGCGTCCCGAAAAGCCATGGCGCAAATGGGTGGTGCGGGGCGCTGTTGGCCTCGCGCTGTTGATCCTGATCCTGCTGCTCGCGCGCTGCTTTTCAGGCGAGGACAAGCCGAACTTCGCCACGCGGGAGGTGCGGCGCGGCGACCTGACCGTGACGGTGTCGGCAACCGGCAATTTGAAGCCGATCAACCAGGTCGATGTGGGCTCCGAACAGTCGGGCAAGATCACGCGCGTCTATGTCGATGTGAACGATCGGGTCACGAAGGGACAGCGGCTGGCTGAATTGGATACGCGGCGTCTGGTGGACTCGGTGACCCAGAATCGGGCGCAGGTGGCCGCATCGCAAGCCAGTGTTACCCAGGCGCAAGCACAGGTCGCGCTCGCCAAGGCGACGCTCGACCGGCAGTTGAACGTGTTCCGCCTGTCGGGCGGGCGTGTGCCTGCCAAGACGGAGCTGGACGCGGCGCGCGCCGATTATCAATCTGCCGTGGGCAATCTGCGGGCGCAGCAGGCGCAGGTCAGCGTGTCGCGGGCTCAGCTTGCGACGGCGCAGACCAATCTTTCGATTGCGCAGATCGTGTCGCCGGTAACTGGGGTGGTCCTTTCGCGCGACATTGAGCCTGGCCAGACGGTGGCGGCATCCTTCAACGCCCCGGTGCTGTTCACCATTGCCGAAGACCTAACCAAGATGGAGGTCGAGGTCGCGGTGGACGAAGCCGATGTCGGCCAAGTGAAGGAGGGTCAGGCCGCGACCTTTGCCGTCGATGCCTTTCCTGGAAAGAGCTTTCCGGCGCGGGTGACGCGGGTCAATGTCGGCTCCAATGCTTCGAGCAGTTCATCCTCATCCTCATCGTCGGGCAGCAGCACGGCCGCCAGCACCACAGGGACAGTGGTGGCATACACGGCGGTGCTCGCGGTCGATAACAAGGACGAGACGCTGCGCCCCGGCATGACGGCGACGGCTGACATCGTCACGCAGCAGCTCAGCAACGTCCTGCTCGTGCCCAACGCCGCGTTGCGGTTCAAGCCGAACACGGGTGCCGGACAGGGCGGCGGCATCACCAGCCAGATCGTGCCAGGCCCTCGCCGCTTCCGCCGTGGCGGGGCCAACCGGCAGGTCAGCTTCGGCATCGGCAGCAGCCAGACCGTTTACGTTGTGGGAGAGGACGGCAATCCCAAGCCATTGCAGGTAACCGTCGGCGCAAGCGACGGCGCGCGCACGGCGATCACGGGCGGCGGGTTGAAGCCCGGCATGCGAGTCATAACGGGCCAGCTGGCGGCGGGACAGGAGCAGCCTGCCGAAGACAGTTCCAACGGTGGCGGCCAACGGCGTGAGCGCTCCGGCGGCGGCGGTGGTGGCGAGCCGAGGGGCACCGGGCGGCAGAATGGAAGCTGACGCGGTGACTGATCCGATCATCTCCCTGCGCGGCGTCACCAAAGTCTATGGTTCCGGCCCTGCCGCCTTTCAGGCGCTGAAGGGCATCGACCTGGATATCGAGGAAGGGGATTTCGTCGCCGTCATGGGACCTTCGGGGTCTGGCAAGTCGACGACGATGAACATCCTGGGGTGTCTCGACGTGCCGAGCGGGGGCGAGTTCCTGTTCAAGGGCCGGCATGTTGAAACGCTGGACCGCGACCAGCGGGCGCTGCTGCGCCGCCGCTATCTTGGCTTTGTGTTTCAGGGCTTCAACCTCTTGTCGCGGACGAGCGCGCTGGAAAATGTCGAACTGCCGCTGCTCTACCGAGGCGAGGACAAGAAGGCGCGCTATGAGGCGGGGATGGCGGCGCTCGACAAGGTGGGCCTCAAGCAATGGTGGGACCATACGCCCGCTGAACTGTCGGGTGGGCAGCAGCAGCGTGTCGCCATCGCGCGGGCGATCGTGACGCACCCTGCCGTGCTGCTGGCTGACGAGCCGACGGGGAATCTGGATTCGGAGCGGTCGGTGGAGATCATGGAGCTGCTGACCGACCTTAACAAGAATAGCGGCATCACGGTACTGATGGTGACGCATGAGCCCGACATGGCCGCCTTTGCGCGCACGATCGTGCATTTCAAGGATGGGTTGGTTGAGCGGGTCGATGCGGGGGTGAAGGCGTGAGGATGCTTTGCGCTTACCCTTCTCCCTTGATGGGAGAAGGATGCGTAGCCTTGCTTGCGCCGCGAGCTAGGCGGAGTTGGATGAGGGTGAGAGGCTGCGTGTATCCCCCTCACCCAGCTTCGGCTAGGCAGCAAGCTGCCAAGCCTGCGCAACCCTCTCCCCGAAGGGGCGAGGGAGATCGGGGATGCTAGGGACGACCGTCATCCTCGCTTTCCGGGCGATCAACCGGCACAAGCTGCGGAGCTTCCTGACGACGCTGGGCATCATCATCGGCGTGGCGGCGGTGGTCACGATGGTGACGCTGGGCAATGGCGCGACGGCGGCGGTGCGGGAGCAGATCAGTTCGCTCGGCGCCAATGTGTTGCAGCTGCGACCGGGGCAAGGCTTTGGCCGTGGCGGCGGGGGGGCGAGGCCGCCCGATTTCAAGCCAGCGGACGTGACGGCGATCGAGAACCAGCTGACCGGAGTGCGCGCAGTTGCGCCGCTGGTGCAGTCGAGCGGCACAGCCATCTATGAGGGCAGCAACTGGTCGACCACCGTCTACGGCACGACCGCCGCCTATTTCGAGGTGCAAAGCTGGAAAGCCGACGCAGGCCGCCTCTTCATGCCGGAGGAGGAAGAGGCGGGCAAAGCCGTCTGCATCATCGGCAATACAGTGCGCACCAACCTGTTTCAGGGAAGCGATCCCACAGGCAAGCGCCTGCGCATCAAGGGCGTATCTTGTCAGGTGATCGGCGCGCTGGCGACGCGTGGCCAGGGCGGCTTTGGCGATCAGGATGATGTCGTCGTCATGCCGATCAAGTTCGTCCAGCGCCGCTTCACCGGAGACCGCGACATCAGCCAGATCATGGTCGCGGTGGACGACGCCTATGACACCTCCACGGTGCAGGGGAGCCTGGAAGAACTGATGCGCGAGCGGCGCAAGGTGAAGCCGGGCGCCGAAGATAATTTCAACGTGTTCGACACCAAGCAGATCAGCGACACGCTGACGGGCACGACGACCATCCTGACGCAGATCGTGGCGGCGGTCGCGGCCATTTCGCTGCTGGTCGGCGGGATCGGCATCATGAACATCATGCTGGTGTCGGTTACGGAGCGCACGCGGGAGATCGGCATCCGCCTCGCCATCGGCGCGGTCGCGCGGGAGGTGCTGATGCAGTTTCTGGTGGAGGCGATCGTGCTGTCCTGCCTAGGTGGGCTGATCGGGCTGATCCTCGCGCTGGTCGCTTCGGTCGCGATCGCGCCGCTGATGCAGGTGCCCTTCATCTTCGATGTGAAGGTGAACATGATCGCTTTCCTCTTTTCAGCGGCGATCGGGGTGGTGTTCGGCTATTTCCCGGCGCGGCGGGCGGCGGCGCTCAATCCGATCGACGCCCTGCGGCACGAATAAGGCTCGTTACAATTTCAGACAGTTGAACCATCCCACTGGCACAAGCTTGCGACAAGTCCGGCCTAAATCTGTCTTCAACGCCGAAGCAAAGGCGCGACGGATTAAAGCAAAGGAGCAAGTGAGATGATCAAGAAACTGCTGATGAGCCTGGCCGCAACCACGATGGTCGCCAGCCCGATGGTCGCAGCGCAGGCGCAGGCCGCGCCGCACCGCGAAGTGACCCGCGTCGTGCATCAGGGCCCGCACGGCCGCACAGTCGTCAAGCAGAAGACGGTCGTGCGCAAGAATGACTATCGCCGCTGGGGCAAGGGCCAGCGCTTCGACCGCCGCTATGCCCGCGATTATCGCGTTATCAACAATTATCGCGACTATCGCCTGAACGCTCCGCCGCGCGGCTATCACTGGGTGCGATCCGGCAATGATGCGGTGCTGGTTGCGCTCACCAGCGGGATCATCGGCGCGGTGATTGGCAGCGTGATCCGCTAAGTTGCTGGCATCATTCTAAATGGAACAGCCCCGGCAAGAGCATCGCTCTTACGGGGGCATTCTCTGATCTATATCAAACATAATATATAAAGCCTTGAGCTGTAGGGCATTCACTGGAAATTTATTATGCCAGGAAGCACCATGTCCTTGTACCAGATCATGTATATCAGCAGCGCGACCGGTGATGTTTCAGGCCCCCAATGCGCGACGATCGCTCACGCCGCAGCGCAGAAGAACAGCAGCCAGGACGTGACCGGCCTACTGCTCTACAATGGCAAGCGCTTCCTCCAGGTCCTCGAAGGGCCGAGGGAGAATGTCGAGCGGATCTATGAGCGCATTGGCCGCGACGGCAGGCATCGAGCGCTAGTCATGTTGCGCAAGCAGGACATCGACGCCCGCGAATTCGGCGATTGGGGCATGGCCTATGACGATGCGGCGCGTCCGTCGTCGAACCTGAAGAGCAAGGTCGCCGCCCTGCTCGAACAGGCTGGACCCTCCACCCGAGCGCATTTCATCGGCACGGCCGAGATGCACCGCGGCTGAGAAGTCTTCCTTGCCAAGCTGGCGCATTTCCGCCATAGGCGCCGCTTCGCGTGGGCCGGGGTGACTCGGGCAGCGCGCGAAAGAATGCTTGAGACGACAGCCGGAGGGGCGTTCCACATGGGGTGGGCGTCAGCGATCGGCCAACAGATGAGGCAATACCCATGGCTCTTTACGAGCATGTGTTCCTTGCGCGCCAGGACCTGGCACAGGCGCAGGTGGACGCGCTGGCGGAAACCGCCACCAAGATCGTCGAGGATAATGCTGGCAAGGTGACCAAGGTGGAAACCTGGGGCCTGCGCAGCCTCGCCTACAAGATCGCCAAGAACCGCAAGGCTCACTATGTGATGCTGAACATCGACGCCCCCGCCGGTGTCGTCGCGGAACTGGAGCGCCAGACGCAGATCAACGAAGACATCATCCGCTACATGACCGTCAAGGTCGATGAGCTGGAAACCGGCCCGTCGGTGATGATGCGCAAGCAGGAACGCGCCGAGCGTGGCCCGCGCGGTGATCGTGGCGACCGTGGCCCGCGCCGCGAGCGCGAAGAAGCCCCGGCTGGCGAATAAGGAGATCTGAACAATGGCACGCCCGTTTTTCCGCCGCCGCAAGAGCTGCCCCTTCGCCGCCAAGGATGCGCCGAAGATCGATTACAAGGATGTCCGTCTGCTGCAGGGCTTCGTGTCCGAGCGCGGCAAGATCGTCCCCAGCCGCATCACGGCTGTATCCGCAAAGAAGCAGCGTGAGCTGGCCCAGGCCATCAAGCGCGCCCGTCACCTGGGCCTGCTGCCCTACATCGTGAAGTAAGGGAGAAAGACCCATGGAAATCATTCTCCTTGAGCGCATCGAAAAGCTGGGCGCCATCGGTGACGTCGTCACCGTGAAGGACGGTTACGCACGTAACTTCCTGCTGCCCAACAAGAAGGCGCTGCGTTCGAACGCCGCCAACAAGAAGGTGTTCGAAGCCAACCGCGCGAAGATCGAAGCCGACAACGCCGCCCGTCGTGGGGACGCTGAAAAGGCTGCCGAAAGCGTCAACGGCAAGCAGATCGTCCTGATCCGCCAGTCGTCCAACGCGGGCCACCTTTATGGTTCGGTCGCCGTGCGTGACGTTGTCGAAGCGCTGCATGCCGATGGCATTACCAACGTCACCAAGGCGATGGTTGTGCTGGAACGCCCGATCAAGACCCTGGGCGTGTTCGACGTCAAGGTCGCGCTGCACCCCGAAGTCGTCACCGTCATCACGGTGAACGTCGCTCGTTCGCCCGAAGAGGCCGAACTGCAGGCGCAGGGCGTCGATGTGATGGCCGACCTGTTCGAAAAGGACGAGAGCGGCTTCACCGAAGATTATGATCCGAACGCTGAACCCGGCGAAATCGCCGCTGAAGCTGAAGAAGCTCCGGCCGAAGAAGCCTGAGTTTTTCGCCTCGGACCAAAAAGAAAGCCGCCCCTCACCGGGCGGCTTTTTTGTTAGGCGATCATGGTGGTGCGTGAATGCCTTGGCGGCAGGCGTCGAGGCGGGGCGAGCGGCCTGCACATAGCCATATTATAGCATCCGTTCGGGCTGAGCTTGTCGAAGCCTTGTTCTTCTTGAAAAGAAGGAGAGCCGTTGGGCGCGCCGGCCTTCGGCTCGACAGGCTCAGGGCGAACGGGTGGGAAGTTTATCGATCTGATGGTGGCGAAGCATCAGAAGGATCAAGCGCTTATCTCCCCTCCCGCCTGCGGGAGGGGGACTTTCTGGCGACCAGCCCTGACTGGCCCTCGACGCGCGTCAATAATCGATGCGAATCTGCACCTGCGAGACATCGACGCCTGCATGCTTCGCGACATCCCGCTTTGCCGAGTCGATCACGTCATGCAGTTGTTGCCCAGGACGAAACGCGCCCGTCGCCGGATCGTGCGATGGCACCATGTCCCCGACGAGCAGTTGCTGCTCCGTCAGGCCAAATGCCTGCGCCAGGGCGACCAGGCTTCTGCGGCGGGGCATGGTCTTGCCCACTTCCCACGCCCAGAGCGAAGGCTTGCTGAAACCTGTCAGCTGGGACAGCGCTTCACGGCTGAGACCCCGTTCCCGGCGCAAGCGGCGCAGGCGTGCGGGAAGCATTTCTGGCGCTTTGCCATCGGCCGCATAATCAACCGGCCTGCCGTCATTGCGCATCGTGCTGCGCAGACGGGTGGCGCTGACCGCTGCCTGGGGCAACGGCTGGTCAAAACGGCATCCGAACAGCGGCTCATCCTGCCACACGACATGGGCCGAAACAGAGCCCGCTTCGGGCAAGGACAGCAGCAATGCCTGCCCCAATTTCAGAACCGAGCTGGTTTCGATCAGCATCCCGGCCGTGGAGATATCATGTACCACGACATCGGCAGGACCTTCATTACCTGCGCCCGGCACCTCAAGGCGGATGGGCCAGCGGACATCGGCGCGTTTGTCGCCACTTCCCGGAGATTGCTCCAAAATTGGTTCGATAGCCATGGCATCATACTCGCATCGATGGGTTTCCAGCGTGTTAACGCCAGTGGTGGATGATGAACCGGCTTGGTCCATTATCCTGCACGCTGTTGATTTCAGCCATCATTCAAAAGCTGCGTCAAGATGATAGCCCCCTTTCCTCCCTACCCTATCCTGCTCTATGGCGAAGGCCATATTTCCGAACGGGAGCGACAATTTGATCCTTGACCTTGCCGCCGCGGCTGCGGGCGCAATTCGTTTCGATCAGCTGGGGCTCAGCCCGGTCGCGCTCGACCTCGGCTTCTTCACGCTCAAATGGTACAGCCTCGCTTATCTGGCGGGCATATTGATCGGCTACTGGTACCTCTTGAAGCTGATCACCCAGCCTGGTTCGCCCATGGCACGGCGGCACGCCGACGACATGATCTTCTACGCGACGCTTGGCATCATCATTGGCGGGCGGCTGGCCTATGTCTTCTTCTACCAGCCCGAAATCCTCCGCAACCCGCTCGACATATTCAAGCTGTGGAACGGCGGCATGTCGTTCCATGGCGGCGCGATCGGCGTGTCGCTCGGCATCCTCTACATGGCGCGCAGGGAAAAGCTGTCCTGGCTGCGCATCCATGATTTTGTCGCCTGCTGCGTGCCCTTTGGCCTGTTCTTCGGCCGCCTCGCCAATTTCGTGAATGGCGAGCTGTGGGGCAAGGAAACGGACGTGCCGTGGGGGATCATCTTCCCGACCGGCGGCCCCTTCCCGCGCCATCCAAGCCAGCTGTACGAGGCCTTTTTCGAAGGCATCATCCTGTTCCTCATCCTCGCCTTCGCCTTCTGGAAGACGCGCGCGCGGTACAAGCCGGGCATGCTTGTGGGCCTGTTCCTGTTCTTCTACGGCATCTTCCGCTTCGGCATCGAATATTATCGTGAGGCGGACGCGCAGCTGATGGAATTCGCCGCCCGCACCGGGCTGCACATGGGCCAGTGGCTGTGCCTTCCGATGATCCTGGGCGGCCTTTACCTGATCGTGACGGCAAAAGGCCGCCGGGTTCGGGTGGAGCCGATCGCGGGCGGCGCGAGTGTCAGCTGAACCGCTGACCCTTGCCCAGCGGCTCGCGCGGCAGATCGACGCCGGGGGGCCGATCTCGGTCGCGCATTATATGGCCGAGGCAAACCAGCATTATTATGGGACGCGCGATCCGCTGGGGACCGCAGGCGATTTCACGACCGCGCCCGAAATCAGCCAGATGTTCGGCGAGCTGATCGGCCTTTGCCTGGCTGATGTCTGGATGCGTTCAGGCAGCCGCCAGAACGCCGTTTATGTAGAGCTGGGGCCGGGGCGCGGCACGCTGGCTTCGGACGCGTTGCGCGCCATGGGGAGTGCCGGATTCACCCCGCACCCGCATTTCGTCGAAACCAGCCCTACCCTGCGCGAGCGGCAGCGGGCGCTCATCCCCAATGTCTTGCACCGGGACAGCGTTGACGGCCTTCCGGACAATGTACCGCTGCTGGTGGTGGCGAACGAGTTTTTCGACGCCCTGCCCGTTCGCCAGATCGTCCGTTCGGGCGATGAGTGGCGCGAGCGCGTCGTCATCTGCCCCGACGAAGACCAGCCGGACCGGTTCGCGCCCCTGCCCGGATTCCGCCGCGTCGAATCGGGCATCCCGGCCATTGCCGCCGATGCGCCCGACGGGGCGATCCTGGAGATACCACTGGCAGGCACAGCCATCGCATATGAATTGGCGCAGCGCATTGCCCGGCAAGGGGGCGCCGCGATCATCATCGACTATGGTTATGAGGGGCCGGCGATCGGCGACACATTGCAGGCCGTGCGCGGGCATCAATTTGCCGATCCTTTCCTGGAGCCGGGAGAAAGCGACCTCACCACTCATGTCGATTTCACCATGATCGGCAATATGGCGCGGCAGGCCGGGCTGCGGGTGATGGGCCCAATCGGCCAGGGTGAATTTCTGAGGCAGCTGGGCATCGATGCGCGGGCGGCCCAGCTGGCGCGTACCGCCCCTGAACGGGCGGCGGAGGTGGAAGCCGTGCGCGCACGGCTCACCGCCCCCGATGCGATGGGCACGCTGTTCAAGGCGATGGCCTGGGTGCATCCGGACTGGGCCGAACCGGCGGGGTTCGAATAGCTCTGGTATACGTCCGGCGCCAAGGGTCCGGAAGCAGCAATCTGACGTCTGATTTGAACCCGTGGAAGGGGTCCGCTCCTTCTCAGGCAGGGAAGGGCTTCGACAAGCTCAGCCCGAACGGATAATCATCGCTGGGCAATCGGTTTCCAGAATTTTTCAGGCCGAGCGCAGGTCTAGGGCCGCTCAATCTTCCTGATAATAGCGGCTCAACCGGCGGATGAAGCCGATGAGGCCGGTCTGGCGGCTGCGCTTCATGCGTTCGGCATGCAGGATCGTTTGGACCCGCTGGAAGCAATCCTCCGCATCGACATTGCAGAGGACATAATCATAGCCATCCCAGTGCGCGATTTCGTTGGCGGCGCGGGACATGCGCCCTTGAATGACTTCCTCGCTATCCGTGGCACGACCGCGCAAACGGCGTTCCAGTTCCTCCATCGAGGGCGGCAGGATGAACACGCGAACAACATCGCCGCCGGCGATCTGGTGCAGCTGCTGCGCGCCCTGCCAGTCAATGTCGAACAGAACGTCGCGGCCGCTCTTCAGCATCGCTTCAACCGGCGCGCGCGGGGTGCCGTAGCGCTGGCCGAACACATGCGCCCATTCGAGAAATTCATGATCCGCCGTCATCCGGCGGAATTCCTCCAGATCGACGAAATGATAATCCTTGCCCTCGACCTCCCCCGGACGCATCGGCCGGGTGGTGGCCGAAACTGACATGGCAAGGTCCGGCTCTGCGGCCAGAAGCTTGCGCGCGATGGTGGACTTACCCGCGCCAGATGGCGAGGAGAGAACGAAGAGCACGCCACGCCGCTTGAAATCGGGCGTCTCAATGGGGATGCTGTCGGCCATGGCCGCTAGTGACGCCGTGGAACGCGTTTGGCAAGAGGCCGTGAAGGGGGACGATTGGTGAGACGCAAGGCATTACGCAACCGCCGGGGTTTCGCGACCGCCGGGATCATCGCCGTGCTGACCTGCGCACTGCTGGTCCTGATGGCGCGGCCGCCGATCTGCACGTGCGGCTATGTGGAGCTGTGGCACGGCGCCTTGGACAGCGGAAACAGCCAGCATATCGCGGACTGGTACAGCCTCAGCCATGTGATCCACGGCTTTCTCTTCTACGCCGGTGCCTGGGCGCTGATGCGGCGGCAACCGCTGGGACCACGTCTCGCGCTGGCGGTGCTGATCGAGTCGGTATGGGAGATATTGGAGAACTTACCGATCATCATCGACCGCTACCGCGCGGCGACCATTGCGCTGGGCTATAGCGGCGACAGCATCCTCAATTCCATGAGCGACATCGGCATGATGGCTTTGGGTTTCACAATTGCTGCGCGCGCGCCGGTGGCGGTGACGATCTGCCTCGGTCTGGCGCTGGAGGTTATCGCGCTCGTGGCGATCCGCGACAATCTGACGCTGAACGTGCTGATGCTGGCCTGGCCGATCGAGGCGATCAAAAGCTGGCAGTCAGCTCTTTGAGCCTTTCGCGCGCGCTTCTCGGGCCTCGGTAATGGGTACCGGTTCGTTGCTGAGGTCAGGGAGAGCTTTCACCGCGCGCTTGCGATCCACTTCGCGCTTGGTCTCATAAGCCTTGCCCGCAAGATAGGCGCCCGTCACGAAGATGGCGCCGAGCGGATAGCGCATGATCAACCGCTTGGCGCCCAGGCCCGCGACCAGGCCGACGACACCCTTCTTGCCAGTCGCCGCGGCTACGCGAGCAGCCACGACAGCCGCGCCCAGCCGCGCCGTCTTTCGCAAAAGCCCGGCTTTGCGCGGCGGGCGGATGGTGACGAGGGGCTGATTGGAAGCGATCTTCTTCATGAGGGCTTAATGTATCGCAAGAGCGGCGGTTCCGCCAAGTCACACCATATTTTCAGGCCGAACCAGCCGGTCGAAGCTTTCTTCATCGACAAGACCGAGCGCCAGGCCCGTTTCCTTGAGCGTTAGCCCCTCCGCATGCGCATGTTTCGCGATCTTCGCGGCATTGTCGTAGCCGATCTCTGGCGCGAGTGCGGTGACCAGCATCAGCGAGCGATCGACCAGTTCGGCGATACGCTTCTCATTTGCCTCGAGCCCGTCGACGCAGCGCTCCGCGAA
The DNA here is from genome assembly GCA_966211835.1 of uncultured Sphingobium sp. Lineage (GTDB taxonomy): Bacteria > Pseudomonadota > Alphaproteobacteria > Sphingomonadales > Sphingomonadaceae > Sphingobium. The sequence continues at coordinate 84,085 of CBIHNV010000002.1, forward strand.
GCTGTCCATGCCGACGCTCAACAGATGGATGGAGCGGAGGACGGCGGCGCCGATCATGGGCTTGAAGACGTTGAGTTCCAGATGCCCCTGAAGGCCGCCGATCGTCGCCGCCTGATGATTGCCGATCACCTGCGCCGCGACCATGGTCAGCATTTCGCACTGGGTAGGATTGACCTTGCCGGGCATGATGGAACTGCCCGGCTCATTTGCGGGGAGGTCCAGTTCGCCAAGCCCCGAACGCGGTCCGCTGCCGAGCAGGCGGATGTCGTTGGCGATTTTGGTGAGGGCCACCGCAAGCGTCGCGAGGGTCGAAGAAAGGTGCACGAGCGGATCGTTGGAAGCGAGCGCTTCGAACTTGTTGTCGGCAGTACGGAACGGCAAGCCGGTGATGGCAGCAATCTCCCTCGCCATGGCGATGCCGAAGCCTTCGGGTGCATTGAGCCCCGTCCCCACCGCAGTCCCGCCCTGAGCCAGCGCCATCATGCCGTGCATCACGGCGGGCTCTATCCGATGGCGGCAGCGATAGAGCTGATGCGCATAGCCGGAAAATTCCTGCCCCAGCGTCAGCGGCGTCGCGTCCTGGAGGTGGGTGCGGCCGATTTTCACGATGTCACCCCAAGCCTGCGCCTTTTCATCCAGCGCCTTGTGCAACCGGTCGAGCGCCGGGAAGAGCTGCTCCATTGCGGCGCGGGCGGCGGCGATGTGGAGGGCGGTCGGAAAGCTGTCGTTCGACGACTGTCCCATATTCACATGGTCATTGGGATGGACGGGTGATTTGCCCCCGCGACTGCCAGTGAGTGCCTCATTGGCGATCCCGGCGATCACCTCATTGACGTTCATGTTCGATTGGGTGCCGCTACCCGTCTGCCAGATGACGAGGGGGAACTGGTCATCATGATCGCCAGCGATCACTTGGCCAGCCGCTGACTCGATTGCCTCCGCCAGCTCAGGCGCGAGCCCTTCGGTGCGGTTGACCCGAGCCGCAGCCTGTTTGACGATGGCGAGAGCGTGGACAATGCCGATCGGCATGCGCTCCATCGCGCCGAAGGGGAAATTTTCGATGCTGCGCTGGGTCTGCGCGCCCCAATAGGCGCTTGCGGGCACCTCTATGGCGCCGATGCTGTCGGTTTCGGTGCGGCTTTCCATGCGAAGGCTCCCAGGACATGAGGTCCGGGAGCCAATCTGGGAGGTGCAGCGGCTATCCGCCAGCCCTTATTTCTTCTTGCCGAAATCCACGGTGACGACGTTGGAGCCGTCTTCGGTCGTCACGAGCGGCGCGTCATTCTCCGCTTCTTCATGCGGTTCTGGCAATCCATCAGACTGCACCTGGAACTGAAGCGCGAAATTCACCGCCGGATCGACGAAAGCGGTGATCGCAGCGAAGGGAATCGAAAGATGAGACGCAACTTGGTTGAAGGTCAGGCTGACGCCAAAGCCGTCGTTGCCCACCTTCAGGTCCCAGAATTTATTCTGGAGAACGATCGTCATTTCATCGGGGAATCGCTCGACCAGCTGCTTGGGGATTTCAACGCCCGGCGCTTGAGTCTTGAACGTGATGTAGAAATGATGTGTGCCCGGCAGGCCGCCCGAATGCTCCACTTCGCCCAGCACGCGGCCAACCACGGCACGCAGCGCCTCCTGCACGATTTCGTCGTAGGGAATCAGGCTGTCAGGCAAGTCGTCGCTCATCCCCCATTGTCCTAACGGCGCGGCGCGGCTGGTCAAGTGCGGCCCACATATGCAACGCCACATTGCATGGCGCGCCCACTTCGGTATAGGGCGCAGCCATGCGCACGGCCGAAATTCACCGCAACACTGCGGAAACGCAGATCGACGTTACCGTCAATCTCGACGGGACCGGCGTCTATACCGTCTCCACCGGCATCGGCTTCCTCGATCACATGATCGAACAGCTGTCGCGGCACTCGCTGATCGATATGACGGTGAAGACGGTCGGCGACCTGCATGTCGACCAGCATCACACGACCGAAGACACCGCGATCGCCATTGGCGAAGCCGTGGCCAAGGCGCTGGGGGACAAGCGCGGCATCACCCGCTATGGCAGCGTCTATTCGCCGATGGACGAGACGCTGAGCCGCGTGTCGCTCGATATTTCCGGCCGCCCCTGGCTCGTGTTTAAAGCCGACTTCACGGTCCAGCGCCTGGGCGAATGGGATACCGAGATGATCGAACACTGGTTCCACAGCTTCGCGCAGGCTGCCGGCATCACGCTGCACGTCGAAAATCTTTATGGCAGCAACAATCACCATATCGTCGAAAGCTGCTTCAAGGGCCTCGCCCGTGCGCTGCGGCAGGCGGTGGAGATCGACCCGCGCAAGGCGGACGCGATCCCGTCGACCAAGGGGATGTTGTGACCGCCCTCGCCCTCATCGATTACGGCGCAGGCAACCTCCATTCGGTCCATAACGCCCTGCGCAAGGCGGGTGCGGAGGATGCCGTCATCACCGCCGATCCCGAAGTGGTGGCGAAGGCTGATCGCATCGTGCTGCCCGGCGTCGGCGCCTTCAAGGCTTGCATGGAGGCGCTGTCCGCCATTCCCGGCATGATCGGCGCGATGAACGAAGCAGTGGGCCAGCGTGGCACACCGTTCCTGGGCGTGTGCGTCGGCATGCAGCTGCTCGCCGATGCGGGCGAAGAGTTCGGGCGGCATGAAGGATTGGGCTGGGTTCCCGGCACAGTCCGGCGGATCGAGCCGACTGACCCCGCGATCAAGGTGCCGCATATGGGCTGGAACAAGGTGACGCTGAACGGCGCGCCGCCTCTGTTGGAAACCGGCGAGGCCTATTTCCTGCACAGCTATCATTTCGAAGCAGCTGACCCCGATCATGTCGCGGCGGTCACCGATCATGGCGGGCCGCTGGTCGCAGCCGTAGTGCGCGACACGATCATCGGCTGCCAGTTCCATCCGGAAAAGAGCCAGACCTATGGCCTTTCCTTCCTGTCCCGCTTTCTGGAGTGGCGTCCTTGAGCCTTATCGTCTTCCCTGCAATCGACCTTAAAGGCGGCCAGGTCGTCCGCCTCGCCGAAGGCGACATGAACCGTGCCACCGTTTATGGCGATGACCCCGCCGCGCAGGCGCTGATCTTTGCCGAAGCGGGCGCCGAGCATCTGCATGTCGTGGATCTGGACGGCAGCTTCGCAGGTCATGCTGTGAATGCCGAGGCGGTAGAGCGCATCGTCGAAGCATTCCCCGGCCATGTCCAGCTTGGCGGCGGCATCCGTAATCGCGAAGCGGTGGAGCGCTGGTTCGACCTTGGCGTGTCGCGCATCGTTATCGGCACGGCGGCTCTGAAGGACCCCGGCTTCGTCAAGACGGCGGCGCGCGACTTTCCGGGCGGGATCGTCGTAGCGGTCGATGCACGGGACGGCTTCGTCGCGACGGATGGCTGGGCGGAAAAGTCCGACATGCCGGTCGCCGACCTTGCCCGCCGGTTCGAAGATGCAGGCGTCGCCAGCTTGCTCTTCACCGACGTAGGCCGCGACGGCTTGCTCAAGGGCTGCAACATCGATGCTACGGTGGAGCTGGCGCGCAGCACGGACATTCCCGTTATCGCCAGCGGCGGCGTGGCGGGAATAGCTGATATTCGCGTGCTCAGCCTGCATGCCGATGAAGGCATAGAAGGCGTCATTACCGGGCGCGCGCTTTATGATGGGCGGCTGGACCTGAAGGCTGCGCTGGCGATCGCCAAGGCGGCGGCGTGACCGTCTGCACCCGCGTCATCCCCTGCCTGGACGTCGCCAATGGCCGCGTGGTCAAGGGCGTGAACTTTGTAGACCTGCGCGACGCGGGCGATCCGGTCGAGCAGGCGCGGGTCTATGATGCGGCGGGCGCGGATGAGCTGTGCTTCCTCGACATCACCGCCGCTCATGAGGCGCGCGGCACGATATTGGACGTGGTGCGCCGCACCGCCGAAGTCTGCTTCATGCCCGTCACCGTGGGCGGCGGCGTGCGCAGTCCGGAAGATGCGCGAGCCCTGCTGCTCGCGGGCGCTGACAAGGTCGCCGTCAACAGCGCAGCGGTGGCGCGCCCCGAAGTGGTGGCTGACATCGCCGACCGCTTCGGCAGCCAGTGCATCGTCGGATCGGTCGATGCGCGGCGCGTCGGCGAATACCGCTGGGAAATCTTCACCCATGGCGGCCGCAAGCCGACCGGCATCGACGCGGTCGAACATGCGGTGAGGCTGGCCGAACGCGGCGCGGGCGAGTTGCTCGTTACCTCCATGGACGGCGACGGAACGAAGCAGGGCTATGACCTCGCCCTCACCCGCACCATTGCCGATGCCGTGTCGGTGCCCGTCATCGCCAGCGGCGGCGTCGGCACCTTGCAGCATCTGGTCGAAGGCGTGATCGAGGGTCATGCGAGCGCGGTGCTCGCCGCGTCCATCTTCCACTTTGGCCAACATACAGTGGCGCAGGCGCATCAGGCGCTTGCCGCTGCTGGCGTGCCTGTCCGCTCGCGATGAGCAACTTTTCATTGACGGGCCGGACGGCGAAGGCTTGATGGACAGCATGCGCTCGACCCTCTTCGATCTCGAAAAAACCATCCGGCAACGGCGGACGGCTGACCCGTCGCAATCCTATGTGGCGAAGCTGACCGCGCGTGGCCGGGTCAAGATCGCGCAGAAGGTGGGCGAGGAAGCAGTAGAGACGGTCATCGCCGCCATGGCTTCCGACCGTGAAGGCGTTGTTGGCGAAAGCGCTGATTTGCTCTTCCACCTCATGGTCCTGCTCGCGGACCTCGACATTCCTCTGGACGCCGTGCTGGATGAACTCGACCGCCGCGAAGGCGTGTCGGGCATCGCGGAAAAGGCCGCCCGCCCGAAGGACTGACTGCTGCCGGAAAGAAATCCCGCCACTGGCGTTTCCTGATCTGCCTTAAGGCTAGCAGGGAGATGACGGCATGGTGAGAACGATCGCGGGCGGCATATTGGGCGGCTTCGCTCTTTTCGTGATCCGCTTCCTGTTTTGGCAGACGCCGCTCAGCGCCCTCGCCTTCCACCGCACCGGTGAAGCGCCCGGCGCGAACCTTCAGGCAGCGCTGGCCCAGTCGCTGACGCAGACCGGAACCGGCGTCTACATCGTCCCCGACCCCGCGACGGCGCAGGGCACGATCCTCTATGGCAAGGGGCCGATCGCAACCATCTTCTACAATAATAGCGGCTTTCCGGTGACGGACAGCGCCGCGCTGATCGGCGGCCTCGTCCTCGCCCTGATCGTGGGGGTGGTCATCGCACTTGCTCTGCGGTTCGCGGCGGCGGACTTCGGCAACCGAGCGCGCATCGCGCTGCTATCGGCGCTTGCCGCCGTGTTGTGGCTCGACGTCGGCCAAGCCGTCTTCAACCACGCGCATTGGGGCTATATCCTCTACCTCGCGTTCAGCGACTTCATCGCGCTGGCGGCAGCGGGACTGATTGCCGCCCGGTTGATCGTGACGGCGCCTGCCGCCTCGGTGAACGCTACGACGACAATGCACTGAGCGCCTTGCCCGCTTCCTCCGCCAGCCGGATCATGCAGGCGGCGTGACGCTCTGCCACGGCCATCCTATCCTCGCCATAGCCGCCACCCATGGTGCTGGCTAGCGGGATGCCGCGGCGGCGCGCTTCGCGCATGACGGTGCGGTCGCGTGCGTCGAGCCCTTCGTCACTCAGCGCCAAACGCCCCAGCCTGTCATCGGCATGCGGATCGACGCCCGCCTGATACAGGATGAGGTCAGGGCGAAAGCTATCGAGTGCAGACGGCAGCACATCCGTCAGCGTCGCGAGATAGTCCGTATCACCCACGCCGTCCGGCAAGGCCACATCTAGCGTCGATAGCATCTTGCGCACGGGAAAGTTCTTCTCCGCATGGATCGACAGGGTGAAGACATCCTCGCGTCCGTCCATCAACTGCGCGGTGCCGTTGCCCTGATGCACGTCGAGGTCGAGGATGAGCACCCGGTGGGCATCCCCTTCCCTGATCAACCGATTCGCCGCGATGACGAGATCATTGAACACGCAATAGCCCGCGCCGCTGTCATAAAGGGCATGATGACTCCCGCCAGCAGCGTTGGCGGCATAGCCATGCACCATCGACAACCTGGCAGCGGCCCAAGTGCCGCCGGGCGAAAGCATCGATCGCCGCATCACCCGCTCGGTGACCGCAAAGCCGATCCGCCGTTCCTTCGCCAACGGGACGGCCAGGCTGGCGACTTCCTCGACATAGGCCGGATCATGTACGGCCTCGATCCCTGGGGGGCGCTGGGGTTGGGTTTCCTGCTGGTTAAGGCCAGCGCCACTTACGCTATGTGATCAAAAACCCCCCCATTATTAAACACAACCACCGCGACTGCCTGCTGTTGCCGGAGAAACATAGGCAGGATGGTGAACAACGTGGAGCATCATCTTTTTCCGCGATCATAAGTTTGAACGATGAGGGCTTTGCGCTATCTGGTCCAGCATGAACCGTCCCAATCTGATCCGTTTTTGCCTCAGCCCCCTTGTCGGCCTCGCCGCCGTGCCTGCGATTGCGCAGCCGCCAGCGGTGGTGCCGACGCTGCCGCCATCCGCGCCGCCGGTCATCGCGCCGCCTGCTGTCGTGACACCGCCAGTGCCCATCCCGCCGCTATCGGCTGCGCAGGAAAGCTGGCTTAACGGTTGGCTGAAAGGTGGCGCCGAGCAGGGCCTGATGGCGCGCAGCAAGGCGACGGGAGCGCTCTCCGGCGATGCTCTCGTCTCCGCCGTGCTTGACCGGGCGAAGGCGCTCAGCACAGGCAGGGTCAACACCGCAGATTTTCTCGATATCTGGGCGCTTCGCCCGGCTGTTGTCGATCCGCGCCCGGCGCTTGCCCGCGCGGTCGCTGAAGATCGTCTGCCGCAATGGGCAGCCAGCCTGACGCCTCCCTATTCGGGCTATGATGGCCTGCGCCGTGGCCTCGCCACTTATGAACGGATCCGGGACGCGGGCGGCTGGCCTGCTCTCAACGCCAAGTCCGCGCCCGAAGCCGTGCGCAAGCGTCTCGCGATCGAGGACAAGAGCGTCCAGTCGGGTGAGAAGCTGGCCGACACGCTCCAGCGGGCGCAGCGCCGCTATGGGCTCAATCCCACCGGTCTGCTTGATGCGCGCACGCTCAAGGAGCTCAACGTCCCGGTGGAGGATCGCATCGGGGCGATCATGGCGAATATGGAGCGGTGGCGCTGGATGCCCCGCCAACTGCCGGTCAATCGCGTTCAGGTGAACATCGCCGCTGCGGTCCTGACCGTCTTTGAAGGCGACCAGCCCGTCACCTCCATGCGGGCCGTCACCGGATCGCCCGACAATGCGACGCCGATGCTGACGTCCAGCATCCATTCGATCGTCGTCAACCCGCCATGGAACGTCCCCTCCTCCATCGCCAAGAAGGAATTGTGGCCCAAGGGCCGCGCGGCGCTGCTGCGGCAGGGTTACAAGATCGTCGGCACCCCCGAAAATGGCGAGCGGATCGTGCAGCCCGCAGGCCCCAGCAGCGCGCTTGGACGGCTGAAGTTCGACTTCAACAACCCCTTCGCCGTCTATCTGCACGATACGCCCGCACGCGCGAAATTTTCCAGTTATGACCGGCTCGCCAGCCACGGCTGCATTCGGCTGGAAAAGCCGGTTCCGCTCGCAGAACTGATGGTGCAGAGCGATCCCAAGCTCGCAGGCAAGGTTCAGTCGCTGATCGACACCGGCAAGACGCAGCGCGTGCAGCTGCCCAAGGAAGTGGCCGTCTATCTCCTCTACTGGACCGCCTTTGCCAGCAGCAACGGCACCATGAATTTCCGTTCTGATCCCTATGGCTGGGACAAGTTGCTCGCCCAGAAGATCGAGACGTCGAGCCGCCGCCTTGATCCTACAGCCGCACCCTCGCCAACCATCGCATCGAAGGACTAAGCCCCATGCGCAAAATTGCCCTCGCCGCCCTTGCTGGCGCACTCGCCCTGTCCGCTTGCGGCAAGAAGGAAGAGCAAGCCCCTGCGACCAACAACATGGTCGAACCGCCAGTTGAAAATGTGATCATCGACGAACCGGAAGCGCCGCTGCCTCCCGCCAATAATGCCACTGCCGCGCCGGAACCCGCGCCGCCGCCAAGCATTTCCGAGCAGCAGCAGATCCAGGACGATGCAGAAGCCACTGGCATGACCGCACGGCTTGACCCATCCGAGGCAAGCAACTCGACCGATTGAGCCGAAGGATGGCCGCCTTCGGACGAATGGCGGCCGTCCGTTTTTGCCCTGCCCTTTAAGCGGGCGCAGAGCTTTGCTATATTGCGATTCATGGATCGCCGCAGTTTTACGAAGGCCGCTTTAAGCGGGCTCGCCTTTTCATTTCTAGCAGATAGCGCCGGGCGCGCGGCTTTGACGGCTAACCCTCAGTCGGCTGTGCCCGTTCCCCCGCCCGTCACGCCTCACCCGGTGACGCCTTTGGCGCGGCAGCCTTATGCGCGTCTGCTCGACCGGGCAAAGGCGGCGCTGGACGAGCATGCGCATATGTTCGAGCTGCGGGACCGGATCGCGCTCGCCGACTTCAACGCTCCGTCACGCGAATTGCGCTTCCACATCGTCGATCTGATCGGCGGGCATGCCAGTTCCTATCTGGTAGCCCATGGACGCGGGTCCGACCCCGGGCATTCGGGTTGGCTGCAGACATTTTCGAACGAACCCAACTCGCTCGCCAGTTCAGCGGGCGCATACAAGACCGGCCAGATTTACGAAGGCCAGCATGGCCGCGCCATGCGCTTGGCAGGTCTCGACTCGCAGAACAACAATGCGGAGATGCGGGCAATCGTCATCCATGGCGCGGATTATGTGAGCGAAGACCATATCGCGACATGGGGCAAGATCGGCCGGAGCGAAGGCTGCTTCGCGGTCGCTCGCCATATGCTGCCGCAGTTGCTGGGGCTAATGGGGCCGGGCCGGATGGTCTACGCGAACAAGCTTACGACGATGGGGGCTTGAAGAGGGACGAACGCACAGCTGGCTATAATGTAGAGCCCCGCTCTAATTCGTCAGCTTTTCCTCGCGCCGTTCGCCCTGAGCCTGTTGAAGGGCTCTATTTCTTCTAAGAAAGTGGAGGGCTTCGACAAGCTCAGCCCGAGCGGGGCGAGGGTCAGATTACGATCACGCCGTCCTCGGTGAGCGTGAGACTATCCCGCCACCAACTCACAGAAACGCCGCGCCATCGCGAACTCTTCGCGCCGCCTGGCTGATCGGGCCGCAGCTTCGGCATCCTCGCCCCACTGCTCCACTTCCCAAGCTTCATCGATTTCCGAGGCGGTCCAGATCGCATCAGCATCATGCCCGCCTTCGACAATCGCCAAACCGCAGACGAGCGACCCCGACAGCGTCACCAGCGTTGACAGCCCGGCCAAGGGGAACGGATCGAAGGCTCTTACAGCTGCGTCAAGCCGCTCCAGGGTTTCAGGCGGCTGATCGACGGGAATGATGCCCTGCGTCACACGAAAGGTGACGTCATAACGCCGCCTCGCCCAATCGAGCAGCGGGTCCCAGGCGGCCGCTTCGCGATCCACCAGTTCCGCAGGCCCTTCGGCGCGATAGCAGAGAAGGTCGCTGGTGCCGTAGTTGGCAATGCCCGCCGCGAAGCTTTCGCGATTGGGCGCGATCTGGTCGATGGCGCCATTGGCGAGGCCAGTGAAGGGCATGGAGCGCGGATCGACGGTATCGCCCTGCCGCCGCCACTCTTCCGCAACCGCTTCCGCCAGCCGCGCGGTGGGCAACGCCAAGGCCGCGCGCGCGGGCGTGCGGACCGGACGTCCGTCCAGCTGGATCTCATGCCCGGCGTCACCGGAAATCACCGCTACATCCTTGTAGAAGCGTTTCATTGCGGCGGTCTCCGGAACAGCCTCAGCAGCAGGCGGGGCACGACGATGAACTGGAACAGCCCAACCAGCACGAAGATCATGCCCATGGCCTTCGCCTTGCTGCCCTGCACCCAGGAGAAACGCTCCATCAGGATGAGGAAGCCGAACATGACGAGCAACGCACCAGTAAGGCGGAACATGCCCAAGGCAAAGTGACGCTGGCGCGCGACCTTTTCAGGATCGACAGGAGGCGGAGGAGGAAAGTCGGTCATGCTGCGCGGATATGGGCGTTGAGTTCGCCGCTGTCCATCGCCACGGCATGCGCCCCGGCCGCGATCAAGTCAGCGGGTGGATGATAGCCCCAGCCGACGCCCAGCGCCTTCGTGCCAGCGGCCAGCGCCATGTCGATGTCATAGCTGGTGTCGCCGATCATAACCGTCGTTTCCGGAATCGCGCCTGCGTCCGCCATGGCCGTCAGCAGCATGGAGGGATGCGGCTTCGAGGGATGCCGGTCGGCGGTTTGCAGCGTCACGAAATGCGCGTTGATGCCATGATGGGAAAGGCAAAGGTTCAGCCCGCGATCCGACTTGCCGGTGGCGACTCCCAACAGCCACCCGTCCGCATCCAACTGCCGGATCAACTCGGCTATCCCCGGATAGAGCGGTTCCGACACGGCATTGTCGCGGCGCATCTGCTGAAAGGCGCGCTTGTAGCTTTCCGACAGATGGTCATGGAAATCCGCCTCCGCTTCGGGGAGCAGGCGCGCGATCGCCAGTGGCAGCGACAGGCCGACTACCGAGAGTATGGTGGTCCTGTCAGGAGCGACCAGCTTCTCGCCCTCGAAAGCCATTGTCATGGCAGAGCAAATGCTGTGCTGGCTATCGACCAGAGTGCCGTCGCAATCGAAGACGGCCAGGCGGTTGCTCATTTCTTGCGCGGGCCGCCCGCCCCTCTCGATCGCCGCTCACCCCGCCGACCTTTGCGTAGCTGCTTGGCATGGGCGCGCGCGGCCTTCTTCTCATCCTCGCGAGTGGGTGCGCGGGCGATTTCCTCGTCCAGCGGCAGGTCGCCTGCGTTGATATCGAAGCCCAGCGACACAAGGCTCGTCGCGAAATGCTCCGGCAGCTCCGCGCGCACATCGACCCGACCGCCGTCGGGATGATCTACGCGGATGCGTCGGGCGTGCAGGTGCATCTTGCGGCTGATCGTGCCCGACAGAAACGCTTCCTTGCCGCCATATTTGCCGTCGCCGACGATCGGATGGCCGATCGCCGCCATATGGACGCGCAGCTGGTGCGTGCGCCCGGTATGGGGTTGCAGCTCGACCCAGGCGGCGCGATTGCCTGCGCGCTCGATCACGCGGTAGCGCGACCGGGCGGGAAGCCCCTCCGCCTCATCGACATGCATCTTTTCGCCGCCGGTGCCCGGCTGCTTGGCAATCGGCAGTTCGATCATGCCGTCCTCGATCGACGGCACGCCCATGACGATCGCCCAATAGACCTTGCGGGCGGTGCGGCTGGAAAAAGCCTTGGCGAAATAGGCCGCCGACCGCGCCGTGCGGGCGATCAGCAGCGCGCCGGACGTATCCTTGTCGAGCCGATGGACGAGCTTCGGACGCTGGTCCAGTTCAAATTCCAGCGCGTCGAGCAGGCCATCGACATGATCATCGGTCTTCGTGCCGCCCTGCGTCGCGAGGCCTGGCGGCTTGTTGATGACGATCGCCTGCGCATCACGATGGATGACCAGGTTCTGGGCGAAGGTGATCTGATCTTCGCTAAGCTCCGGACGGACGCGACGAGGCTTGGCGGTCTCCGCGGCTTTGGGCTCGGCAGGAGGAACACGGATCAGCTGCCCCTCGGTCAGGCGATCGCCCGGTGCGGCGCGTGCGCCATCGACCCGCAGCTGGCCTGTGCGCGCCCAGCGGGAGACGCTGTTGAAACCGATGTCGGGCAGATGCCGTTGGAACCAGCGATCAAGCCGGATGCCGTCATCGTCCGCTCCCACGCGGAACTGCCGCACGTCCAGCGAAACGCCCTTGGGTGCAGCCGCCTTGGCGGGAGCTGTGGCGGCGGCTTTGGCCGGGGCAGCCTTGGCTGCAGGTCTAGCCGGTGACTTGGCCGCATCGGGCTTGCGCGCCCGCGCCGCCTTTGCGCCGCCACGTGCTCGGCCAGGTGCGCCACCGCCCGGCTTGCCGCCGCGCGAGGGACCGGAAGATTTGCCGGGAGGACGCCCCTTCATGCCACACTCCGCATCATGCCAAGGCCAAGGACCAGCGCACCAACCGCCGCGATCACGGACAGCAGGGCATAGCTCGTCGCCATCAGGAGTTGCCCGCGCTCGATCATCAGCACGGTTTCCAAACTGAACGAGGAAAAGGTCGTGAAGCCGCCCAGCAGGCCCACGGCCAGCAGCAGACGCACGGCCTCACCCGAGGCACTGCCGAACCGCCCCAGCCATCCGGCAAGCAGGCCCATGGCAAAGCCGCCCAGCACATTGGCGGCAAAGGTTCCCCAGGGCCATTGCGCACCCGGCAGCATGTGACCGGCAAAGCGGCCCAGCTGGTAGCGCGCCAACGCGCCAATCGCGCCGCCGCCCATGACAAGGAGGATATTGTTCATCCCGCCCGCCCTAGAGGCAAAATGCGGCAAAGAAAATGGCGGCGCGCGCCTTTCTGCGCGCTTATCGTCCCTTGTCGGCGATAATGTCGACGCTGGTGCGTCCGCCGGGCGCACCAGCGAAGATCATCAGGAACGCCGCACCGTCATCCTTGCGCGTTCCGCCGAGCACATGATTGCCGTCAATCACCCGATATTCCGCATCAAAGCCGGACCGCCGCGCCTGGGTATAATAATAATCCATGACGCTCTGGCGCGGCACGGGCGTCTCAAAAGTCGCCGCGCGCAGCGTGCAGCCATTCTCGTCCGCCCCCGCGGCTTCCTTCAGCTGAGCGCCGGGATAGACGCCGAACGGATCGGGCATGCGGCTCGCCCATTGCGCGCCATAGACAAGTTGCTTGCGGCAGGAGGCGTTGCCCCCAGGCTTGCGCTGTTCCTGCGCCGCCGCTGCGAGCGCCTGGGGCGTATCATTCCCCGCACCTTTCGCCGCCGCAGGCGTCGCCAGCAGCTTGCCGCCCGCCAGCTTCACTGATTCGGCAAAGGCCTTCGCCGCCTCCCCGCTCAGTTTCGGCGCGGTTGCGTTGCCAGGCTGACGGGATTGATCGGCATATTTGGGATCGACCCTGATTTTACCTTCCAACGCTTCCTGAAGGCCGGGATCGACGGCATTGTTGGTCAGCTGGGCATCCAACGCGTTCAGATCAGCCTCCTTGTCCCCTTTTCCGCAGGCTGCGAGCGACAGCGCGAGCAATAGGGCAACGGCGTAAATCGAACGAAGAGGCGGCATGACTTCACTCCTTTAAACAAGGGGTGAATGTCAGGAGTTAATTTTTCGTTAGTGATTTTGGTGAATCGCTAAATATTCCCATGCCATTGAAACGGGAATGGCATGGGCGGCCATCTTGCGTCCGGCGCGGACAAGGTCCATCTCAGCGCGATGCTGAATGTCCTATCGGTCCTTATCGGCCTCTTCGCCCTCCTGCTGATGATCCCGGCTTTCCTGCCGCTTTTGGGGATCGCCAACTGGCTCCTGGTGCCGATCGCCTTGTTCGGCGCGCTCATTGGCATCCTATCCACGCGCAACAGCGGCCGCAACCTGTGCCTGATCGTTGCAGCGATCGGAGCATTCCGGCTGTTCCTGGGCGGGGGGATCTTCTGAATCCGCATGACCAGCAGGTCAGGGCCGGACTGTTTTCGGCGCTCGGCGCTTATGGCGTCTGGGGCCTGCTGCCTATTTTCTTTAAGCTGCTCCACACGGTCAATGCAGTCGAGGTCGTATCGCAGCGCGTTCTTTGGTCGCTGGCGCTGATCCTTGGCGTTCTGGCTGCACGCAGCGGCCTTGGCCAGTTGGCCGCGGCGGTGCGCAGCAGACGGATCATCCTGCCTCTCACGGCTTCCGCGCTCTTCATCGCGGTCAATTGGCTGGTCTATGTGTGGGCGGTGAATGACGGCCATGTCATCGCGGCCAGCCTTGGCTATTTCCTCAACCCGCTGGTCAACGTCGCGCTTGGCGTGCTGGTGCTGAAGGAAAGGCTGCGGCGGGGACAAGCCATCGCCATCGCAATCGCTGCGGTCGGCGTGGCAATCATGGCGGCGGCCGCCTTCACGACCCTGTGGATCAGTGTGGGCCTCGCCGTCAGCTTCGCGCTATACGGCCTCGTCCGCAAATTGACGCCAGTTGCGCCCATGATCGGATTGGGCGCGGAAACATTGCTGCTCGCCCCACTGGCGCTTGGCTGCCTGCTTTGGATGGGCGGTCATGGCGGCATCAGCTTTGGGCAGGACGCCTATACCACCAGCCTGCTGATCCTCTCGGGCGGGTTGACGACCATTCCGCTGATCCTGTTCGCCATGGCGGCGCAGCGCCTGCCTCTCACGGTGCTGGGCCTGGTCCAATATATCGCGCCGACGCTGCAATTTCTGTGTGGCGTGCTGCTCTATGGGGAGACGCTGTCGCAGGGCCAGATGATCAGCTTCGCCCTGATCTGGCTCGGCCTTATCCTGTTCGCGACCGACAGCATTGCCGCAGCCCGCAAGAACAGGCTGGCAGCGGCGTAGAGCTTCGACAAGCTCAGCCCAAACGGGTTGAGTGACTCAGGCTTACCGCACTCCGCTCTATGCCTGGGCGCTCAGGCAAACTCGGTCGCCTCGAAGCGCACCGCCTCGCCCACCGCTTCATTGGCAAGCGTGTCTTCCCACATGACCCGGTTGCCACGCACGATGGTACCAACCGCCTTGCCGGTGAGTTCCATACCCTCGAACGGCGACCAGTTGCAGCGCGAGGCGAGCCACTCGCCACCCACGGTCCACCGCTTCTTGAGATCGACGATGGTGAAATCCGCATCATAACCAAGCGCGATCCGGCCCTTGCCGACGAGCCCGAACACCCGCTGCGGCCCGGAAGAGGTCAGTTCGATAAAGCGCCGCAGCGACAGCCGCCCCTCAGCGACATGATTGAGCAGCAGCGGCACCAGCGTCTGGACGCCCGGCATGCCGCTGGGCGATGCCGGATAGGTTTTCGCCTTCTCCTCCAGCGTATGCGGTGCATGGTCGCTGCCCAGCACGTCGGGCACGCCCTGGTTGAGCCAATGCCACAGCCCGTCGCGGTGCGCCTCTGACCGGATCGGCGGGTTCATCTGCGCATAGGTGCCGAGCCGTGGATAGGCATCCTCGGCGGCGAGCGTCAGATGCTGGGGCGTCACTTCGCAGGTCGCGATGTCCTTATGCCCGGCGATATATTCCAGCTCCCCAGGCGTCGTGACATGCAGGATATGAATGCGCCGCCGCGCCTTGCGGGCAAGGCCGATGATGCGCTTCGTGGCGATCATCGCGCTTTCATCGTCCCGCCAGACCGGGTGGGAGGAAGGATCGCCCTCCACCCGCAAATCCTTGCGCGCATTCATCCGCGCCTCATCCTCGGCATGAATAGCGACGCGCCGCGTGCCGCTTGCCAGTACGCGGGAAAGCGCCGAATCATCGTCCACCAGCAGGCTGCCGGTCGACGCGCCCATGAAAATCTTGACGCCAGCCGTCCCAGGAATCCGCTCCAGTTCCTTCAGCGCCTCGGCATTGTCGGCCGTCGCGCCAACATAAAAGGCATGGTCGCACCACATGCGGTGATGGGCGCGGGCCAGCTTGTCATGCACGCGCTCGGCGCTGTCGGTGTTCGGGTTGGTGTTCGGCATCTCGAACACGGAGGTGACCCCGCCCAGCACGGCGGCGCGGCTCCCCGATTCGAGGTCTTCCTTATGCTCAAGGCCGGGCTCGCGGAAATGAACCTGACTATCGATGCAGCCCGGCAGCACATCCAGCCCGGCGCAGTCGATCACCTCGCCCGCATCGCCAAGCGACGATCCGATCGCCACGACTTTGCTGCCGCGCACGCCCACATCGGTCTGTTCGGACCCTCCGGGCGTGTGGACGGTGCCGTTCTTCAGGATCAGGTCGAAATTCTGGGACATGGTTGCTCGCCGCTTGGATATGATCGGCGTCTGTCCTACCTAAAGCCGATGACCGGCACCACCCTAACCGACCGCGCGCTCATCAGAATTTCAGGGGAAGAGGCGCGGCCCTTCCTGCAGGGCCTGCTGACCCGCGACGTCCTGACGCTCAAGGCGGACGAACCGCGCTGGACGGGCCTGCTCACCCCGCAGGGCAAGGCGCTCTACGACTTCATCCTTTGGGCGGATGGCGAGGATGTGCTGATCGACTGCGAGGCGGCGCAGGCAGAGGCGCTGGCCAAGCGGCTCACCCTCTACCGGCTACGCCGCAAGGCGGTGATCGCGCGAGAGGATGCACTTGCCGTCCATTGGTCGCTTGAAGCACCGGACAAGCCGTTCGATCCGCGTCTCGCCGACCTCGGCCACCGCTGGCTCGCGCCGCCGGATGAAGGCGACGCATCGCCAGCCTTCCGGGCGCACCGCCTGTTGCTCGGCGTTTTCGAGGGCGCCGGCGAGCTCGGGCAGGACCAGACGCTCTGGTTGGAGACCAATGCGGGCGAACTGAATGGCGTGGATTTCGACAAGGGCTGCTATGTTGGTCAGGAGAACACCGCGCGCATGCATTATCGCAGCAAGGTGAACCGCCGCCTCATCGCAGTGCCCTTGGCCGATGCTGATGAAAAGCGTCAGCGCGCCGCCCTGCCCGATCTTGGCCTGTCGATCGAATTGCGCCGCGTCGAGGACATTGATCCTGCGACGCTACCGCCATGGCTCTCCGCTGCCATCGCGGAGCAAGCCGCCGAATGAAGCGCTTCCTGCTCGCCCTGCTCGGGGCTCTGAGCTTCGCCGTCCCGGCTTGGGCGGATACATCCTGGACGCTGGTCAAAGCCTATCCGCATGACCCCAAGGCTTTCACCGAAGGCCTCTTCTTCCATGATGACGCGCTCTACGAGAGTACGGGGCTGGAGGGGCGGTCCGACATCCGCAAGGTCTCGCTGGAGGATGGCAAGGTGCTGGAAAGCCGCACCTTGGCTCCGCAATATTTCGGCGAAGGCATCGTCAACTGGAAGGATCGGCTGATCAGCCTCACGTGGCGTCATCGCCAGGGTTTTGTGTGGAGTCTCAAGAGCTTTAAGCCGCTTTCGCAGTTCCGCTATGAAGGTGAAGGCTGGGGCCTGACTCAGGATGGCCGCAACATCATCATGAGCGACGGGACGGCACAGCTGCGCTTCCTCGACCCCGATACTCTGCGGGAAGCGCGCCGCATCACCGTGACGTTCAACGGCCGCCCGGTCGATCGCCTCAACGAGCTCGAATATGTGAAGGGCGAGCTATGGGCGAATATCTGGTACGACACCCGCATCGCCCGCATCGATCCCGCGACCGGCAAGGTCCTCGACTGGATCAACATAGCCCCCCTCTTGCGGGAAAGCGGCGTCACCGACAGTGAGGGCGTTCCCAACGGCATCGCCTATGACAAGAAGCATGACCGTATCTTCGTCACCGGCAAATATTGGCCAAAGCTGTTCGAAATCCGCCTTAACCCCGAACCTGCCGCAGCGAAGCGACCGTAATCGCGGGGCGGCTTAACTCGCCGCCTTCTTCCGCCGCGTTTCCCATCCCTTCTTCGCCGCTGCGGACCGGTCTGCGGCAGAGCGCTTTGCTGAAGCAGCGCCCCCTTTTCGGCCGCCCTTGCGTGACGACACATGCGTGTCGGGCTTGCCTCGCCCGGACCCGGACTTGTTGCCGCCGCCGGATTCCTTGTTCACCGTCGCCCAGGCGCGTCGCTCCGCTTCCTTGTGCGAAACCCCGCGCTCCTCATAGCCTTCCTCAATATGTTCGGCCTTGCGCTTCTGCTTGTCGGTATAGCTGCTCTTGTCGCCACGCGGCATGATTGACCTCCTGTCAGCACCCTGCTTGCACTTCACAAACGATCGCCAGCCGATCCTGTTCACTCCCTCACCAACCCGGCGGAACGGAAGGCGATGGGCACGCGTTCCCCCGGCCATGGAAGAGCGCACCCTTATCGAACGGCTCGCCCGCCACCTTTCCGTTGACGATCCGGATCAATGGCACGCGCGCGTGGCCGACGCTGGCAGCATCCTGGCCATCATGAAGGATCCGGACCCTGCCATGCGCGAGGCGGGCGATGAGGCGCAATGGCGCACAATGATCAACGCGGCGCTGCGCGAGCGGTGGGTCGTGGCCACGCATCCGGGCGGGGACCATGCCGAACCCGGTACCGACGAAGAAGGCGAATTCTCGCTCCATCCGCACGGGGTGACCCGCGACCGTGCCGACTGGATCCATGTTCATGACAGGCAGGAGAAATCATCATGAAGGGGTTGTTGAAGCTTGCCTTTCTCGGCGGCCTGGGTGCCGTGGCATGGCGCACCTGGCAGGACCGCAATGCTCCGGTCGGCGACGATGACCGCATGCCGGTCGGATCATCCGGCATCGTCCGGGATGCCGGGCCGGAAGAACAGCATATCGACGCGAGCGACTGGGACATGGTCGATGAGCAGGTCGATGAATCCTTCCCCGCCAGCGACCCGCCGGGCAATTACCGGGGTGTTGCCTGACCCATAGAGACTGGCGCGCTTATTGCCCCTGTGCTGCCCCGCCCCTATGAGGCTGGGCGGTAAAGGGCCGCGCCTCACGCATCGGCCTGCAACAGGGGAAATTTAGCCAATGCCTTCGGGTCTTATCGCGCTGCTAGACGACGTAGCGGGAATAGCCAAGCTCACTGCCACCTCGCTGGACGATGTCGCCGCAGCCGCGGGCAGAGCCGGGTCGAAGGCGGCGGGCGTCGTTATCGACGATGCGGCAGTGACGCCCCGCTATGTCATGGGCCTGACGCCTGACCGCGAGCTTCCTATAATCTGGAAGATTGCCCGCGGATCGCTGCGCAACAAGCTGCTCTTCCTGCTGCCAGCCGCGCTGTTGCTGAGCGCCTTTGCGCCCTGGCTCCTCCCGCCGCTGTTGATGCTGGGCGGGGCCTTCCTCTGCTTTGAGGCAGTCGAGAAGCTGTTGGAAGCAGTAAAAGGCGGCCATGACGTGGCCGAGGAAGCACTGGCCACGCACAGTTCGCAGGAGCTGGAAGACCAGAAGGTTTCTGGCGCCATCCGCACCGACTTCATCCTTTCGGGCGAGATCATGGCGATCGCGCTCGGTACCGTCGCGGCGGAACCACTTTGGGAACAGGCTCTGATCCTGGTGGTCGTTGCGATCCTTATCACGGCGGGCGTCTACGGCGTCGTGGGCTTCATCGTGAAGATGGACGACATCGGGCTGCACTTGGCCGAACGCTCCTCATCGGCGACACGCGCCATAGGACGCGGGCTGGTCCATGCGATGCCCGTTCTGATGAAGATTCTCTCGGTAGTCGGGACTGCCGCGATGTTGTGGGTCGGCGGCGGCTTGATCGTCCATGGCCTGCATGAATTTCATTGGGACCTGATACCGGGCGCCATTCACCACGTAGCGCACGGCGTCGCGGCCGCCGCCCCTGCGATCGGGCCCTTCCTTGACTGGACCGTAAACGCCATCGGCGGGGCGATCGTAGGGCTGGTGATCGGCGGGATCATCGTCGCAGTGCTGCATTTGTTCAAAAGACATTGAGCGCGCTGATGCAGCTAGCGCTTTCTCCCCCTCTCCCTGAATTTTAACTCCGTTCGGGCTGAGCTTGTCGAAGCCTTCTCCTTCCTAAAAGAAGCAGAGCCCTTCGACAGGCTCAGGGCGAACGGAAGGAGGCGACAGTGCCGACTTTAGGCAGACAGTTGGGCCAATGAAGACGATTGCAGCACCCCAACACCCATCCCCATGGCGCATCGAAGCCAGCGGCCTCCTTGCGCTCGCCCTGCCGATGATCGCGGGCAATGTCGCGTGGGCAGGCATCGCCGCGACCGATCTTTTGTTGATCGGCCGCCTGGGCGCACAGGGTGTGGCGGCGGGCGCGCTCGCGATCAACCTGTTCCATGCCTTGCTCATATTCGGCATGGGGCTGGTTACCGCCGCCGCGCCGCTCATCGCCAATGAGCGTGGCCGCCGCCGCCACTCGGTCCGGGACGTCCGCCGCACTGTCCAGCAGACGCTGCGTGCGGCCTTCCTCTTCGTCCTGCCCGCCTGGTTACTCCTCTGGCAGAGCGAGGCGATCCTGCTCGCCATGGGGCAACAGTCGGACCTTGCCCATCAGGCCGGCCTGATGATGCGCGGCCTGCAATGGGCGTTGCTGCCCTTCCTTGCCTTCACGACGCTCCGCAATTTCATTTCCGCGCTCGAACGGCCGATCTGGGCGGTCGTCATCATGCTGCTAGCCATTCCGTTCAACGTCTTGGCGGGCTGGGCGCTGATCTTCGGCAATCTCGGATTGCCCGCGCTCGGCCTCTGGGGCGCGGGGCTTGCCAGTACCCTATCCTCCTGCTTCCTGTTCGTCAGCCTGCTGGGCGTTATACTGATCGACCGCCGCTTCCGTCGCTATCGGGTGATGGGGCGCTTCTGGACCCGCGACCGGGAAAGGCATCGCGCGGTCTGGGCGCTCGGCCTGCCGATCGCCATAACAGTTGGTTTCGAGACGACCGTGTTCAACGCCTCGGCTCTGCTCATGGGCCTTATCGGGCAGGATTCCCTCGCGGCCCATGCCGTCGCCATTCAGATCGCCGCGCTTCTGTTCATGGTGCCCATGGGCATAGGACAGGCCGCGACCGTCCGCGTCGGACTTGCTGAAGGACGCGGCGATCCAGCAGCGGTCGGACGCGCGGGGTGGCTGGCGCTCATCCTCGGCTTCGGCTTCGCGTTGGCCGCCGCGATCCTGCTGATCACCGTCCCTCGCTTGCTGATCGGCGCGTTTCTCGACCTTGGCGACCCTGCCAACACCCAGACGGCGGCGCTTGCTGTCAGCTTCCTTGCAGTCGCTGCTTTGTTCCAACTGGTGGACGCCACCCAGGCCGTGGCTGCAGGCGTGTTGCGCGGCCTGCACGACACGAAAGTGCCTATGATCTTCGCGCTTGTCGGCTACTGGATCATCGGTGTCGGCGTAGGCACTATCCTGGCTTTCCCGCTCGGCATGAAGGGGCTTGGGATATGGTTCGGGCTGGCAAGCGGCCTTGGCGTGGTCGCTGTGCTGCTGCTTGGCCGCTGGATGATGCGGGACCGGCTTGGCCTGGTCGGCTCATCCTGAAAAAAGCGCCGGATGCGCTTTGCGAGCATGTTGCGGCGCACAAAGCAATTGAAGACTGCTTGCGAATCGGTAATGACGGAAATCATGACTGCCCCGACGACCATTTTCGAAGCTATCGCGCTCCAGAAATGCCTCAAGGCGACCTATAACAGGATGGTCGTCAAGCTGGCGCCCCATATCCTCTACACGCGCCATGATGAGATGTTCATCGATGCCGTCACCGTGGAGCGTGAAGGCGGCCCGCCGCGCGAGTTGAAGCTCGGCACCTTCAAGCTGGTTGGCCTTAATGACGTCTCCATCCTCGATGAGACATTTGAGGCGATGTACGGCCTCTACAATGAGGATGACGACAAATATAAGGGCGTGACCCTGTTCGCCGTCGCGTCCGAAAGCGCCGCCGCCTGACGGTTGGGGAGCGGCTTTAAAAGCGCCGCTCCTGTCATTTCTTCAACCGGTAGCCTGTCCGGAACACCCAACCGATGATGGCGAGGCACACCGCCAGCATCGCGGCGATGAACAGCAAGCTGAACTCGATCCCGACATCGCCCTTCCCGAAGAAGGTCCAGCGGAAACCCGACACCAGGTAGACGATCGGGTTGAACAGCGTGATCGTGCGCCACGGCTCGGCCAGCATATGCACCGAGTAGAAGGCACCGCCCAGGAAGGTCATGGGCATGATCAGCAGCATCGGAATGACCTGCAACTGCTCGAAACTCTGTGCCCAAATCCCCAGGATGAAGCCGAAAAGGCAGAAGCTGACGGCGATCAGCACCATGAACGCCGCCATGGCCAGGGGATGTTCGACATGGACATCGACGAACAGATGCGCCGTCACGAATATGATCGTGCCGACGCTAAGCGACTTGGTCGCCGCCGCCCCGACATAAGCGATGACGGTTTCCGTTGCCGATACCGGCGCGGAAAGCAGCTCGTAAATGGTACCGGCGAATTTGGGCATGTAGATGCCGAAACTCGCGTTGAAGATGCTCTCGGTGAACATCGACATCATGATGAGGCCCGGCACGATGAACGCCGCATAGTCGATGCCATCGATCTGCGTCATCCGCGACCCGATCGCGCCGCCGAACACCACGAAATAGAGCGATGTGGTGATCACCGGCACCAGCAGTCCGGTCAGCAGGGTGCGGCTGAACCGGTGCAGCTCAAATTTGTAGATCGACCAGATCGCCCGATAGTTGAACCCGCTCATGCCGCCTTCTCCTGATGGACGAGGCTGACGAAAATATCTTCCAGGCTGCTCTGCTGCGTGTTGAGATCCTTATAGCCGATGCCCAGGTCGCCCAGCTTGCGGAGCAGCGACGACACGCCGGTCCGCTCGGCGCGAGTATCAAATACATATTCGATCTCGCAACCATCCGACTTCAGCGACAAATCCCATTCGCCAAGTTCCGCCGGAATCTGGTCCAGCGGGTGGGTCAAGGTCACCGTCAGGCTCTTCTTCCCCAGCTTCTTCATCAGCGCGGTCTTGTCTTCAACCAGGATCAGCTCGCCCTTGTTGATCACGCCAACGCGGTCAGCCATTTCCTCGGCTTCCTCGATATAATGGGTGGTAAGGATGATGGTGACACCGGTTTGCCGCAGTTCGCCGATCAGCTTCCACATGTCCCGCCGCAACTCGACATCCACGCCCGCCGTCGGCTCGTCCAGGAACAGCACGCGGGGCTCATGGCTGAGCGCCTTGGCGATCATCACGCGGCGCTTCATACCGCCCGATAATTCCAGCATCTTGTTGTTGCGCTTGTCCCACAATGACAGGTCGCGCAGCACCTTCTCGATATAGGCGTCGTCGCGCGGCTTGCCGAACAGACCACGGGAAAAGCGCACGGTGTCGATCACCCGCTCGAACGCATCGGTGTGCAGTTCCTGCGGCACCAACCCGATCGCGGATCGCGATCCACGATAGCTGCGCACGATATCATGGCCCGCTACGGTCACAGTTCCGCTGGTCGGCCGCACATTGCCGCAGATGATGGAAATCATCGTGGTCTTGCCCGCGCCATTGGGGCCCAGCAGGGCGAATATCTCGCCCTCTTCAATTTCCAGATCGATGCCCTTGAGCGCCTGATAGCCCGAAGCGTAGCTCTTCTTCAGTCCGGACACGGTAATGATGGACGCCATGCGCGCTTATGCCCCTCTTTATCTGCACGCCAAGATAGGGCGGCGGCGCGTCCGCGCAACCGGGCTATTCACCCCGCCGATGAAAGCGGAAGACAGTGGCGGGAGGAAAGTTGCGCACGGTCTGCCCCACCCGGGCTACATCCAAGTCCAGGGCGTGCAGCACGTCGCGACTGACGGGCGGGCGCGTTGAATAGGTGAACTGGATGAAGTTGCCACCCGGGCGCAGCATGCGGAACGCCTCGGACAATATGTCGGCATGCATATGTCGATCCATCGCCAGCAAGGGCAGGCCGCTCACCACCGTCTGATATTGCCCTGGCTCGCCAGCCGCCGCCGTCGACACGATCTGCGCAGGCGTTTCCAGCACGGACACATGCGGGAAGTGCCGCCGCAGACCCCGGGCGAAGGCGGGATTGATCTCCACCACCTCCAGCTTTTCAGGCGGTAGGCCCGTCTGCAGGATCGCGCGGGTGAACACGCCAGTCCCGCCGCCCAGCTCCATCACGCGCCCATCCAAAGGATCGATATGCGCCACCATGAGGCGCGCGAGATAGCGGCTGCTCGGCACGACCGACGCCGTCTGGCGCGGCTTCTTTACCCAGGCCGCGAGAAAATCCAGATATTCCGTCGCCCGCGCGCGAAATTCGCTTCGGGGCATGGTGATGACCCGGCCTCGTTTGGACTTGTCATGCATGAGCGAAGGGTGACCAGGAACATGTCATCGCGACTCCCCTTAGCGAGCCGGGCGCGCGCCGTCGATTGGCTTTAACATGTCTGTAGATGGCAAATTTTTCACTTGCCCCCATCCACCGCATTTTTCGTGAAGATCATCGACTAACCCTCGGGAGAGAGGGGAGCGGCGGGTCGGTCCGCCATCGATGGGCTATTCTTTCAACGCTCAGCCTTGCTGCGTACCGCCATCAACCCGCCAGGCTCACAAATAACCATTGCATTTCGGGTGTTTACCTCGTTGCCGCAGGTTCATGCAACCTCCTCCACTATGTACGGGTTCAACAGGCAAATCATTGTTTTGGAGGAGAATTATGCGCAAAGCCATTATCGCCCTGTCGGCCCTTTCGATGGCCATTCCCGTATCCATGGCGATCCCGACGGATGGGGTCAGCGCCCGCGAGCATCACCGCTATCGCGAATGGCGTGGCCGTGACGGCCGTATGTATTGCCGCAAGTCGAACGGCACGACCGGCCTTATCGTCGGCGGCGTGGGCGGCGCCCTGCTGGGCCGGGCGATCGATACGCGCGGCGACCGCGCGACTGGCACCATTCTCGGCGCTGCCGGTGGCGCGCTGCTGGGCAAGGAAATCGACAGCAAGCGCCGCTGCCGCTGATCGGTGGAAGGCACAAGAAAGGGCGGCTCCCGGCTGGGTGCCGCCCTTTTCCTATCTACTGAAAGTGAAAGCTTATTCCGAAGCGGCGCCGCGGGCTTCTTCCACATTGAAAGCAACCGAGCGACCGCCCGACACGCCCGATACCTTGCCTTTGCGGACAGCGAGATTGAAAGCGACGGCATCCGGGTACCGACGTCCCGAAATCTTCTGGCCGGCTTTCGTGTCCTTTACCTGGTAGACATAGGTGTAGCCCTCGTGCGTGAAGCGCTGCTTGCCTTCTTCCGCTTGGGCGGGCGCGATGGCGGCGGCGGCAGTGACGGTTGCACCGGCAAGAATGAACTTCGACAGCATTCGCATAGGTTTTCTCCTTGTGAATGCCGATCAAACACCTCTGCATCTTCTTGTTCTGTTGAGCCCGAGCCTATGCGCAGACCTTACCCAAGCAATCGCAAAAAGCGGATCACCAGTTGCGGTTGACGCAACTGGCGCTCTTCACCCCTCCGACAGGAATAGGATGTGGCGGAATTGCGCTTCAGTCAGCGGGGATACGGACAGCCGCGACTGCCGCAGCATCACCATATCGGCAAGCGCCGGGTCCGCTTTCATCGCCTTTAACGTGACCGGCTTCTTCAGCTTGCGTTCCGGCGCGACATGGACCGCGATCCACTTGCCGCTTTCATCGGTGCTGTCGGGCGCTGCTTCCTCGACGATCTTCATGATCCCGACGGCTTCGACACCTATATTGCTATGGTAAAAGAACGACAGATCCCCCTTGCGCATCGCCTTCATGTTGAGCTGCGCGGCATGGTTGCGGACTCCGTCCCACTCGGCCTTTCCTTTCTCGACCAGGTCGTCATAGGAAAAGACATCAGGTTCCGATTTCATCAGCCAATAGTTCATGATCGCTTCCTTGCATCAGCCGCCGGAGCCGATCAAGGATCGCGCGGTCTTTGTCAGAAGGGAAAGCTGAAACTTGCCGCACGACACGCTGGACCAGGTACCGCTGCTGTCGATGACCGCCATGGCGCCGCGAGACTTCGCAAAGGCGCTCGGCGACTCGTTCTGCCAGTTCGGCTTCGCCATGGTGAGCGACCATGGCATGGACGCCGGCCTTGTCGAGGAAGGCTGGCGGCTCGCCCATGCCTTCTTCGCCCTGCCGGAGGACATCAAGCGCCGCTACGACGCCAGCGGCAATGGCGGCCAGCGGGGCTACACAGCATTCGGGCGGGAAATCGCCAAAGGCGCGAGCGAGAATGACCTGAAAGAATTTTGGCATGTCGGCCGCGACCTGCCCGCGGCGCATCGGCTGGCGACCACCATGCCCCCGAATATCTGGCCGAAGGAAATCAAGGATTTTCAAAAGCTTTTCAGCCGCCTCTATGCGGAATTCGACCGCTTGGGCGCTGATTTGCTCGCCGCCATCGCCCTCTATTTGGGGTTACCCGAACGCTGGTTCGACGATGCGATCGAAGACGGCAATTCGATCCTGCGCCTGCTGCACTATCCGCCCGTCTCGGCAAACGCCCCCGGCATCCGTGCGGGTGCCCACGAAGATATCAACCTCATCACCTTGCTTCTCGGCGCCGAGGAAGGCGGCCTGGAGATCCGTGACCTTCAGGGGAACTGGCTGCCGGTCGTCCCTCCACCCGGCGCGCTGGCGATCAATGTCGGCGACATGCTCCAGCGCCTGACCAATCACCGCCTGCGCTCGACCAGCCATCGCGTCGTCAATCCGCCACCCGATCGGCGCGGCGTCGCCCGCTATTCCATGCCCTTCTTCCTGCATCTGCGACCCGACTTCATCATCGAGCCGCTGCCGCAATGCATCGATGCCGACCACCCGCGCCGCGATCCGCCGATCACTGCACATGATTATCTGATCGAGCGCCTGCGCGAGATCGGACTGGTGAAAAGTTGAGGGCCCGCCAGCCTATTTGCGCCACCGGCCAAGTGTGATGCCGATTTCCTCGCCCTTTTCGCTCAGCGCCAGCTTGATGATCTTCACCTCGACATGCAGCACCTTGTCATCCTGAAGGAAGATCGTGTCGATGATATGGTCCGCCACCGCTTCGATCAGCGTGAAATGCTGCCCTTCGGGCAGCGCGGCTGTGGCAGCATGCTTCAGGTCCATATAGTTTTTTGAACGGGACAGCGGCGTATCCAGCTCATAATGGTCGGCAAGCTTCAACCGCGCGTGAATGGAAATGCGCAGCGGCTGGGGCAGATGGGTTTCTTCCGAATAGATGCCCGTCAGGACATCGACGTCCAGATGATTGACCTCCAGCGTCAGAAAATCGTCAAATCCGCTGTGCATGGCTTTCCTGCTGCTGGCGATGGCCAGAATAGACTTTAATTTTGCGGAGCAGGCGCTAATCCCGCCGCTCCCGGCGCGGTCCATGCGCCATTGACGGCGGATCGGCAAGACGTGTCTCATATTGTGCCCCTCAACATCGTGGCGGAAGAGGCGATCGAGCAGTTGCTTGATGCTGCTTTCGGGCCCGACCGGCACGGCCGCACCGCCTATCTGATCCGGCAAGGCATGGCCTGGGCGCCCGAACTGTCGTTCGCTATGATGGACGAGCATGGCAAACTGGCCGGGACACTGCAAAGCTGGCCCGTCGCGCTCACCCATGACAACGGAACGCAAACACCGCTTATCATGGTGGGTCCTGTCGCTGTGTCACCGGCCCTTCAGCGCACCGGTCATGGCCGCGCGCTGATGGACGCGGTCGTGAACGCCGCCCGCGCTCATCATAGCGAGCCGCTGATCATGATCGGCGATCCGGAATATTATAGCCGCTTCTGGGGCTTTTCCGCCGCAGCCACCGGCGGCTGGAGCTGCCCCGGCCCCTATGAAGCGCGCCGCCTGCTCGCCCTCTCGGTCGATGGCTCGGCAATCGGAGGGGCGGGCATGCTGGGGCCGCGAATCACCGCAGAGGTGTGATTTCCCTTTTGCCTTCCCCGCCGCGCGATCCTATCTCGACGGCATGCCGATGGACCCGCTACCCGATCTTGCAAATCTCTCGCTCGCCGACATAGCCCGTCTGGCGCAGGACAAGCGGCTGCCGCCTGTCGGCAAGTGGAACCCCGACCATTGTGGCGACAGCGAGATGCGCATCGCCCGCGATGGCACCTGGTTCCATCAAGGCTCGCCGATCGGCCGGGAAGCGATGGTGCGGCTCTTCTCCACGATCCTGCGGCGTGAGAGAGACGGTTCCTATGTACTTGTAACTCCACTTGAAAAGCTCTCGATAGAAGTTGAAGACGCTCCCTTCCTCGCGGTGGAGCTGAAAAGCGAGGGCGAAGGCCGCAGCCGCGCCCTCGCCTTCCGCCTTAACACCGGCGACCTGATAGCCGCAGGGCCCGGAAACCCCCTCGTCATCCGGGAAACGCCCGACGGCCCGCATCCTTATCTCCATGTTCGCGGCGGCCTTGAGGCATTGGTCAATCGCAGCGTCTATTATGAACTGATGAACCTCGCGCTTGATGAAGCGAGCGACCCGGTCGGCCTGTGGAGCAACGGCGCCTTCTACCCGCTGGATGGCTCCGCATGAGCCTGGCTGACCGGCTGCGATCCGCGCTGGCTGAGGGACATGCCCGCGAAGTCGGGCTGACGACATCGGACACGCGCGATCCACGCATCGATGGCGAACTGGTGCTTGCGCCTGCCGCCGTGCTCGTCGCCATCACCGACCGGCCGGAACCCGGCCTTATCCTTACCGAGCGGGCGGCTTCCCTGCGCAAGCATGCGGGCCAGATAGCGTTCCCCGGCGGGCGCGTTGATCAGGAAGACGCAGACGAGATTGCCGGGGCGTTGCGTGAGGCGAAGGAGGAAATAGCCCTCCCGCCCGATATGGTGGATATCATCGGGATAACCGATCGCTACCATACATTTACCGGCTTCGACATCGTGCCCGTCCTGGGCGTCATTCCGCCCAACCTGCCGCTCACGCCGCAAGCCGACGAGGTGGCGGACTGGTTCGAGCTGCCCCTGTCTTTCGCCCTGGACCCCGCCAACCGCATCAAACATGCTGTGAACTTCCAAGGTGTTGAGCGGCACTATTATGAAATCATGTGGAACGACCGCCGCATCTGGGGCATCACCGCCGCCATCCTTGCCAATCTCTCGCGGAGGCTCGATCTTGACCGCCTTGTTGCCTGATGCCGAATGGCGTCATCGGCCCGGCCTAGATGGCCTGCTCACTGCGCTGGGGGCGGAACAGGGCCTTGCCCGCTATGTCGGCGGAGCGGTACGCGATGGCCTGCTTGGGCTCCCCGTCAACGACCTCGACATCGCGACTGCACTGGAGCCGCAACAGGTGGTCGATCGCCTCAAGGCCGCCGGGATCAAGGCGGTGCCCACCGGCATCGACCATGGCACCGTCACCGCCGTAATTGCGGGGTGGCCGGTCGAGATCACGACCCTGCGCCGCGATGTCAGCACCGATGGCCGCCGCGCGACCATTGCCTATACTACCGAGTGGCAAGAGGATGCAGCCCGGCGTGATTTCACCATCAACGCCCTTTATGCCGACCCCCAAACCCACGAGATCACCGACTTCTTCGGCGGCGTCGATGATCTGCGCGCGGGCCGCGTCCGCTTCATCGGCAGCGCCGTCGAGCGAATTGCGGAGGATCATCTCCGCATTCTGCGCTACTTCCGCTTCCTCGCACGCTTCGGCCGCGACACAGTGGATGAGGAAGCCTATGCCGCCTGCCGCGCCGCCGCCAACAGCCTGATGGCGCTATCTCGCGAGCGTATCGCCGACGAATTGCTGAAGCTGCTCGCCCTTCCCGATCCGCTCACCTCGCTTCGACTGATGGTCGATGGCGGTATCTTCCTTCCGGTCCTGCCGGAAATCGGATCTGACGGGCTTGTGCGGGTAGAGCAGCTTGTCCAGCGCGAGACTGAAGCCGCTATTTCGCCCGCCGCCCTGCGCCGTCTGGCCGCGCTTCTTCCTCCAGACGCCCGCACCGCCGATGCTGTCGGCGCGCGTCTCAAACTGTCCAACAAAGCTAGAAAGCGCCTGGGCATCGCGCTTGAACCGATGTCTGAGTCAAGCTCGCCCAGGGCGCTTGCCTTCCAGGTCGGCGTGGAAGGCGCCATCGACCGGATCCTGCTCGACCGCTCCTCACCAATCGACGGCATCGCCGAGCTTGAAGGCTGGGTCCCGCCGCAACTCCCTATCGGCGGAGGCGCGCTCATCACGCGCGGCCTGCGCCCCGGGCCTGACGTCGCCAAAGCCTTGGGCGAAGTGCAGAGCGCTTGGGTGGATGAAGGGTTCCCGGAAGAAGCCCGGGTCAATCAGATCGCTGATCAGATCGTCTCGAAATTCCAGCGCGCGCGCCAATAATCGAACGCCTCATTTTCCGGCATGGGGCGCGCGAAGTAGAAGCCCTGCCCATGGCCGCAGCCCATGGATTGCAGCGCGTGGGCCAGTTCCTGCGTCTCTATGCCTTCCGCCGTGACGTGCAGGTTCAGCGATTCGGCCAGCGACAGGATCGTGCGAACGATCGCCTGCTTGTCCTTGTCCTCAAGCATGGTGGACACAAAGCTGCGATCGATCTTCAAAATGTCGATCGGCAGGCTGTGCAGGCTCGCCAGATTGGAGTAGCCGGTGCCGAAATCGTCCATGGCGATCGGCATCTGCAGGTCTTTCAGCGCCACCAGCAGCTTCCGCGCCTTGTCCGGATCGGCGATGATCGCGCTTTCCGTCAATTCAACGGTCAGGCGCTTGCCCGACACCCCCGAATAACGCAGCGCCTCCTCGAACATCGACGCCACATCGTCGCGCGCCATCTGGATGGGCGACAGGTTCACGTTGACGCCTACCGGCAAAGCCTGCCCGAACTTCGCGTCCCAGCGGCTGAGCGCCTGCGCCGCCTCATAGGCCGCCCAGCGCCCAAGCGGCGTGATGAGGCCGCTTTCCTCGGCCACCGCGATGAACTCGCATGGCGACACATTGCCAAGGTCCGGGTCGTTCCAGCGGGCGAGCGCCTCGAAACCGGTGATTTCGCCCGTCTGCAACTGGATCAGAGGCTGATAGGCCAGCGTCAGGTCACCCTGCGCCAACGCAGTCCGCAGGCGGCTTTCGATGGAAAAGCGCCGCTGCGCTTCCTTGAGCACCCCGTTGCGGTAGATTTCCACCTTTCCGCTGCGCTTGGCGATCTTCACCGCCGCCTGCGCCTTGCGCACCACATCGTCGGGGTCGTCATCAAGGCTGGTCGACAGCGCACAGCCGATCGCGCAATCCACGCGGATTTGCAGATCGCTCAGCCGGATGGGCGAACTCAGCGCGTCCTTCACCCTCTGAACGATATGAAGACAGTCAGACAAACCGTTGTTAAGGCGTGCAAATATCGCAAAGTCGTTTCCGCCGATCCGGGCCAGCACGTCGCCTTGCCGCAAATTCGACTTCAACCGTTTTGCGACCGTGATCAGCAGTTCGTCGCCAGCCATCGGTCCCAGCGATTCGTTGACACGGCTGAACCTGCTGAGATCGATCGCGATGATGCCGAATTGCGAATTGCCCGGCCATGGCGTGTTGCGCAGCCGGTCTTCAATCTCTTCGCCAAAGCCCGTGCGGTTCGGCAACGCTGTCAGCCCGTCCGACAATAATTCCCGCCGCAGGTTCCTCTCGGTGACCCGGTCGCTGGTGCGGTCCATCGCCGTGAAAAGGATGAGGTTCACGCCCTCTTCGTCCGACGGCAGCAGGCCAGCCGTGCAGGAAAAATATTCCGGACCCAGCGGACCGTCTCGCCGCAATTCAAAGGAAGAGGAGACATTGTCGGTCAGTGCGACCTCCAAAATCCGCTCTCGCCAATCCTTGCAATAAGGCAGCTCGGCCCCCAGCTCGCTGCTTTCCAGGAAGCTGCTGTAGAATGTCTTGTTGACAGCAACGATCATCAAGTCGCTGTCTTTAAAGCATAACATGGCGGCGGCGTGCGGCACGGCCTCCAGCCAATGCTCCATCTCGGCCCGGCAGCGCAGATGCGTGCGCTCGAACCTCGCAAGGAGGCCGTCGTCCAGCCTTTGACTTGGCCGAATACGCACAGGGACCGATTTCATAAGGCCCGGATTACGCACCAGTGGTAAATTTTCAGGAAACGACACGCTGTCATTTCCAGCAGATGAGCGGATTGTTACGGAATCATCAAAAGCGGTTGTCACGAGGGAAGCCCACCGGCGGCATCCGGCCCGCTGCACCGCGCGCGACGCGCCAAGGGGTCATGTCCGCCTCCGTCCGCGTCCGCCCGCTTTCGCCGCCCATAGTCCAACTCAGGCCATCGCTCATGCGAAACGCAACGGCGTCCGAAAGCCCACCGTCTCGATAACGCTGCATCTGCACGCCCTGCCCGCGCGCCATGCGCGGCATCTCCACAAGCGGGAATACCAGCAGCTTGCGGTTTTCGCCGACGACGGCGACGCTGTCCGCCTCGGCCGCTATGACGTGAACCACGGTCAACCGGGACCCGGCCCGCACATTCACCACCTGCTTGCCCTTGCGGGTTTCGGCAATCACGTCCGAAACCGCCGCGACAAAGCCCCTGCCGTCCGACGCCGCAAGCAGCAGCTCGCTGCCTGCCCGCGCCGGGAAAAGCGCCACAATGTCGCCCTGATCATCCATATCGACAAGCGACCGCACCGGATCACCAAAGCCACGCCCGCCCGGCAGCTTGTCCGCGCCCAGCGTGAAGACCCGCCCGCTCGCCGTCGCCAGCAGCAGCTTGTCGGTCGTCTGCGCGTGGAAGGCGATCTTGGGCCCGTCGCCTTCCTTGAACTTCAGCGTGTCCGCCGAGGCCAGGTCGCGATGGCCGCTCATCGCCCTTATCCAGCCACGCTCGGACAGGATGACGGTGATCGGCTCGCGCTCGATCATCGCCTCCAACGGAATTTCGCGCGCGGGCGCCGCTTCCTCCACCAATGTGCGCCGCTTGCCCATATCTGTCTCGGGCGAATAGCGCTTGCGCAGGTCCGCAAGGTCCTTCTTCAGCCGGTTGCGCTGGCGGGTCGGGCTCTCGACCAGCTTCGTCAGCTCGTCCCGCTCTTTGATCAGCTGCGAATGCTCACGCCGCAGCTCCATCTCCTCCAGCTTGCGCAACGAACGCAACCGCATGTTGAGGATGGCTTCGGCCTGCCGGTCGTTGAGCCCGAACTCCTCCATCATCACTGCCTTGGGCTCATCCTCGGTCCGGATGATCTCGATCACCCGGTCGAGGTTGAGATAGGCGATGATATAGCCGTCGAGCAGCTCCAACCGGGCCGCGATCTTGTCCAGCCGATGGCGAGCACGCCGCACCAGCACGTCGATCTGATGCTTCAGCCACTCGACCAGCACCGGCTTCAGCCCAAGCACGCGCGGCGTCCGGGTCGCGTCCAGCACATTGAGGTTCAGCGGGAAGCGGTTTTCAAGGTCGGTCAGCCGGAACAGGCTGTCCATCAGCACGTCGGGATCGACCGTCCGCGCACGCGGTTCGATGACGATCCGGATTTCCGCATCGCTCTCATCGCGGACGTCCGCCAATATCGGCAGCTTCTTGTCGTTGATCAGCGCGGCGATCTGCTCGATCAGCTTGGATTTCTGCACCTGGAACGGGATCTGCGTGACGATCGCCACCCATGTCCCCCGCCCGCCATCCTCCTTATGCCAGCGCGCCCGCGTTCGGAAAGAACCGCGCCCAGTCGCATAGGCTTCCGAAATGATCGACGGACTATCCACCAGCACCCCGCCGGTCGGAAAGTCCGGCCCACGCACGATCTGCATCAGGTCCGCATGCTCGGCGTCGGGATTGTCAATCAGCAGAGCCGCCGCGTCGATCAGTTCGGACACATTATGCGGCGGAATGCTCGTCGCCATGCCGACCGCGATCCCGCTCGCGCCATTGGCGAGCAGGTTGGGGAAGAGCCCCGGAAAGACCTCCGGCTCTTCATCCTCGCCATTATAGGTCGGCCGGAACTCGACGGTGCCTTCGTCCAGCCCGGCCATCAGGTCGGCTGCCGCCTGGGTCAGCCGCGCCTCGGTATAGCGCATCGCCGCTGCATAATCGCCGTCGATATTGCCGAAGTTACCCTGTCCATCGACCAGCGGGGTTCGCAGGGAGAAGTCCTGCGCCAACCGCACCATGGCATCATATACCGAAGAGTCGCCGTGCGGATGATATTTGCCGATGACGTCGCCCACGACGCGCGCGCACTTCTTGTAGGACGTTGTGTTGCGCGCCGGGTTGGCGACCAGCACGTCCGGCGAAGCGCCGCCCGGCTCCATCTTCAACAGCCGCATCGCCCACAACAAGCGCCGGTGCACCGGCTTCAACCCATCGCGCAGGTCCGGCAGCGACCGCGCCGTGATGGTGGAAAGCGCGTAGACGAGGTAGCGCTGCGACAGCGCTTCGTCGAACGGGTGATCCTTGATAGCGTCGAACGGGTCGCGAAAATCGGTCATCGCGATCGGAATAGCAGCGCAACGACAAAACGGAAACGGGGATTGCGGTCTTGGCTGCTGGCCGAGACAGCCGCGCTTTGAAAAATTCGCGCAGCCCGGCGACCAAGGCTTGCACATTCGTTGCAACGCGCCAATTTGCGCCCGTGTCCGATTCAAGCCCCCACCTCACCACCCTTCCCCCGCCGCCAGCTTCCCTGCTGGCAGATGCATCGCTCTTCCTGGACTTTGACGGAACCCTCGCGCCGATCGCCGCGACCCCCGATGGCGTGGTCGTTGACGATGAGCTGCTCGCGATGCTCCGCAACCTGCGCGACGCTCTGGACGGCCGCCTCGCCATTGTCAGCGGCCGGTCGGTCGAGACCCTGCGGGAACTTGGCTTTG
Source organism: uncultured Sphingobium sp. (assembly GCA_966211835.1). Taxonomy (GTDB): domain Bacteria; phylum Pseudomonadota; class Alphaproteobacteria; order Sphingomonadales; family Sphingomonadaceae; genus Sphingobium. The sequence goes on from CBIHNV010000002.1 coordinate 118,463, forward strand.
GCGACTTCCTGCTCGCCGGAACCCACGGGCTGGAGTTTGCAGAGCCCGGCGAACAGGTCGAAGCCCCCGCCCGCCGCCCAGCGGTGGATGATGCCGAAGCCGCTTTTCATACATTCGCGGATGGCAAGCCCGGCGTCCTTGTCGAACGCAAGACGATCAGCGTCGGCCTGCACTTTCGCGGCGCACCCCAATGGGGCGAGCAGGCGGGCGAACTCGCCACCCATCTTGCTGAAAAGCTCGGCCTCGCTGTCCAGCCGGGCAAGATGCTGTTCGAACTGCGCCCCGGCGGCGCGGACAAGGGCAGCGCGGTTCACACCCTTATGGCCCGTTCGCCCATGGCTGGCGGCCGCCCGCTCTTCATCGGTGATGATGTGACCGATGAGGAAGGCTTTGCCGCCGCAGCCGAATTGGGCGGCGCGGGCATTCTGGTCGGCCCGCCCCGGGCGACACTTGCCGCATTCTCTTTGGAACAGGTTGCCGCCGTCAGGCATTATCTTGGAAAGGGGGTCGTCAGGCCGGGCTGAGCCGTGGCTGGCGCCCCTTCGTTCGAACGAACCAGGGGGCAGAACGATAGTCAGGACCAATCAAACCCATTTCGCCGGGAACGAACGCAATCTCGATCTCTGGCCGATCGGCAATTGCCAGGCTTCCGCGCTGATTGACCGCGCCGGGCGGATGATATGGGCATGCGTGCCCCGCGTGGACGGCGACCCCGTCTTTTCCGCTCTTCTCGATGACAAGGCGTGGGACCAGCCGGACGCACGCGGCTTCTGGGCGATCGAGCTGGAAAACTGCGTCACCGTCGAACAGCATTATATCCGCAACACGCCGATCCTCGTCACGCGCCAGACCGATGACCATGGCAACGCCATAGAGCTTTATGATTTCTGCCCGCGTCACCGGCATTTGGGCCGCATGTATCGCCCGGTGGCCTTTTGCCGGATCGTCCGCCCCGTCGCTGGCAGCCCCCGCGTCCGCGTCCGGCTGCGTCCCACGACGTCCTGGCATTCGGAACAGGTGCCGATCAGCTACGGCTCCAACCATATAAGGCTGGTCTTGTCCTATATGGCGATGCGGATGTCGACCAATGCGCCCATCGGCCTCATTTCCCAGGAAAGCTGGTTCCGCCTGGAACATGACATGCATTTCTTCCTCGGCCCGGACGAAAGTTTCTCCGATGCGCTGCGCCCCGCGGTGGAGCGGATGCTGGACGACACCATCCACGAATGGCAGGTCTGGGTCCGGGGCCTCGCCATTCCCGCCGAATGGCAGGAAGCTGTCATCCGCTCGGCCATCACGTTAAAGCTGTGCCAGCATGAGGAAACCGGCGCGATCGTCGCGGCACTCACCACCAGCATCCCCGAACATGCCGATTCGGGACGCAATTGGGACTATCGCTACTGCTGGATACGCGACGCCTATTATACGGTCGAAGCGCTCAACCGCCTCGGCGCGCTCGACGTGTTGGAAAGCTATCTCGTCTACCTCCGCAACATCGTTGACGGTGCAAAGGGCGGCCATATCCAGCCGCTCTATGACGTGCGCGGCAATGCCACGCTGGAGGAAGGCGAGGCGGAAAATCTGCCCGGCTATCGCGGCATGGGCCCGGTCCGCGTCGGCAACGCCGCTTATTCGCAGATCCAACATGACGCCTATGGGCAGATCGTCCTGTCCTCGGTCCAGGGCTTCATCGACCAGCGCCTGCTCCGCATGGCGGGCATGTCCGACTTCGAAGCGCTCGAAGCCGTCGGTGAACGCGCGTGGTCGGTCTATGACCAACCGGACGCTGGCCTTTGGGAACTGCGCACCCGCGCCCATGTGCACAGCTATAGCGCCGTCATGTGCTGGGCCGCGTGCGACCGCCTCGCCCATGCCGCCGCCGCGCTAGACCTCTCCGATCGCGAGATCCATTGGCGCGAGCGGGCCGAAATCATGAAGGCGCGCATCCTCCAGTCATCCTGGCGGACCGAAAGCAACGCCATCTCCGCCAATTTTGAGGATGACGCCCGCGACGCCTCGCTGCTCCAGCTTCTCGACCTGCGCTTTCTGACTGCCGACAATCCGATGTTCGTCGGCACATTGAAGGCGCTGGAAAAGGACCTGCGGCGCGGCAACAACATGCTCCGCTACAGCACGCCCGACGATTTCGGCGAGCCGGTCACGGCGTTCAACGTCTGCACCTTCTGGCTCATCGAGGCATTGCATCGCACGGGCCGGACAGAAGAAGCGCGGCTGCTGTTTGAAGAAATGCTGTCCCGTCGCACCGCCGCGGGACTATTGTCGGAGGATATCGATCCCGTGACCGGCGAATTGTGGGGCAATTATCCCCAAACCTACTCATTGGTCGGCATCATCAACTGCGCCGTTCTGCTGAGCAAGCCGTGGAGCGTGATGCGATGAGCCGCCTGATAGTCATTTCCAACCGGGTGAGCAGGCCTAACAAGTCCGGCAACCAGGGCGGCCTCGCCGTCGCGCTCGCCCAGGCTCTGCGGGAAAGCCGTGGCATCTGGGTCGGCTGGTCGGGCGAGGTGACGGAAAATTTCACCGGCCAGATCGGCTTTTCCGAAGATCAAGGCGTCAAGACCGCGACCATCGATCTCGAAGAGCAGGATGTCGACGAATATTATAACGGCTATGCCAACAAGACGCTGTGGCCGCTCTTCCACTTCCGCATAGACCTGGCGGAATATGCCCGCGATTTCGAAGGTGGCTACAACCGCGTCAACAAGCGTTTTGCCGACACCACCAGCCCCCTGATCGAACCCGACGACATTATCTGGGTGCAGGATTATCACATGATCCCGCTTGGCCAGATGCTCCGGGACAAGGGGCTGAACAACCGGATGGGCTTCTTCCTGCACATCCCCTGGCCGCCGACCCGCCTGCTTGTCTCCCTGCCCCATCATACAAAGCTGGTGCAGACGCTGTTCGCCTATGACGTCATCGGCTTCCACACGGAAGAATGGCTCGAATCCTTCCGCCATTATGTGGAGCGGGAGATGAACGGGACGGTGGATGGCGATTTCGTCACGCTCGGCGACCGCACGATCCAGGCGATCGCCTGCCCGATCGGCATCAACGCTCAGGAATTTTCCGGCGCCGCCGTCAGCGAGCCCGCCAGAGAGATGTACGAGAAAGTCCGCCGGTCCCTTCAAGACCGTTCGATGATCGTAGGCGTGGACCGCCTCGACTATAGCAAGGGGTTGGAGGAACGCTTCAGCGGCTTTTCCCGCTTCCTGAAGGACCATCCCGAACATCATCGCAAAGTGGTCCTGACGCAGATCGCGCCACCCTCACGCGGAGAGGTGGAAAGCTATCAGCATATCCGCTCCACGCTCGACGCCATCGCCGGGCGCATCAACGGCGAATATAGCGACGTTGACTGGACCCCGATCCGCTACGTGAACCAGGGCTATCCCCGCGACAAGCTGGCGGGCATCTATCGCGCCGCCCGCATTGGCCTCGTCACCCCGTTGCGCGACGGCATGAACCTCGTCGCCAAGGAATATGTCGCCGCGCAGGACCCCGACGATCCCGGCGTCCTCATCCTCTCCCGCTTCGCAGGCGCGGCGACGCAGCTCAAGGACGCGCTGCTCATCAATCCCTACAGCCCGGAAGAGATGTCCGACGCCATCACCCGCGCCCTCGCCATGCCACTTGATGAGCGCCAGCGCCGCTGGCGTTCGATGATGGATTGCGTCGAGGAACAAGACATCAGCTGGTGGCGCCGCTGCTTCACCGAGCGCCTGACAGCGGCCCGGCAGGAAGAGGGCGAGCCGACGGGGCAAATCGAAACGACCCATTAGGGCACTGACCTCCGGCCCTTTAAGCCCCCTAATTGCACCCCCGCCAGCTTTGGTCTATGGGCCGTGCCCAGCAGCCCCGGCACCCGCTGATCCTCCTTGATTCGCGTTGCCGGGGCACATTCTTTCTTGGGAAGACAGGAACGCGCATGGCCCGTCGCCGCCAGATCTACGAAGGCAAGGCAAAGATCCTTTACGAAGGCCCTGAGCCCGGCACGATCATCCAATATTTCAAGGACGACGCGACCGCCTTCAACGCGCAGAAGAAGGGCACGATTTCCGGCAAGGGCGTGCTCAATAACCGTATTTCCGAGCATATCTTCACCCTGCTGGGTCAGATCGGCGTTCCCACCCACTTCATCCGCCGCCTCAACATGCGCGAACAGCTCGTCCGTCAGGTCGAAATCGTGCCGATCGAGGTCGTGGTCCGCAACGTCGCCGCCGGTTCTTTGAGCAAGAAGCTGGGGATCGAGGAAGGCACGCAGCTGCCCCGCACCCTCATCGAATATTGCTACAAGGACGACGCGCTGGGCGACCCGCTCGTGTCGGAAGAGCATATCGCCTGCTTCGGCTGGGCCAGCCAGGAAGAGATGCACGACATCGCCGACATGGCGATCCGCATCAACGACTTCATGTGCGGCCTGTTCGCGGCGATCGGCATCCGCCTCGTCGACTTCAAGCTGGAGTTCGGCCGCCTGTGGGACGGCGACTATAGCCGCATCATCCTGGCCGATGAGATCAGCCCGGACGGCTGCCGCCTGTGGGACATGAACACCGGCGAAAAGCTGGACAAGGACCGCTTCCGCCGCGACCTGGGCGGCGAAGTCGAAGCCTATCAGGAAGTCGCCCGCCGCTTGGGTCTCCTGCCCGAAGGCGCGGACACGACCGTCCTTGACCTCGACACTCATCGCAAGAAGCGCAGCAAGGACTGAATAGTCCCACCGCTCCGTTCGCACTGAGCTTGTCGAAGTGCCCTTCTTCCTTGAAGTACAGGGCAAGCCTTCGACAGGCTCAGGCCGAACGGAAATGCGGTTTGCTCATCAACCCACCAGTGCATCCACCATCAGCTTGATCCCCAACAGCACCATCAGCACGTAGATCAACGTGTAGAAGCGCGCCGGATCAACCTTCCGCACCAGCAGCACCCCCGCATAGGTCGCCCCTATCGCGACCGGCGCCAACATAGCCGTCGCCATCAGATTGGCCCGCGTGAACTGTCCCAGCGCCGCGTAGGCGGGCACTTTGATCCAGTTCATCACGGCAAAGGCGATCGCGGTAGTCCCCACCAGCACATCGCGCGCCAGCCGCTTGGGCAGCACCCACATCTGAAACGGCGGCGCGCCAGCATGCGCGATCTGGCTCGTAAAGCCGCTCACCACGCCCAGCAGCGTGCCCATCCAGTCCGGCGAACTGGACGGCAGCACCACCTTCCCGCCGCGCTCGACCCAAAGCCGCTGCGCCCCGAACAATGTCGAGATGAATCCCAGCGCGCCCAGCACTGCGGTCTCCGACACCTGCGCGGCGAACAGATAACCCAGCGCCACGCCAACAGCCATGCCGGGCAGCATCACCTTCAATATATGCCCATCCCAGCTATGCCGGAACGACCAGACGCTCACCGCATCCTGCAAAATGAGGATAGGCAGCATGATCGCCGCCGCCCGCACCGGATCGATGCCCAGCGCCATGATCGGCATCGCCAGCGCCCCCGCGCCGGAAAAGCCACCCTTGGCGAGGCCGGACAGGACCACCGCCACGATCGCGCATGTATAATAAAGATAGTCGCCGCTCATGCGCCCGCCCTAAAGCAAGGCAGCGACCCAAGCGAACAGCTTTTCCAAGCAAAGATCAGGCGCTCGCCCGGTATCCGATCAGAACGCCGAAAGCGAAGGTAGCAAGCAGCGCCAGCTGAACGCGGCCATGCGGATCGTCATAGCCGACGATCTGCTGCCCAAAGGCGAAAAGCCCCACAAACATCGCCAGTGCAAGACCAGCCATATCGAAAACCCTCTATCCCGTCCCACAACCATAGCGGTCACTCGCTAATAAAGGGATAATGCCTTGCTTGGCGCGGCGCAGGGGACTAGGGGGTGCGCCATAGCAATCCACGGAGTTTTTGGCCTCATGAAAGCCCGCATCTTCGTCACCCTCAAGGGCGGGGTTCTCGACCCGCAGGGTAAGGCGATCCACCACGCGCTCGACAGTTTGGGCTTTTCCGGCGTCAACGACGTGCGCGCGGGCAAGCTCATTGAGCTCGACCTTGCCGATGGCACCAGCGATGACGATATCGACGCCATGTGCCGCAAGCTGCTCGCCAACACCGTGATCGAAAACTACCGCATCGAAAAGGTGGCCTGAGCCATGAAGAGCGCCGTCATCGTCTTCCCCGGCAGCAATTGCGACCGCGACCTCGCCGTGGCTTTCGAGGCGGTGAGCGGTGAAAAGCCGGTCATGGTCTGGCATCGCGACACCGAATTGCCCGAGGGCATCGACCTGATCGGCGTGCCCGGCGGCTTTTCCTATGGCGACTATCTGCGCTCGGGCGCCATGGCTGCCCGCTCGCCCGTCATGCAGGCGGTGGCAAAGGCCGCTGAACGCGGCACCTATGTGCTCGGCATCTGCAACGGCTTCCAGGTGTTGACCGAAAGCGGCCTCCTCCCCGGCGCACTCCTTCGCAACGCAGGCGGCCATTTCATCTGCCGCGACGTCGCGCTAACCGTCGAAAACGCCCAGAGCGCGTTCACCAGCCGCTATGCCGCTGGCGAGCAGGTCACCTTCCCCGTAGCCCATCATGACGGCAATTATTTCGCCGACACAGAAACGCTCGACCGCCTCGAAGGCGAAGGCCGCGTCGCCCTGCGCTATGCCGATGCCGTAAACGGTTCCGCCCGCAACATTGCGGGCATCCTCAATGAAGCAGGCAATGTGCTGGGCATGATGCCCCACCCCGAACGCGTCATCGAACCCGCCCACGGAAAGACAGACGGCCGCCGCCTGTTCGAAGGCTTGGTAGAAGGCTTGCTGGCGAACGCCTGATCGCGGGCTGGCGGCGGGGTGCCAACATCCCGTCATCCCAGCGGAAGCTGGGGTCTCGTGAGGCTAGGCCGTGCCCTATCCATAGAGATGCCAGCCTCCGCTGGCATGACGAGTAACTGTGCGGCTGCTAACACCAAGTAATATCCCCTCTCCCCTTTAGGGGTCGACCAGAGTCACGTGCCTCTGGCCGAGGTGCCGAGCAAAGCGAAGGCGGGAGAGGGGCCTGAAAAGCAACCTTTGCTCATTCTCCCTCTCCCCTGCAGGCGAGAGGGAGAATGACGCCCTCAGCCCGTCCAAAATCTGTCCCCCTCCCGCAGGCGTTCAAACGAGGCACGTGACTCGTTTGAAGGGCTAGGGGTGGGCGCGAGCGAAGCGAGCTTTGCGGTCCCTATTTCAACCCCCCGCACAAACTCCGGCAAATGCGCCAAGCCGCTGGGATTAGGCCCAACCATATAGAGCGCCATCACGGTCCCAGCAGCAATCGCCACCCCATAAGGAATAGGCCCACCCGCCGCGAAGATCGCCAGCGACGATCCTTCGCGCACAGCTTTGGGCACCATCCGCCGTCCAACCATGATCAGCAGAGCCAGCAAGCCCCCGCCCACCGTCACATAAACAAACCACGGCAGTGCCGCGCCCCAATCGAACCACAGCGCACAGGTCGCCAGCAGCTTGACGTCACCCCCACCCATCCATCGCATCGCGAACAGCAGGCATCCGACCGCAAACACCGCCAGGAACAAAGTCCCATTCTGCCAAAGATCGCTCTCCCACCCCGCCAAAGCGACCCAAGGCACGAACAGTCCCAGGATCAGCAGCGGAAACATGTTGGAGATCCTGAGCCTCGCAATATCCTCAATCGCGGCGGCCAGCAGCACCAGCGACACCGCCAACAGGATCAGGTCCTTCGTCATGGCTTCGCCCCCATCGCTGCCAAGATAGCCGCCGCTTTGGGCTGATAACTCTCCGCTTCCGTCATGGCGCGGCTGAGATAGGCGCGCGCTTTCACGGCGTCACCCATGCCCAGCGCGACCTGCCCGGCATCGCCCAGCCGCTTGGCCCAGCTGTCCGCGTCGTCTCCGGAGCGCCTTTCTATGTCCTTTCCCGCCCTTATCAGCGCCGCATCCCCGTTAGAGATGATCCGCGCGTCATCGGGCGCGATCTGGCGCGCCTTGTCGAATATCGCCACTGCCTTGTCCGCATCACCCTGCGCCATCAGCGACAGCCCATAATTGTTCAGCACCTGCACGGGTCGGTCGGTAAGCTGAAACGCGCGTTCATAGGCTGCCGTGCTCAAGGCCCAGGATTTGCTGGCGTCATAAGCAACGCCCAGCGCATTCCACGCCCGCCAGCTCTGGCCGCAATGATCGACGGCGCGGCGCAGAAGCTCCGCCGCCTGCCCCGCTCGCCCAAGCCGCAGCCGCGCAATGCCCAGTCCCTCATCGATCCGGCAATCCACCACGCCCGCCTGCGCCAGTGCGTCAAACCGCGTTTCGGCATCCGCATCCTGCCCTTTGGCAAGCGCCAGGCGGGCCTCTGCGATCTCGATTCCATCCTTGGCATTCGGTGCAGAATCGGCCTGCCACTGTGCCAGCATTGTCTCGGCCTGAATGATCCGGCCCCCGTCGATCGCCTGATCGATCAAACGGCCGTGGTCCAGCGAACCCGTGGCGGCTCCCGAAGCGTCCGCCACCGGCACATACGTCGCAGCCGCCAGTAACAACAGCAGCAGGCTCATCCCTGCCCCCCGCTCCACTTCCACAATTTCTCGAACAGCCGGTCGGGCTCATCCCCGCCCGCCATAGCCGGACAGCTGCGCTCGCGGCATGGCAGGGCGGCTGAAGGCTCTGCTGCCTTGACGATCGGCGCATTCAGCTGCCGCGCAAGTGAGACATCCTCCACCCCAGCAGCATTGGCGACAGTGACTATCGCGGTATTGAGCTGTGCCGTGCGCCGTCCCGGCAATATGGCCCGAACGACCCCCGCCCCCGTGGTGCGCAGCCGTACCTCGCCCATCGAAAGGCGCTCCAGTTCCAGCCTGCCGGTCTGCGCCTGAACATTAGGCTGGCTCGCCCCTCCATCCGCCAATTGCGCCAGCGTGACACGCCGCGCTCCCACTGGCGCCGTCCCCTGCCCGATCTCCGCCAGCAGCGCATTGGCGTCATCGCGCAACCCCTGCGCCATCAGGCTCCGCGCGAAGTTGCGATGCACCCGCTCGTCCAATGGCGCGCGGGCAAGCGCCAGTTCAAAATATTGCCGCGCCAGGTCATGCCGGCCCATCGCCGCATAGCTGATCGCCACGCCGTTCAGCGCATTGGCATCGCTCGCGTCCTGTCGCATCGCCCGCCGGAACGCGTCGAGCGCCAGCGCATGCTCACCGCGCGAAAACAGCAATTGGCCGCGCGCCAATGCCTCTTTCGCCGTTGCCATCGCCACAGCGTCTGCGTTCACCGGCCGGATCGCCAAGTCCCGGTTACCCGAACTGCATGCCCCGCTCGCGAAGATGAGCGCGATTGCTACTATCCGTCTCATCATGCTTCCCCCCTCATTCCCGCTACCGCGTCATCACCGGCAGGATGTCCCGCACCACGCGCACCACCGCGGGCAGCATCAGCACGCCGATCATCACCGGCAGCATGCATGCGACCAGCGGCACCGACAGCAGCACCGGCAAGCGATGCGCCTTCTCCTCTGCCCGCATCCGCCGCTTCTCGCGCATCTCCGCCGCGTAGATGCGCAGCGTCTGCCCCACGCTCGACCCCAGCTGGTCCGACTGGATCAGCAGCGTCGCAAAGGAGCGGATTTCGTCCACATCGACATCATCCGCCATCCGCCGCAGCGCATCCGCCCGGCTGCGCCCCGCGCGCAATTCCAACACGACCTTGCCCAGCGTCTGCGACACCAGCGGATGCGAGATGGCAAGCTCCCGTCCCACCCGGTCCATCGCCGCTTCCAGCCCCAGCCCCGCCTCGACGCACACCAGCATCAGGTCCAGCGCGTCGGGAAAGCCATGGACGATCGCCTCCTGCCGCCGCGCCGCCTTGGCCGAAATGAAGAGGTTCGGCAGATACAGCCCCATCACCGCGACCCCCATCGCCATGAAGTAGAGCTTCAGCGGGCTCGGCGGCTCAGGCTTGTTGAGGGACATCAACACCAGCACCGCAGGCAGCGCGAGCGTCAGCACCAGCCGAACGAACGTGAATATCTTCGGCGCCTCAGGCGAAGGATAGCCCGCCGCGATCAGCCGCTTGCGCAAGCTGTCATTCTTCGTGTCCGCCAGCGAAATGCCCAGCTTCTCGATGCGATCGACCAGCTTCTTCCATTCGCTATTGTTGCGCTCGTTGCGCAGCGACTGCCCGCCACCTTGCACCGCGCTGCCCGCGTCGCTCACGATGTCGAGCCTGCTGCGCACCCGCGACGTGCGCGCGACCGCCTCCGTCACGCCATAGACGATCGCCACTATCGCGACGAACAGCAGGACCAGCAACAGCGGCCGAAGCTGCGAGATAAGGGCGAAGTCCAGCATCAGATCACACTTTCAGGTCAACCATGCGGCGTATCGTGACGAAGCCGACGATGTAGAGGATGATGAGCCCCGAAAAACCGAAGATGAACATCGGGTCCTGCGCAATATCCAGGTAAAAAGCAGGGTTGAGCAGGAACAGCGCGACGAACGCCAGGATCGGCAATGCCGTCAGCATGACCGCCGTCATCCGTCCTTCGGAACTCAACGCGCGCACCTTCATGAACAGGCTCGCCCGCTCGCGTATGACCAGCGACAGATTCTCCAATATTTCGGCCAAATTGCCACCCGTCTCCGCCTGCACCGACAGCGACGTCACGAACATGTGCATCTCATTCATGTCCCACCGTTCGGCCATGCGCTGCAAAGCATCACGCAGGTCGGACCCATAGGTCACCTCATCGACGACGATGCCGAATTCGCTGCCGATCGGGTCCTTCATCTCCTTAGTCAGCAGGTCCAGCGCCGCCGCAATCGGGTGCCCCGCGCGCAAGCCCCGCACGAACGTATCGAGCGCAACCGGAAACTGCTCCTCCATCTTCTTGCGCCGACGCTGGCTCATTCGGCTGAGCACCATGACCGGCAGCAATACGCCCAGCGACAGGGCGAAAGCCCCCGCCATCACGATCATCCCCGCCGTCATGCCATATCCCGCGACCAGCGCGCCGATAACCACGATCAGGAACAGCACGCCCGTGCCTATGCCCATGAAGGTCAGCACGACGCGCGCAGGCACGCTCAGCCCCGCGCCATGCAGCGACCGCACGACGCCCAGCGCGATACGCCCAAAGACGCTGTCATGATTGAAGTTCAGGCTGTCGTCATTGCGCCGCAGCTTCGACAACACGGTGCTGCGCTCAAATCCCTGCGCGATCATCTTCAGCCGCTTGTTGACCACCCGCTCCTTGCCAGCGCGTGCCCGGAACCAGCCATGAACGCCCTCGATCGTCAGGATCACCGCCGCGAACAGCAGCACCAGCACGAAAGCACGGATGTAAAGCGGATTGATCATTGCACCACCGCATCGGGACGGAAGAGGTCGGCGGGCAGATGGATGCCCCGATCCGCTAGTTCGCCCATGAATTTAGGCCGGATACCGGTCGCCTCGAAATGACCGCGCACCATGTCGTTCTCGTCCCGGCCAGTCATCTTGAAGCGGAAGATTTCCTGCATGGTGATGACCTCTCCCTCCATCCCGGTGATCTCCGAAATGCTGAGCAGCCGCCGCCGCCCATCCGACAGACGCCCCACCTGCACGATGACGTTCAAAGCCGAAGCAATCTGCGCCCGCGCCGACCGCGGCGAAATGTCGATGCCGCTCATGCCGATCATCTGCTCGACACGCGACAGCGCATCGCGCGGCGTATTGGCGTGGACCGTCGTCATCGACCCGTCATGCCCGGTATTCATCGCCTGGAGCATATCGAACGCCTCCCCGGCGCGCACTTCGCCCACGATGATCCGATCAGGCCGCATACGCAGCGCATTCTTCACCAGATCGCGCTGTGTAACCTCGCCCCGCCCCTCGATATTCGGCGGCCGCGTCTCCAGCCGCACCACATGGCGCTGCTGCAACTGAAGCTCGGCCGAATCCTCGATCGTCACGATCCGCTCGGCCTCATCGATGCTCGCCGACATCGCGTTGAGCAGCGTCGTCTTGCCCGAACCCGTACCCCCGGAAATCAGCACGTTCCGCCGGGACGCCACCACAGCCGAAAGCACCTGCGCCATCGGCGCGGGCACGCTGCCCAGCTCCGAAAGCCGCGCCATGCTGATCGGCACCTTGGCGAACTTACGAATGGACAGCAGCGATCCATCGACCGCCAGCGGCGGCACCACCGCATTAACGCGCGAACCATCGGCCAGACGCGCATCGACAAAGGGCGAAGCCTCGTCCACGCGCCGCCCCACAGCAGCCACGATCTTCTGGATGATGCGCAGCAGATGCTTCTCATCCTTGAAGCGCGTCGCCGTCTCCACCAACCGCCCGCCGCGCTCGACAAAGACGATCTTGTGCCCGTTCACCAAAATATCGGTGACGCTCTGGTCCTTCAACAACGGCTCGAGTGGCCCCAGCCCCAGCAACTCGTCCAATATGTCGGACACCAGCCGCTTGCGCTCTTCCAGATTGAGCGCATGCTTCTGCAACGCCAACTGCTCATGGACGATCTCGCCCACTTCCGCCTCGACCTGCGCGCGCGACATATTCTCCAGCGCCGACAGGTTGATCAGGTCGATCAGCTTCTGGTGCAGCGCGACCTTCAGCTCCGTATGCCGGTCCTCTTCCCAATGGACCAGCTCGGTATCGGTCGGCCCGACCTCGTCCCGCGCCTCAAACCGGCTGTCCCCTTTTCGGATCTGCCACATCAGCCCTTCTCCGCCGCCCGCCGCGCCTCGACCGCCTGCACCGTGCAATCGACGATGTCCGCCATGTCCTTGCAGATGCGGCTACGCGCCTTCAATTCCTGGATGAGCAGGCCCTGATCCAGCGCAGAGCTGACCAGCGGGAAATCATTCGCGATGCTCAAGGTCACAGGATGGTCCAGCGCCGCCGCCGCATCCTCCAGCCCGATCGCGCGGAACAGCTTTTTTTCCACCCGGTTGGCGATCACATGAATGCGCGCCGGATCGATATCCTGGTCGCGCAGCAAAGCGATCTGCCGCCGCGCCTGGCGCAGGCTTGCGATGGTCAGTTCGCACACGAGGAAGATAACCTCAGACCGCGCCACCAGCGACATCGACCAATTGGTCCAGTTGCCCGGCAGGTCGAGATAGACTGTGTCGAAGTTCCGCTGCGCCAGTTCGACCACGCGAAACACCTGATCCGCGTTGATCGCCTCCAACGGCATAATCTCCGTCGGCGCGGTAACGACACGCAACCCGGTGGGCGTCTTCACTGTAACGGAGCCTAGCAGTTCAGCATCAACCCGGTTCCCACCCTGCAACAGGTCCGCCAGGGTCAGCGGCGACGTAATATTCAGGAAAGTCCCGGCATTGCCGAACTGAACGTCAAAATCGAACAGGCAGACCCGCTCGCCCGCTTGGCCCGCGGTCCGCGCATGCAAGCTCGCCGCCTGCGTCGCAATAGTCGTTGCGCCCACGCCGCCGACGCTCTTGATGATCGAAACCAGCGCGCCAGTCTTGACCTCGCGCCCGACCTTGGCGGTGATCTCCGTCCGAAGATGATCGATCGTCGCCGACAATTCACTCGCCTGCAGCGGCAACGCCACCACATCATTGATCCCACTCCGCAACAACGCGCGCACCAGCGGTATCTCCGCATTACGCACCGCCGCCACCACCAGCAAAGCCGGATTAGCCGCCCGCAAAGCCGACAACCGCCGCATGGACGCGTCGTCATCCGGCTGCACCTCCAGGATGACAGCCTTCGCCTCCGCAACCAACTGCTGCGGCAAAGGCGCCCCGGCAGGAAGCATGGAGAGCGTCAACGACTGCCCGCCCAGCCGATCCCCAAGAATGTCGGAAGCCGCTACCTCCTGCTCCGAAAGGATCAGATAAATCCCCTCATCCCCCACATTGAGGGTCCAACTCTCGGCCGCTTCCGTTGTGTTCACGATGCCCAAGATCTTGTTCCTCAATTTGACTGCGAGCCCTGGCCGTCTTCAAAAGTCAGGGAGGACTGGAATGGCGGCAGCGTAATCGCCTGTTTGAAAAGCACAAATGCCGTTGGAGTGAATGTTACATTCTGCAGACTGACAGTGACTATGGGCGCCACCGCCAGACTATTGGGATCGCCAGCATAACCTAGGCCTGAATTGGCATAGGTCACCTTTACCTTCGCATTGTCCGCAATGCCTGGGTAGAAATACTTCATATAGTTCACCAGCGCCGAAAATGCTGTGCTGTCAGTTGCCTTGAACCCATTTTGCGTACAAGCGCTGCCGGTGCATGCGTTACAATCTGCAGATGTACATGTTATGCTGCCGAACACGGATGCTGGCACAACTTCGCCGGGTAACACACCACCGTTCGTCACAAAATTATAACTCTGAAGTCCAGATGACACCGGTGTTGTCACGACTGCATAACGCACACCCATTTGCGTCGCCTTTTCTGCCTGGTTCCAGGTCCACATCAAACGGCCTACGTCGACGATGCCCAGCAGAAATATCAACAACAGCGGCAGCACCAATGCGAACTCGGCTGCAGAGCTTGCCCGCTCATCTTTTAGAAGTTGTGCGAGCTTCCTCATATTCCCACCACGGCCGCTTCCGATTCCGCGTTCAGGCTAAGAGACGTATTGGCCAGGCCTACGCGGGCAAATAGTGACGGATAATTTACCGCAGCTCGAACAGTAACGACCGGAATATCGCCTGGCATGCCGCCGGAATAAATGCCGGTATAGGTGCTTGGAGAAACGCACTTCACCGTCACGAAGACTGTATTGGTATTGCTTGTCCAGTAGGACAGGCGCGGGGAGGCGCTCGCGTCGATACTGCCCGTCCGCGTGACGTTCTTGATTTCGGTTTCACCACCAGTGATGCTGCCGCTCGCCGACCCGCTGGGACAGCTATAGTTGGTGATGGGAATTCTTGTGGCATAGCGCGCACCGTCACGTACCGCCTTCGCCAGAGCATGTTCGCTCAGGAAATAATTGCCCAGTTCGAACGATCCGAACATCAAGGTGATCAACATCGGTGCCACAAGCGCCATTTCAGCCGCTGCGGCTCCAGCCTGCTCTGTCCGGATCCGGGTGAAAAGCTGTCTCATTTGATCAAATATGGCTTGTTGCGGGAGTAATATTGGAACGCGTTGCCACCACCAGGTTTCGTCGCAGGACCGATGATCTCGACATAGATCTGGTCGGCACTGGTACGGGTACGGGCGAGCGAAGGTTCGATAAGAAACAGGTCGATCCAGCTCTTTACCTTTATCGCCGTGGACCCCTTGACCCCTCCCGCAACACAGTCGACAACTGCCGCGGTAATGACGCGCCGATCTTTCTGCGTCGTGGATTCACCCACACCCGCAGCGCATTGTGGCGAGCCATAAGAATAATAGCTGCCTGATGCGATGGATCGCGAGTCCAGCATGCCTGCCGTTGCAAGCTCCCAACGGTAAACGTCATACCTCGTCAGCCGCGTGCTATTGGTTCGTCCAGTCCACGCCTGGGCGGCGCTCAATGATCCCGGGTGATTCACCTGAAAATACAAGTCGCGCGCCCAGTTGCCGTCACCGAAGCGGGCTGCCTGTCCTCCATTATAGCTGGTACAGTCTCCCGTGCTGCTCACCGCATGACAGATGTCGCGGGGGAAGCCCATATTGTCGGGAGAGCTTCCAACCTGCGCTCTGGTACTGGCTGAAGGCAAATATTGGACGGATGGTAGCACCCAAGGGTCGGTGCCATTGGCGAAGCCACAATTGGGCCCACCGCCACCGCCACCGCCATTGCTACCGCCGCTGCCGTTTCCATTACCGTTCCCGCCGGCATTGCCGTTGCTTCCTCCATTGCCGTTCCCGTTGCCCGTTCCCGTCGAAAAGGGAACATGGATGACGTCCTTGCGAACGTTGAGGGCAGGACTGCAATTCCCAGTGGAAGCACTGCAATAATTCGTCAGGCCGTTCCCGTAGATGTCAAAGCGCGTATTGATCGCGTCTGGTACGGACGCCGTATTGCCAGGCTTGGTCGCTATGCTGTCGCTGCTCAGGCAATTTTCGATATCGCTGTTTGCGCCTAGCGCCTGTTCCAAAGAACTCGCGCCGCTACCAAAATCCAGATAGCCGTAATTGCCTGGTGTCCAGGTTGTGCCACCGCCAGCCTCCAGCAGCAGGCCTTTTCCATTATCCGCAGCAGTTGGAAACGCTCCCCCTCCCGTCTCCGCAGGATTACAGATCATCACCGGCGGCACTTTGCAAATTGCACTGCCCATTCCGGCAACTGCTTGAGCTCCGAGATTGCCGGACCTGAACGCCCTCACAATGGGGGTCAGCGCGTATACTGCCTCACGCGAGCCAACAGCGACCTGGACGAATTTTGCTTTTGTGTCGTCGGTTGTCACCGTGCCCGGCACATCCGTGGACGAATTGTAGCTTTCATAAAATGTCAGCGTGGGGACAGTGATGCTCATCCCGCTCGCATTGCCATCATTGGCAAAGCGCGTCTTGTTCAGGATCATATTCTGCGCAGCGCTAGTGGCCCGCGAAACGGCATTGGCCTTCCCATCCAATTGCGTTGCCGCCGCGAGCGCAGCCTGATCGGCCGCCGTTTGCAACTCCGTATCCAGCCCCGCCATCCGCGCATAATCAAACGCGATACCACCCGCCGCGATCAACCCAAACAGCGACAGGGCTACCGTCGGTGCCACCGCACCGCTGGTTGACCTTAGCAGGCTGTTCCGACGGGCAGACATGGATGAAGCCTCCCCCTTACCGGCCGCCTGAGCCGCCACCGGAGCCACCACCCGTGCCGGACGTCGTACTGATGGTCGCCGGCTTCTTCACCTTGTCGGTGCGGTAGCGTTCCACCGCCGCCGCGCTGCGGGTACCCTCGCCGCCTTCGACAAGAACGCCCTCATAGCGCGGCTCGGGGTTGATCACCTGCTGGGCATAGTTGCTGCGCACCGCCCCGCCAAAGGTCGGGTCGTTGGCGGTGCATCCCGCCACAGCCGGAAGCACCAGCATCGCCACTACGGTCAGTCGGCCCATGGTCTCCCTCTCCCTCATAGCTCATACCCACTCTGCGCCGCACCAGCCGGAGCCGGTGCAGCCGCCGCCGGAGCAGCAGGAGCCGCAGGCGCCGACCGCTTCTCTGGAGGCATCGCGTCAGGATTGAGCGGATTGATCCCCACCGCCTTGTCCGTCCGCCCCATCAGGAACAGGTCCAGCTCGTGCGGATTGCCCACCCGGTCGGTCGGCAGGCTCACATCCTCCGCCCGCATTGGCTTAACCAGCCGCGGCGTCACGATCATGACCAGCTCGGTCTGCTGCTTCTGGAACCCCGTCGAGCGGAACAGCGCCCCGATGATCGGGATCGATCCCAGCACCGGCAGTTGCCGCACGGTATCCTGGAAGTCGTTGCGCAGCAGCCCTGCGATCGCAAAGGATTGCCCATCGCGCAGCTCCACGACCGTCTTCGCCCGCCGCGTCAGCAATCCCGGCACCACCAATCCATTGATCGTCACCGATGCCGAAGGATCAATCGAACTCACCTCCGGCTCGACCACCAGGTTGATGATCCCATCGCTCAGCACCGTGGGCGTGAAGCCCAGGCTGACGCCGAACGGCTTGAACTCGACAGTGATGCCATTATTGCCGTTGCCTCCCCCGCCGCCGCCATTCTGCACGACCGGGATCGGGAACTCGCCGCCCGCCAGGAACGATGCCGTCTCGCCGGAAAGCGCCACCAGCGTCGGTTCGGCCAGCGTCTTCACCAGCCCCTTGCGCTCCAGCGCGTCCAGCGCCGAGAAGATGTTGAGGCTACCGATCTTGTACGCCCAAGTCCCCACGCCAAAGGCATCGGACAGGCCATCCAGCTTGATCGTCGGCGTCCGCCCGTTGTTCGTCGGAACGATCGAGCTGGCCGACAGGTCGCCGATGCTGCCCGCCGTCCGGTTGCCGACAAAGCTGTGGTTCAGCCCGATATCCTTCGCCGCCGACCGGTTCACCTCCGAAAAGCGGACCTCCAGCATCACTTGCTGCGAAGCACCGACCGACAGCATGTTGACGACCTTCTCGTCGCCGCCCGCATAGGTCCGGGCGATCTGCACCGCGCGGTCCACCGCCGAAGCACTCGACACCGTCCCCGTCAGCACCACCGCATCGTTGGAGATGCGCGCCCCGATCTGCTCGCCAGGGATCAGCTCCGCCAACTGCCGCTTCAACGTCACGACATCCGGACCCACCGCGACATCGACGACCGCGATCAGCATGTTGCGGCTGTCATAGAGGGTAAGGCTCGTCGTCCCCACCTTCTTGCCCAGCACATAGAGCGAGCGGTTGGTCATCGGCAGGATGTCGGCGACCTCCTGATTACCGACCAGCGCCTTGGAGAATGGCCGATCGACCGTCAGCACCTGGCTCTTGTTGAGCGGCACGTCCAGCTGACCCGCATGATCCACATTGCTGGCGGTCAGCGAAGCGATCTGGGCCGGAGCGGACGCCGCTCCGCCGATGGCCAGCGCCGTCCCCAGCGCCAGCATGGACAAGGACCTAGCGTGAACCATAGCGCTTCACCTCATAGCTGGTGCCGGTCGTGCCGCGCACGATCTCAACCGATGCGGTCGCGGGCAGAGCGGAGATATTTTTCGGGACGCTGCGCCGTGGCGCACGCATCATCGGCATCGGAGCTGGGCCAAAGCCAGCCTCCGCGATCCGGGCACGCGGCCCTGCGAAACCTCCGACATAAGCGCCGTCGCGCAGATCCTCGATCCCCACCGTCTGCACGGCGGCGTTCGGCTGATCCGTCACATTGCGCAGCACCAGCGTCAGCTGGCCGACCTGCTGGCCCAGGACCAGCTTCTGCGCATCGACCTGATTGACCTCGAGCGTCGCGGTCTTGCCGATCGCCGGGTCTTTCGAGCTGTCATTGGCATTCTGGTCGATCGCGATCACACGGATATTCTGCAACAGCACGTCGGTGATCTGCTGGCTCGCGCCGCCCATCGCTTCCTGTGCGGTCCGGGTCACGAAAACATCGACCGTATCACCCGGCAGCACAAAGCCGCCAGCCGCCGCCACGTCGCTCACGCGAACCGCGACCGCACGCATTTCAGGCCGCAGCACACCGGACATGGTGGCGCGGCCTCCTTCTGCGGACAGCTTGGACGTCAGGATCGGCTCGCCCGGCTCGATCTGGCGCAGCACCACGCGCTGCTTGCCAAGGGAGGTGAGCTGGATCGGATCGCGAAAAGCGCCCGGCGGCAAGGAAGCCGCAGGCCAATCGACCACGCGGATTTTTTCCGGCGTCACCGCCGTGCCAAAAGCCAGCGGCATGGAGGCGACGACGACCTTCGCCATCCCCCCCTGCGGAGTAGTCTGCGCCTGCTCGGCCTTGCTCAAATAGCTATTGGCGACGAATACCGCCGCCAAGCCCAGCAAGATCGCGAAGCCAAGAATGATGAGAGATCTGCGCTGCCCCACGACTGCTCCCCCCGGAGTTGAATATTTAGTAACAGTCGGCCGGCGAGGCCGGCCGACTTAAACCGAAATCTATTAGCAAGCCGTATTAGTCGGAGTCCGGGTGATACAGTTGCCAGCTTTATTCATTGCGCCACTGATTGACGTACCGAGAGTGTAAGCGGCAACCGCGATACCCGATCCTACAATAGCGAGGATGAGAGCGTACTCCGCGGCTGAAGCGCCACTTTCATCGATAATGAGTTTTTTGAAGAAAGTCATGTTAAGCCCCTACGATTTGATGTTGTTAACAGTTGCTGCCATTCCCAGTCGTAATGCAATTTGACGCTCTATTCATCGCATTACTGATGGAAGTTCCCAGAGTGTACGAAGCGATTGCGATGCCTGAGCCCACAATTGCTAGGATCAACGCATATTCGGCCGCCGAAGCGCCGCTCTGGTCGCACCAGAGTGTTTTGAAAAAAGTCATGTCTCTTTCACCCCCTACTGCGCCGAAAGCATTTCGGCTGCTCTTGCACAGTTCTGCGGAGGGGCCTTTGCCACCTGGCGACCCTAGCGTTGGTTCTCCCACTCGCCAGGCAGTTGGGCAGTTCCCGTAGAACTTGACCTCAAAATGAACCAATGAAGGGGCAAGTCAACATGGTAAAAATATTCTTTATTTATCAGCTAGTTAGGGAGATTTTTTATTAACCAATTCTGTTTTCCTTGCGGCATGCTCCAAGTAAAAATGCAGTATTACCTTATATATCCTTGGTTATATACCATTGGAGAATTTCATATATACTTGAAAATAATCCATGACTTCTATTCGTTCGTTGATAGACAACAACGAAACTGACCATGTAAATAGAGACTTTATTGATACATGGCGATAATATTACGATCAGCTATCGTGCATAATTAACGATATATATCTCCCATACCTCATTCGGCTTTGGTATTTAATTCACGTTAAAACGCTTCCGAATGATGCCGATCCGTCCACCTCGTCGCAGTCGCGGAAATGCTCTGATGTAAAGGCAGCGGGTCACGCCTCGGCGCGAATCAGCAACAATCGGACGCGCTCCAACACGCGAATCACTCTGCAGTTTTTTGTAGTCCAACGGTGGCCGGTCAGCCTGCCGCTGTAGGATCAGCCCGGCCTAGCTCAATCTGCTCAGGCGCTTACCCTGTTGCGAAAAGTGATGTTCACCCGCTCCGACAGCAACAGGTAAGGCAACCAGAGCGCTGCGCTGATGAGAACCTTCTTCACATTGCCGTTCAACAGATCGGCCAACGCCACCTGCACGGCATCAGGCACATCCCCGATGCGCGCCACCAGTTGCGCAATGCCCAACTGCGCCATCAGGTCCACGCCCCACACCATCACCAGAAAACGGGGGAACAGCGGCACCACGCGCAACGCCATGGCAAAGGCGAACATGTATAGGCATGACAGGGCCACCACGTCCGCCAGCATCACCGCATACAGGCCGACGAACCAGCCCGGCGCATAGCTGCCCAATGCAGGCACCGCGCTCAAAAACTCCAACGTCCGCACCGGCACATTAAGCGCGATACCCAGCAACAGCGACGCCATCACGCCGTAAAGCCCGAACTGCGACATTTCGCGCGCCTTCAGGCAATCGACCTTGCGCCACCGCCCCAACTGCGCCAGCCGCAGGCTGGGCTGCGCATGCAGTCGCCCCGCCGGGAACAGCTTCAACCCCAGCAACAACGTCCCCACAGGCGCGCCGATGACGAGCAGATAGGGCATCAGCCCCACTCCGCTTGCCCAGGGAGCGCTGGCATAAGGTGTTGCGGGAAACGCCAGCCGTAGACCGCAGGCAAAGGCAGCGATCAGGACCCAGGCGGCGACAATGCGCTGCAAATTGAGTTGCAATGACAGCACCAGCGCCACGCTTCTACGGTAGAGGTGATCCTGAACCAATCGCACCATGGAAACCGGGCCTCCACACTCCGCAATATCGGAAGCGCCACCTATCGATCATACTGGTTAATCCCCGGTAAAACGCCGCGTCCGGCGAAAGTCTCCCTCAATCACCCTATCACGATGGGGAATGATCGAAGAAAGGCGCATGACCCCAGCCCACGAATGCGGCCCCCGCATGTTCACTTCCGCGGCACGGTAATCTGGATCATCGTGCGCCCGCCGATATTCCGCAAATAGACCTCCCCACCCAGCGCCTGCACACGCCGCATCAACGACCGCGATTGCACCGCCCCCGTCGATCCCAATCTCGCCAGGTTAGGCACGCCATCGTCCGTCACGTGCAAGGCAATCCGATTGCCCGCCGGTTGCAGCGAAAATTCCACCGAATGCGCTCCCGCGTGACGCACCGCGTTCGCGACGATCTCACGTACCGCAAAGCTCAACTCGCGCCCGATCATGGCCGTCGTCGCGCAATTCCCATCCTCGACGCGCAGCTCACATCGGATGCCCCATTGATCGCCCAGCGACCGCACCACCATCGACAACATCTCGGGCAGATAGGCGAAATCCTCATCCTCCTCGACCGGGTTGATGATCCAGCGGAGAGTGCCGATCTGGTCCTTCGCGATCCGATCGACATTGGCCAGGATGGGAAAGGGGTTCTCGATCGTGCCATTCAGCACCGGCGCAACCTGGTAGCGAATGCTCGCCAGCGCCTGCAACACACTGTCATGCAACTCCCGCTGCAACCGTTCGCGCTCTCGCGCGCCCGCAATGACATGGGCAAGGTCCAGGCTGTTGCGGACCATCATCTCCTCGCACGCGCTTTCGAATATGCGCTGTGCGATCGCCGCTGCATCCTCATGCGTGGGATCATCCAGCTGAACCGCGCCAACCGCGTCGAACGTCCCCAAGGATACGCGGAGCGTCATCAGGGTCTCCGCGTCGAGCAAGGCCGCCCAGGCACGCCCTCCCGGCGTCAGGGGGGACATCTGGCTTACCCCGTCCGGCGACAGGCTGATCGAAGCGCCCCGGCGGCAGTCATGCCAGCCCGTCTCAACCGCCAGCAATCCGTTGCTGCCTTCGGGCATCTTGTCGCCGACATGGCTCGATGCAAAGCGATATGCCTCCGTGCTCGCCGTGCGGAACAGCACTGCGCCATTTTCCCCGCCCGTCGCGATCTTCAGCGCCTGCAGCAGAAAGGGTTCAGAGCTGCCCTTCGCCAGCGGCATGCTGCTTTCGGTCAACCGCCGCGCCTTTTCCTCCTGCAGCAATTTTTCACGGCGCGGGCCAAGCAGCATGCCCGTCACCGCGATCACGACTGCCAGGTAAAGCACGCGCAAGGCTACGCGCTCCGGGTCCGGTTCCGATGGCACCTCGACAAGGTCATCCATCCAGACGGTCAGCAACGCCGTTATGGTGGCGAAGGCGCCGACGAGCAGGTGGAAACGGCGGCGCACGATCAGCGCGATCTCGACCGCCACGAACAGGCTGCCGGAAAAATAGGGGCTGTTCGATGCGTTCGTCACCACCAACAACGACAGGAACAGCAGTGCGTCCAGGCAAACTACCGGCCTGCGGATCCGCAATTCCGTGACCCACGACCGCGCCGACAGGGTCAACGCCCCTACCGCCAGCAGCAGCATGGCAAAGATGATGGCATTCTCCGCCGCCTCGGCCCATGACCGGGGCGAAGCGAAGGCAAAGCTTACAAAGCTGTAGACGCTGGCGAGCACCAGCCGGGTTACGTCCAGCATGCGCCATGGACGCAGTGCGGACAGGCCGAACCAGCGTCGCCCCTTCAAAGCCTGCCACAACTGCGCATGTCCACTGGTCATGCCGTCACAACTCCGCCCTCTGGCAGTTATATTATAGGATATATGCCATTGGATAAGTATTCATTCTCTTCACAGAGTATCTGAAAAGCGAACGAGGATGAAATTATCTATAGAGGATAATCATCAACTAACATTGATGGGGCATGCCGCTGAAATATATCCACGACAACAAACAATCTGCGAGCTTTTGCACGACCCCTTCTCCTCACCATGCGCCTTGATTTTCAGCGTCTGGCAGGACCATTGCAGGACCGCACCGGCAAATCAAGGGCAGCAGGAAAAATCACGGCAGAATCAGCCACATACCCCGCCCACATTCGTTACCATTCCGAAACGAAATCAGTGGAATGGCGTTTTTCCCGCTACTTCATCCATGAAAATAATCATAAACCTGCTGCGCCACCGCCTTCGAAACACCGGGCGCTTTGAGCAAATCCTCCAGCGCCGCGCTCTTCACCGCCTTCGCCGTTCCAAAATGCATCAGCAGCGCTTTCTTTCGCGACGGCCCGATCCCCGGCACCTCGTCCAGCGAACTGGTCGAAATCGCCTTGCTCCGCTTCTGCCGATGCGCCCCAATCGCGAAGCGGTGCGCCTCGTCCCGCAATCGCTGCAGATAGAACAGCACCGGATGATTGATCGGGAAGCTGATCTCCCGCCCATCGGGCATATGGAATATTTCCCGCCCCTCGCGCCCATGATGCGGCCCCTTCGCGATGCCGATCATGCACACATCCTCGATCCCCAGATCCTCCAGGATCGCGCGCGCCGACGACAATTGTCCCTTGCCGCCGTCAATCAGCACCAGGTCAGGCCACTCGCCGCTGTCGCGATCCGGATCTTCCCGCGCCGCCCGGCCAAAGCGCCGCTCGAACATCTCCCGCATCATCGCGAAATCGTCGTTCGATGTTTCGGGATTCTTCATGTTGAACTTGCGATAGGCGTTCTTCCGGAACCCTTCAGGCCCAGCCACCACCATCGCGCCCAGCGCATGGCTGCCTTGGATATGGCTGTTGTCATAGATCTCGATCCGGTCAGGCACGCCGTCCAACCCAAAAGTCTCGACCATCTCCTCCAGCACCTTGGCCTGCGTCGTCGTCTCGGCGAGACGCCTGTCCAGCGCCTCGACGGCATTGCGCTGCGCCTGCCGGATCAGTCGTGTCCGCGTGCCCCGCTGCGGCACTTCGATGCGAACCTTCGCTCCCGCCCGCTCGCCTAACGCCTGCGCGATCAGTTCACATTCCATCGGGGTGCGGTCGGACAGGATCAGACGGGGCGGTGGCACTTCCTCATAAAATTGCGCCATGAAGCTCGCCAGCACTTCGTCCTCTGCCACCTCAGCCGTGTGGACCGGAAAGAAGCTGCGATGCCCCCAATTCTGCCCGCCGCGGATGAAGAAGGCCTGGATGCACATCGCTCCGCCCTTTGTCGCCAGCGCAAAGATGTCGGCGTCGCCCAATCCTTCGGCGTTGATCGCCTGACTGCCCTGGATGAAGGTCAGCGCCTTCAACCGATCGCGCAGCACCGCAGCCTGCTCGAAATCCATCGCCTCGGACGCGGCTTGCATCGCCTCGCCCAGCTTCTTCTGAACGGCCGTGGATTTCCCTCCCAGGAAATCCTGCGCGTCCTTGACCAGCTCGGCATAGCCGCCCTCGTCGATCCGCTGGACGCAAGGCGCGGAACAGCGCTTGATCTGGAAAAGCAGGCACGGCCGCGACCGGTTCGCGAAGAAACTGTCGGTACAGCTTCGCAGCAGGAACAGCTTCTGCAGTGCATTGATCGTCCGCGTCACCGATCCGGCGCTGGCGAAGGGCCCATAGTAGCGGCCCTTATATTTCCGGGCGCCCCTATGCTTCTGAACCCGGGGGAAAGAATGATCTTCCCGCAACAGGATGAAGGGGAAGCTCTTATCGTCGCGCAACAGCACATTATAGGGCGGGCGAAACCGCTTGATCAGTTGCGCCTCCAGCAGCAGCGCCTCAGCCTCGCTGTTGGTGGTCACGATCGTCATAGACCGGGTCTGCGCCACCATCCGCTGCAACCTTTTGGGCAGCCGGTCGACCTGCGTGTAATTCGCCACCCGGTTACGCAGCGCCCGTGCCTTGCCCACGTAGAGCACGTCGCCGCGCGCATCCTGCATCCGGTAAACGCCGGGCCTCGTCGGCAAAGTCTTCAGCGTCGTGCGGATCGCGTCCACGCCCGCCTCGATATCCGGCGTCCCTGCGCCCCGGACGGTGAAGCTGGCCTTGTCCTCATGAAAACGGTCGGGAGATTGGGGATGCGACATGGTTGCAGAGATAGCGGGGGCCGAGCCAAGCGCAATGGCTGAGGCCGCCCAATTAGCCGTGCGGGCATTGAATCAGGCAGGGGATTTCCCACCTAGCCTTCGCCACTTCCATCCCCCTCGCGGTCATTGACGAAGATGAGCCGCGCGGATCAGCAGAAAGTCATGAACATGGTCACAAGAGCCTACGGCGCCTATGCCGCTGACAAGCCGGTAGAGCCGATCGACATCGAACGCAGGGCGGTCGGCCCCCATGATGTTCAGATCGCCATCGCCTATTGCGGCATTTGTCATTCCGATCTGCATCAGGTTCGCTCGGAATGGGCCGGCACCCTCTACCCTTGTGTTCCGGGGCATGAGATTGTCGGCCATGTGACGGCCGTCGGCGAACATGTGACCGGCTTCAAACCGGGTGACACCGTGGGCGTCGGTTGCATGGTGGACAGCTGCCAGCATTGCGCATCCTGCGAGGAAGGACTGGAGCAATATTGCGAGACTGGTTTCGTCGGCACCTATAATGGCGCCACGCAGGACCCGCCCGGCCACACGCTTGGCGGCTATTCGCAAGACATCGTGGTCAAGGACAAATTCGTCCTGAAGATCCGTCACCCCGTCGATCAGCTCGCCGCAGTCGCGCCGCTGCTATGCGCGGGCATCACCACCTATTCCCCCCTGCGGCATTGGCACGTTGGCCCCGGCAAGAAGGTGGGCATCGTAGGCATCGGCGGCCTCGGCCATATGGGCGTCAAGTTGGCCCACGCGATGGGCGCGCATGTTGTTGCCTTCACCACATCTGAATCCAAGCGGCAGGATGCGCTGGACCTTGGCGCGCAGGAAGTGGTCGTGTCGCGCAACCCTGACGAAATGGCAGCTCACACGGGCAGCTTTGATTTCATCCTGAATACCGTTGCAGCCAGCCACAATCTTGACCAGTTCATGGCGCTCCTCAAGCGTGAGGGGACGATGACGCTGGTTGGCGTGCCCGAACATCCGCACCCCTCGCCCAACATTGGGATGCTGATCTTCGGCCGTAAGTCGATCGCCGGGTCATTGATCGGCGGCATCGCAGAGACGCAGGAAATGCTCGATTTCTGCGCGGACAAAGGCATTGTCGCAGACATTGAGATGGTCTCGGCGCGTGACATCGAGTCCGCCTACGACCGCATGCAACGACGCGACGTCAAATATCGGTTCGTTATCGACAACGCGACGCTTGCGGAGTGACGCTCATGCCGGTCGGCGTCTGCTAGATCAGGCGCAGACCGGCAGACCAATCTTTGCCGGACAAGGAAAAAGGCCGGTGCAGCGATCTGTACCGGCCCTTTTCAAACAAGATAAGCTGACTTCAGACGCTGGGGCCAAGACCCCTGATGGCGCTGTCCACCAACTGGCGATCCGCACCAGCGTCGTGATTTTGCGCGATCAGCGTCGCAGCCGCGCTCGTAGCGGCATTGACAGCCTTTGTACGAATGCCTGCAATGGCGGCACGCTCCGCCGCACCGATCTTGTCCTCGGCCATCTTCTGACGCCGAGCGACCAGGGCTACCGCATTGGTCTTGGCATCTTCGAGCAGCGTCGCCGCTTCGCTTTCAGCCGACTTGCGCATCGCATCAGCTTCACCGGCCGCATTGGCCAGCTTCGCTTCATATTCTGCCTTCAGGGCATCAGCTTCGGCGCGCAGCTTTGCCGCTTCCGCCAGCTGCTCTTTGATCTGGGCGATCCGGCCGTCGAGCACATTGCCGATCAGCGCCGGAACCTTCTTGATCAGCAGGATGAGGATAAAGACCGCCATCGCCAGGCTGACCCAGGCAGTCGCATCCATGCCAACGGCCTTAGGATCGGTATGAGGCGCCACGCCTTCGTGCGCGACGGTGCCCACCGGCTCCATCCCCTCGGCGTGAATTGCGTCGTCAAGATGCGGAGGCGTACCTTCGCTATGCTGTGCTGCTGCCTCAGCCATGGGCCAGTGCCGCCTTTACTGCGTTGCGGGCCGCTTCGTCCGACGCATTCACGCCGGAGATACGGGCCACCATGTCGCGCGCTGCTTCAGCGGCAACGGTTTCAATTTCTGCCATAGCTGCCTGGCTAGCCGCCTGGATGCGGGCTTCGGCAGCGCCGATCCGCGTGGCGATTTCAGCGTCGGCGACAGCAAGCTGTCCTTCGGAAGCCTTTGCAGCTTCCGCTTTCGCACGCGCCAGCGTTGCCTGGGCCGCAGCCCTGCTTTCCGCGTCACGGGTGCGATAATCGGCCTCGGCCTCATCGGCGCGAGCGAAGGCAGCCTTGGCGGCGTCCAGATCACCAGTGATCTTCGCGTCGCGCGCGTCGGCTGTCGCCTGAACCTTAGGCACCATGCCCTGGCCGATGACGAAGAAGACAAAGCCGAATGTCAGCAGCATCCAGAAGATCTGCGATGCATAAGTTTCGGCAATTTGCGCGATTTGAGGCATTTTAGGTCCGTCCGATCAAGGCGCCGTCAATTCATGCGAGCGGACGGGACGGCAACAGCCGCCCTGCCCGCACGCCAAGCGGTTGTCAGGCCACGAACACCAAGATCATGGCGATAACGAACGCCAGCAGACCCAGAAGTTCGGCCGCGGCGAAACCGATGAACAGGCGGCCCTGCTGGCCGTCAGCGGCACCCGGATTGCGCAGAGCGCCTTCCAGGAACGATGCGAACACGTTGCCCACACCGAGCGAAGCGAGACCCGCACCAATGGCGGCCAGGCCAGCACCGAGCAGCTTTGCGGCTTCTGCGTCCATGTCGTAAACTCCCTTTTCTAAACTCGAACAAATGGTTGGAAAAATCGTAGAAAACTTAGTGCAGGTTCTCGGCGTCGTTCAGATAGACCGAAGTCAGCAGCGCAAACACATAGGCCTGGATCACCGCGACCAGCACTTCCAGGGCGCTGATGCCGATCATCAGGATGAAGCTTGCCGAACCCACGGTCAGGCCATAGCCGAAGCCGGCATTCGAGCTGTTGATGACGAACCCGGCCAGCACCTTGAGCAGCACGTGCCCGGCGGTCATCGCCACGAACAGTCGCAGACCCAGGCTGAACGGCCGCACCATGAAGGACACCAACTCGATCGGAAAGATCACCGGGATCATCGGCAGCGGCGTGCCGTGCGGCACGAACAGCGAGAAGAAGTGCAGGCCATGCTTCCAGAAGCCGACGATGAGGACGATCGAGAAGCTCAGGATCGCGAGAACGCCGGTCGCCGTGAAGTGGCTGGTGAAGGTAAAGGGGTGCAGGCCGACCAGGCCGAGCGGCAGCAGGCCGAGCAGGTTCGCCAGCAGGATGAACATGAACAGCGAGAAGACATAAGGAATATACTTCTTGCCGCCCTCACCCACATTGGCGATCAGCAGGCTCTTGATGAAGCCGGTCATATATTCGACGGCCATCTGCCAACGGCCCGGAACCAACTCGCGCTTCATGCCGCCGATCACGAAGATCCACAGCACCACAGCAGCAGCCACCATGTAGAGCGCGCTGTTGGTGAAGGCGATGTTATAGCCGCCGAGCGACAAGTGATCCGTACCGAACAGCGGTTCGATCGCAAACTGGTGCATCGGATCGATTTTGCCGGATTCTGCCACGTTGACCCCTGTAACGTCTGGTATTCGGACTAAGATAAAAGCGCCCCTATTTGTCGGGACGCTTCGTCGTCGTCAATCTGATGATATTCCTGAAAGCAACCACGATCCCAAGACCGAGGAACGCCAGCAGGAGCCAAGGAGATGTCCGCAGAAAGTAGTCCAAAGTCCCACCAACAACGGCACCACCGGCAAGACCACCGATCAGTTCTGCAAGAACCCTGTTGCCCAGGCGCGATCCATCGTCCGCCTGTTGCTTCGTGGTCCCCTGCCTGACCTGTTCGGCTCGTTCGGCCTTTGCGATCCGCTCCTCAAGAGAAGTGATGCGCGCGTCCTCATCCGCCGGGTCTTGCCCAGGTACATCCTGCGTCATGGCCGTTCCTTTTCGTTCAGGCAGATAAGCCAACGTCAGGCGGCATGGCGCGTGCGGCTGCACCCGTCAAGGCGCGGCCCGTTTAGAAAGGGCTTTCCGGATAGTCAACCGTAGTTGGACAGGAGATTTGCGCTTCTCCTGAACGCTTCAAGGAAACTCCCGCGCGCCCGCTCGATTAGCCCGCTGTCGCGCAATAGGTGGGGAGCGAGATTGCCCCTGCCCCCTTGGTTTGCCACGGGCCAGCACCCACGCGATAGACCTGGCCCTGCTTCACCCGGTTACTGAGCGTCTGGCAACCCGTCGCCGCCGCCACGTCCTGAACAGTGACGCCGCGCTTCCCCGCAAGGTCGGTATAGGCCGCTCGACGCTTGATATTGATCGATTCGACCTCGGACCGCACGGCGGCGCTGACCGACCCGGCAATACCGAGATAGCCATCCGCCTGCTCACCCACGGCACCCTCGGCCATCGCAGCGGCCACTGCGCCCGACTGCGCCCGTGCAGGCCCGGTTGCGACAAGGCCGGTGGCCAGCACGACGGCAGCGCCTGCGGCAATCATCAAAAGCTTGCGTGTCATTGCGGGAACAACTCCGGATTATTCTGGATAAGATCCTGTGCATCGCGCTGAAGTCGAACGACGACCTCCTGCTGCACCTTGACGTTCAGGTTGATTTCGATCGGCTTGTCAGGCGCCTTCACCTGAATGCAGCCCGCCAGGGCCAAACCGGCGAAACCCGCCGCAAAAATAGCTCGTCTGTTCATCGCTGTTCCCTGTTTCTCACAGTGTCGCTTTCCGCAGGCTTAACTGCAATCCCTTCACGAATCTTCTCCTGCATCTGGTCGCCTATGCTGTTCTGGATGAGCGTGGTGGGATCGATGAAGGACTTGGCAGTGCCCAGCAGGCCGCGGAAGGGGGCCGCGATGCGCACATTGAAGATGAAGGGCAAGCCGGTCAGGCTGCGCGCCATACCGTCCGGAACGTCGCCCAACTTCCCGCGATTGACGCCGTTGAACACGACATTGGTCACCATCTCTCCATCCAGCGCACCGTCCATCAGGATGGTGAGGCATTTATATTGCAGGTTCTTGAGCGCGTCGAAGGCCAGCTTGCCCATCACACCCAGCTGCTCGTTGGAAACGGGCCCCACATAGGAAAGCGTCCCGGACTGCCGGTTGGGATCGCACGGAACCGTCGGCAGCACCCCTTCCGGCATGATGAGCGGCGGCATCCCCTGTTGCCGGGCGGCCAGCACGCCGCCCGCGACGCGCCCACCCTGCGCATTGAAGATCAGCGGCATGATCCCGTCGAACGTTCCGGTCGCGGAGATATTCTCCAGCTCCATCGTCTGGATGAACGCGCCCGCATCAATGCCGATCACCCGAAACGTCAGATAGCGGTCCACATCCGCGCTGAAATCCATCGTCGTGGGCAACAGCACCAGCTGCCCGCCGGAGAAGGGCCAGCCTCCGCCTTCGACACGCACCTTCTGCCCCGGCTCCAACCTGTAACGCACAATCCCGTCGCGCACCTCCACGCCGGGATTGACCATCTTGATCCGCAGGACCTGCCCCGGCGCGCTCACCAGCCCGAGCAGGTCGGTAAAGCGCAATTCTCCGGACAATCCTTCGACCGGACCAAAAGCCGCCGCAAGCTTGGCATTGTCCGTGCGGAACAGCCCGTCACTGGTGACAGAGGTGCCGTTCCACCGGATATGCCCGTCCCCGGTCACCGTCGCATCGACATTGGCGACCACGCCAAGCGCCAGGCGCGTCACATCTTCGGGCTGTAAATCACTGCCGAACACCAGCCCCGGCACGGTCAGATCCGCCTTGCCGCGCCCCGAGCCCAGATCATGAGCGATATCGGCACGCGCGACCACCGCATCGTTGCGCGGGGCGCGTAGCGTTCCGGTCGCCGCGATCCTGCCATCGCTCAGCGTCAGGGCGAAGTCCGGCACCTTAAGCGGCTCAAATCGCCCTGGCGTTTGCGCGTCGCGCACCATCATCGCGGCGGCAAGCTTCAGCGTCCCTTGTGCGAAGCTCCAGTCGCCCGCGCCGTTTTCAACGATCAGCGGCACCGACCCGATTCGCGCGTTCGCTCCAGCAAGCTTTCCCTGAAGGCCTTTGGCGGTTGTCTGGCCAGTCAGCGCATCCGCCACCAGCTTTACTGGCGACGCCTCAGGCCCGATGGCCAACTGCGCTTTCGACAGGGCGAAGCCTTCCTGGCCCAGCGCTACCCTTGCCCGCTCGGCCGACAGTCGCATGGGACTTTGGCCACTACGTCCACGCAGGTCGAGATTGCGGATCTCCGCTCCAGCACGTACCCCGCCCGGTCCCGCTGCCAGCAAAGCACCGCCACCGATCGGGCAAAGCGTTTGCCGCGTTCGCCCGATGGCGAAGCTGCCATAGCGCGCCTCCTCCAGTGCCAGTGGCACGCAACGGCGGTTGATCGTAATTCCCCCATCCGCCTTCACCTCTCCCGCAACCGGCATGGCGAGCCCGCGCAGCCGCCCCCCGGGAAGCGGCCCGTCAAGCCTCACCACAGTGGAGAAGAGCGTATCGCCTCCAGGCCCCGCGCTGAAGCGAACCGGCTCCAGCGCCAGCTTCGCGTCCCCTGCAGCATAAGGATCGATAAAGAGCTGCCCGCCAAGGCCACCACCCGGCCGCCGCGCGAGCCTCAGCGCAGCCTTGGGGAGGCCGCCCCCTTCGGATGTAACCGCACCGTCCAAAGCCCAATCAATCGCCGCGCCAGATTTGCCCGGCCAGCGGACCATGACCTCGCCATCGCCCGGTATGGTCACCCGCGCGCCACTGCGCGATTGGAAACCGGTGCCCGTCAGAACGACGCTGCCCCCTTTGCCGCTCTGCGCGAAGGCAAGGTTTGTCCGCAGCACATTATCCTCGCCCGCCCGGCGCACAGCATCCGCCAGCCGCACGGCCAGGGGGCCAAGCGGCGTTCCGGCGGCCGATCGCTTCAACCCCGCCAGCGGATCGCGCCCTGCAAGGCTCAGCTGATGCGCTGAAAGCCGCCCGCTTGCCTGCGACTTGCCTTCCTCAAAGCGCCACGCGCCGACAATCTCTGAAGGCCCCGCCTTGACGCTTTCGACGCCCAGCGCCGCAACGCCGATCCGCGCACGACCCGACGTGCCTGATCCGGTGCCATTGAAGTCGATCCGCCCGGCCGGTTTCGCCAGCACAACGCCTGAGGACTTGAGCGCCTCCGCCGCCAGGGTGACATGACCATCCCACCGGTCGAGCGCCTTGCCGAGCCAGACGTTGATATCGGCCCGTGGGGTTGCCGCTGCAGTCCCGCTGCCCCGGCACCCAAGAGCCGCGGCCTGCACCGGCCCGACCAGATGCGGCCGTTCATTCCTGATCGACACGTCCAGCAATGCCGTCATGCCCGTCACATTGCATCCGGCGACCGCCGCGCGCGGCATGGCTGCGGCAAGACGGCCATTGAAGCCCGACTTCAACTTGCCCCCGCCGTCGATCTGCATGCCGACCGTCCCCGCGTCGGTATCCAGCCGAACCCGTGCGTCCCGCAGCATCAACGCGATGTCAGGCAGGCTGAACGGGGCCTTCGACGCAGGATCGCGGAATTTGTCGAGCTCGCCGAGCCTAAGGACACCGCCGCGATAAGTACCACGCAACCGGACGCCGCCCGCCCTTACCTCCGCCACATGCGGGGACAGGCCCGTAAAGGCCAGATCCACCTCGACCCAGCTCGCGGTCAGGTCAGGATTTTCAGGATCGCCAAGGACAATATTCTCGATCCGCTGGGTGCGCAGGCCAATATCTTTAAGATCATAGCTCGCCTGGACGCCGCGGCGATTCATCTCTCGCCCAATGAAGTTTTCCGCAATGGGCGCTCGCTGCGTCCACAACGCGACAAGGATCAGCGCCAGGGATCCCGTCCCGACACCCAGCCAGCGTAGCCAGCCGCGGCGAGATTCCTCTTCGCCGTCCTCAACTTCGATGCTTATGGCCAACCCCGGCTCTCAACCATTATCCGTAACGCCTGCATAACGTCCGAGCTGCCTTAAATATCCTTGCCCCGCATTTACGCAACGCATAGGTCCATTTCCCTGAACAGGGGATTATAAGGCATTGGCGGACAGGGATGTTGTGGTCAGCCATGATGGCGTGGGTCATCGCGCGCGGCTGCGGCAAAAGCTGGCGGACAGCGGCGGTGATGCACTGCACGATCATGAGCTCATCGAATATCTGCTCGCCCTCGCCATTCCCCGCCGCGATACCAAGCCGCTTGCAAAAGCGCTGCTGCGTGAATTTGGCGGCATCGGCGGCCTGATGACGGCCGATTGGCAGGCGATCGCGCGCGTTCCGGGCATGGGCGACACCAGCATCGCCGCTGTGAAGATCGTGCACGCCACGCTTCTACGCATGCTCCGAAATGAGGTCGCGCAGCGGCCGGTCCTGGCAAGCTGGCAGGCGCTGCTCGATTACCTGCGCGCCGACATGGCCCACCTGCCAGTAGAGCGCGTCCGCGTGCTTCATCTCAACAGCCGCAACATGTTGATCCGGGACGAACATATGGGCGACGGGTCGATCGACCAGGCTGCCATATATACGCGCGAAGTCATACGCCGCGCGATCGACCTTGGATCATCAGCGCTGATCCTGGTCCACAATCATCCGAGCGGCTCGCCCGAACCAAGCCGCCAGGACATCGAGATCACCCGCCAGATTGCCGAGGCGGGCAAGCGCCTCAACATCGCGGTTCACGATCACATCATTATCGGATCGCAAGGACATAGCAGCCTGCGGGCCATGGGGCTGCTATAGAGCGGCTCTTCAGCCGTCGAACCCTACCGAAAGAAATTCGGGCACCGGCCCGTTCCAACCCTCGTCCGGACCATCATCCACCATTTCGGCCCGGCGCGGCCGCGCACCATTGCCTTGGCTTCGAGCGGCACGCGGTTCTTCACGGCGATCATCGCGACGGTCATCCCGACGCTTGCCGGAGCTGCGCTCCGTCTTTCGCTCGCTGTCACGGCGCGGCTCTTCGGCCTTCTCCGGTTTTGCAGCACCGGCAGGCGCATCGATCATCTCGATCTTCTGCCCGATCAGCTTCTGGATATTGTCGATCGCTTCCGCATCATCCGCCGTCACAAAGGTGAAGGCCGCACCCTTCGCTCCCGCTCGGCCCGTCCGGCCGATGCGGTGGACATAATCGTCCGGATGCCAGGGCGCGTCAAAATTGAAGACGTGGCTGACGCCCTTGATGTCGAGCCCACGCGCGGCGACGTCGGACGCTACCAATATATTCACCGTACCCGCACGGAACCGCTCCAGTTCGGCGATGCGCGCCGACTGGTCAATGTCGCCATGGATTTCGCCAGACTTGAAGCCATGGCGCTGCAGGCTCTTGTTGAGTTCGCGCACCGTCGTCTTGCGGTTGCAGAAAATCACCGCGCTCTGCACCTGCTCGCCTTCCAGCATCGCGCGCAACGCCTCACGCTTCTTGCGCGAATCGACCTTCACCAGCCGCTGGGTGATGTTGGTCGATGCGGTAGCGGGGCGCGCCACCTCGATCGACTTGGGGTTGCTGAGGAACCTGTCAGCCAGCTTCTTGATCGGCGCAGGCATGGTCGCGGAGAACAACAGCGTCTGCCGCTGCGAGGGCAGCTTCGTGCAGATTTCCTCAATGTCCGGGATGAACCCCATGTCGAGCATGCGGTCCGCCTCGTCGATCACCAGCATGCTGCAGCCGTTGAGCAATATCTTGCCACGCTGGAACAGGTCCATGAGGCGACCAGGCGTTGCGATCAGCACATCAACGCCCTTCTCCAGGGCCTTAAGCTGATCACCCATCTGAACACCACCGATCAGCAGGGCCATGTTGAGCTTGTGATATTTGCCGTATTTCTCGAAATTTTCGGCAACCTGCGCAGCCAATTCGCGCGTCGGCTCCAGGATGAGCGAGCGTGGCATCAGCGCACGGGCGCGGCCATGCGCCAATATGTCGATCATCGGCAGCACGAAGCTGGCAGTCTTGCCCGTCCCCGTCTGCGCGATGCCGATGATATCCTTCATCATCAGCACTGGCGGGATGGCCTGCGCCTGAATCGGCGTGGGCGTGTCATATCCGGCCTCGTTAACGGCCTTCAACAGTTCATCGGATAGGCCGAGATCGGCAAAAGTCATTCAATTGTCCGGGACAGAGGCTCTCCGCAACGCGCTCCTGCACCACGGAAATCGCGCGCGCCTTGCTGAAATATTGGCATCTTGTCAAGAAATTCGCGCATCAAGGCCCGTTTGAATCGGGTCAATCGTCCCGTTCTACCTCTTCCAATCGCCTGAAACTGTCGATCACGCAGCTAAGGCCACTACGCGCCTGCAATTCATCCCGCCCCGAACAAAGCGACCCATCATCATCGGGCTCGACATAGAAGCCGGAGTAAAAGCCGGTCGAACTGCACCCCCGCTCCAGCCGCGCGCGGTAGCGGTGATTGTCGGCCAGCAGCAAGTCGACGCCATGCCCCACCACGACGCTCGCTGACCGGATAGACCGCAGCGCAATGCAGCGCGGCCCCTTCTTCTCCTTCCACTCCTGCCCGGCCTGGGGGGCTATCCGCATCGGCGCACGCCCCTTCTTCTTAACCATCGGCACGCGAATGATGACCCGTTGCTCGATCGACATCTGGGCCAATTGCACAGATCCGGCATTGGGTGCGACAAGGAGCAACAGGACGGAATGAAGCAAATCGAACCCCTTTTGGGGCGGCACGCTATGGGCCGGTGGTTGAACCGTCGATGAATTCCGGGGCATAGCATCGTGTCATGATAGGACAAGAGATCATCGGCAGGTTCGCATCGCTGCTGGGGCCAAAGGGCGTCGTCACCGATCCTGACGCCATCGCGCCCTGGCTGACCGACTGGCGCGGCCGCTTTCATGGCGCAGCGTCCGCGATCCTCCAGCCCTCGACCACGGAGGAAGTCGCTGCGGTCGTCGCCCTCGCGGCAGAACTTCGCGTTCCACTGGTGCCGCAGGGTGGAAACACCTCAATGGTCGGGGGCGCGACTCCGCCGCCGGACGGTTCAGCACTTATCCTCTCGCTGCGCCGCATGAACCGCATCCGATCGCTATCACCACAGGACAATCTCGCCATATGTGAGGCAGGCGTGATCCTCGCGACGCTACATGATGCTGCGGAACAGGCGGGACGCCGTTTCCCGCTCAGCCTCGGCGCCAAGGGTTCAGCGACGATCGGCGGCCTCATCTCCACCAACGCCGGTGGTACCCAGGTCCTGCGCCACGGCACGATGCGGGCGCTGGTCGAGGGGCTGGAGGCAGTGCTCCCCGATGGCAGCATCCTCTATGGCCTCGACGCGCTCAAGAAAGACAATCGCGGCTATGATCTCAAACAATTGCTGGTCGGTGCCGAAGGCACGCTGGGCATCATCACTGCCGCTTCCCTGCGACTCGTGCCTGCAATTGCCAGCCGCGCCGTCGCCTGGGTCGGCATAGCCTCGCCTGCCGACGCCTTAGCCCTCCTCCGCCTGACCGAAGCGCGCCTCGGTGACAGCGTCGAAGGTTTCGAGATCATCGCTGACGATGGCCTGGGCCATGTTCTCTCCCATATCCCCAGCACCCGCTGCCCGATCGAGACGCGCACGCCCTGGCACGTCCTGATCGAAGTCGATCATGCCGATCTGTCGCCCCCTCCCCCGGAAGAACGTCTTGAGGCGGCGCTGGCGGAGGCGCTGGCACAGGGTGTCGCCATCGACGCCGCGATCGCCACCAATGAAGCGCAAGCGGCCGCATTCTGGCGCCTACGCGAATCGCTTTCCGAAGCCGAGCGCGCACAGGGACCGGCCCTTCAGTTCGACATCAGCGTCCCCGTCGC
The DNA here is from genome assembly GCA_966211835.1 of uncultured Sphingobium sp. Taxonomy (GTDB): domain Bacteria; phylum Pseudomonadota; class Alphaproteobacteria; order Sphingomonadales; family Sphingomonadaceae; genus Sphingobium. Next base: position 155,815 of record CBIHNV010000002.1, read on the forward strand.
GCGCATGCCCGCCTTCATGATCGACACGGCAGCGGCCGCCGAACGCACCTTCCCCGGCATGACCGCCTCCTCCTTCGGCCATCTCGGCGACGGCAACATCCACTTCCATGTCCGTGCGCCCAGGGGCACCGCCGATGGCCCGGCCTGGATCGCGGCGGAGGGGCAGGCGATCAACGCCTTCGTCCATGACGCTGTCGTGGCGGCAGGCGGCTCCATTTCCGCCGAACATGGCATCGGGCAGATGAAGCGGGCGGAACTCGGCCGCCTCTCCAGCCCCGCGCGCCTGCATGCCCTGCGCGCGATCAAGGCGGCGCTGGACCCCTTGGGCCTCATGAACCCCGACAAGCTGATCCCGCGCGCCAGCGAGGGCTGACCGCCGCTGGCAAGACAAAGCAATTGCCTCCCATGCTCAAGGTCTTTATCGCCCTCTCCCAGTTTTTGGGAAAGGTGGCGCACCCGCACGCGCTGCTTGGATAGAATGGAACAGATCATGGCTAGCGCGCCCGCCAACAACCTCCCTGTCTTCTACAACGACCTGCTGCCGCTCAGCAGCGTTGATCATGCGAGCTATCGCAGCCGGTCGGTAGAAACCGCCCCCTTCCTCACCAAGCAGCATGCCGTCCCCCTGACCGTGGACGAATTCGTCGCGGCCCAGCGGTTCGTGCCCATCATTTTCTCGGCGGGCGACGAAGCCGTGCCGCTGGCGCTGATGGGCCTTAACGAAGGCGTCAACACCTTCCTCGACGATGAGGGCAAGCTGCGCGGTCCCGCCTATGTGCCCGCTTATGTCCGCCGCTATCCCTGGATGCTGGCAAAGCTGCGCCCCGACACGGATGAACTGTCGCTCTGCTTTGATCCCACCAGCGAAGCGATCGGCGAATTTGAAGAAGGCCAGCCGCTTTTCGAAGACGGCAAGCCCTCCGAGCTCACCCAGGGAGTGCTAAAATTCTGCGAGGATTTCGAACAGGCTGCCGCACGCACCGGACAGTTCATGAAGGACCTCAAGGAACTCGACCTGCTCATGGATGGCGAAGTCGCCATCCAGGTGCCCGGCAACGACCAGCCCTTCGTCTATCGCGGCTTCCGCATGGTGAATGAGGAAAAGCTCCGCGACATGCGTGGCGATCAGCTTCGCAAGATCAGCCAGAACGGCATGCTGCCCCTCATCTACGCGCATCTCTTCTCGCTGCAACTCATCCGCGAAGTGTTCGAGTCGCAGGTCAGCCAAGGCAAAGGACCGATTTCTGTCCCGCAGGCGCCTCAGCCCGCCGAAGCCTGAGAAGGAAAAGCAACCTGGATCAAGCATGTTAAAGAAAAGCTTTCCGCTCGCCCCTTGAAAGTGAGCGGGGCCTTCTTTATCTTCCAAACATACGGCGCACCTGCCCCCCTTTCGGGTGTGTCGTATGGGCGCCTCCCCCTTTTGGAGGCGTCTCCTCCCTGAACCTTGGCCACCCCATGTATTACATGGGGTGGTTTTTTGTGGGTCGAAGACAAGGAGCAGGGCGGGCGAAACCGGTTTCGCTTGACGGCCTACCCCGCTCCCCGTAAACGCCACCGCCTGCCAGCCGCCATGCGGCCAAGGCCCCTTCGTCTAGCGGTCAGGACGCGGCCCTCTCACGGCTGAAACACGGGTTCGATTCCCGTAGGGGTCACCATTCAGCGCAAATCATGCATTGGCTAAGCAGTCGCTCACGCACGTGGCCGGGCGTTCCCTTCATCCCTCGCGACTCGAAGAGGGATGACCCCTGCCGCCGTTCGCCCTGAGCCTGTCGAAGGGCTTCTCTTCTTCAAGATGAGGGTTTCGACTGCTGCCTGCAGCAGTCGCTCAGCACAGGCTCCGCCCGGATCAATCCGACAGGGTTGAGAAATTCATATCAAGCACATGCCACAAACCATCTTTGTTGCGCGTCGATCGAACAAACTGGCGTCTCTGTCGTTTCACTCCTGTCGAAATTGGAGACCAACCATGCGTAATACCATTCTTTTGATTGCCGGATTGGCGGCTGCAGCCAGCGTTGGCGGCTGTTCACGTGAGACGACGCGCGACGGTCTGCGTGGCGCGGGCATCGGCGCGGTCGGCGGCGCGGTCGCTGGCGCGATCGTGCCTGGCCTGGGCGTGGCCGAAGGTGCGGCGATCGGTGCAGCCGGTGGCGCTGTGGTGGGCGCAGCAACTTCGGATGGTGATCGGCGCTGGGAACGCGATCGTCGCGGCCGGGAATATTATATCGATCGCAACGGCCGCCGCGTTTACCGCTAGGCCCGAGGTAGCCGTGCATGCTGCGCGGCCATAGGTGAGATGACCATTCCTCAGGGGCAGCGATGGCAGGGTCGGGACAGGATCGCCCCTGCCATCGCAGCGCTCCTGATCAATGCCATCATCGGATATGCGTTGATCATAGGTCTGCGCGGTCCCGCCTTGTGGCAGAGGGCGGATGACGAGTCCCCGCTCGCGCTCTTCGACCTGCGGCCCCCCGAGCGTGAAAATCCGCCACTACCACCTCGCCAGGAGATTAAGGCTAAGGAGGAAGGTGGAAGCCCCTCTGCTCCCAAAGCAGAGGCGCGAGAGACGCGGCCCGCACCTCCAAACCCGGCGAGCCTTACGGCGCCTATCCCGATAATCACCACCCCGAACCCGCCTTTACCCACCGCGCCAGCATCTTCGATGACCAGTGGCGCTGGCGACGGGGGCGGCAACGGCGTCGGCACGGGCGCAGGGCGAGGAACGGGCACCGGATCCGGCTCTGGCCAGGGAGACGGGGAGGGAACCTTCTCCAGGGCACGCCAGACCGGCGGCCGCTTCCGCAATTCCGACTTCCCCGACTCCCTGCGCGGCGTGGGCCGGGTCAGGATTGGCGTGCGCTATGCTATTGGCCCTTCCGGACAGGTGGACAAATGCGAGGTGATCGAAGGGAGCGGCTATTCCGAGCTCGACGCGATGACCTGCCGCATCATCATGGAGCGATATCGGTTCCGGCCCGCTCGCGATCCCGACGGCTATGCCGTCACGGAGGTGCGAGAGGAAGATTATCGCTGGCGCGTTCGCTAGGTGGGTGCGCCGATCAGCGGATCAGCCCCAACGCCCACCATCCCGGCAGCGCTGCAACCGCCTGACAAGTGCCCAGCGGAACCCGTGTCGCCGCCGTCATTCTGCGCCCGCCAGCCATGCCCACTAGAACAACCAACAACCCCAGGCTCGCCGCCATCAGCAATATGAAGGGCAGCGCTTGCCAGCCGAACCAGCCCCCCAGCGCGCCCATCAGCTTGGCATCCCCCAGGCCCAATCCCTCACGTCCACGCACCGCGCGATAACTGAGCGCGATGATCAGCAGCGCGGCATATCCGCCCGCCGCTCCAATCAGCCGGTCCGCCAGCATCGCATCCGTCACCCAAAGACCAAGCGTCAGCCCAAAAAAGGCAAGCGGCAATGTCAGCGCATCGGGCAACCAGAAATGCCGCCAATCAAGCAGCGCCAGCGTCAGCAGCAGCCATCCGAGCAGCGCCCATCCCGCACCTGCCAGCCCCGGCACCAGCCCACATGCAAGCGCGCCGATCACGGCACATGCCACTTCCACACGCCCATGCAGCGGATCGATCTTCGCGCCGCAGGTCCGGCACCGTCCTTTCAGCAGAAGCGCACTGACAACCGGCACAAGATCGATCGCGCCCAAAACCCGCCCGCAGCCATCGCAAGCCGACCGTCCACGCGCAACACCCCGCCCCTCAGGCCAACGCAGCACCAGCGTCCCCAAAAAGCTGCCCGCAATCGCGCCCGCGACCGCGCCCAGCACCGCCCATAGCGGATCAATCACAGCGTCCCTTCGACCTTCAGCTCGCGCGCGCCGCCTGTCCCTGCGAAGCCCGCCTTCGCCAGCGCTTCGCCTAGCGCCGCATCCGCCGTCTCCACCCGCATCTCCGCCACATAGCGCCCCGACCGCCATATGCGCAGGGTCACTTTCTCCAGTCCGGATTGGCTCACCAGCGGCAGCAGCAGCGCCTCGCCGTCGCAACTCGCGACGCCCGACAGCCCCTGCGTCAGGTTAAGGCCGGGGAACTGCCCCGCCATCTGCGCCCGCACCCGCCCCTCGGCATGACCGCAGCGATCACCGGAGAAGTATGCCGATACATCCTCCATCGCCAAACTCGCGACCGGCAGCGGCGCAAAGCTTCGGCCAAGCGGCACCGTGCCTGTCACATCATCGATGCCGACACGTCCAAAACCGACCGTCAGCGCCCCGCTCAGGTCGTCGGCTGCGCCCTGCCGCCGCCATATGTCGAACCGCACCCGGCCCATCAGCAACGACACCGGCGACAAGGCGGCCTTCACCGACCCGACCGGCATCGTCCCCAGCATCAACTGGTCGATCCGCCCGCTCCACAGCGTCCCCCGCACTTCCCGCGCAGCCACGCCCAACCGTTCCAGCCCCGAAAGCCCAAGCGCGATCCGCATCGGCATGAACAGGATCAGCCCGAATATAAACAACAGGAGGACCGCAATCCGCGTCCGCCGCGACCAGCCGAGCCGCCTCATCGCCCCGCCCCCCGCACCAGCACCGCCTGCACCGATACGCTACCCGCCGTCGGCGAAGGCCGCGCGCTCATCGTCTCCACCCGCACGCCTTGCGCCTCCAGCGCCGCGAGCCAGGAAAAAAGCGCCACCGACCGCACCGAAGCCATCGCAATCTCGATCCGCGCGCCGCCCTGCGCCTCCGCCCGCTCCAGCGTCAGCCCGGCCTCGCCCGCGCTCTGGCTCACCAGCTGGTCGATCCCCACCGAAGCCGAGCCGCCTGTCACCCCGCGCGGCAGCGTCTTCAGCAGCTTGACCTTCGCCCGCATCGCCGCATTGCGATCCGTCGCCGTGAGCAGCGCATCCCGCGCCGACCGCTGCGCCCCCGCCAGCCCCATAGCGCCCAGCCACAACAGCACCACCGCCAGCAGCGCGAACATCACGCCCAGCATCCATTGCTCGCGCGGTGACCGTTCGCCCCACATCGTTTTCACCGCGTCCATCATGATCGCACCGTAATGTCAGCCAGCGCCCGCCCGCCGGGGTCCTGCGAAGGGGTCGCCGTGATGGTGAAGCCCGCGCTCTGCAATGCCAGCAGCACCGCGTTGATCTCTTCCACCTTCGCCGCCGCCAGCGTGGCGCGGATCATCCCGTCCGGGTCACGCGACAGCGCCGTCACCGATACTCCAGGCGCCTCCTGCAAAGCGCCGAGCAAGCCCGCCACCGGCGCGGTAAAGGCGTAAGCCCCTGCCCCCCGCGCGGCCAGCTGCCGCTCAATCTCCGCCTCGGCCTGGGTCAAGTCGCCCGCCCCCGGCACCACCTGCCGCGCCAGCGCCAGGCTCTCCGCATCCAGCCCCCGCGCCGCCGCATGCTGCCGCACCATCGCCGTCAGGGAAATAAGCAGGCTGACGAGCAGGATCAGCCCGCTCCACAGCATGATACGCCGAAGCACCGCCTTATCCGCAACCCGCCGCACCCGCTTGGCGAAATCACCCTGCCGCATGTCCAGCGGAGGCCGCTCCAGCGCCTCGACCGCTCGCGCTTCCAACAGGCCTACGGGCACATCCTCGACCAGCGCGTCAGCCACCAGAACGGCCGCCAGGTCGCCGCCCAACGCGACGTCCCGCCCCCTCAGCATCACCTCGCCGTCCACCGCGCCATCCAGCGATCCGCGCGCGAAACCTTCCTCCGGCTCGGGCAACAGCAAAGGCGCGGGCACGATGATGTCCGGGTCCAGCCCATGATGCTGCGCCCAGAGCAGCCAGTGCTGCATGTCGCTCCGCGCCGCGACCGCCACGACATGCGCCCGCGCCGGGTCGTCATTCTCATCCGCTGCCGCGAACAGCTGGTCGGCAGGCACTATCCCGCCCGCCAGCGCCGCCAGCCGCGCCGCGGCACGACCCTGACGGGGCGCCAGTTCAGGATATTCCGCCCAATGCAACGTCACCATCGCAGCAGGCGGCACCAACATCACCACCGCATCGGCGGGCAAGGCCGTCAGGCCGCAAGCCGCCAGCCAGTTCGCCCCCGTGCCGCGTTGCGCCACCCTGCTATCAACGACGCGCATCCACAGCGGCTCGCCGTCCTCAAACAGGGCGACGATCAATCCCACCGCCAAGCTCATGCACCGGTCCCCAAGCTGCGGCCGATCAACCGCGCCGGGCTCTGCCGCGCATCGATCAGCGCTCGCTCCACCACTTGCGTACCCCCAACGTCCACCGTCACGTCCACCCCGAAAAATCCTGTGGTCAGCTTGACCTGATTGGCCGCTTCCTCAAGCGGATTTATGCCTTGGGCGGCGAGCGGCGCCCAAAATTGCACTGTGCTGCCATAGCCTTCGACTGGCCGCTGCACCAAATATTGCCGCGCCTGGGCGACGCTCACCTGCCCTTGCAGCAACATCGCGAACAGCACCGCCTGCCCCGGCAGCAGCGTATTGACGTTGATCGGTGACAAATCCGATGTCGGCAGCGCGCACACCCACGGCCGCGCCAGATCGTAGATGGCTGGCGTCACGCCATGCACGGCGCGCAGCTCGCTTGCGTCGATCATGAAGCGGTTGGCCGTGCGATAGGGCCACGCCGCCTGCGCATAAACCTCATCCTCCGCCCCGCCGGGCTGCGGCACGCTATCGCTGTCGATCCAGTCGGCAAGCGATGCCGCCGCCACCTGCGCCTGCCGGGCGTCGACGCCCAACGCCTGCAACAATGCCTGGAATTGCGCAACGCCGAGCGGCCGGACCTTCAGGTTCGACTCATTCTCGCCAGCCACCACGCTGTTGAGATTGAAGCAATTGCCCGCATCACTAACCCGCGCACTCGCCACCCCGCCCGGCACAGCGACAGGCTGCGGTGTGCCCATCCAATTCCCGGCCAGCGTCGTCTTGCCCGGACTGGCTGCGACCAGATCACCGATCCGCAGCCGCGCCATCTCTACCCCAGCATCGGCAAAGGCGCGCGCCTGATCCACCGCCCCACCATTGCCCGTCATCCGCGTCGCCAGCGCCAGCCGCTCCAGCGCCGTCGATGCTACCACCGCCATCACCGCAACCAGCAGCAACACCGTCAGCAGCGCCGCACCGCGCTCACCCTTTTTGCCGGGATCAGGCACCAGCCATCTCCCCTTCCAGCTTTTCGGCAGGCCCCGGCCCGACCAGAAAGCGCAAGGTAACCGGCGCCTCACCCGTGCGCGTCACCGTCAGCTCGACGGCACGCGGCATCAGGTCCGGCTGCGTCGGTATCCACTCATCGCGCCACTCTCCGCGCGCATCGCGAAAGCGCAGCGCGACATCATCCACATGGTCCAGCAGCGTCGCAGGCTCCTCCCCCCCCGCACCATCGACCTGGCGGTAGGTCCGCCGCTCCAGCCGCCCCTGCCGCACCCAATATTCGACCTTTTGCAACGACGGGCGCGGCAAGTCGCCCAGATTGTCCCAGCCACCGCGCACGAACTGCATCACCGGCACCGCCTCGCCCTCGCGATGCGACCAGAATGCAGGGGCCAGCGTACCCGCTTCCGTCCGACTGATCCGCGGCACCGCCTGCCCAAGATCAGCGGCCAGCGCCCCGCCTGCCCGCTGCACGGCGGCCATGTCGTCCAGCCGCTCCTTCACCTGCGCCTGCGCCGAAACGCTGTTCCCCAGCAACAACACTCCCGCCGCCGCCAGCATGGCAAAGATCATCAACGCCACCAGCAACTCGATAAGCGTAAAGCCCGCCTGCCCGCGCTCCTCCTGATGCGAGCCAGCTCCATCGGATGCGCGGCTCATCACGGCACCACCCGAACAAAACTTAGCACGACCGGCGACGACCCCGCCTGCCCATTCACCGTCAGATCAACCTGCAACAACCGCTTGTCGCTCGTAGCCTTGACCGCCCGGCTCCAATGCCAGCGCCGCCCGCCATTCTCGACATCGCCCTCTTCGCTGCCCAGCGAAGGCGGCGCGGGATCGGTCTGCACTTCGACCATCAGGTTACGCGCGACAATCTGTCCCAGCGCCTTGCTGTCGAGATCCGCCGCCGTCCGCAACGTCACCCCCTGCAACCGCACCAACGCCAGCGCCGCCAGACTGAACACCGCCAGCGCCACCAGCATCTCCAACAGCGTGAAGCCTTGCTCACCCGTTGGACCCCGCCTCTCGCCCGTTACAGACCACCTCTCATCCGTTCGGGCTGAGCCTGTCGAAGCCCTTCCCTTTCTTCCAGCAAAGCTACCCAGGATGCCAAACCTACCCACCGACCATGACCTTCCCAGCCATATCGACGGTCACAGAAACCCGCTCCGCCTCCCGCGCCAAAGTCACCGTCATGGCGTCAGTCGGCAGCCCGGTCCCATCAAACCCAATCTGTTCCCGCCCATCCTTGCCCACCAGCGCCCGCGTCCCGGCCTTCCAATTCGCCGTCACGAACAGCTTTTCCTCCACCGGCACCCATTGCCTGCCATCGCGGCGCTGAAATCCATAGCCCGACGCCGAAACCCACACCCCCATCGGACGCGCCGTCACGACCGCTTCGTCGCGCGCGGCAGCAACGCGCGCGGCAAAGCGATCGGCATCCTCGACAACCCGGCCGCGCGGATCAGGCATGGCCAGCACCACCGCGGCCGAGATGAAGCCGATGATCGTCAACACAACCATCAGCTCAATCAAGGTGAAGCCATTAGCGATTGGCGAACGAACCACTCCCTCTCCGTTCGGGCCAAGCCCGTCGAAGTCCTCAGTCGAGCAAAGCGAGGCACTCCGCCCTTCTCGGACTTCAACCCCGCTTCCTTCAAACGGATGGCGAGCCAGATCAAAGCACGCTGGAATAAATATCCGCATTCTCGCTCTCGCCGCCCGGCTGGCCGTCCGCGCCCAGCGAACTGATATCAAACGCGCCCTTCCGCCCTGGCACTACATAATTATACGCCCGGCCCCACGGGTCCTGCGGCAGCTTCTTGATATATCCACCCCTGCGATAGCGCTGCGGCTGCGCCAGCGAGGCAGGCGGATTGATCAGCGCCTGCAATCCATCGGTCTGCGCCGGGTAGCTCAGATTATCGAGCCGATACTGCTCCAGCGCCTGCTCGATCGTAGCGATATCCGCCTTCGCCTTCTCCACCCGCGCCGTGTCGGTCGCCGGAATAACGTTGATCGCCACGATCGTCGCCAGCAGCCCGATGATGACGATAACCACCATCAACTCGACCAGCGTGAAGCCGTGTTCGGCGGAACGCCTTGAGAAGGTGAAGCAATTCTCGCCCGCCTCTCGACCTCCGTTCGCACTGAGCTTGTCGAAGTGCCCTTCTTCTTCTTGGAAAAGGCGCGCGACTTTCAAACTCCACATAATCACTCCTCAAGCCCCCGTAAGGCTCTGCAATTGCAGGATAGGCAGCAGGATCGACAGGATGATCACCGCCACGATCCCGCCCATCAATATGATGATCACCGGCTCCAGCATGGCGAGCGCGGCGGAGGTGAAGCTGTCGAACTCCCGCTCCAGATAGTCCGCCGCCCGCTCCAGCATCGTGTCCAGCCGCCCCGCGCTCTCCCCGCTCGCCGCCAGATAGACCAGCAGCGGCGGAAACACGCCCGCCCGACGCAGCGCCGCCGACAGGCTCCCCCCGCCGCGAATGGCCTCGACAATCTCCTCCGACGCCTGCCGCAGCACCCGATTATGCACCGTCTGCGTGGTGAGCGTCAGACCCTCCATCAACGGCAAGCGGCTCGCCACCATCGTCGATAAAGTCCGCGCCATCCGCGCCGCATGCAAGTCGCGGATCAACCGCCCCAGCAGCGGCAACCGCAGCAACGTCGCGTCAAATCGATAGCGGAAAGCCTCGACCTTCAACGCCCGCCAAAAGGTAAAAGCGCCGACCGCGATCAGAATCGCCAGCAACCACCAATAGCCAGCCAGAAAAGCCGAAGTCCCCATCACCATCCGCGTCAGCAGCGGCAGGTCCTGCCCCACCGTGTCGAACTGCTCCACCACCTTGGGCACTACAAAGATCATCAGCGCCGCGACGACGCACACGGCAAAGGCAGCCAGCACGCTCGGATAAGCGATCGCCGTCAGCACCTTCGACCGGATCACCGCCTGCCGCTCCATCAGGTCGGACAAGCGCTCCATGATCGTCGGCAAGCTACCGGAGCTTTCACCCGCCGAAATCATCGCGCGATACAGCGCCGGGAAGCTCTTCGGCTCGGCGCCCAGGGCATCCGCCAACCGCCGCCCTTCCAGCACACCCGAATGCACCTTGCTGACGATCGCGCGCACATGCTCCTGCTCGCTCTGCCGCCCGATCGTCCGCAGCGATTCCTCCAGCGGGCTCACCTGGATCAGCGTCGACAGCTGGCGCGTGAACAGCGTCAATTCCTTGGCCGATAATCTCGGCGCGCGCAGGGAAAAGGCCGCCCGCCTGGCCACCTTCTCCGCCACGTTCGGCTCGATCCGCACGATGAACAGCTTGCGCGCGTCGAGCTTCGCCCGCGCATCATCGACCGTCTCGGCCTTCACCTTGCCGCTGCGTTCCTTGCCCGCCGGATCGATGACCAGATAATCGAACTCAGCCATCAGCGATGGTTTCCACCTCCGCCGCATCGCGCCGCGACACGCGGATGGCTTCTTCCGCCGTAGTCTGCCCATCGCGCACCAGCGCCCGCGCAGCCGACCCCAGATTGGGCGCGTTGAGGAAAGCATGCCGCGCGATCAAGGACTCGTCGCCCCCATCGTTGATCAGCCGCCGGATGGTATCGTCCACCCGGATCGCCTCGAACACGCCGATCCGCCCCTTATAGCCGGTGCCGTTGCACTCCTCACACCCTCGCGCCCGATAGATAATAGTTCCGGGATCGAAACCAAGCAGCGCGCTCGCCGATTTGTCCGCCTGCACCGGCTCCCGGCAATGCTGGCACAGCCGCCGCACCAGCCGCTGCGCAATCACCGCGCGCAGGGTCGAGGCGAGCAGGAACGGCTCCACTCGCATATCCCGCATCCGCGTGATCGCCCCCACGGCATCATTGGTATGCACCGTCGACAGCACCAGATGCCCCGTCAGCGACGCCTGCACGGCAATCTCCGCCGTCTCCCGGTCGCGGATCTCGCCGACCATCACCACATCCGGGTCCTGCCGCAGGATGGCCCTCAACCCGGCAGCGAAAGTCAGACCGACCTTCGCATTCACCTGCGTCTGCCCAACCCCCTCGACCGCATATTCCACCGGGTCCTCCACGGTAAGAATATTGCGCGTCCCATCATTCAACTGCCTCAGACCCGCATAGAGCGTAGTCGTCTTGCCCGACCCAGTCGGCCCGGTAACCAGAATAATCCCATTCGGTTCGTGCAATCCTTCACGAAAAATCCGGTCCGCCGCCCCCGCCATGCCCAGCAGGTCCAGGTTCATGCCCGCATTCTCCTTATCGAGAATACGCAGCACCACCCGCTCGCCAGCCCGGCTCGGCAGCGTCGAAACGCGCACGTCCAGCAACTTCCCGCCCAACGTCAGCCCGATCCGCCCATCCTGCGGCACCCGCCGCTCGGCAATATCCAGCCGCGCCATCACCTTGATCCGGCTCACCACCACCGGCGCAACATGCGGCGGCATGCGCAAAGTCTCGCGCAGCACCCCGTCGATCCGCATCCGCACGATCAAGCCCGTCTCATACGGTTCGATATGAATGTCCGAAACGCCCTGACGCGCCGCCTCCGCAATGATGCCGTTGATCAGCCGGATCGCGGGCGCATCATCGGCGCTGTCGAGCAAGTCGTCGGCAGTCGGAATATCGGCAGCGAGAATGTCCAGCTCATCCGCCCCTACTTCCAGCGATCCCGCCATGGCGGCAGCGCTGCCCTCCATCGCATAATGGTCGGACAGATGCCGGTCGAACTGCGCCCCATCCACGAAGCGCACATCGAAACTGCGCGCCAGATGCCGCCGCACTTCCAGCAACACCCGCGGATCGCTCCCCTCGCGTACCGCGATCGTCAGCCGGTCCCCGTCCAGCGGCAACATGACCACGCCATGCTTGCGCGCAAAGACATAGGGAATATCTACCGCGCGCGGGGCGGTGTGCAGAAACGGTTCGGCAGGCGCGCTCACTTCCACCCCCGTTCGCCCTGAGCTTGTCGACCCGATAAGGCGGCGTAGCCAACGGCCTTACTGACTTGAAGAGAAGAGAAGGGCTTCGACAAGCTCAGCCCGAACGGAGATGGCAACGCGTCTGTCACCGCTGCCCTCCACTCGCCGGAACATCCACCGGCCGCACGACGCCGCTCGATTGCCGCATCGTCGGCTCGATCACCTGCGCCGGAACAGCAGCCGCAGCGCCCGGCTGCACCACCGCATCGCCTGCCTGCATGGGTGCAGGCGGCGTCGCGCCCATATAGTCGCGCACCAGTTCATCAATGCTGGGTTCGGCCTCCGGATTGCGCGCCAACTGCATGTCCCGGACATAGCCATAGCGTTGCTGCGTCAGGCGCTGCGCATCCTCCTTCGACCGTAGGATGGTGGGCCGGATGAAGACCATGAGGTTGGTCTTGCTCCGGCTCTTGCTGCGCGACTTGAACAGCTCGCCTATGCCCGGAATGTCCGAAAGCAGCGGAATCCGCTCGATCGTCTTGCGCTCATTATCGTCCAGCAACCCGCCCAGCGCCAATATCTCGCCATCATCCACAGTGACCGTCGTCTCGATCTCACGCTTGTTGATGATGAGGTCGCTATTATTGTTGGACACCGGCCCCGCGACGCTCGACACTTCCTGCTTCAGGAACAGCTTGATCGCGCCACCCGTGTTGATCTGCGGCTTCACCTCCAGCTTGATACCGACATCCTGCCGCTGGACGGTACGGAACTGGTTATCGAAATTCTGGCTCAGCGCCTCGCCAGTCGTGATTGGCACCTGCTGCCCGACCAAGATCGACGCTTTTTGATTATCGAGCGTCATGACCGACGGCGTCGAGAGGATATTGCTATCCGTATCCGACCGCACCGCATTGATGATCGCGCCGAAGATTCCATTACGGCCGATCTGCGTCGCGACCCCGCCAAAGCCGCCGGTCGCGTTCATCAGGCTATCGACGGCTGCCTGTTGGAGCGTGTTGGACAGATCGCCATTCTGCCGCGTCTCTGTGGTCGTCCTGGTTCCATCAGGCGCGACTACGGTGGTCGTAGTCGTTCCCAGATCATTGGCTGCGACAGCCCCCGCTAACGTCAGCAGATTCGGCGAAGCATTGGAATAGTTAGTCGCAGCAAAGCCCGTCTTCGTACTGCCGATCAGGAACTGCACACCCAGCTTCCGGGCAGCGGTATCGCTGATCTCGACGATGATTGCTTCGACCAGAACCTGCTCGCGCCGCGTGTCCAACTGCCGGACAGTCTCGCCCAGCATCCGCTGCACATCACTATTGGCGGCCACGATGATCGCGTTGGCCCCTTCATAACGGGTGACGATAGCAGGCCCGCGCGTGGAAATACCGGCCCCGGATGATCCGCCGCCACTCGCCACGGGCGCGGCCGCAGCCTGTGCAGCCCCGTTCGCCGCCGCCGGGACGGATGCCGTCACCGCCGAAGCGGTCGATTGCCCCACCAGTTGCTGCAACACCGGCAGCAGCTTTTCGGCGTCCGCATGCTCCAGCCAGTAAACGCGGATTTCGGTGCCACTTGCCGCCTGCCGGTCAAGGTCGCGCGCCATCTGCGCCAGCCGCACGACGGTGCCGGAATCGCCGCGAATAGCGACCGAATTGCTGCTGTCGATCGGCACGATGGTCGCCGCCCGCTGCGCCCCTTCGGCCCCGTTCTGCACCAGCGCCTGAAGCGAGGTCGCGATTTCACGCGCGCCAGCATTGCGCAGCGTCACCGTCTGCGTCGCCGCCGTGTCGCGGTCGATCCGCGCCAGCACTTGGCGGATGCGCCCGATATTGTCGGCATAGTCGGCCACCACCACGCTATTGCCCGCACGGTTGGCCGTCACCGATCCGTCCTTGCTGACCAGCGGCCGCAATGTCTCCAGCGCGCTGGCGGCATCGATCGATCGCAGGCGGAAAACCTCCGTCACGAACTGGTTGCGGTTGGCGCCCCGTCCAACGACGCTGGGCTGCCCTGCAGCTCCATCGGCTGGCTGGATGCGATAAGCACCTCCCGGCGCTGGCACGGCGACCAGCCCATTTGCCCGCAGGGTCGAAAGGAAAATCTCGAAATATTCCGATCGCGACAGCGGCCGGTCAGTCACGACCGAAACCTTACCCTGCACCCGATTGTCGATGATGAAGGTCCGGCCCGTCACCCGCGCCGCATCCTGAATGAAGGCGCGGATGTCGGCGTCCCGCACATTCAGCGTCTGCTGCGCCGCTACCGGAGAAGCGAGTGGCGCGGCCAAAGCGAGAGCCATTGCAGCGGAAAGAAGGAGTTTTCTGGTCATTGGCCTTGCAGAGTAAGGTTGATCGTCGAAAGGCTCGCGCCCCGCTCGACGGTCAGGGAAATGCGCGCGCCGGGCATGATCTTGCCCTGCAACGCCTGGAGGTCGCTCGGCGAGCCGATCGGCTGCCCATCGACCTGGGTGACGATGTCGCCGAGCTGGAAACCGGCATTCTGGAAACTCGGCCCCCTGGCCGTCAGGATCAGGCCCGTGATGCGCCCGCTCTGCATGCGCGGCGCAAAGCCGATATCCCGCTTCAGCCCGTCGGCGGTCGGATTGTCGATGCCGACAGCCGGAGCCGGAACCACGCCACCTTCTCCGGCCGAAGCTGTCGGCGCAGGCTGAGACTGGTCGAGGAATATCTGTTCTTCCGCCCCGCCCCGGTCGATGGTGACATGATCGAACGCCACGGCTTTCAGCAGCACGCCCGGCAATATCTCGTCACCCACGGCAAAGCTGTTCTGCACGCCGTCCGGCCCCGCGATGATCGCTGACCCCAGGCCTGACCCCTCATTCAACCGGATGCCGTAAACGGTCAGCGCCAGCGACGTGACCACGCCCCCGCCAGCCGCCTGCTGCGGCCCGGCCCGATAAAAGGGATCGAAGCTCGAAAATAATGCCTGACGCGCGGCGAAATTGGGGAACTGCGCCTGCCGCCCTTCCCACGGTCCAAAGCTGCCGACCGGCGTCAGCACCGCCCAGATCAGCCTCGCGCATTGCAGCACCAACAGGCCAAGCAGCAGCTTTTCAGCCACCCGCACCCAGTCGATCGGGGCAAGGCGGCTGCTAAGGCCCTGAAAGTTACTGCGAAACGGCACGCGCATGGAACTTGGTGATCCCCCTTGACACCCGCGCTGCTAGGCAATTGTTTTTACTGCTGGATGACAGAAATGTGACCTATCCATGACAGCCGCAATCCGCAAGCGATGGCGCTTGCATTTAGGGCGACGGACGGTAGCAAAAGGCCGCGAATCTTCCGCCCGGTAAGGCGTCCATGCAGAGCCCACTCCTTCTTACAGCAGCCGATGCCGATCCGGACTGGATCGCTTCGCAGCCTCATGTTCAGCGCGTGCCTAGCCGTGATCTGATACTTTTCATCAAACGCGGCTTCCTGACGGGAGAGGAATGCGATGGACTGATCGAGCGGATAGAAGCGCGCCGCCGCCCCTCCACCATAGCCGACGCGAACGGCGACACCGCCTTCCGCACCAGCGAGACCTGCGATCTCGACAAATCCGATCCCCTGATCGCTGCCATAGATGAAAAGCTCGCCACCTTCGCGGGCATCGACCCTGCCTTTGGCGAGCCGATACAGGGGCAGCGCTACGCCGTAGGTCAGGAATTCAAGGCCCACACCGACTATTTCGATCCCGCAGGGCTCGATTTCACGCGTTACTGCTCCGTCTCGGGCAACCGCACATGGACGTTGATGGTCTATCTCAACCAACCGCCCGCAGGTGGCGCGACCCGCTTCGTCAAGATCGGCAAGACTGTCCAGCCGGAACAGGGGAAACTGCTCGCCTGGAATAATCGCCTCGAGCCCGGCCGCTACAACGACGCCAGCCTGCACCACGGCATGAAGGTGCGCAGCGGCGTCAAATATATCATCACCAAATGGTATCGCGAAAAGCCCTGGGCTGAAGCTTAATGCCAGAAGAGCTTGGCATCCGCCAAGGCTTCGTAGGCGTCTTGGGCAGCAGCCAACAGCTTCTTCTTGCCGCGCGCACCGCCTGACAATTCCGCGTCCATCGGCAATCCGTGCTGCGCCAATATGGTGCCGGCGCTGGCGAGGTCATTGAGCGCGCCCAGTACATCCTGCAAATCTTCCAGCCCTTCGATATAGCGCCCATATCGCCGCTGCTGCTTCTTGCCATTGAACAGGCTGCCGAAGAATTCCGCAGCATAGCGCAGCTTCTTCGCTTTCTTGCGCACCTCATGGCGATGCTCATCGTCCAGCTTGGCCAAGCGGTCCGCATGTTTCAGAACCCAGCGATGGAACTGGTTCAGGCGGCGCGCGGCAAATGCGTCCGCCTGCTCGTCGTGGTTGCCGTCATCAGAACGGAGCGTCAGCCATTCCACAATGTCGATCATCAACGCGCACGCCCGGGCGGACTGCAGCGCCTCGATCACCCGTCCATGCACGATGGTGCGAGCTTCGCTTATCTGCTCGTGCAGGCCATCGGGCCTGATCCGCTCGATGAGCACATCCAGGTCACGCGCTTCGCCGAGCAGCTTGGCGAGCCATCGCAGGTCATCCCGAAACCTGGCGACATCCTGATCCTTCAACTTTGGCTTGAACAGCGTCAGCGCAGAACGCAGCCGCCTGACAGCTACCCGCGCCTGGTGCAAAGCCTTGGGCTCATAATGATCCAGCAGCAGGTCTTCGTTCAGCCGATACTGCCTGACGCAGGCACGGACGATCACTTCGAACGCCTCTTGCGCCCCGAAGCCAGCCTTCAACATGATGGGCTCAGCCTTGAAGCAGGAGGGGGTCGGGGCCAGCAGCCGGTATCCCCGCTCCGATTTCGCCGCGACCCCCATCCGCACCGGCACCCCCGCCGCGATCCGTCGCGCAAGGGAAAATAAGGCGTCTGGCCGCCCGCTTTTGATTTCCAGTTCCGCCTCGCAGATCGGCGCCTGCCGCTCGCCCGTCCCTACCCATCCCCGGTCCAGCACTAGCTCGATCTTGGCCGCGCCTTCCTTCACGACCCATGTGCGACGCTCAACCTCCACCTTGAAGGCAGGCTCAAGCATGTCCGCAGCATCCCCCAGAACGGCTCCTAAAGGGGTGCGGCTATCGATAACGGGCCGGTCGTCAGCGACAGGCATCTCCCACTCGGCTCGCGCGAACAGCCCGCCTCCCTGTCCTCCGCCATCGGCCTTGACCGTCTGGACACGCTTCTCGCCCGATCTACGGATGCGCAGTGTATATCCCCGCGCATGCAATTGCCGGTCTGGAGTGTCGAAATATACGGCCTTCAGCTCTGCCCTGTCACTCTCCCCCGGCAGCAGCGCCAACTGCTCAAATGCTTCGGCAGCCTCGCTCGACAGCTCCAGCTTCAGTTCGATTTCCTGATCCACTGCCCGCCTCCGCAACGCCCTGTCCATAGCACAGCGCAGAAAAACTCGCGAACGGTGCAAATAGCAAAAGGGCCAACCTGCGCCTTCGCAGATCGGCCCTTTTCCCTGGCGATTTCGCTATGATCAGAAGGCGACGGTCAGCGAAGCCGCAATCGTCGTTCCGATCTTATAGCGGTTGTAGAACACCTTGTTCCCGCCCGCTTCCTGGAACTCCTGGAATTTCCGCCCGGTGATGTTCCGGGCCTCGAACTTGAACTCGCTGTTGATCCCGCCGGGCAACAAGACAGCCTGACGCGCGACGAAGTCGAGCGTGAAGCCTGGCTTTTCCTTGATATCCGGCTGCAGGTTCGGGCCACGGCTGGTCACGCGGGGGCTGGCATAGGTGATCAGCAGCGTCTGTTGCGACAGCTTGTCGGTGTCCTCCAGACCCACCTGGAAATTCACCAGATGATCCGATTGACCGGTCAGCGGAGCGCCATCCAGGAAATAGTCGGATGCGGCAGGCAGCGGGCCGGTCGTATAGCTGTAGGGAATGGTGGTATCTCCCTCGCTCACCTTCAGCTCCGATTGGGTGTATGTGTAATTGCCGATCAGGACGATGCGGCGGCTCTGCAGGAAGGGCGAACTGGACCAGCGATCAAGCGGCAGATATTTCTGCGCCTCAAATTCCAGGCCGTATAGCTGCGCCTCAGGTGCGTTGGCGAAGCTGGTGGTCACGGAGTAGGTATCGCTGATGGTCGTAAAGGTTTCGACCGGATTCTTGATCTTCTTGTAGAAGGCCGACGCCGTCAGCCTTTCCTCACGCCCCATATACCATTCAGCGCGAATATCACCGTTCCACAGTTCGCTGTCCTGCAAGAAGGGATTGCCGCGATAAAAGCGGTTCGATTCCGGATCGAGGAAGGGCTGGGCAATCAGTTCACGGAACTGCGGACGCCCGATCGTCTTTGAGCCGCTCAAGCGGAACTGCAGGCCCTGGGCCGCCTCCACCGTGATCGTCGCTGCGGGCAGCCAGTAATCCTTGCGGATCTGGTTGAACTCAGTGACGCCCGTTGAATAGACGTCGACGCCCGTCACCGATTGGCGGCCCTTTTCGAAACGCACGCCCGCGTCGACCGTGATGCCCGGAACGATCTCCGCCTTCACTTGCGCGTATCCGGCATGGGTGCGCAGTGCCGCGTCATACACCGGATAGTTGCCGGAAAACTCCAGCAGGCCGATGTCATACAGCTGGATCGCCGCGTCCGACAGGAGATAGTCCGGACGCATTTGCTGGGCACCGATCGGCAGGTTGATTGCATCGAAATGCAACTCATAGCGGGACGAGGTGCGCTTCGTGTCGCTGAACGCATAGCCGATCGTCGCGGTCAGGTCCGGCGAGAATTTGTAGCTAAGGTCCCAACCTGCGGACCAGAGATCTTCATTCAGATCGCTGAAGGTAACCGAAGCATCGCCACGCTGACGGTTTAGTGCGTTGATGAAGCGATCGCCAACGGGATCGGTCGTCAGGTCCCGGTTGCTGCGCACATAGACGAACTCACGCTCATAGGGCGCCTCGCGCTGTGAGTTGGCATAGCCGCCGCGCACGTCCAGGCTAATGTCGCCCAGCTTGAATTCGCCGACCATCTGCGTGTCGATCAGCTGGCGCTCATACCATGCGGTCTGCTGCGTCAGATAATCGCCGCCCTGGATCAGGCCATCATTCTGGCCAAGCGCCAGCGCGCTGCGCTTCAGCGTGTCGCGGATATAGACGTTGGTCCAACGAAGCTTCTGCTCGCCCCATTCCACACCGACGCCAAGCAAGCCGTTCACGGTCACCTGGTTCTCGGTGCTGATCTGCTGGTAATTCTTGCCGGCTCCCTGCGCGACATCGAGCGATGCCTGCTGCAGCGTGTCGCGGGTACGCCATTTGTTGCTGTAGGACGCCGTTGCGATGATGCCCAGGCGCGCGTCGCTGCCGACATCGAACGCAGTGCCCCCGTTCAGCGAAGCCGAAAAATTGAACGGCAGGCTGTTGGTACGCTGCACGACAGACGTGTTCGCGTTCTGGAACTGCATCGCGATCGCGCGCTGTTCGGCGCGCGGGATGTTGGAGAAGGGAACGCCGCTGCCGATCGCATTTTGCAGGAGCGAGGGCACATCGCGCGTGCCATCGTCAAAGCCGGTCCAATCGGACTTGCTGCCATAATGGGTATAGCCGAGCTGACCCGATGTCTCCGTATTGGCGGAAACGCCAAGACCCAGTTCAAGGTAGCTTTCCGCCGGGATCGCCTTGGTCGTCAGGTTGATGACGCCGCCGCCGAACTCTCCGGGGAAGTTCGCCGAATAGCTTTTCTGCACCAGGGTCGATGCGATCACGCTGGTCGGGAAGATGTCGAGCGGAACGACGCGCTTGAGCGGTTCCGGGCTCGGCAATGGCGAACCGTTGAGCAGCGCAAGCGAGTAGCGATCGCCAAGCCCGCGCACATAGACATAGCCGCCGGACACGACCGACAGGCCAGTAACGCGCTGCAGCGAGCCTGCGATGTCACCCTCGCCCGTGCGCTTGATGTCCGCGGCCGACAGCACGTTCACCACCTGGGGCGCTGCCTGCGAGATGTTGCTCGTGCGGCGGCCGGTGACGATGATGTCGGAGCCCGGAATTGAGACATCGACATTGCCCGTCTGGGCATCGGCCTCTTCCGAAGCACTCGGCACACCGGAAGTCGGCGCCGTGTCGGGCGTATTTTGCGCCATCGCCGCCGGAGCGGACAGCGCGGATGTAATGAGCAGCAGGCGAGCCAGGCTGAGCGGCTTCGACATGGCTAATGTCCCCCTTGGGAAAATTTTCTGCAAAGAAGGCGGGGAAGCGCTGATGTCACGCTCCCCCGCCCCTGTTGAGGTCAGGTTACCGTTCAGGCGGTCGGGATGTCGGTGCAGTTGCCGGCGGTGGAGCCAAAGCTCGCCGTGACCGAGTTGCAGGTCCAACCGGCATACCAGTTGTCCGTGCTATCCTTGACCGCGCCGATATAGTTGGTCGTGGTGAAGGCGGCGTCGATCGTCTTGGGATCGATCGCGGTACGGGCGGTTTCCGTGGCGCCGTTGATGAACAGGTTGGTCAGCGACGGCGTGTAGCTGATCGTGCTGTTCGCATCCGTCGTGAAGATCGACTGGACCACTGCCACGTCAACGCCGCCGGTTCCCTTGAACGGCGTGGAGTTGCACTGCATCACGACCGACAGGTAGCGCGGCTTGCCCGCGTCCTGCAGGGCGGTGTCGGCATCACGAACCGTCGCAGCGCTGTTGATACGGAGGCAGCTCTGCGTCGGACTGACGATGATGCCGTTTACGAGCGTCAGGTCAGCGCCGCCGCGCAGCATCATGGTGGCGCCGTCGTCACCAGTGTTCGACCGCTGGATGTGCGTGAAGTTGGCGACCTTCAGATACTGGCGGGGCAGTGCATCTTCAGAGAAGCTGGTGCCGGTGGTCGAGCCGTTCGAGTCGGTTTCGAGGAAGGTGTCGCCGATACCGCCAGCCTGCGCCGCGCCTTCGCGCTGCGCCGAGATGATGAACTGGGCCGTGCCGCGGAAGCCCACGTCGGTATCCAGATTGTCGTCTTCGTTGCCGGTCAGGACGAGATATTTGAGGTTCGCCGCGCCTCCGAAAATCTCGATGCCGTCGTCCGAGCTG
Organism: uncultured Sphingobium sp.; assembly: GCA_966211835.1. GTDB lineage: Bacteria > Pseudomonadota > Alphaproteobacteria > Sphingomonadales > Sphingomonadaceae > Sphingobium. The sequence continues at coordinate 176,958 of CBIHNV010000002.1, forward strand.
TTGTGGACCTGGATGTGGTCAAGCTGCGTGCCGGTGCCGACGCCCGAAGGGGTCAGGCCCTGCAGTTCCTTGCTGTCGGCAAGGACGAAGCCCGAATAGCGGATCTGCACATAGCTCATCCGGCCCGAATTGTCGGCGTCGTTCGCGCCACCATAAAGGGCGTTGGTGGTGCCTTCGGTGTCACGCTCGCATGCGGTGGTGCCCGGTGCGGCGTTCGGAGCCTGCGAGCAATCGGTGATCTTCGCGCGGCCGAGCAGCACGACGCCGCCCCACTGGCCCGACGACTGGTCGGTCGAATCGCCCTTCACGTTCGCTTCGCTGGTGAAGACGATCGGCTGCGAAGCGGTGCCCACGGCGTTGATCTTGTTGCCGCGGTTGACGGCCAGATATGCGTTGCCGGTCGAAGCATAGACGACGACGCCAGCGTCGATGTTGAGCGTGACGTCGGTGTTGGTGCTCGCGGCACCCTGGTCGGTACCAACATCGACGCGGCCAGGCAGCGCGTAGATCACGCCGGTAACCTTCGGCAGCGTCGTGGTCTGCGTGAAGCGCGCAGGCAGCTGGCACACGCGCCAGTTGTTGCCGCGCTTGTCTGCGATGGTCGGCGTCGCAGTCGGATTGATCAGCTGGTTCGGACCCGCGATGTTCGGGCAGTTGGCGGCAGCGGTGACGTTGCCACCGGGGGTGGGGGTCGGCGTGCCCGGCGTAGGCGTAGGCGTACCCGGCGTTGGCGTCGGGAGAACGATCGTGCCCTCTCCCGGCGAGGCGATGTCGTCGGCGCCGCAAGCGCTCAGCGCGGCGCAGGCGCAGCCCGCCATCAGAATGCTAGTGATGCGATTAGTCTTGACCATGTCGTCTCCGCTCCGGCCTTGCCGGTTTGTGGTAGGATGCGGAGCGAAGGGGATTTTCGAATCGGACAACGCCCCCTGCCGCCCTCAATCGCGGCAGCTAGGCGTGGCAGATGACAGGCGCATTTTGCTTCGGTTACCGAAGCATGACTTTTAAATGACAGTTTGAAGACCAATGTTGCACTTCGGCGACGACAGCTTCTGGAAACGAAAAAGCGCCACCCATGGGATGGCGCTTTTCGCTGAACCTGAAGACCAGGCATCACCGCATTGCGTAGCTCGCTTCCAGACGGCCAAGCGCGCGGCGAGCGACATCGCGGGAGGACGCTTCTTCGCCATTGGCGAGCAGCAGCGTTGATTCGGGAGCGAAGCGCGCAGACCGATATGCCTCCCGCGCATCCTTCATCTTGCCCAGCCCCGCATAGGCATTGCCTAAATTGATAAGGCGGGCCGGATCATTCGCGCCGTCGGGCCGCATCGGCGCCAGTCGGTGAGCGGCCCCTTCATAATCCTTTGCAATCAGGGCAGGCGCGGCCAGGCAGCCATCCGGCACGCCCACCACGACCACTTCTTCAGATGCGGCCGCAGCCAGGTTGGGGATGGCCGCGATGATTGCCACCCCAAGGAACGCTGCCATTTTTTTCATCCGATTTCTCCCGACAAAACTTTCTACAATAGCCGAGATTATTTCACCTTGATGACATCAGCACAAGCAACCCAAGACCTTCCAAAAAGGATTATTATTCCTTTAGATTCAGACGGTTACGCGTTTTTCTTTCAACTGTCATTAAAGTGTAATCGCAATGTCTTCGTTCACCCACCGCGATTCGTTTCGCTATTTCCTTCGTTAAATTCGCACGGCAAAGCCCGCCGACTCACACATCAGCAGACCTGCATTTCACCGAATAAGGAAGGTCCGGAGGATTCTGTTGCCCGGCTCCTCCGGAAGCCGCTGAATTCCCTTCTGTTGCCCGGTGGGTTCAACCGCGTTCTTTTTGGGTAATGTCAGGCCGTGAGGCCATCAATTACGCAGCAAGAGCAAGAGCCTCGTTATCGTTGGCACTTACGTGTTTTGAACATTTTTACGGCTTACTCAGGCCGGGTGAAGACATCGCTTTTCAACACACGTCGATCCTAGTTCGGCCCCATCATATTCCCCGAAATCCGGGGAAGGTGGTGGAGCCGCCGGGTACTGCCCCCGGGTCCGCTGCGCCTATTGCACGACACGATTTATCACCATAGCCGGGCGAACCCGGCACCGACGCATATGGGATAATGCGTCGGCTTTTTCAACTGGTGGATCAAGCGGCGACCAGATGAACCGCCTTGGGCTTTGCCACCGGCAGGCCGCTCGCCTTCGCCTGCGCCATCAACTCTTCCTTCCGCGCCATCATTCGATCACGCAGTTCGACCAAATCGACATCCGTCTTCCGGCACTGAGCGAACATGCCGTCGGATTGCCGTTCCTCTTCCTTCACATGATGCTTGATCTCTTCCGAAAGCACCGTGACCTTGGCGTCGTAGAAATCATCTTCCGGCGATCCGGCTTCGATATCGTTGACCAGCACCTTGGCGCCGTCATGCTCGACATAGGCTTCGTCCAGCGTGTCATCCTCTATTTTCCCCCGGAAAGCCGGGTAGAAGATTTCCTCCTCGATCATCGTATGGATCTTCAGCTCCGTGCAGATCTGATGAGCGATTTCCTGCTTGCGGTTCGCAGCCTTCGCCTTTTCGAACTGCTCGAACAATTGCTCGACCTTGCGATGATCTGCTTTCAACAGGGCAATCGCGTCGGTAAACTCAGCCTTGGCCATCTTTGTCCTCCTCACGAACAATATTGCCAAGAAGCGGCCAAGGTCCTTCCCGGTTCCCACATAACTTACTCATGCCCCATGTCATGGCCGTGGGGCTTCGCATGGCCTCCCGCGCGCAGGTACCGATCGTCTATTTCGCGGATCAGTTGTTCGGCATCCTTGCCGCCAGCGATCTTCAAGAGCTCATCCACTTTCGCTTCCAGCCGGTCGTCATTCTCCTTGGATGCGGGCGATCCGACATAGAGGAAGTAGGCGAGGCCAACGACTTGCCAGATCAGCTGGAGAAATTCCGATTGCCAATTCTCGAACGTGTCCCGCCCCATTTCGACTGCGTAGGACGTCAGCTGCGGCACCTGTCCATGTGATTGCGCCTCATCGACATAAGCCCACCAACCGAACAGCCAATGTCCCGCGATCGACACCAGGAAAAACAGGGCGGTAATCCAGCCATAGGCGTAGCGTTTCATACGACCTTCCCTCATTTTCATTACGGAAGGACAACGCAAACGCGTGAAGTCGGTTCAACCGCCAGCCGCGCCGATTCCGATTGGCCCAGCGCGGAACGGTCTCTATAGCCTTTCCCCCATGATCCTCGTCATCGACAATTATGACAGCTTCACCTGGAACCTCGTCCATTACCTCATGGAGCTCGGGGCCGAGGTAGAGGTCGTTCGCAACGACGCCATTTCGGCAGGCCAAGCGCTGTCCAGCGGCGCCAGCGCCTTCCTGTTGTCTCCAGGTCCCTGCACGCCGAACGAAGCCGGGGTCAGCCTTGACCTCGTGGCGGCTTGCGCGGACGCGGGCGCGCCCCTGCTTGGCGTGTGCCTTGGCCATCAGGCGATCGGGCAGCATTTTGGCGGCCAGGTGGTTCGCGGCGGCCTGATGCACGGGAAAACTTCGCCAGTCACCCATGACGGCACCGGCCTTTTCGCGGGCATTCCATCGCCTTTCACCGCGACCCGCTATCACTCGCTCATCGTGGACGACATCCCCGACAGCCTTGTCGTCAATGCGAGCAGCGAGGATGGCTCGGTCATGGGTTTCCGCCATCAGAGCCTTCCCATCCACTCGGTCCAGTTCCATCCGGAAAGCATCGCAACCGAATATGGGCATGAGATGCTGGCGAACTTCCTCCGGATCGCTGGCCTTTCGGTAAAAGAGCAGGCAGCGGCCTGATCTCACCGCCCATTGGGCGGCAGTGACGATAGTTTCCCGCCGCCTGCCCTCGACTCCGGCGGCTCGTCGTGATTAAGGCAGGCGCGATGACCCGACTGCCCGATCCTGCCCTGCCGTTAAGCGCAACCGAGGCCGCTAACGCCTTCGATCTTCTGTTCGACGGCGACGTGTCGGACGACGATATCGCCGCTTTTCTCGTCACGATGGCAAAGCGCGGCGAAAGCGCGACAGAGATTGCCGCCGCCGCCCGGGCGATGCGCGCCCGCATGATCCCCATCGCCGCCCCTGCTGGCGCCATCGATGTGTGCGGCACTGGCGGCGATGGGCATCATACGCTCAACGTCTCGACCGCCGTCAGCCTCGTCGTCGCCGCCGCCGGAGTTCCAGTCGCCAAGCATGGCAATCGCGCAGCCTCATCCAAGGCTGGTGCCGCCGATACGCTCGAAGCACTCGGCCTCGACCTCGACAAGGCCGCTGAAAGAGCGGAGGCAACACTTGGCGATCTCGGCATCTGTTTCCTCTTCGCGCAGAAGCACCACCCCGCGCTCAAGCGCTTCGGTCCGATCCGCAAGGCCATCGGCCAGCGCACCATCTTCAACCTGATGGGGCCGCTCGCCAATCCGGCGGCTGTCCGCCGCCAGCTCGTCGGGATCGCGCGTCCCGCCTATGTGCCCATCTATGCCGAAGCGCTGGCTGATCTGGGCGTCGATCGTGCGATGATCGTGTCCGGCGACGAAGGGCTCGACGAGCTTTCCCTCGGGGGCGGCAATGATGTCGCTGAAGTGACTTCCCAGGGGCTCGTCGCCATGCGCCGGATCACTCCGGCAGATGCTGGACTGCCGACGCATCCGGTCGAAGCCATTCGCGGCGGCGATCCTTCCCACAATGCCGCTGCCCTCCGCGCCCTGCTTCAGGGGGAACATGGCCCCTATCGCGATGCGGTCCTTCTCAATGCTGCTGCCGCGCTGCTGGTCGCGGACGCGGTCGCTGATCTGCGCGAAGGCGTGGAGGAAGCCGCCGAAACCATCGATCGCGGCCTTGCCAATGCGTTGCTCAACTGCTGGATTGCCTATAAATGACCAACAAGCTGATCGAAATTTGCGACACGAAGCGTGAGGAAGTGGCTCGCCGGAAGGCTGCCATGACCGTATCCTCGCTTCACGCCCGCGCCGCTGAGCAGACGCCCCCGCGCGGCTTCCGCCAGGCCCTCGACAGCGCCGCACGCTCGGGCTTCGGCCTCATCGCCGAGATCAAGAAGGCGAGCCCCTCCAAGGGCCTGATCCGCGAGAATTTCGATCCGCCCGCGCACGCCCAAGCCTATGCCGCTGCCGGGGCCGCCTGCCTCTCCGTCCTTACTGACGAGCCCTATTTCCAGGGCCATGACGACTATCTCATGGCCGCCCGCTCCGCCTGCGCGCTGCCGGTCCTGCGCAAGGATTTCATCGTCGATCCCTGGCAAGTGCTGGAAAGCCGCTCGCTCGGCGCCGACGCCATCCTCATCATCGTCGCCGCGCTGGACGACGGGCAGATGGCAGAGATCGAAGACGCCGCGCTCGGCCTTGGCATGGATGCGCTCGTGGAAGTGCATGACGCGCATGAACTCGACCGCGCGCTCAAGCTCCGCTCGCGGCTCATCGGCGTCAACAATCGCGACCTGCGCGACTTCAGCGTCGACTTTGCCCGCACCTACGAACTGGTCGGCCAGGCACCGGAAGGCTGCACCTTCGTCGCGGAGAGCGGCCTTGGCAGCCACGCCGATCTCGTCGCCATGTCGGACCATGGCGTCCGCTGCTTCCTGGTGGGGGAAAGCCTGATGCGCCAACCCGATGTCGAAGCAGCCACCCACGCGCTGCTGACCGGCGCATGACCAAGCTCACCCATCTGGATGAAGATGGATCGGCCCATATGGTCGATGTGTCGGCAAAGGCGGTGACCACGCGCGAAGCGATCGCCACCGGCCATATCGCCATGAGCGCTGAAGCAGCCGCCGCAATCGCCCAGGGCCTTGTGAAGAAAGGCGACGTGCTCGCCGTGGCTCGCGTGGCAGGCATCATGGCGGCGAAGCGCACGGCCGACCTCATTCCGCTATGCCACCCGATCGCGCTGAGTTCCGTCGCCATCGACTTTGACCTGGAAGCTCAGGGCGTCACGGTGAAAGCGATTGCCAGAAGCGCGGGGCAGACCGGTGTCGAAATGGAAGCGCTAACCGCAACCACCGCAACGCTGCTTACCATCTACGACATGGCAAAGGCGCTCGACAAAGCCATGGTCATCGGCAACATCCGGCTGCTCGCAAAAACGGGCGGCAAGTCGGGCGATTGGCGAGCGCCGTGAGCCTTCTCCCCGTCGCCGAGGCGCAGGCTCGCCTGCTCGCGCTGGGTGAACGTCTTCCTGTCGAGGAGCTACCTGTCTCCGCATGCTCGGGCCGATGGCTGGCACGCGATCTACATGCCTTGCGGGATCAACCCTGGGCCGATCTTTCCGCGATGGACGGCTATGCCATAAGCTCGGCAGAATGGCCCGGCCCTTGGCGGATCGCGATCGAAAGCACTGCCGGAGCAGCCCTGCCCCCCGCGCTGGCCGCCGGGGAGAGTTGCCGCATCTTCACCGGGGCACCCCTCCCCCCGGGAGCGGACGCCATCCTGATCCAGGAAAATGCCGAGCTTCGCGAAGGGCTCCTATACCCAATCGGTGATGCGTTAGCCCCCGGGCGGCACGTGCGCGCGACCGCAACCGATTTTGCAGTGAACCAGTTGTTGCTGCCTGCCGGGACCGCGCTCGGCCCTGCGCAAATTGCGCTCGCCGTGCTAGGCGGCCATGGCAGCCTTCCCGTTGGCAGCCGTCCCACCGTCGCCCTGATTTCGACGGGCAATGAACTTGTTCCCCCTGGAGCGCCTACGCCGCCCGGCCGCCTCCCCTCCTCCAACGCGCCCATGCTTGCTACCATGCTCGGTGCCGCCGGTGCAGAAGTGATCGACCTGGGTATCATCCCCGACGACCTCGAAGCGCTGACCCGCGCTCTCAAGGAAGCCGCGAAAGCCGACATCATCCTGTCGACCGGCGGTGCTTCGGTGGGCGATCATGATCTCGTCCGCCCGGCCTTCGCTGCAGCAGGCGGCAATCTCGACTTCTGGAAGATCCGCATGCGCCCCGGCAAGCCACTCATGGCGGGAAAGCTGGGCGACAGCATCTTCCTCGGCCTTCCCGGAAACCCCGTCTCTGCCTTCGTCACAGCGACGCTCTTCCTGCTGCCGCTCGTCCGCCACATGGCCGGGGCCGCCGATCCGCTGCCACGCTCCGCCACCGCGTCCCTCGCTGCGCCTCTTCCCGCAACCGGCGAACGCGACGATTATCTCCGGGCCTTCCACACGACTGACGGTCTCGTCTCGGTGACATCGCAAGACAGCGCCGCCACAGCCGCTCTCGCACAGGCGCAATGCCTGATCGTGCGGCCCGCTGTCTCACCCGCGGCGGCTGCGGGCGATCAGGTGACCATCCTGCCGCTTTAGATAAGAGAAAGGGGCCGCCAAGCGACCCCTTCCCTTGGACCAACAAACAGGTCGATCAGCGCTGCTGCTTGCCTTGGCCGCCCTTGTCCTTGTGGCTTTCGCCCATCTGACCCTGGCGGTTTTCCTGCTGCTGCTGACGGCCGCCCTGGCTGGAACGGTCGCCACCCTGCTGGCGGCGCTGATTGCTGTCCTGGTTGTTCTGGTTCGCCATCTTACTCTCCTATTCACCCTCTTTGGGAAGGCGGCTATTGAACGGCTACGGCGCGCGTCTGTTCCTTTCGTTACGCTTGGCGCAACGCGCTTGACTCGCCCCGTTCCGTTTCCTATGCGTTCTCCATCCGTTCTATGGAGGACAAGCAGGCATGCTGACGCCTAAGCAACAGGAATTGCTGAGCTTCATTCAAAACCGGCTCGAAGAAGGTGGCGTGTCCCCTTCTTTTGAGGAGATGAAGGAAGCTCTGGACCTGCGATCGAAATCCGGGATCCACCGGTTGATAAATGCGCTGGAAGAACGCGGATTCATTCGCCGACTGCCAAATCGGGCGCGCGCGCTTGAAGTGCTGAAGCTCCCCGATGCGATGCATCGCGTGCCCAAAGCTGTCGCTCCGCCCAAGCCGCAATTGGTGGCGAAGCCTCCGATGGCAGCCAACGACGTCATCGAAATCCCGCTTCACGGCCGCATCGCCGCAGGTGTCCCGATTGAAGCCATGGAAGGGCAGAATATGCTGTCCGTCCCGGCAGCCCTGCTTGGCGCTGGAGACCATTATGCTCTGGAAGTCTCGGGTGACTCCATGGTCGACGCAGGTATTCTCGATGGCGACTTCGCGCTGATCCAGCGGACGGAGGTGGCGCGCGAAGGGCAGATCGTCGTCGCGTTGATCGAGGACAGCGAAGCAACGCTCAAATATTTCCATCGGCAAGGTCCCAAGGTCAGGCTCGACCCCGCCAACAGCGCCTATGAGGCGCAGGTCTATGATCCGCAGCAGGTGCGCATTCAGGGTAAGCTGGCGGGATTACTGCGACGGTATAACTGATCGCCTCGGGGGCGGAATGGCTGGTATGAAGGTTGCGCAATCCAAGGGTGCGCATCACCAACTACTCTACCGGTTCGTACCGTCCCTCCATCAAGATCAATCGCCAGGCCACCGGTGCGCGCCAGCAATCGCCGGTCGGCTTTCAACCAGCGCGGACGGCACCATGCGGGCAGGCGCCGGTCGGCGATCACGATGTCAGAACGGGAGCAGTCCCGTTCCAGGCTCTCCCTCGGCACCACGTCGCGTGTTCTTGTTACCAGTATCTGCCAATGGCGCCCGCCTCCCCTGACGCTCACCATGCACAGATCCAGGGAGCACCGTGCCTCAGGCAGCTCCGCGATCGGACCCAGCACGCCTTCATATCCTGCGCTCTCGGAAATCATATCGCGCACATAGTCGCCCGCCCGTTCACGCAGGATCGCCATGCCGCCGTCCTGGACCCGCACGGCTACATGCCGTCCATCCGCGGTTACCAATATATCGGGAGGCGAACTGAGCATGATGAAGGCCATGCCGCCGATGACCGGCGCCAATCCCAACCAGCGCCACGGCCCTCGCCAAAGCAGACACCAAAGCCCACCGATCACCATGATCCCAAACACGAAGTTGGGAACGGTCGGCGCGGTGACAACTGCCCACGGACTAGCCGCCACCCCATGCGCGATCAGCAGCAACAGGTCGAGCGCACGGCCGGTCAACCACCATGCCGGAGCGCCAATGCCAGCGACGTCAAGGAGCAAGGCGAGCGCTTCAAGAGGCATCACGACGAAGGTCGTCAGGGGAATGGCGATAAGGTTGGCGAAGGCGCCCAGCACCCCCGCCTTGTGGAAATGAAACAGGGCGATCGGTGCGAGAACCAGCTCCACCGCGAACCCGGAAAGTAGGAGGACAGCCAAATGCCGCCCCCACCGCCGGACCGTGTCTTCATCCCGCGCAGCCGCAAAGGCGCGGAATCGAGGATGCTCGCTTAAAGCCACAAGAGCGATCACGGCCCCAAAGCTCATCTGGAAACTGGGCCCCGCGAGCGCCTCAGGCCAAAGCAACAGAACCACCAACGCACCGGCAGCTATCAGCCGCAGCGTGATCGCCTCCCGGCCAAGCGCGAGCCCTCCCAGCACGAGCAGGGCCGCGATACAGGATCGGACCGTCGGAACCTCAGCCCCGGTCAGCAAGGTGTATCCGATGCCAGCCAGAGCGCCGCCCGCCGCCGCGATCAACATCAACGGCCAATTCAACGCTGCGCGCTGGCTAAGCGCCATGAGACGCATCAACAGGAAAATGACCGCGCCAATGAGCGCCGTGACATGCAGCCCGCTGATCGAGAGCAGATGTGCAAGCCCGCTGCGCCGCATGGCCTCGGCGTTGGCCTCGCCGATTGCTCCCTGGTCGCCGGTCGCCAGCGCTGCTGCTATGCCCGCTCCATCGCCGCTTGCCTCCGCCAATATGTGCGCGAAGAGGCGGTTGCGCAAAGATGGTCCCTCTGTAGAGGCCCTCAGTACAACGATCGGCTTTAACGCTCTTCCCGTAGCGCCTATGCCCTGAAAATAGGCGCGGCGTGAAAAGTCGTAGGCACCCGGTAAACTTGCTTCGGCAGGCGGCATCAATCGAGCGCGAAACCGGATGACCGCCCCTCTGCCAAGCCCTTCGGGCACATCTGCTGCAGCGATGTTCACCCGGATCAGCGACGGCAGAGCAGAGGTGCCGATCGGCCTTATCGTAACGCGACTCATCTGCTGCGCGGGGACGGCGCCGACTGACCGAACTTCGCCAGTAACCTCCATGAAGACGGGGCGCGGCAACGGCGCTGAGCCAAAGGCGAGGGCCTTGCACCATATCAGCACACAGCCGAACGCCGCGAGCAGCCCTCCCAACATGATCGACTGGCGCAGGCGTCCACCGGCTGGCAGCATCATCCCGCAAAAGGCGGCCGCGATCCCGCAGCAGCAGAAAGCCAACCATTGCAATGCATTAGGAAGGGTGATCCACGCTGCGATGCCCACGCCCAGTCCTACGGGAATCCATAAGCCCAGCTGTTCCCGCTCGGACTCCAGCCCGCGTTCAACAGCCATGAAAAGCCGCTGCCCGCTGCCTGCCAGAATCCGGGCAACGGACGTTTGTCGTGGCTCAAAAGCCATGCTAGGGGGCGTCGCGTTCATGATTGAGCAAGGCGGATGTCGAGGAATAAGGCGGTGAGTGCAACGGGTTTGAACAAGCAGGTGGTAACCCGTTTTGCGCCATCGCCCACGGGATTTCTCCATATCGGCGGCGCGCGGACGGCGTTGTTCAATTGGTTATTCGCACGGCATCATGGCGGCAAGTTCCTGTTGCGCATCGAAGACACCGATCGCGCCCGCTCCACGGAAGAAGCCGTTGCCGCGATTTTCGACGGCCTTGAATGGCTCGGCCTTTCCGGAGACGAGCCTCCGGTTTTCCAGTTCGAACGGTCGCACCGTCATGCGGAAGTAGCCAACCAGCTGCTGGCCGCCGGGCACGCCTATCGCTGTTACGCGACGCCCGAAGAATTGGCTGAGTTGCGGGAGCAGCAACGCGCGGCGAAGCAGCCCATGCGCTATGACGGCCGCTGGCGTGATCGCGATCCTTCAGAAGCGCCCGCTGGCGCACCCTTCGTCATCCGCCTCAGGGCACCGCGCGAGGGCGAGACCGTCATTGATGATGCGGTCCAGGGCCGCGTCGTCGTTAAGAATGCCGAACTGGATGACATGATCCTGCTGCGTTCGGACGGCACCCCCACTTACATGCTGGCCGTGGTTGTGGATGATAACGACATGGGCGTCACCCATGTGATCCGTGGCGATGACCATCTGAACAACGCCTTCCGCCAGCTTGGCATTATCAAGGCGATGGGCTGGGAAGAGCCGGTCTATGCTCATATTCCGCTGATCCACGGGTCCGATGGTGCAAAGCTTTCGAAGCGGCACGGCGCCCTTGGCGTCGATGCCTACCGCGACGAAATGGGCATGCTGCCCGAGGCTGTGCTCAACTATCTCCTCCGCCTCGGCTGGGGCTATGGCGATGAAGAAACCATTTCCCGGGATCGCGCCATTGAGTTGTTCGACATTGGCGGCGTAGGCCGGTCTCCCTCTCGTTTCGACATCAAGAAGCTGGAAAACCTCAACGCATATTATTTGCGCGAGGCGGACGACCAGCGGCTGGCAGAACTGGTCTTGCCCCGTATCGCGCAACAGCTCGGCACAACCCCTTCGGCGGAGGCGGCAGTGCTTCTTGCGCAAGCCATGCCCTCGCTCAAGCCGCGCGCAAAGACGCTGAACGAAATTGCCGAGGGCGCCGAGTTTCTGTTCAAGAGCCGCCCGCTGGATTTTGACGACAAGGCGATCGCTCTGCTAGACGACTCGGCGCGCGAGCTGCTTGGGAAGACAGCCGACGCTCTCGATACGGTCCAGTCCTGGACGATCGAAGCGATCGACGAAGCGATCCGCCGCGTGGCAGAGGAAGCCGGACTGGGGTTGGGCAAAGTCGCCCAGCCACTACGCGCGGCGCTGACCGGTCGCACGGTTTCGCCGGGGATATTTGATGTCCTTTTCCTTCTTGGAAAAGACAGGAGCTTGGAGCGGCTCGCGGATGCCAGGCAGGCATCGCCGGCTGTTGGCAATTAAGGAGAACAAGATGTCGGACAATAATGCCACTTTGACGGTCGGCGGAGATACCAAAGAATATGGTATCATGAGCGGCTCCGTTGGTCCCAAGGTCATCGACGTTCGCAAGCTCTACGCCAACACCGGCATGTTCACCTATGACCCGGGCTTCACCTCCACGGCGAGCTGCGATTCCGGGCTCACCTATATCGACGGCGACGCTGGCATTCTGCTTCATCGCGGCTTTCCGATCGATCAGCTCGCGGAACAGTCGAGCTTCATGGAAGTCAGCTATCTGCTGCTGAACGGCGAGCTGCCTTCGAAAGCGGATCTGGAAGACTTCACCCGCACGATCACGCGCCACACGATGGTGCATGAACAACTCACCACTTTCTATCGCGGCTTCCGCCGGGATGCGCACCCGATGGCGATCATGTGCGGCGTCGTCGGCGCCCTCTCCGCCTTCTATCATGACTCGACCGACATCAACGATCCGGAACAGCGCAAGATCGCGAGCCACCGCCTGATCGCCAAGATGCCGACGATCGCTGCCATGGCGTATAAATATTCGGTGGGTCAGCCCTTCGTCTATCCGCGCAATGACCTGAGCTACACCGCCAACTTCCTGCGCATGACCTTCTCGGTACCCGCCGAGGAATATGAGCCCGATCCAGTCATCGTGGACGCGATGGACAAGATCTTCATCCTGCACGCCGACCATGAACAGAATGCCTCGACCTCCACGGTCCGTCTTGCCGGTTCGTCGGGCGCCAACCCCTTCGCCTGCATCGCGGCTGGCATTGCCTGCCTCTGGGGTCCCGCGCATGGCGGCGCGAACGAAGCCGCGCTTAATATGCTGCGCGAGATCGGCACCGTCGACCGCATTCCTGAATATATCGCGCGTGCGAAGAACAAGGACGATCCGTTCCGCCTGATGGGCTTCGGCCATCGCGTGTACAAGAACTACGATCCTCGCGCGACCGTCATGCAGAAGACGGCGAAGGACGTCTTGGAAAAGCTGGGCGTCAACGATCCGGTGTTCGACGTCGCCAAGGAACTGGAACAGATCGCGCTCAACGACCCTTACTTCATCGAAAAGAAGCTTTACCCGAATGTGGACTTCTATTCGGGCGTGATCCTGTCGGCCATCGGTTTCCCGACCGAGATGTTCACGGTGCTGTTCGCGCTCGCCCGCACCGTCGGTTGGGTTGCGCAGTGGAACGAAATGATCTCCGACCCAGCGCAGAAGATTGGCCGTCCGCGCCAGCTGTACACCGGTCCCGCCCAGCGCGACTATGTGCCGGTCAGCCAGCGCTGATCGACGCGAAACTGGTGAAAATGGAAACGGCGCCTCAACGGCGCCGTTTTTGTTTGCGGCTCATGCGCTTGCCGGAAGAACCAGCATGAAGCGCGCGCCTCCACCGGGGGCGTCGCCAATCTGAATATCCCCGCCCATCGCAAGCGCCAGCCGACGCGAAATATAGAGGCCGAGGCCGCTACCGCCAGGGTCGCTCCGGCCAAGCCGCTCGAACTTATGGAAAATTCGTTCCCGCAAATCCTCGGGAACGCCTGCCCCCTGGTCCATCACCGCGATCCAGGCGCGCCCGTCATCGATGCCGGTTTCGATCCGCACCTCACTATCCTCTGGCCCATAGCGTACTGCATTGCCCACAAGGTTCATGAGAATTTGCAAAGCCCGCCGGAACTCACCTGTGGCGATGGCTTTTCGATCCGGCTCCGGTGAAATGATGCGGATCTTGCGGCTCATCGCCTTGACCAGAAACAGCCCCGCCGCCCTTTTACCGATATCGGCCAGGTCCACATCCTCGGTCGCAACGGTAAAGTCCAACCGGTCGATCGCCTGCAGATCGGCAAGATCGTCTATCAAAGCCATCAAATGACGCCCTGCCGCAGCGATATCGGATGCATAGCCCGCATAATCCGGCCGCAACGGCCCCTCAATCTGCGCATTGATCGAATCCGCATTGGCAATGATCCGCCCCAATGGCTGGCGCAACGATCGATCAAGGCGCCGCCCAAACTCCGCAGGATATATGACAACAGCAGGCGCGGGCGGAACATGGGGCGCTAGAATGGCGCGATCGAGCGGGAAAGCCTTGCCCCGATAGCCCAGTAATTGCCCCGCCAGATCAAACATCGGAAAGCCCGAAAGGCGGAAACATTGTTCGGGCTCTGCTATCAGCGTCGCGATCTGGTCGCGAAAGGCCCGTCGCTGCGCAAACCCACGCAAAATGGCAAGATCCCCCTCTTCGTCGGGGCGCAATTCGAAATAGCTGGTCAACCGGGCGCCGGGCAAGGGAGGCACCTGCGGCATGGCACTCTCCGGGCCCGCGCCTTCCAGAACCATCTGGAACCGCAACTGCGTGTCAACCTGCCACGTCCATCCTTCCGAGACCGCCGCGATGTCCGCTTCACGGCGCACCGCATCCGTGGGAGCAACGGCTGCGGCCCGCTCACTCCATTCGATGACGGATAGCTGGACCCCGTCGGCCTCCGGCTTGGCGCGCACCCACATGTCAACGTCGCCACCCTCAGTTGCGGCAGTGACGGGACGGGAAACAGTGACGGACAGCCGTGACGCCAACCGGGCCAACGCTGCCAATTGAGGGATGGCAAGGACCGCTCCCACATCCGACCCAGCCTCCCGTTGCAGCGCGAGCAATGGGGCATCGGCGCTCAGCAGCAATCCGTTCGCCGCCACAGTAGCGCGGATGATGGCAGGATGCGCCGGCATGTTCATCAGGTGGTGATCCGCCGCAGATGATCGATTTTTGCGCGAAGCGATCGAGGCGCGCGCAACGCATTTACCAAAGCGTCGGCCTGCCCCTCTGTCAACGCCTGATAACGCTCGGCTTCGACGATGATCGCAGCATCAGTCAGCGACGGCCGCACCGGGCGCAATGCCAGCAACAAATGGCGATAGTCCGCATCCGATCCGCCCAACGAGCGACAGAGAGCGGCCAGTTCATTGATGGGACCCATCACCAATATATCGGCAACATGCGCGCCATCCATCCGCAATCGCCGGGCCGCCAGTGACGCGAAAAGCAGGAACCGCCTTTGGCTGAGGGCCGCGCCCAGTAGTTCAGGCAGGTCTGCTCGTGATCCCAGGCGCCGCACCAACCTGTCGGCCGCAGCAATCGGTCCGCGCGTCTCGTCATGTTCCGCCAGCAGCGACCAGCCCGCCTTTTCGAACGCGGGCAGGATCTCACCGGCATCTACCAACGACGCGCGCTGGACGACCGCCATCAGGCAGGCAGCGGCAGTCCACATGAGTTCGGCATAATGTTCTGCCGGAAGGTCTGGCTGCATCGCCTCATCTTCGCCGCTCAACGAGAGCCAGCGCCCTTCCGCCATCGCAAGCCCGACCAGCGATTCGGTGACCGCCGGATCGTCGGCAGGAAAGAGGATTTCTGCTTCTGTTTCATCCAGCCGATCGTCCGGCTGGCCAAATTGCCGCAGCAGCAGCGTCACTCCGGCCCGCATCTGCATGTGGGCAAGCAATGCCGGGCCAAGCAATGTCGGCTGGGCGCAGATGGTCGGCCAACAGATGGGCTCTGGATGCTGCGCCAGGATGTTCGCCAGGTCAGGGCGGTCCAGAGCGATTCGCAACGCATGCTCGATACCCGCGACACAGCCGCCCAGATGGCGGCGGGTTTCCGCCATCAGCGCATCGTGCCGCTCCCGCCCTTCATTGGGAAAGAAGAAGGCCAGATCAATGGCATGACCAATGGGAACGGCGGACATGCCTGCCACGACCGTAGCCGCAGGCCAACTGTCCGCCGCAGTCGGTCCAGTGAGGAACGAAAAGGCGCTCATGACGGGCAACATAGCTGCACGTCCTTAAAATGCACTAAACCCTATGGACGAAATAAATTCAGGCAGTTTTGCGCAGGATGATCGCACCTGCCGAGGCGATCGCCGCCAGCATCGCTACTTCAAATCCCATCATCGTCGCGCCCAGCGAAGTCGTCAGCAGCAGCAGCACGACCGCGCTGGCAGGGGTGAAGATCATCCATGCCCTTGCGCCACCGGTCCGTTGCCAGCGATCGGCGAATTGGATGATCGCGAGCAGCAGCGCGAGGCATGTCGCCAGCACACTTCCGCCCGCCAGAGATATTCCGCCCACGGCAAAGAAAGGCACCACAAAGGCTGTCCATCCTGCCGGGGGAGCACGGAGGGCCAGTTCGTCGAGCCGGTCCGCGATCTCTGCTAGTCCCAGCGCCAGGAACAACAGCAGAAATCCCGTCGCGGGCCACAGCAACTCGATGGGAACGAGGGAAATCGCTCCCAGCGCCATCGCGGCAACGCGTACCTGCGTCGCGGGAACCTGCGTGCGCATCAGTGCTGGGCTGAACAGTCGGGCAGCGGGACATAGAAGATAATGTTCCGCCAGGCCGCGCATTCTCTTCGCCAACGATCCGGCGGACATCACTGCTTGCGCGACAAGGTCTGCCTGCGCCTGCCCGTCGACCAGCGCTACCCGGCCGGTTAGCAGATCGTCCTGCGGCACGGTTATGCGTCGCGCACCATTTTGCACGGCTGCTCGCACCAATGTGAGCGACAGGTCCCAATCTCCGATCATGTCGAGCGTGCCGAAGAGCAAATCGGGGCTGATCCGAGCCAGGCCAGCCCATCGCTGACCCGCATCGATCCGCTCGAAAGGAGCGCTCGCGCGGCTGTCGTCCGTGACCAGCAGCGCGTTTCCGTCCCGCTCCGCTATGGCGTCGAAATGTCCCTGCGCGATGACGACTCCATCCGCGACCAAGACCACGTCTGCGTCGCGCGGGGCGTCGCGCACCATGGACACCATATCTCGAATGAGGGCGACTGCGATCCCATCGGCGCTCAGCCGGTCAACGGCCTGAGACAGGGCAGGCGTTATCACGCTCACCAGGATCAATATGCGGTCGGCTCCGGCCCGTGCGGCCTGCCGCGCCTGATATTCCACCAACGTCTGCCCTGCGAAGTGAAGGCTGGCGCGAAGCGCGCCCGAAGGATCGCTGGACGCCCGGCTGGCGCTGAGAATGGCGGCAAAAGTCATGCTGAGGTGGAACTGACCCGTTCTTGTCTGGACCCGCCTTTTCGCAAGGCTGTCGCCATCACGCAAGCTTGCTGCGACTCAGCTTTGCTGAAGCCGATCGATCGCCATGCGCAATTGACGCAGAATGCGGGGATCGCCCCGCGCGCAATCCGCTGCTTCGTCGGCGAGGGCCATGAGATGGGTCAGGCCAAAACTCGCCGCCAATCCCTTCAACCGCCATGATGCGACTTCCCAACCGGCATCGCTCTGCGCGTTACGCAGAAGGTCGAGCTGCCGCTCGGCACTCTCCATGAAGGCGATACGCAGGTCCGCGATCAGCGCGAAATCTTCGCCGACAGCGGCAGCAAGAGCGGCATTCAAGGCGCCAGGATCATAGGACATGGGCCGAACGCTATCGGGCTTGCGTTAAGTTTTGGTAACAGGGCATTTTGTTGCGCTGAAAAGATGATAGGATGGGGGCATGAACGGGGGCAGCACCATCGTCGAATTCTGGCGAGACAAGAGCATTGCGACCACTGATGGGTCGCAAAGGGATGAACCACTGCTGTTAGAGCAGGTCATCGACGACGCGGACACGGACGACGAAGCCGTGCAGCGAGGCGATCCATTTGACCGGCGGACGCAATGGACGTTCGCCCTCGCCGCCCTGCTATGGCTCGGCTTTGCTGCGTGGGCGACGATATCCACGCACCAATGGCAAGCTGGGCCCGCCGCTTGGCCCGGCCTGATAGCGACCATCATTTTGCCGGTTGTGGGCATGGGTGTCTGCTATCTGCTGCTTGCTCGCACCAGCCGCACCGAATCGGGCCGCTATCTGGATGCTGCGCGCGTGCTGCACAAGGAAGCGGAACAGCTGGAAGCGCGGCTGAACCGCATCAACAGCCAACTCGCCACCGCTCGCGAGGCGATGCAGGATCAGGCAGAACTGCTCGACAGCTACGGCGCCGCCGCCAGCAGCAATATGGAGGCATCTGCCGAACTGATCGCCAGCCGGGCGCACAGTACGACGGAGAAAGCGGAAGCAGCGGAGCGTGCGGGCGCTGCCCTTGTCGGGCGCATGGATGCCTTGATAGCAGCCATGCCCGAACTGGAAGAGCGCGCTGCCCGCATGGCTGCGCAGATCATCGACAATGGCCATGCGCTGGCCGAGCGTATCGACACTCTGGAAGCCCGACTTCACGCTCTGGGCGAACTGTCCGACGATGCGCGCGCCCGCACCCTCACCGCGACGAAGAGCTTGTCCGGCCAGCTTACCCAGTTGCAGGAAGCGACCCGGTCAGCGACGGAAGAAGTGAACGGAATGGCTGACATCGCGGCGGGGCGGATCGACGCCACGGCGCAGAGCGCCCGCCTTGCCATGCAAGAAGGTGCAGCCGAACTCGATCGCCAGGCAAGCACCCTCGCCAGCCTTCTGGATCGGGCACGGGCAGGCATTACCAACAGCGCTGAAGCCACGATCGAATTGCTCACGCAAAATCTCGACCGTGTCGAAGGCGATGTGCGGCAGCGCCTGGAAGACGCCGTTGCCCAAGCACAACACAGCATGCTGGCTACCGATCGCGACCTGACGGCGCAGGCCGAGTCCCTGCGCGCGCTGGTGGAAACAGCGCAGGCCGGCATCACCGCGACAAGCCAGAACGCCATATCCGCCCTCTCGCGCGATGCTGAAGAGATAGAAGCTCAGCTTCGCGAACGTGCAGAAGCCGCCTTCGCTCGTGCTCACGAAGGTGTGGCGATCACTGAGGAAGGTCTCGCTCGGCAGGCAGAGGCGCTTGACGCATTGGTCGCCCGGTCACGCGGCAATATCGAGAGCATCGGTGACGAAACCGTCTCAGCGATCTCCGATCACATGACCGAAGTAGAAAGCAGACTGCACCAGATCAATGACCTGGTCGAGGGACAGCGGACCTTGGTGGCCGGGTTGCACGCGACCCTTGGCGAGGCCATCGACACTGCGCAATCCCGCTTTGCTGCGCTGGAAGAGAGCGCCCTGTCGCGCAACGATCGTCTTACCGAAGCTCTTTCGCGCCTGACTGCCGAAACGCAGCGGATCGATGACTCGCTGGCTGCGGGCGGGGTCACTGCGGAAAAGCTCATCAGCTGTGCAGAAACCTTGCTTGTCGCGCTCGATTCGAGCGTTCGCGAGCTGGACGAAACCTTCCCCGCCGCACTCCAGCGGTTCGACGCGCGCATGTCCACCAGCCGCGAATTGCTGGACAGCGCCGCCCCGGAAATGGAGCGGCTCGAGGCCATTTCCGAAGCGCTGGTCGGCCGCACACAGGAGGCCGAAGAACTGCTGCGCGGCCAGGGCCGACGGCTCAGCGAGTGGCTGGAAAGCACGCAAAGCGGCGTCGAGGCCAACCGCGAGCTGGTTGAAAAGCTGCGAACAGCGCTCGACCATGCACATGAGGATGCGACGCGGATCACCGAAGGCGCGGGCCCTCTGCTGGTTACCGCTTTGCTGCGCGTCAAGGACACAGCAGATCAGGCCGCCGAACGCGCTCGCCAGGCGTTGGCGCGCGCCATCCCGGACGCCGCGCAATCGCTTGCCGAAGCCAGCGAAGCCGCTTTGCAGCAGGCCGTTGATGACAAGGTAACCGCGCAGATCGAAAAGCTTGCGCAGGTTGCGGAAGAAGCTGTCCGCGCGGCGCATCAGGCGTCCGATCGCCTGACCCGCCAGCTACTGACCATCGCCGATACGAGCGCCAGCGTTCAATCGCGGATCGAGGAGGCCGAACGAGCCGCCGAAGACAGGGACAGGGATCATTTCGCCCGCCGCTCCGCCCTGCTGATCGAATCGCTCAACAGCACATCGATCGATGTCGCCAAGATCCTGTCGAACGACGTCACCGATTCCGCCTGGGCCTCCTATTTGAAGGGAGATCGCGGGGTCTTCACCCGCCGGGCCGTCAAGCTGCTGGATGCAGGCGAGTCGCGCGAGATCGCCTTGCATTATGACAATGATGCCGAATTCCAGGAGCATGTGAACCGGTACATTCATGACTTCGAATCCCTGTTGCGGATCATCCTGTCCGCACGGGATGGTAATGCGCTTGGGGTGGCCGTGCTTTCATCCGACATGGGCAAGCTCTACGTAGCACTTGCTCAGGCGATCGAGCGGCTTCGTCAGTAAAGTTCGTCACCCACAAAGAGCCAAACTGAACACCGCGAGCGCGACGGGCATCTCCAGCAACGGGGAAGCTTCGCTCACCACCGGAGCCCCCTCTCATCCGTTCGGGCTGAGCCTGTTGGATCCGGTCCTGAGCACCTGCTGCTGCAAGCAGACAATCGAAGGACTCCCTTCTTCTTTTCATCAGGCCTATCGAAGATGCCAGAGCTTACCACCACCCGGGTGTTCAGGCCCTTGGCCTCGTTCGCGACCAGCTTACATGCGCTGCGACGAGTTCCACCGACAAGCAGCCAGGCGGAGGCGGTTAGGCGCTCCTAGCCGTTCCTGTGAAACTCATATTCGAATGCGCGGCCTTGCTGCTTGGTCAGGACCGCTCCGATGATGGCGCCCCCCGCACGGCGCAGGCGGTCCACCGCCACCCTCAACCCGCCATGATGATTGCGCCCCCACTCCACGATCAACACCGTCGCCTCGGCCTTCGCGGCAAGTAGCGAGGTGTCGGGAACGCCAAGGATCGGCGGCGCATCGATCAGCACCGTGTCATATCCGCCCTGAACATTGGCGAGCAGCACATCCAGAGCGGACGTGGACAGAAGCTCTGCAGGATTAGGCGG
Source organism: uncultured Sphingobium sp. (assembly GCA_966211835.1). Classification (GTDB taxonomy): domain Bacteria; phylum Pseudomonadota; class Alphaproteobacteria; order Sphingomonadales; family Sphingomonadaceae; genus Sphingobium. The sequence continues at coordinate 197,762 of CBIHNV010000002.1, forward strand.
AATGGCACCACTCGGCAGCAGTGATACGCCGGGCGTTCCGCTCCCCACGCTTACTTCTTCCGGCTTGGCCTGGCCCGTCATGACTTCGCTGAGCCCCCGTTCAGCTGTGACGCCGAACAGACCCTGCTGACGCGGCCGACGCATGTCGGCGTCGATCACCAGTACCCGGCGATCAAGCTTGGCCAGCGCCAGCGCCAGCGCATGGACGGTTGAAGACTTACCCTCGCCTTCCTGCGCGCTGGTGATCAATATCGACTTCGGCAATCCCGCGGAGGACGCAAGCAACAGCGAGGAAGCAATTGGCACATAGGTTTCCGCCGCTGGCTTGTCGGTAACGGGGACGGTGCCCAGCAGCGGCATGTTGGCCCGTTCCGCCAACGTGTCGGCGGACGTCACCGCGTCGTCGAATACATGCCGGCCAGCGACCATCAACAAGCCCAGCAGCAAACCTCCGAGCGAGGCCACCAGCATCGTCGTCCCAATATTTGGAGATGATGGCCGCGAAGGAACGGCGGCGCGATCAAGCGGTTGGATGCGCCCTGCCTGAAATCCCGCTTGCGAGGCCATGTCACGGTAGCGTTGGAGCAGGCTGTCGTGGAGCAGTCGATATGTATCGACCGATCGCTCCAAAATGCTCATCTGCACACCGCGCCCGCGTTCTGCTTGCGCTTGCCGCTCTACGCCCGCGATCTCCGCTTCGATCTGCTTTTCACCATGGACGGCGACGTCAAACTGTTCCCGTAGCGATGCCCGGATGCTGTTCGCCATCGCGGTAGCCTGGTCATCCAAAGCCGCCAGCCGCGCCCTGGCCTCCCGCATTTCCGGATGGGCATCCTTGCGGAACTGCCGCTCCTCCACCACTGCGGCGCGGGCTTGCGCCCGCTGGGTCATCAACTGCTGCATGGCGCCATTGTTCAGCACCTCGGGGAGAGTTTCGACACTGGACAAACGCGCGTTTTCCCAGCGCTTTTGCGCCGCGATCCGATCTGCCATCGCCTGGGCGCGGAATGCGTTCAGCTGCGCAAGCCGGGTCGCCGTCGCGCCAGCCGAGCCACTGGGCTGATCTCCGGCCGTCCCCACTTCACTGGGCGATGACCCTGTGCGGGCGGCATAGGTTGCCAAATCCCGCTCCGCCCGCTCCAGATCCCGGCGTGCGCCATCCAGCTCGCCCAACAGGAATCGCCGCGCCTGAACCCCGGACTCGAACCCACGTTTGAGGTCTGCCCTGATCAAACTGTCGGCATAGCTGTTCGCGACCCGTGCCGATAAAATCGGGTCCGCACTCATAAAGCTGATGCGAATGACACGGCTTTTACCGGGCAGCTGCACTTCCAGATTTTCACGGAGAAGGCTGATGACCGCCTCCGTCTCCACCTGCCGCTGGCTGAGCGAGCCTGATCCTCGTTCAGGGCGTCGTTCATTCATGCCGTCGAAAAAGGTGCTGCTGCCGACCAACGCCAATTCCCGCGCCACGTCTTCCGCAAGGGCGCGGCTGCGCAGAACTTCCAGCTCTGTCTGCATCAGCGCTTCGTTGTCCGATGGCGCGGCAGGCCGCTGGGTCGCTCCCGCCCCGGCTGCTCCTGCGGGCACATCCTCCACCTCTACAGAGGCTGTAGCGCGGTAATCGGGCGTGGAAAGGAGGATGAAGATGATCCCCGCCAACACGCAAAGCGCCATGGTGACGAACAGGATGATGCGGTGACGCCATATCGCGGTCCAGGCGGAACGAGCGACGGTCACTGCCCGAACAGTTCGCCCCTCCGCCACGGAAGATGGCTGGTCATTGTCGATGCGAATGGTGCGGCCGACCATCAACGATCTCCGTCGAGCGCTATGAAGGCCGCCCCGAGTGCCGGGAGCGCCAGCAACGTCCCGCCCAAGATCGCCTTGGCTCGCGACAACCCGACGATGATCGTGTCACCTGGCAGGATTTCAGGATCGGATGCCTCGCCCCTTCGGATCGCATTGAGATCGAAGCTGGCCGCTTTCCGCTGCCCCTCCGTCTGACGGACAACGATGATCTGCTTCAGGCTGGCGAGGCGGCGAGGCCCTTTTGCCAGCGCAAGAGCCTGAAGCAAGCCGATGCGCCCTTCGATCGGGTAAAGCCCCGGCTCCCTCACCTCTCCATCAACCGTGATGCGGCGGCTGACGGCCTTTTTCACAAAGACCGTAACCTGCGGCGATACCAGATAACGCTCGCCAAGCCTGCCCGCGATGACATCGGAGGCCTCGCTGACTGAAAGTCCCGCGACCGGTACGTCGCCGATCAAAGGCATTCGCACCATGCCTGCTGCAGTTACCTCAGCATCTTCAAGCGAGAGACCTGGCTCATGATAGATTTGCACGCGCAGTACATCGTCGGGAGCGATGCGATAATCCATGCCCACGGCAGGAGCCGCAGGTATCACCGCATAGGCTGCAGCGTCGCGTGGGGCGTCTTCAGTCGTCGCACATCCGCCAAGCAAAGCGCAGGCGCAAAGGATGCCCAAAAATTGATGCGTCCTGTCGGTCGGCCTGCCCATTGATGACAAATTCCCCACATATATCAGGCATTCCGCCAGACGGCGGATGCCCGGGGTGGGGTTAGCGACGCGAAATGGTCATGGCAACCACGGCCATGCTCGCCAGCGGCGACACGCAGTCGGTCAGACCGCGATACGCCCCGGCTGATCGTGCGGCAGGCGGCGGGGCTGGTCGGGCCAAACGCCACGCGTGTCATAAACCGCTTTGCCAAGGCGCTCGTCGACCGGAACTGATTTGAACATGTCATGATCAACCAGAATGACGAAAACGCCGCATTGTTCCAGAGCCGTATCGAGATCGGTCAGTTCTGATCCCGTGCCCGCAAATTCCATCGGCAAGGCGTTTGCATAGGGCTCAACCAATTTGATCCGCCGACCGTAACGGCGGGCGAGACGGCTCGCCACCTTCACGGCGGGGCTTTCGCGGAAGTCATCGATGTTCGCCTTGAACGCGAGGCCGAGACAAGCGACATCCTCGCCCGGGAACTCGTCGATCAGGTCGGAGACTTTTGCCACGACATGGTCGGTCTTCGCATCATTCACTTCGCGAGCCGCACGGATGAGACGGCTGTTTTCCGGATCACCATGGACGATGAACCAGGGATCGACGGCGATACAGTGACCGCCCACGCCTGGGCCGGGCTGAAGAATGTTCACGCGCGGGTGGCGATTGGCCAGGCGGATGACTTCCCAGACGTCGATGTCCATGCCTTCGGCGATGACGGACAGCTCGTTGGCGAAGGCGATGTTGACGTCGCGAAAGCTGTTTTCAACGAGCTTCACCATCTCGGCCGCGCGCGCGCTGGTCGTGATGCAGGCGCCACGCACGAACTGGCGGTAAAAGGCCAAGGCCTTGCGCGCGCATCGTGGCGTGATGCCGCCAATGCACCGGTCATTATCGATCAGCTCGACAAGTATGCGCCCCGGCAGAACCCGCTCCGGGCAGTAAGCAATCGCCACATCGCCCGCAGCGCCGGGGCCCGGCATCTTCAGGTCAGGGCGAAGCTGCGCGAAAAGGTCTCGCATCGCTTCGGTCGTGCCGACCGGCGAGGTCGATTCCAGGATCACAGTGTCACCCGTCTTCAGCACCTCTGCCACTGTCCGCGCGGCGTTCAGCACATAGGAGATGTCAGGAGCACGATCTTCCGCCACGGGCGTGGGCACGGCGATGATGAACACGTCGCTCGGCTGGACGGTCAAGCTGGCGCGCAAATTCCCACGGGCGACGACACCCTGAACCAGGCCGTCTAGATCGACCTCCTCGATATGTACGCGCCCCGAGTTGACGGTCTCGACAACATGGGCGCTCACATCGACGCCGACGACCTGAGCTCCACCGCGGGCAATCAGGGCAGCAGTTGGCAACCCGATATAGCCAAGGCCGATGACGGAAACCTTCTGCTGCTTGTCGATGGGCATGCGTTAATCCTGGAAATCGATCAGTTGCCGCTGTTTCTGAAGGCAAATACTGAAGATTCCGGTAACGACTGGAGTGGTTGAACGGATGGAGCGGTGGCGAGCATCGCCAAGCCTTATGCCGCCTCGTCCAACCCTTCTGCTACTACGCCACCGGACGCGATGATGGCCGCAATCCGCTGGGACGCAAGCCCGTCGCCGAACGGATTATGCGCCCGCGCCATCGCCCTGTAGGCAGCCTCGTCATCGAGCAACGACAGGACTTCGCGGACGATCCGCCCGCGATCGGTTCCCACCAGCTTGGCGGTCCCCGCTACAACACCTTCCGGCCGTTCGGTGGTTTCACGCATGACGAGCACCGGCTTGCCGAGCGAGGGCGCTTCCTCCTGAACCCCGCCGCTGTCCGTCAGGACCAGATGGCACAGGTCGAGCAGCCGGACGAAATGGGGATAGTCGAGCGGCTCGATCATCGCGACGTTCGGCAATCCGCCAAGGACGCCTTCCATGATCGGGCGCACGTTCGGATTGGGGTGAACAGGAAAGATCACCGCTACGTCCGGACGTGCCGCAATGTCGGCAATGGACCGGGCGATCGCCTCCATCCCGCCGCCGAAATTCTCTCGCCGATGGCTGGTGACAGCGATGATGCGCTTTCCCGCAAAGCGCTCCGCCAGCTCATCGAGGCCCGCCGCAAGCGCAGGCATGGCAACAATCCGTTCGCGCGTCGCGAGCAGCGCATCGATCACGGTGTTGCCGGTGACATGGATGCTGGCCGCATCGCGATTTTCACGTAGCAGGGCATCGGCGGCCGTGCGCGTCGGCGCAAAGTTCATGTCGGCGACACAGGCCACGACCCGCCGGTTCACCTCTTCAGGCCAGGGATGATAGATGTCGCCACTGCGCAGACCGGCTTCGACATGGGCGACGGGGATCTTGCGATAGTAAGCGGCAAGGCTCGCCACCATCGTCGTCAGGGTGTCGCCATGCACGACGATGCGGTCAGGCTTTTCTGCATCGAACGCCTGGCCCAGATCTACGATCAACTTGGCCGTGAGGCCATCCAGCGTCTGGTTGGGCGTCATCACGTCCAGGTCGACGTCCGGCTCGATACCGGCAATCTCGAGGACCTGATCAAGCAAACCCCGATGTTGCGCGGTCACGATGACGCGCACATCGACATCGTCGCGCGCGCGTAACGCGTGAATAACGGGAAACAGCTTGATCGCCTCGGGCCGTGTCCCGAATACCACCGCAACTTTCATATTTGCCCCTTGATGCGAGCCTTTAAGGCTACCCCCTGCCAGCAAAACGTAACCATCCTCTGAACAAGGGGTAATTCCGACGCGCGCTTTCGCAGGTGCAATGACCTATGCTAGGGCGCGGTCAATCCTTCATTTTTTGAACGAGGCATTGGGTAGTTTATGAAGATCACGATGATCGGCACAGGATATGTCGGCCTGGTATCAGGTGCCTGTTTCGCCGATTTCGGCCATGACGTTGTGTGCGTCGACAAGGACGCTGGCAAGATCGACGCCATCCTTTCGGGCCGTATGCCGATCTATGAGCCCGGCCTTGATCAACTGGTGGCAAATAATGCCGCGGCGGGACGGCTGACCTTCACCACCGACCTCGCGGCAGGCGTCAGGGGAGCGGACGCGATCTTCATCGCCGTGGGCACGCCTTCGCGCCGGGGCGATGGCCATGCGGACCTGAGCTACGTCTACGCAGCAGCGCGCGAGATTGCTGAAGCCGTGGATGGCCCCACTGTCATCGTCACCAAATCGACTGTGCCTGTCGGAACGGGCGATGAAGTCGAACGCATCGTGCATGAGGTGCGCCCCGGCATGGATATCCAGGTCGTCTCAAACCCGGAATTCCTGCGCGAAGGCGCAGCGATCAGCGATTTCAAGCGACCCGACCGGGTCGTCGTGGGAACCACTGGCAACGAACGCGCAAACGCTGTCATGGCGCAGATTTACCGCCCGCTGAACCTCAATCAGGCGCCAGTAATGTTCACGGGCCGCCGGACGGCTGAACTGATCAAATATGCCGCCAACGCCTTCCTCGCGACGAAGATCACCTTCATCAACGAGATGGCGGATCTGTGCGAAGCTGTCGGCGCGGAGGTGCAGGACGTGTCACGCGGGATCGGCCTGGACAACCGGATCGGAGGCAAGTTCCTCCATGCAGGACCAGGCTATGGCGGCTCCTGCTTCCCGAAGGACACGCTCGCGCTGGTGAAGACGGGCCAGGATTATGACACGCCGATCCGCATCGTGGAGACGGTGGTGCAGGTCAACGACCTGCGCAAGCGCGCCATGGGCCGCAAGATCGTGAAGGCGTTGGGCGGCGAAGCGCGGGGCAAGACCGTTGCTCTGCTCGGCCTCACCTTCAAACCCAACACGGACGACATGCGCGACGCGCCAAGCCTGGCCATCGTCCAGGCGCTGGAAGATGCCGGCGCCCGGATCGTCGCCTATGATCCTGAAGGCATGGATGTCGCCAGGCCGATGATGCAGGGCGTGTCGATGGCCAAGGATGCTTATGAAGCAGCGACGGGCGCGGACGCCCTTGTCCTGGTCACCGAATGGGACATCTTCCGCGCGCTTGATCTGAAGCGCCTCGCCGGTTCAATGAACAAGCCCCTGCTCATCGACCTGCGCAACATCTATCCCCGAAGCGAAGCGGAGGCAGCGGGCTTCGCCCTCACGCGCGTGGGCGGCAAGGGCGTCATCTAATGAGGCTTCGTCCTGAGGGAGGCTGCGATAATCCCGGCTTCCCTCGCCTCCATCACTGGCTGATCGCTGCGGTCGGCCTGTTCGTGCTGACCCTGACCGTACCCGTGATCACAGGCTTCATCTGACCTGCGAGGGTTCAGCGTGGATCAAGCCTTCAGTTTCCATCCGCGCTTCAGGAGCGTGTAGCACAGCAGCGCAAGAGCGATGTTCAGCAGCAGCAACACAATGCTGCCGACCACGACATCCCCATCCGCCGCCGCAACGAAGCCATAGCGGAATCCCGAGATAGCGTAGAAAAACGGGTTGGCATGGCTGATCGCCCGGAACACCGGCGCGAGCCGGTCGATGGAATAGAAGGTTCCCGACAGCAGCGTCATTGGACCGATCACGAAATTGGTGATGGCGGCCGCATGATCGAACTTTTCCGCCCAGATCGATGTCAGCACACCGATGAACGCCGTCAACGCCGCTCCCATAAGGCCGAACCAGACGATCGCCCAGGGATGGGCGGGCGTGACATGGACGCCCGGCCACAAGGCCATCGCTCCCCACAACGCCAATCCGACGCAGACCGCCCGCGTCACCGCTGCACCGACCAGAGCCAACAGCAGCTCGCTGTTCGATAGCGGCGGCATCAGATAGTCGATCAGCGTCCCCTGCATTTTCCCCGCGAGCAGGGAAAAGCTGCTGTTCGCAAAAGCATTATTCATCATGCCCATGATCATCAGGCCCGGCGCGATGAAATCGGCAAAGGGAACGCCTAGAACCTGCCGGTTCGCGCCCCCCAGGGCGATCGAAAAAATGATGAGGAACATCAGCGTCGTGACCGCGGGCGCCCAGATGGTCTGGAGCTGCACCTTCATGAAGCGGCGCACCTCTTTCCGGTAGAGCGCGCGGGTCCCCGCCCAATTGACGTTGCGGATGACGAGTTCACCCGGTTCGTGGAAAGCAGGCTGCTGCGACGCAGATCGGGAAAATTGGGGCTGTTCGTTCATGCTTGGATCGACTATCGGCTGGTCTGTTGTGCCGCAAGGGCGTTGTGCATGGGCTTTAACCTGTGCAGGCGCGTCCCATATAGGGCGCTAGCCAGAGAATTTGAGGAGTCATTCATTGTCCTGGACCGACGAGCGTATCGACCAGCTCAAGGCAATGTGGGAAAAAGGCCTGACCGCCAGCCAGATCGCGGACGAACTGGGTGGAGTCAGCCGCAACGCCGTGATCGGCAAGGCGCACCGCCTTGGCCTGCAATCGCGCCCATCGCCCGTAAAGCCGAACGAAGCGCCCAAGAAGGCTGCACCCGTCCGCAAGCCTGCGCCGGAAGCTGAAGCGCCCAAGCCTGCCGCGCCGGTACAGCATAGCGCGCCTGCTCCCGCGCGCCCTGCGCCATCCGTTGCGCCCGCGCCCGCCCAGTCTGCCGCAGCGCCTGCGGCAGACGCGCCAGCGCCCGCCCCGCAGCCGCGCATCATATCGGTGGGTCCGGGTGGCTTCCTTCGCCAGGGTCCCGGCGACCAGCAAGCACCGATCCCGCCAGCGCCTCCGCGCCGCCTGGTTCCTGCCAAGCCGAGCCCGGAAATCGCAGGCAAGACGACGCTTCTCGACCTGACCGAGCGTATCTGCAAATGGCCGATGGGTCATCCGGGCGAGCCGGACTTCCACTTTTGTGGCGAAGCGGTGAACCCCGGCTTCCCTTACTGCGTCGAACATTGCGGCCGCGCCTATCAGGCCCAGCTGCCACGCGGCACGCGCCGTCCCCCGCCGCCGCTGCCTTTTGGCGGTCCGCGCGTGCGCTGACGCTCCGCTCAGATTCAAGAATATGTGAGGGCCGGTTGATGAGACCGGCCCTTCTTCATTCCTCCTGCTTGCGCCCGCCGCCCACCCGCTTATAGCTGGTGCGCATGTCCGATCTGTTCGCGAGCCAGCCACTTTCCTCTTCCGGTTACGACGCCTCTTCCATCGAAGTGCTCGAAGGATTGGAGCCTGTCCGCCGCCGCCCAGGCATGTATATTGGCGGCACCGACGAGCGGGCGCTGCATCACCTCGCCAGTGAAGTGCTCGACAACAGCATGGACGAAGCGGTGGCGGGCCATGCCACCCGCATCGAGGTGACTCTGGAGCCTGGCAACAAGCTGACCATCACCGACAATGGTCGAGGCATTCCCGTTGGCATGCACCCGAAATTCCCGGGCAAGTCGGCGCTGGAAGTTATCCTCACCACCCTCCATTCCGGCGGCAAGTTCACGGACAAGGCTTATGCGACCTCCGGGGGCCTGCACGGCGTCGGCATCAGCGTGGTGAACGCGTTGTCCATCGTCACTGTCGTCGAAGTCGCGATCAACAAGGAGCTGTTCCGGCAGAGCTTCGCCCAAGGGCTACCCACCAGCGGCCTGGAAAAAGTGGGCGCCGCGCGCAACCGGCGAGGCACGGCGGTCAGCTTCATCCCCGATCACGAGATTTTCGGCGAACAGAAGTTCAAGCCCGCCCGCCTCTACCGCCTCGCCCGGTCCAAAGCCTATCTGTTCGCAGGCGTCGAGATTCGCTGGAAATGCGCGCCTGAACTGATCAGCGACGACACGCCCGCTGAAGCGGTATTCCAGTTCCCCGGCGGCCTTGCCGATCATCTGAAGGAACAGATCGGCACGCGTGAATGCGCTACCAGCGCCTTCTTTTCAGGTAGCCAGGATTTCCCCGACGCCGCAGGCCGCGTCGAATGGGCGATCGCCTGGCCGCTTTGGTCCGACGGCAGCTACAGCTGGTATTGTAACACCATCCCGACGCCTGATGGTGGCACGCACGAAACCGGCCTGCGCGCCGCGTTGGTTAAGGGCATCCGCGCCTTCGCTGACCTCGTCGGCAACAAGAAGGCGAAGGACATCACGGCCGACGACATCGTGACTTCTTCGGAGATCATGCTGTCCGTCTTCATCCGTGACCCGCAATTCCAGAGCCAGACCAAGGACCGCCTTACCAGCCCGGAAGCGGCCCGCCTTGTTGAAAACGCGGTGCGCGATCATTTCGACCATTTCCTGTCCGACCATATGGAGCGGGGCAAGGCACTGCTCGCCTATGTGATCGATCGCATGGACGAACGGTTGAAGCGCAAGGCCGAAAAAGAGGTCAAGCGCAAGACTGCCACTTCCGCGCGCAAGCTGCGCTTGCCCGGCAAGCTCACCGACTGCTCGACTGACGATCCGGAAGGCACGGAAATCTTCCTGGTCGAAGGCGACTCTGCAGGCGGTTCGGCGAAACAGGCACGCGACCGCAAGACCCAAGCCATCCTTCCCCTGCGCGGCAAGATCCTGAACGTCGCGTCGGCGAACAATGCCAAGATCCTGGCCAACCAGGAAATCGCCGACATGATCCTGGCCTTCGGTTGCGGTACGCGGAAGGACTGCAATCCGGACAATCTGCGCTACGAGCGCATCGTGATCATGACCGACGCCGATGTCGACGGCGCACATATCGCCACGCTGCTCATGACATTCTTCTTCCAGGAAATGCCTGAACTGGTGCGACGCGGGCACCTGTATCTCGCCCAGCCGCCGCTCTACCGCATCGTTGCCGGGGGCAAGAGCCTCTATGCCCGCGACGACGCCCATCGTGAGGAACTGCTGCGCACCGAGTTCAAGGGCAAGAAAGTGGAAGTCAGTCGCTTCAAGGGCCTGGGCGAAATGAATCCGGGTCAGCTGCGGGAAACGACCATGGACCCCAAAACCCGCAGCCTCATCCGCATCACCCTGCCGGACGATGTCGAAGACCGCCAGCAGGTGCGAGAATTGGTCGAGCGGTTGATGGGCACCAACCCCGCCCATCGCTTCGCCTTCATCCAGGAAAATGCCGCCACGGTGGACGAAGAAGCAATCGACGCCTGACCCTCGCTCCAGACGCGTATCAATACTCAGCAGGATTTCTTGGCTACCGCAGCATTAACCACTGCGGGCCACGGGATGTTCAATCTTCCAGGCGATACGGGCAAGCATGTCAGGCTTCGCCCAGATCCTCCGCATCGCACCGCTTGCCGCTCCGGCGCTCTTGCTGTCGGCTCAGAGTGGCACTGCGTTCGCTCAAAGCCTTATGCCGACCGGCACGACCAGCGCCGCGTCGATGAGCGCGAACTATGGCCAGGCCGATCGCCTGGCGTCTTCCCTGCTCGCAAGTGGCATGAGTCGCCTCGCCGCCATCAGCGCGCAGCAAGGCGGCGCTTCGCCCTCTGCGTGGTCGCCGTCACTTGCCGATCCGCAAGCCGTCATCAACGATAGCCGTGTTGGCGAAGCGGTCTCGCGGATGCCCGGATGGGAACTGCAAGGCGTTCGACTGACGCTCAGCCAACCCGCATTCAGCTACAAGCAGCCCGACCTTGTACCAACCTTCATGCGCGGTCTGATGACGGCGCCAGCGGCCTCCTTCGCCCTGCCCAAGCCTACCCCGCTCCCATCTGCACCCACTCAAACGCCGCGCGCGGGACAGCCTGACATTTTCGGATCCGTGGCGATGGCAGTCAGCCGCACCCCGCTTGATGACAAATGGGCGGCGGTCGCCAAGTCCGCGTTCGCTCCAGTCGCATCAGCCAGCTTTTTGCGAGCGGCGCGCTCCTCGGCGGGGATGCAGCAGGTGGAGATGGTCAACCGTTGGGTCAACAGCCGCCTGCGCTTCGTCGATGACCGGCAAGGGCGCGACAGCTGGGCCTCCGCCAATCAATCGCTCCAACGCGGGGCAGGCGACTGCGAGGATTATGCCATCGCCAAGATGCAGTTGCTGGAAGCCGCAGGCTTTGACCGGCGCGCCATGTTTCTCGTCATCGCGCGCGATCTGGTTCGGCAGGCCGATCACGCAGTGCTGGCAGTGCGCGTCGGCAGTGAATTGATGGTCCTCGATAATATGACGGATCGGGTACTGCCTTCTTCGACCGTCAACGACTATCGACCGATCATGAGCTTCAACGCCTACGGCCGCTGGACCCACGGCTATCGCGTCACGACGCCGCAACCGGTCCAATTCGCCGCCCGCTAAGCGCTCACCGCTCCCGCAACGCCTCCGCCCGCGCCTTCATGATGGGCTTGAGCAGATAGGCCAGCACTGACTTGCGGCCCGTCAATATCTCCACGTCGCACACCATGCCGGGCGTGATCGGCAGCTTGTGCGCGCCCGTGCCCAGCCAAGCGCGATCGGTTTCCACGACCACCGTGAAATAGGCCTCGCGCGTCGCCTCGTCATAGACGCTGTCGGCCGATACCTGCTGCACGGTGCCGCTGAGGCCCCCATAGATGGAAAAGTCGTAGGCGGTCACCTTCACCACTGCGCGGTCACCGGTCTTGATGAAGGCAATGTCGTTCGGCTTGACCCGCGTTTCCACCAGCAGCTTGTCGCCGATGGGCACGATCTGCATGATCTTCTGGCCCGCCGTCACGAAGCCGCCGATGGTCGTCACCTGCACATCGTTGACGACGCCATCGACAGGCGATCGGATCTCCGCCCGCTGCGCCCGGCCCTTCGCCCCGCGCAGCGACTCGCTGTTGACGGCGATCTTCGCCTCCAACTGGCTGCGTTCGTTCAGCGCATCCTGACGGAACTGGAAATTTGCTTCGGACAATTGGGCCTGTGCCTCCCGGATCGCGGCGGACGCGCGCGACGCCTGTTGCTGCGCCGCATTGAGGCGTCCCTGCGCATCCACAAGATCGCGCCGGGCGTCGAGCAATTCGGTCTGGGGAATGATCGATTTAGCCGCCAGCGGTTCCAGCATCGCAACCCGCTGCCGGGCGAGCTGAACGCTGCCGCCCAGGCTGTCGATCGTGGCCTGCGCCTCGCCCAATTCCCTGCGGCGCTGTTCCACCTGAGCGGACAGCCCATCCTGTTTGCTGCGGAGCGCCGATTGCCGGACCGCCGCTAGCGCCTGCTCCTGCTGACATTCGGGGCCACCCGTATCGCAATTGGCTCCCGCACCGGTGCCCTCCTGCTCCAACCGCCCCGCTCGCGCAGTCAGCGATCGCGTCTCGGCCTGCAACTGGCCCAGCTCGGAGGACAGCATCGCGTCATCCAGACGCACCAGCAATTGGCCCCTGCCGACCTTCTGCCCCGACCGGACCAATATCTCCTCGATCGTGGTCGGTTCTGCGGATTGGATGACCTGTGCCTTGCTGGACGGGATCACCCGCCCCTGCCCATGGGTCACCTCATCCACGGGTGCGAGGCTGGCCCACATCAGGAAGGCCAGCATACCCCCGCCGCTGTAGAGGATAACCTGCTTGTTGCCCGGCTGCCCCCGCAGCCAGCTGATCCAGCGCCCCATCATGGCTTTGCCTCTTGCTTTGCATGTTCATCGGCAGCGAGCGCTACCGTCTTCGCTCTTTCCTGCGCCGCGAGCATCCTGCCGAGCGCGCCGCTATCTTGCGAAGGATCGGGAATGGACAATTTCCATCCCTTGGTCGGGTCCATCCGCCCGCCCACATCATTGGCGGCGCGCCGTTCCGGCAAGGCCGCAACGGCAGGATAGTCGATCTCCGGCTCGTTGATCGCCGCCATCTGTGATGGGTTGAAAGCGGGAATATACTCGCCGCCCGCATAGCGCCCAGTAAAAGCGCGAGGCAGGCCCCATGCACCCGGCCAACGATAGAAGATATGCGCACCGATCTTCGCCAGCTTGGCCAGATGCGGCGCCCATCCAGGAAACACATAGTCGGCGTGGTAATGGGTCGCCGTGCCCACATCGGGCTCCACTTGCCCGGCGAGCGCCGCCGCGGCGATCCGCTGTGCCCTGTTCCAGAGCGCCGCCACTGGCCGCCGCGCCAGTGATCCGTCACAGACGAAACTGAACTGGCACACTGACGCATTGAAGCGCTGATACACCACGCCGCACACCGTCTTGGCAAAGGCGGGGTGACGGACGCGATTGAGCACAACCTGCGCCACAGCCCGTTGGCCGCTTTCCGGTTCGGCCGCCGCTTCATAATAGATGGCCTGCGTCAGGCACTGCAGCGCGCGGCTCCTGTCCTCGCCTGCGGATTGCAGAGCGTGGAAGGGCGATGCCGCTACGACGGCGCCATTTGCAAAATGCAACTGCCGGTTTCGTACCTCGGCCGCCTGCCCTGTCGTCAGCGGTGCGGCCTCGCGTTCGGTAATATCCACCAGTGCGCGATATTGGCGGGGAATTGCGGGCGCGCCATCCATGATCTTAGTCTGGACCGCGCCTTTAGGCACATCGCTTCCGCGCCAGCCGATCGTTCCTGCCGCCCATGCCGCAACAAGCGCACCTCCGACGGCAAGCATAGAAAGCTCGCGCGGGGGCAACTTCCACGTCCGGGGGGTCATTGGACCGCACCTTTTTGGAGCTGGCCGATAACTTCGTCGCGCGATCCATCCGCCAGCACCACACCTTGGTCGATCACGATCAGCCGGTCGACGATGCGGAGCAGCGCATGCCTGTGCGTCGACACGATCAGCGTCTGATCGGGATCGAGCGCCTTGGCCAGCTGGTCAACGAACAGATTTTCCGTCTGGTTGTCCATCGCCCCGGTCGGCTCATCCAGGAACAGCAGCTTTGCAGGCTCAACCAGCGCCCGCGCCAGCACCAGGAAGCTACGCTGTCCACCCGACAGGCGGCTCCCGCGCTCACCGATATGCAGGTCGAACCCTGCCGCATCCCGTCCGAAAAAGCGCGATGCCCCAGAGCGCTCCAGCGCGTCCAGCAGCTTCTCTTCATCCGCATCGCGCGCACCCAGTAACAGGTTTTCCCGTACCGAACCGCTGAACAGCTCCGCATCCTGCCCGACATAGCGAAAGGCGGTGCGTAGTTCGTGCGGATGATATTGGCGGCTGTCCACATCATCGATGGCCAGCATACCGCCGCTCGGAGCATAAAGGCCGCACAGAACCCGCCCCAGGGTCGACTTGCCCGACGCCACGCGCCCGATAATTCCGATCCGCTCACCCGGTTCGATGCGCAGGTCGATGCCCTTCAGACTTGGCTGAGCAGCGCCCGGATAGCTGAACTCCAGCCCCTTGGCGACGATTGCGCCTTTCCTTACCTTGGGAATGATACCGCGCGCACCGTCCAGCCGCTCGTCCGGCTGGTCGATCAGCGTCTGGAGGCTGCCTAGCGTCGTCATTGCCTGCCGAGCCCGTACAATCACGAAGGCCAGCTGCCCGACGGGCGCTAATGACCGGCCAGCCAGCATGACGATCGCAATGATCGCGCCCATGGTAATGTCGCCAGCAGCGAACATATAGAAGCCACCGATCACCAGCGCGATGCTGGTCACCTGCTGGCACAGCGAAGCCAGCGTGACACTGGTCGAGCTCAGCCGCCGCAGCTTCTCCTGCGTCGCTGCGCTCATCCGAGCATAACGACGCCATCGGTCGAGCATCCGCCCCTCAGCGCGGCAAGCCTTAAGCGTTTCGATGCCGCCAATTGCTTCCACCAGCGCGGCGCTTTGCAGGCTCGAGTCCGCCTGCGCATCCCGCGACAGGCTGGCCATCGAACGCTGAAGGAAGAAGCCGGCTGCGGCCATGATCCCGATCATGACCACCGGAACCACCGCCAGCCATCCGCCCAGCAGCGCGATGATGCCCACGAAAACAAAGAGGAAGCTGATATCCACCACCAGCACCACGGTGGTCGATGTGAAAAATTCGCGAACGCTTTCGAATTCCGACACACGCCGCGCCAGTGCCCCGGTGCTGCCTGCACGGCTGGCGAGCGGCACGTTCATGACCTTTTCGAACAGTCGCTGCGAAAGGCGTTCGTCAATCTCCCGGCCAGCCTCGTCAACCAACCGCGCCCGGGCAAGCCTCAGCGCGAAGTCGAGCCCGAAGGCCAGCATCACGCCCGCGGCCAGCACCCAAAGGCTCGACGCCGCCTTGTTCGGAATGATCCGGTCATAGACGTTCATCGTGAACAGAGGCAGCGCGAAGGCGAGCAGGTTGATGATACCCGCCGCCAGCATCACATATCCAAAGGACCCCCGAGCCCGCCAGACTTCACGCCAGAACCAATGCTGCCGCGCCCGCTCGTCCCACGGCCTTTCCTCGGCCCGTTCGCGGCCATGATCGGCCATGACGGCGAGCGCTTCCCCAGCAAAATAGGGCTCCAGATCGGAAAGCCGCGCCCATACCGGCTCGCTCGCATGCGGCAATTGAACCAGCGCATCGCCCTGCTTGACGTCCAGTAGGACAAGAAAGCGCTCGTCCCGCAAGGGCAGGATGGCAGGCAGATTGGCGGGCCGCCATTTGTCCAGCCGCCCACGGACATGGTCACTGAGCAGACCGATCTGGTCCAGCGCTGACTCCGCCTGATGAAAAGGCAGTCGCCCGGATTCATCGACCGCAAGGCCTGCGCGCAAAGCCACGATGCCCGGCGATCGATCGAAATGCCGCGCCACATGGCCAATGCATTCGATCAGCTCATCACCCGGCGAGCCCTGATGGTCCAGCCATTCGGCCAGACTTAATGTGCTTCGTTCCAACATTGTTTACCCCGCGCCACCCCAGCCGAAGCCGGGGTGACCCCAAAGATGGAAACTCAGCCCGGATAGCGCCGCCGCTGCAATTCGGCGGGCGGCAGATCCGGGACATCATATTTCTTGCGCGCGTAAGAATTGGCGCCCGAAGGTTGGGCAATCTCCAGAGTGTCGAGCAGCTGATTGGTCGCTGCCAAGATCTGATATTGGGCGAAGATTTCGGAGAAGCGGGCGGTTTCCGTCCGCACCTGCGTGTTGAACCGGGTATTCTGGCTGTCGAGCACGTCGAGCAGCGAACGGCGTCCGACGTTGAACTGCTCGCGGTAGGAGACCAGCAGCGAGTCCGATACCGTCGCCTGACGCGACAAGTCGGTCAGCCGCTTCTTTTCCGTGTCCCAGCGGTTCCAGGCGGCGCGGACATCGTCTTCCGCCTCGCGCTGGCGCTGGCTCAGGCGGAAACGCGCCTCGCTCGCTCGCCGGGTCATTTCCTGGACCTTGGCCCGATTGATGCCGCCGTCGAACAGCTGCCAGCGCAGGACTACACGGCCCTGCACGTCGTTGGTGCTGCCACGGAACCCGTCCACATCCTCGCCGATGCGGCCACGCCCTTCCAGCACAACCTTCGGGCCAAGCTCGGACTCCGCCTCGTCCACGACGGCATGAGCCGCCTGGATGTCGGCCTCCGCTTCACGGATCAGCGGATTGTTGGTGCGCGCGCCCGCGATCGCTTCGTCCAGCGTCGGCGGCACCGCACTCGTCACCGCATCGGGCATCGACACCTGATCGATCGAAAGGCCGGTCAACGTGCGGAAGCTGATGGCCGCATTGGTCAGGTCCTGCTCGGCCTCGCTCTTGCGAACCAGCGCGGACTGCAGCCGCTCTTCGGCCTGCTGCTGGTCGGCGATGCTGATCGACCCCTTAGACACGCCCTCACCCAGATCCCCGAGAAGCTTGCGATGGAAAGCGATATTATCGTCCGCCGCCGCGACGACGCGTTGTTGCAGCATATAGTCCAGATATTGCCGCGTGACGTTCAACGCCACGAACTGCGACCGTTCGCCGACCCGAAGCGCGGCGCCATCGATCCGCGCGGCCTGGCGGCGCTTTTCGGCGCTGCGGTAGCCCGAATCGAACAGCGTCTCTTCCGCCAACACGCTCGCTTCCAGCGGATAGAGCGTCTGATCGCCGATGCCGAGCGTCCGGCGCGTGTTATTCTCCAACCGGCGAATGCCAGCCGATCCTTCCACACTGACCCGGGGCAGGTACAGCCCCTTGGCCTGTTCGCGCTCGAACTCGATTGCTTCCTTGTTCTGGATCGCCTGGTTGATTTCCGGATGGCTGTCGATCGCGGCAGCGATCGCGCTTTTCAGGTCCGTGGTCTGTGCCCAGCCGCTCGTCGCCATGGTCGCGGCGCACAGAGCCATCAGGCTGCCGCATGTCTTGCGCAGGATTGTCATGATTGCGCCCCCCTCAATTCGCGCTGGCAGTGACTTCGACCCGACGGTTCATCGGTTCGCGTACATTGTCGGCAGTTTCGATTTTCAGCTGGGTTTCGCCCAGCCCGCTGACGGTCATCGCGTCCATCGCGATACCGCCCTGGCTCATCAGCCCGGCGACATTCTGCGCCCGGCGCAGCGAAAGGCCGTCATTATAGCCCTTGCCGCCCGACGTATCGGTGTAGCCGGTGACGCCGAACCGCGTCCAACCGCACTGAGCGGCCGATTGCGTGATCTGGTTGATCGTCGCCACACCCTCTGGCAGCGGCGTGTCCATATTCCAGTCGAAGAAGATGGACACCGCCGGTGCCGTGCAGTCCAGCGCGGGTGGGGCTGAAGCTGCGGTCGGCACCGGCGGCGGTGGCGGCGCCGAAAGGCGTGCCACAAAGTCGTCGCACTTGTTGATGCTGTCCGCATCCTTCGTGCCGGATTTCATGAAGCCCACCGCGATACTGCACTGGTTCTTGGCCTCCACGGCCCAGGTCCAGCGGCTGTCCTGCGCGACGCGCAAGCTCGCATCCCCGACGGCCGCGACCGCCGTGTCATAACGGCTCTTCAGCGCACCCTTGAGCTCCGCATTGCCCATCTGCAGCAAGGGCGAAGCCGGTGCCGCCAAGGCCCCCGTCGACATCATCCCCGCCGCAAGGCCGAAGGAAGCGATGCTTCTCAACCTGTTCCGCATAATCATTCTCCCCCAAATATTCCCGCGAGAAATCCGAACCATGGCGATCACCCGTGAGCGACCGCCATCGCCTCATGCGCAGCCATCGCCGCATCGAAGACGCTTGCCGCCATCGCCATCATGTGCCCGGCGTCAGGAGCTTCGCCTGCGACTGGATTGAATAGCGCTGGTGCATGCTCGCCTCCTGGCAGTGCGGCCAGCAGCGCATCGATGCTGCCGCCCCCGTGCGCGCCGAGCGCTTCCGCCACCACCTGCGCGGCCGCGGCAGCATTCGGAGCCGCCTCATGCGCTGCTACGAGCGCCGCAGCATTCACGTCCATGGCAGGCAGATTGACCGTCTGGGCAAGCAACCCCTGATGATCGTCCAGAATGGGCTGCGCCTGGCCATCATCATTGGCGGCCGGAGCGGATGCATCATCCCCGCCCGAAAGCGTCGAATGATCCGGAGCCGCATCGTCGCCGCCGCTGTGGCTCGTCTGTTCGACCGGCTGGTGCGCGCCATGGCCGTCCTGGCTTTCGCTCGACACGGCCAAGCTTGCGTCATCGTCGTTCGCAGCGGGCTCCGAGACGCTACCCGTCGTGGCCGCCGGTGCGGTATCCACCGTGGTCTCGGACTGGGCGACGACTGGAGCAGGCTCCTGCTCCACCGTCTCGGCAGCGCCAGCCACCGCGACCAGACTTGCGGCGATCAACGCCTGATTGAAGCCGCTGCTGCTTTCCGCGCTCTTGATGGCGTCGCTATCCTTGGCGGACGTCGCGAACACCACATCCCCGACAGTGCCAGTCGTGCCGTCAGTGCGAGTAAAGGTCGTTTCTCCCAGCACCGTCACGTCGCCGCCCGCCGCCTGATAGCTCTGGCCGTCGGACGTCAGGTTGATCGACGCGATGCCCATGTCGGCCAGCGACTTGAACTCGCCGCCATCGACCACGCCATTGCTGTTCAGATCCTGCCAGACGCCAAATTCCGAGAAGGCAGCATCATGGGCGTCGAACACGCCATCGCCGTTGCTGTCGTAGGCAAGACTCAGCCCCTCCAGATCGCTCTTCGCCCCCGCCGCATCGTCCGCGAAAACGATGTCGTAGGAACCGCCGATCGCATGAGCGAGCAGGCCGTCATCGGACGAGACCCATGCCGTGCTGACTAGGCCGCTGCCATAATCATGCGTGACGCCCAGCGAACGGTCGATGAACTCCAGGCCGTCACCGTCGAGGTCGAAAGCGACCGGCGGAACCGGCGCGCCACCCTGGAAGGTAAGATCGATCGTGGTGGTGGACGTCGTGCTAGTGACGGTGTCGCCATCTGCATCCTTCACGGTGACTGCAAACTGGAGCACCTGATCGTCAGGAATGACTTGCTGCGTTACGCTGAAATTTTCAACGCGCGCCGCCGGATTGCCGCTGCCGCTGTAATCAAAGCGGACGACCATGTGATCAAAATCGAGCGTCGGATCGATATCGACATGGGTGATCCCGTCAGCATCTTTGAAGACGTCAAAGGTCCCTGTTTGAAGAGGCGCCGCGCCACCTGTCGGCGTGCCACCTGCATAAGTCGCCCAACTGACCGTCACTGAAGACGTGTTCGGCTGAAAATTGACATCGAAGCTCAGGGACGAGGAGTCCTGATTACTGAACAGAAAGCCTTCATTGTCATTGACGAGGTTGTTCGCCACGCCAAAGCCGTTGCCTGACGGGTTGATAGTCGATCCATCGTTGGTGAATGCCTGGGCGGTCGTCGTCCCGCTGCCGTAAGAAACGCCGTCAAAAACCTGACCACCAGGCAGAGTAACCGTCGTATAATTGCCAGGCGCGATATTACTGAAGCTTAGCGGCGTGTTGACCACAGGCCGAGTAGTCAAAACATCAACCGTATAATCGCCTGTCACCTGATCAACAGCTATCGTGAAATATGGATTGCCGTTCACGCTGGCCGTCACCGTTCCGGTGCCGTCGCCCGTGTAGACGATGCCCGTTATGTCAGTCAGATGGGTGAGCGTGATGCTGCCCGCCTGGTCTGCGCCATAGGTGAAATTGATGTCATTCCCGCTGTAGGTGTGAATGGAATTCGCGACAGACAGATCCGTGACGGAAGATAATGTCGGCACATCATCCACGATGGAGATGACGATCGAGCCGGGCGACGTGTCGCTGTCGCCGGTAGCGTCGGTCACGCTCATGATGATCGTGTCGGTCAGCGGGTTGATCTCGCCCTGCCCGCTGTGCGTCAGCGCATGGGCCAGCGTGTAACTGTAGCCATAGGTCACGTTGCCGTTCACGTCCGGCGCCGAGATAGAGGTGATCGTCAGCACGCCCTTGCTGGTCACCACCTGCTGCCCCACAGCCGTGATCGTCTGCGCGGCACCATCGCCATCGAGCGTCAGCGTGTAGCTTTCGCCATTGGCGTTGACCGTGAACTGACCGGTTGGGTCGGTCTCGCTGGTCGCGCCATGCTGCAACCCATCGGCCAAGCCATCTTCATAGACCGTACTCGTGTCGCCCGTAACATCGGGCGCGCGCGCATCCTGGTTCAGACTGATCACCAGCTGCGCCAAGTCCGTGTCCCCGTCACCATCGGTGATCTGGTAGGTGAAGGTCTCGCTCGTCACAGCCGCTGGGATCGACGCTGTCTTCAGCGTATAGGTGTAGCTGCCGTCCGCCTTGATCAGCAGGTCGCCATGAGTGCCGCTGATCGTGACGCCCGCAGCGCTCACCGCCGTCAGCGCGCCGCCGCCAGCCTCCGTGCCGACCCGCGCGCCCGTCACCGCACCGGTAGCCGCCGCGCCGTCAGCGCCGATCGTGTCCGCCGTACCGTCGGTCGCATTGGCGTCCGTGCCGCCAACCCCGATGAACACATTACCGTCGGCCTTGTTGCCAAGACCCTCCGTCACGCTGTCGGCATCATTCACCGCCACTGGCGCATCATCGACAATCCGCACGAGCAGCGTGTCGCTGCCGCTGGTGCCGCTGATGCCCGTGACGGTCACCGTGACGCTGTCGTCGAACTCGGTGAGGGTCGCGCCGTTCTTGCTGTCATTGTCGATAGTCGCCAGCAGCGTGTAGCTGTAGCTCACCGCCCCGGTCGCGGCATTGTAGCCGGTCAGCGTCAGCGTGCCCTCGCCCGTGTTCACCA
>CBIHNV010000003.1:0-149651 GCA_966211835.1 uncultured Sphingobium sp.
GATCCGCATCCAGGCCTCGGGCGGCCTCAGCGACGCCGACATCGACCAGATGGTCAAGGACGCGGAACGCTTCGCCGAAGAGGACAAGAAGCGGCGCGAGGGCGCAGAGGCGAAGAACAACGCCGAAAGCCTGATCCACACCACCGAGCAGCAGCTCAGCGAGCATGGCGACAAGGTGGACGCGGCCCTCAAGTCCGAGATCGAAACCGCGATCGCGGCGACCAAGTCCGCTGTCGAAGGCGGCGATGCTGAGGCGATGAAGGCCAAGGCGCAAGAACTTGCCCAGGTCGCGATGAAGCTTGGTCAGGCGATCTACGAGAAGGAGCAGGCCCAGGCCGCCTCGCCGGATGCGGAAGCGCCCAAGGCTGATGACGATGTCGTGGACGCCGAATTTTCGGAAGTGGACGACAACAAGGCTTGAACCTGATGCTGATTACCCGTCATTCCAGCGGACGCTGGAATCTCTCTCCACCCTGTGATCTGATGCCTGCGGACGAGAGAGACCCCAGTCTTGGCTGGGGTGACGGGCAAAGCGGGCGGGGGCCCCAATGAGTACCGAACTGGACTATTACGAACAGCTCGAGGTTGAGCGGACTGCTGACGCGGGCACGATCAAGAGCGCCTATCGCAAGCTGGCGATGAAATATCACCCGGACAAAACCGGGGGATGCAGCGACGGAGAGGCCAAATTCAAAGCCGTCTCCGAAGCCTATGAGTGCCTGAAAGACCCGCAAAAGCGCGCAGCTTACGACCGCTATGGCCATGCCGCCTATACCAATGCCCAAAATGGCGGTGGTGGCGGCTTCAATGGGCGTGGCGGCGCGGGCGGCTTTTCAGACCTTGGCGATATTTTCGAAACGATCTTCGGCCAGAGCGGCTTTGGCGGCGGCGGCCGTCAGGCGCAGCGGCGCGGCGCGGACCTGCGCTATGACATGGAGATCACGCTCGACGAAGCCTATCATGGCAAGAAGACCGAGATCGAGATCGAAGTCTCCGCAGGTTGCGAAAGCTGCGACGGATCGGGCGCGCAGCCCGGCACTGGCGTCAAGACCTGCGGCACCTGCGGCGGTCATGGCCAGGTGCGGGCGCAGCAGGGCTTCTTTGTCGTGGAGCGCACTTGCCCCGGCTGTCATGGTGCTGGTCAGGTTATCGAAAGCCCCTGCCGCAGCTGCCGCGGCGAGGGCCGGGTGGACAAGCCCAAGACGCTGTCGGTCAACATCCCGGCCGGCGTCGATGAAGGTACCCGCATCCGCCTTTCAGGCGAAGGTGAGGCGGGCGCACGCGGGGCACCCGCTGGCGATCTCTACATCTTCCTGCATGTAAAGCGGCATTCCCTGTTCGAGCGCGACGGGACGACTCTCTTTTGCCGCGCGCCGGTGAGCTTCACCACCGCAGCGCTAGGCGGCTGCATCGAAGTGCCCGGTCTCGACGGCCAGCGGCATGAGATCAAGATCCCGAGCGGCATCCAGTCCGGCAAGCAGATCCGCCAGCGCGGCGCTGGTATGCCGGTGCTGAACGGGCGCGGCCTTGGTGATCTGGTCATCCAGGTCGATGTCGAAACGCCCACGCGCCTCACGGCCAAGCAGAAGGAACTGCTCGAAGCCTTCCGCGACACGGAAACGGGTGAGGAATGCCCGCAATCCACAGGCTTCTTCAGCAAGCTCAAGGAATTGTGGGGCGACTGAGCGCGCTCTGTTCCATACCTGAAATCAGCAGGCCGGGCGCAGGATCATCTGCCCCGGCTTTTCTGCAAGAGCTGGGCAGAACAGGTTTCGCTCACTGGTGAACGTTCCCTTCGTTTGATTGGCGGTTAGCGACCATGTGCGGTCATTTATCAGGTTCCGAATGGTGACCGACCACAGGCGTTGATCCAATAACCTGGGGCCGAGGTGTATTCGGCATAGATAAAGGACACGGGAATTGCCCTGCGACCAAATCCTGCCCTAAACGCTTATGATGTACCTTCGTATCGCCATCATCATGTCGGCCTTCGCCTCGACCGTCGCTATCGCCGAACCGATAGGCCAACAGCGCGCCCAAGCGTTAGTCGATGCTGCGAAGCAGCATCTCGGGATACACGACCTTAAGCGATCGACAGTAGCTCCGTCGGGGCTGGTGTATCGTGGGATGACGGAAGTAAACTATGAAGAACCAACGCTTGGACGGTTCGCAACCTATTATGTAGGATCCAGCGGTGTGCTGAAGGAGTTCATTGTGAACAGCCGTAATGTCGATCCCTATGTCCCAGTGAGGAATCGGCGCGCGTTCATCACGCGGATGATGGAGATTGTTGCTCCACACAGTTCGAAAGCGGAACGGGATTGGGCCGCCAATCAACTTCACTCTCCATGGACCCAAAGGGTTCGCCCGCTTTCTGTGCAGGTGGGGGAGTATGTATTCAGGGGAGGCACCACAGCCAACGCCAAAGGTTTCCATGACACCTTTTGGATCGTTGCTGCCGACATGGGTTATCTGGGACTAAAGTATCGCCCAGCGCGATAGCGTCAACGTCCACTTTCATGCATTTTTCGTCGTGACCAGACCTTCTCGAATCCACCCAATCAGGACTACCCTTCCGCTTGCAAAAAAGGGCGGCGGTTGGCGCGCGCGACGCGCTGCATAGCAATGCGAATGTCACGCAAGCCTACCTCGGCCCTCCCAACCAGCGAGAGGGAGGAGGCCGCAACCCAGCCACTCCGTCATTTCCATCGTTAAATGCGCGCGCCTCGTTTTACGCCGCCAAGAACATGTCCGGATCGATTGCCATCAGGCTTTCCGCGCCACCTTCGATCTTCCGCCTCAGCGCGCCTGCATCGGGCATGACCCGTTCCGCGAAAAAGCGGGCCGAGATCAGTTTCGCTTCCAGATAGCGGGTATCGCCTTCGCCGCTCTGCAGCAGCGTTGCTGCTGCCTTCGCCATCCTCAGCCACATGAGCCCGGTCGCGACGATCCCCAGGATGTGCATGTAATGCACCGCGCCAGCCCCGGCGTTCTCCGGGTTTTGCATCGCATTCTGCATCAGCCACATGGTCGCCGCGCCCAGCTGTCCGCTGGCTTTCTCCAGCGCCTCGGCCACGCCCGCGAGCTTCGGGTCGCCCTTCGCCTGCGCCACTTCATCAGCGACGATCTTCAGGAAGGCCTGCAACGCCCGGCCGCCGTTCATCGGCAGTTTGCGGCCGACCAGGTCCATCGCCTGGATGCCGTTGGTGCCTTCGTAAATCTGGGCGATGCGAGCGTCGCGCACATATTGTTCAGCGCCATTTTCCCAGATGTAGCCGTGGCCGCCGAACACCTGCTGGCACATCACGGCAACATCGAAGCCCTTGTCCGTGCCATAGCCTTTCAGCACGGGGGTCAGCAGCTGGACCAGATCGTCAGCGGCTTGCCGTTCCTCTTCCGTGGCAGCGTGCTGCGCGAGATCGACCTGCAGCGCGCCCCAGAGCATCAGCGCGCGCAGCCCTTCCGTCAGTGACTTCGCTTCCATCAGCATGCGCCGGACATCGGGGTGGACGAACAGCGTGTCGGCCTTTTCGTCCTTGTCTTGCGGGCCGGTCAGGGCGCGGCCTTGCCGCCGGTCGCGCGCATAATGGACAGCGTTCTGAAAGGCGACCTCGGCCTGTCCCAGGCCCTGCATCCCGACCCACATGCGGGCAGCGTTCATCATGATGAACATGGCGGCGAGGCCCTTATTCTCCTCGCCTACAATCCATCCCTTCGCGCCGTCATAATTCATGACGCAGGTCGCGTTGCCGTGAATGCCCATCTTATGTTCCAGGGACCCGCAGGAGACCGAGTTGCGCTCACCCAGCGAGCCATCGTCCTTCACCAGCACCTTAGGCACGACGAAGAGCGAGATGCCCTTGCTGCCCTCCGGCGCGTCCGGCGTCTTGGCAAGGACGAGGTGGATGATGTTCTCGGTCAGGTCCTGCTCGCCAGAGGAAATGAAGATCTTGGTCCCAGTGATGGAGTAGCTGCCGTCATCTTGGCTGACCGCCTTGGTCTTGATGAGGCCAAGGTCGGTGCCGGCATGCGGCTCGGTCAGGTTCATGGTGCCGGTCCATTTGCCTGACACCATGTTGGGGACATATTTCTGCTTCTGTTCCTCGCTCCCCTTCGCGAGCAAGGCGGACACCGCGCCGCTGGTCAGGCCATGATACATTTCGAAGCTGTGATTGGCGGACAGCACATATTCTCCGACAGCAGCAGCGACGACGTTGGGCAGACCTTGCCCGCCATATTCCACAGGCGCGTGCAAGGTGGTCCAACCGCCCGCGACATAGGTGTCGAAAGCCTCCTTGAAGCCCGGCGGCGTTGTCACGCTGCCGTCGGGATGACGGACGCATCCTTCCTTGTCGCCGACCGCGTTCAGGGGGAAAAGCACTTCTTCTGCGATCTTGCCGCCTTCGGTCAGGATGGCGTCCACCAAGTCGGGCGTGGCGCTCTCAAAGCCCGGAAGGTTCGCGTAACGATCCAGCCCTACCACATGATCAAGAACGAACCGGGTTTCGCGAATGGGGGCGGTATAGCTGGGCATGATCTTCTCCGGTATTTCTTTTATTGGCAGGGCGATGCGTCAGGGCCTGTCGAGAGCGGTTACGAAGTCTGACAGTTCCGCGATCGCGGCATCGATGTCGCTTTTTTGGCGGGTGAGCAGCTCGATGCGCGCCTTGCATTTGGCGACGGTGACGCGCCGTTGCTCCTCATGTTCCTCGTCCGCGTCGTAAAGGTCGATCATTTCGCGAATGTCGGCGAGGCTGAAGCCAACCCGTTTGCCGCGCAGAATCCAGGCGAGGCGAGCACGGTCGCGACGCGAATAGATGCGCGCCAAGCCCTGGCGCTCGGGCGCGATGAGCCCTTCATCTTCGTAGAAGCGGAGCGCACGGGCGGTAACGCCAAACTCCTCGGACAGGTCGGTGATCGTGTAGCTTTGCCGTTCCTTGTGATCGGGCATTTCGATGCCCGCGATGCTGCTGCGCTGGTCCATGGCGCATTAGCTAGGAGAGCTTTACGTTAACGTCAAGTGCGATCTGGGGCAATTTGGCGTGGTGACAGGGTGGGTAGCGGTCGTTAAGGGGCCAGCGATGACCGGGGCGATCAGACGATCAGAGCTTGCGCGGGGCCTGTTGGCCGCGTTGGCATTGCTTGTCCTTGCGATCCAACTGATCACGCCCGCCGGTTTCATGCCCGTCCGCACCTCAGAAGGCGTGATGGTGACGCTCTGTACCGGGCAAGGTGCGGTCCGCGTGATGGTGGATCGCGAGCAAGCGCCGGGCAAGATGCAGCACGCACCGGATGAGGGCGGCCCGGTCCAGCAGCATTGCGCCTTTGCCGCATCCGTACAGCCGGTTGTGCCACCTTTGGTGCTGGCCGATCTGCCCTTGCCTGCCTGGCAGACGGTGTTCGGACCCATCGCCTTTGCGCTCAAGACTGGACTGATTGCCCGGCTTGCCGCGCCCCCACCGCCATCATCCGGCCCTCCAGCATCCTCCTGACAATGTCGCTTTTGCCGCGCTGAGTGCGGTACGATTTTTCACGAGGATAAATTCATGTTTATACATACCGCTTCGCGCAGCGTTTCGCTGTGCGCACTTGCCTGTTCGCTACTGTTTGCGCCTGCCATGGCTGAGGAGGCCGAAGACCAAGGCCGCATCATTGTGACCGCTGCGCCGACCATCGAGGACGCGGCGGAAAACATCAGCCGAACGGCAGGTGGCGCCGATATCGTCGCTGCCAAGGATTTCGAGGACAAGCTTGCCGTGTCGTTGCGCGACGCGCTGTCCTTTTCGGCGGGCGTCTACACTCAACCGCGTTTTGGTCAGGAGGTCCGCATTTCCATACGCGGTTCCGGCCTGTCGCGAGGCTTCCATATGCGCGGCCTGACGCTGTTGCAGGACGGCATTCCGATCAACATGGCTGATGACAATGGGGACTTCCAGGAACTGGATCCTCAGATTTTCCAGCATCTGGAGGTGTATCGCGGCGGCAATGCGTTGCGGCTTGGTGGGTCGACCCTTGGCGGCGCAATCAATGCAGTGACGCCGACGGGACGAACGGCGGCGGGAACGGAGCTGCGTATCGATGGCGGTTCCTTCAACACGCTGCGGGCCAAGGCTGCTTATGGCTATGCGGACGATCGCGGAGATGCCTGGGCGGCGATCACGGCCGACCGGTCCGATGGTGACCGGGCACATGGCGACAGGCGCGCGTTGCGCTTCAACGGCAATGTCGGGATCAAGCTAAGCGACCGCGTTGAAACCCGCTTCTACGCCAGCGCGCAGACGATAAGGCAGAAGCTTTCGGGCGCACTGACCGAAGACGACGCGATGAATGATCCGGCACGTGGGAATTTCGCTGGAGACCAGGCGCGCAACATCGATTCGATCCGCCTTCAGAACCGGACCACGGTGCAGCTGGACGGCGGTCAGCTCGCATTCGGAGCCTATTATAACGCGAAGGCACTCGACCATCCCATCTATCAGGTGGTGGATCAGAAATCGGAAGATCGCGGGCTGTTTGCCAGCCTGGACCTAGCGGGAGAATTGCGAGGCCTTCCGGTGGAGCTCACGCTGGGGACGCAGGCTCGCTTTGGCCGGGGGGATTTCCGCCAATTTCTGAACATCAATGGTGAGGCTGGCGCGACCACCTCGATCCAAAAGGCGCGCGCCCAGACGATCAACAGCTATATCGAGGGGAGGATAGCGCCAGTTCAGGGGCTGTGGCTGATCGCGGGCGGTATCTATACTCATGGGGAGCGAGAACTGGATAACCGCCTCGCGCCCAGCCGGAGCGGAGAAGCGAAGTTCGACAGCTTCGCGCCCAAATTCGGGCTGCTGTTCAGCCCTTCTCAGTCGATGCAGTTTTACGCCAACTACAGCCGGTCGGTCGAATTGCCCGGATTCATAGAGTTGGGGCAAATAGCATTGGGATCAGGTGGGGTGGCACTGCCCGGCTTCACGCCGCTTGATGCCCAGCGCGCGTGGACCGCGGAGATAGGCACGCGCGGGAGCCTGGGTCCGGCGCGGTGGGACGTCAGCATCTATCGTGCCGACCTGAAGGGGGAGTTGCTTCAATATAATGTGCAGGCGGGTGTTATCCCTGCTGCCACGTTCAACGCGGGGCGCACGCGGCATCAGGGGGTTGAGGCAGCGCTGGACCTGGCATTTACGCCGTGGGCGACGTTGCGGCAGGTGTATCAATATAGCGATTTCCGGTTCCGGAGCGACGCGCAATTTGGCAACAATCGCCTCCCCGTCGTCCCCCGTCATTTCTATCGCGCCGAGTTGAAGCTGGGGACGGAGCGCGCCAGCATCGCTCCTGCGGTCGAGTGGGTGCCCCAGGGCGCCTGGGTCGACTATACAAATGGCAAGCGGGTCGATGGCTATGCGACTTTCAACCTCGGTGCGCAGGCACAGTTGACCAAGACTGTCAGCCTCTTCGTTGAC
This sequence comes from uncultured Sphingobium sp., assembly GCA_966211835.1. Lineage (GTDB taxonomy): Bacteria > Pseudomonadota > Alphaproteobacteria > Sphingomonadales > Sphingomonadaceae > Sphingobium. The sequence continues at coordinate 7,443 of CBIHNV010000003.1, forward strand.
GCCCGCAACCTGACGGGCAAGCGCGCGATCGGAGACATTGGGGCGCTCGTCACTTACAGGCGGGACGATCCGGCAACACCGGCGAACGAAGCCAGCGCAGCCTTCTATCCGATAGAACGGCGCGCCATTTATGCGGGGCTTCGCGCGCGTCTCTGAAAAGGCGTCGGACTATCCTCATGAGGGGGTGGAGCGGGGCGGCAAATGCGGCTAGAGGCGGCGCCATGTTGCGCCTCTCCGGCCTTAAGCTGCCCCTCGACCACCCGGCCGACGCGATGCCAGCAGCGATTTGCGATCGGCTTGGGATAGAAGCATCTGAGCTTCTGCGTCACGTGATCGTGCGCAGAGGCAATGACGCCAGGCGCAAGAATGCGATTCAGCTGGTCTATACAGTTGACGTCGAACTCGCCGATGAAGCCGCCATACTTGATCGCCTCGCACATGATCATGACGTGCGCCGCCGCCCGGATACCGACTACCGCTTCGTCACCCGCGCGCCGCAAGGCTGGTCGGGCAAGCGGCCCGTTGTCATCGGTGCAGGGCCGTGCGGCCTGTTCGCGGGGTTGATCCTGGCGCAGATGGGTTTTCGGCCCATCATCCTGGACCGTGGCAAGGTAGTGCGGGAAAGAACCAAGGATACCTGGGACCTGTGGCGGCGGGCAGAACTCAACCCCGACAGCAATGTGCAATTTGGCGAAGGGGGCGCGGGCACCTTCTCGGACGGCAAGCTCTACTGCCGGGTCAAGGATCCGCGTTTCCTGGGTCGCAAGGTTCTGGAGGAGTTTGTCGCGGCGGGCGCGCCCGAAGACATCCTGACTGAAGCGCATCCGCACATCGGGACCTTCCGGCTCGTCACCATGGTTGAAAGCCTTCGCCGCCAGATTGAGGATCTGGGAGGTGAATATCGCTGGCAGCACATGGTCGATGAGTTGGCATTGGAGCGGCAAGGCGATGGCATGCAGCGGCTGCGCGGCCTTCATCTGTCGGACGGCAGCTTTATCGAGGCGGATCATGTGGTGTTGGCGGTAGGGCACAGTGCCCGCCCTACATTCGAGATGTTGCACCGGCGCGGTGTCCATATCGAAGCCAAGCCCTTTTCCATCGGGGTGCGGATCGAACATCCGCAAAGCTGGATCGATCGCGCGCGCTATGGCAACTGTGCAGGCCACCCGGTGTTGGGGGCGGCCGCCTACAGCCTCGCCCATCATTGCGAGAATGGCCGCACCGTCTACAGCTTTTGCATGTGCCCGGGCGGCCGTGTCGTCGCTGCCACGTCGGAAGAGGGCCGTGTCGTCACCAACGGTATGAGCCAGTATAGCCGGGCCGAATTCAACGCCAATTCGGGTTTGGTCGTCGGTATCGATCCGGCGCGGGATTATCCCGGCGGACCACTGGCGGGTATCGATCTTCAGCGGCACTGGGAAAGCATGGCGTTCGTTGCAGGCGGATCTTCCTATTGGGCGCCTGGCCAGAAAGTCGGCGACTTTCTGGCTCGGCGACCCTCCACAGAGCTGGGCGAGGTTGTCCCCTCCTACAAGCCGGGGGTCACGATGACTGACTTGTCGTCCTGCCTGCCCGACTTCGTCATCGACGCCTTTCGCGAAGCTTTGCCCATTTTCGGCAGGCAGATCGCCAATTATGATCATCCCGATGCCGTCATGACGGGGGTCGAAACGCGGACTTCTTCTCCCATCCGGATCACCCGAGGAAAAGATCTTCAGAGTTTGAACATCGCCGGTCTGTATCCGGCGGGCGAAGGCGCGGGCTATGCGGGAGGGATCCTGTCGGCGGCCATCGACGGCATTAAGGTTGGCGAAGCAGTAGGCGTGGCCATCAACGGTTAATTGAATTCAATCGTGATTCGGTCGCCCTGCCGTAAGGGAAAAAAGAAAAATCAAACTGGGGCGTTGGGTTGCACGCTGACCTTGGCATCTCGCGATAGTGATCGGGTCCAAGTTGGAATATGTTAAGTCGGCCATTGGTTTGTGAAATATTCATATCCTACTGAGTTCCTTGGCGTTAATTTATTACCCTGATTTCTGGCTTTGCAATATAAGGCTGCCGCTGCTCTCGGACGGTTGGATGCTGCCGCAGTGGCTTTTCAGTGAAAATCGATAGATAAACAGAGGAGGCCTCTATGCATGCCAAGCCTGTAATGGCAGCGCTTTGCGTCTGCCTGGCTATGCCGATTGCCGCAGATGCCCGCCAGGGCGGACAATTGACGGTGGTCGCGCCCGACAAGAGCGCGATCAGCTATGAGAAGTGGACCGACCGCGCAGCGTCGAGATTGTCCCGGAGTATCCGCCAGGCGACATCTCTCTATCGAGATGGAGCTTCGACCGGCTACTCCCGCGTTCAGTTCCGTCTTGGAGAACAGGGTCGTCCAGAAAACATCTCGCTGGCGGGCTCTTCGACATCACGCGGTGTAGACCGCATATCGATGCGGGCCATCCGCTCGATGGGTTCGCTTTATCCGCTTCCGCAGGAAGTGCGCCCCGGTTCGCAATTCGAAGCGTGGGTGATTGTCGCCAATGATGCGCGGGATAGGGACACGATGCTGAGTAACTTGCGCGCTGAACGTCTGGCAGACGCTTCAACCGATCGTCCGATCCTCTTGGCGGCGCGCTGAACAAGATCAAGGAAGCTCGGCAAGCAAAAACGTTTGATTGCCGTTTCGCGAATGATCCTTGAAACTTACCGGTGAGGGCGGCGTTCCCCTGTCATGCGCCGCCTTCACTTCGATCTGCACAACGGGACAGGCTTCACTCGCGACAGGGAGGGCCGGGAGCTGGCCGATGAGGATGACGCCCGCCTTCTGGCCATACGGACAATCCACTCCATATTGAGCGAAGAAGTAATGAGCGGCGTCGTGGATCTTACCGGCTGGATCGACATAAGGAACGAAGCTGGCGTAGAGATTGGGCGGGTATCCTTCAGCGAGGCTGTGTGTCTCCGGCTCAGCCCAGGAGACCGTGATGATAGCGGCACATCTCGCCAAGCTTAGGTTCCGGCATCCACTCTCTGCTCAAGAAGAAGAAGCCATCCGGGCCATCATGCCGCCCGGCAAGCGCGTGCCGCGCAACACGACCATTGTTCATGAAGGCGAGCTTCTGGAGGCCAGCACCTTGCTGCTTGACGGAGTCATGTGCCGCTTCAAGGACCTGGCCGACGGCAAGCGGCAGATCACGCAGGTGCATATCGCCGGCGATTTTGTGGACCTGCACGGCTTCACGCTGAAACGCCTTGAACATGATGTCATGGCGCTGACCGACTGCGCGGTGACCCTGGTTCCTCATGAGCAGATCCGCCAGTTGATCGAACAATGGCCGCGCTTGGGCCGCCTATATTGGTTCAGCACTAATCTCGATGCTTCCATGAACCGCGAATGGGAATTGTCGCTGGGACAGCGGTCGGCTGCGGGAAGGCTGGCGGCGCTGTTTTGCGAGGTTCAGCTACGGCTGCAGGTGATAGGGGTGGACGGCTCCCGCTTCAACCTCGGGATGAGCCAGTCCCAGTTAGCCGACAGCCTGGGCATGACACCTGTTCATGTGAATCGCACACTGCGCCTTTTGCGTGAGCAGAAGCTGTTGAATTATCAAAGGGGAGAGGCGCAGATCCTCGATCTTGAGGGATTGAGATCGCTCGCTGCGTTCGATGCCCGATACCTGTATCTCGATCCTGATCCGCTTTGACGTCCGTCGTTCAGGAAGTGGTTGATTTCATGCCAGATAAGGTGTGGATTGATGCCGTGACAACAGGTGGATGCCAGGACTGATGCCAGAAACGCAAACGCGGCACCAGAAGGGCGCTGAAGCGGTGAAGCCTCCCATCCCAGCGGATGAGGCCGATCGTCTGCGGGCGTTGGATCATTACCGGTTGGGCGGCATCGGCCGGGAGCTGCCGTTCGACCATGTCACCCAATTTGCCGCTGAACTGTTCGATGTTCCGATGTCGCTGGTGTCGATCGTGGGATCGGATACGCAATGTTTCCGTGGCGCCTGCGGCATCGATGAAACCCATACGTCGCGCGATGTGGCCTTCTGCGCCTTCGCCATTCTGCAACCTGACGTGATGGTTGTCCCGGATGCGGCGCAAGATGCGAGGTTTCGCGCCAATCCGCTGGTGACAGGCCCGCCGAACATCCGTTTCTATGCCGGTGCGCCGTTGCGGGTGGCCAATGGTCAGCCGATCGGTACCCTCTGCATTATTGATCACAAGCCGCGAGACTTTGGCGACAAAGAGAAGCGGCAGCTGGCTCAGCTTGCGCGGACGGTAGTCGACCTTATCGAGTTCCGGGTCGAAGGCTTTGCCGCAGACGAACATCGGCGCAAGCTGGATGACGAGCGCCAGTTGCTCAAACTGACTGTCGAAAATGTCAGCGGCGGGGTCGCGGTGGTGGATCGCGACTTGAAGCTGATGCTGTGGAACCAGGCTTTTGTCGATCTGTTCGACTATGCGCCCGATAGCGTAACCGGCGGACGGGATGCCCGAGAGCTCATTCGCCTCACGGCGCAGCGTGGCGAGCTTGGCCCCGGCGATCCCGATTTGATCGTTGAAGGCTTTGTACAGTCCATTCGTGCCAGCGACAGCCGACGGATGGAAATGCAGCGGCGCAATGGCCGCATCCTCGACATTCGGCGTGAATCGATCCGTGGCGGGCGATTCATCATGACTGCGCGGGACGTGACCCAGGAACGGCAGATCAGTCGGCTGAAGGACGAACTGGTGTCGACCGTTAGTCACGAACTGCGCACGCCGTTGACCGCCATCTCCGGCGCGCTGGGGCTGATGGCGGGCGGGGCGGCAGGCGATCTGCCGGACAGGGCCAAGCAATTGGTGGCGATCGGCAGCAAGAATGCGGAGCGGCTTATCCATCTGGTGAACGACCTGCTGGATATGGACAAGCTTCAGTCGGGCAAACTCGTCTTCCATTTCGATGAGCGGGAACTGGGCTTGCTGCTGACCGAGTCGGTTGAGCAGATCGAGCCCTATGCTGAACGGTTCGGCGTCAAGCTGGCGCTTGAACGGCCGTCTGAAGCGGTGGTTGCCAAGGTGGATAGCAACCGATTGTGTCAGGTCATGACCAACCTCCTATCGAATGCCTGCAAGTTCTCGCCTTCAGGCGGCACGGTTCGCATTTTGCTGCAGCGGGTCGGCGACAGCGCGCAGATCAGCGTGGCGGATGAAGGGCCGGGCATTTCGCCGGAGTTCCGTGCGCGGCTGTTTAAGCGCTTTGAGCAGGAGGAAGGGGCGCATCAACAAGGTCATGCGGGCACTGGCCTTGGCCTCGCGATCAGCAAGGCGATCGTGGAGGCGCATGGCGGGAGCATCGCGCTGGACCCGGCGGCGGAGAAAGGCGCGACCTTTCGCGTGGAGTTGCCTGCCGTGACCGCGAGTTGAAGGAGGGGCCGGATTGACCCGCATCCTCTATGTCGATGACGAGGCCGACTTGCGGGAGATTGCCGTCATGTCGCTTGAGCTGGACCCCGAATTTGAGGTGCGCACCGCGGCTTCGGGGGAGGACGCTTTGGAGCTGGCGAGGGAGTGGCAGCCAGCGCTCATCCTTCTTGATGTGATGATGCCTGGGTTGGATGGCCCCGCGACTTTAGGTGCGCTGAGGGATGATCCCGACACTGGAGAAATTCCAGCCGCGTTCATAACGGCGAAGACGCATCCGCGGCATGTGACGGACCTTAAAGCCCTTGGCGCCGTTGCGGTGCTGGCCAAGCCGTTCGATCCGATGAGCCTGGCCGGGACAGTGCGGGCACTGCTTCCGTCATGAGCGATATGGAAGCGCAGATGCAGAAGATGCGGGAGCGTTTTCGGGAGCGGGCGGCGTCCGACCGCGCTGCCATCGCGGCGGCCTTGGACGTTGGCGATCATCCCCGGCTGCTGCACCTCGCGCATGGGTTGGCAGGCGTTGCGGGCATTTTCGGCTATTCGGACATCAGCAGCCATGCGTCCGCATTGGAGGATGCGGTGGATGGAGGTGCTGGGGATGAGAAGATCAGCCTGTTGGCGCAGGCGTTGATGGAAGCGCTGGACCACGCCTGACCAAAAAGGGCGGCATCCGAAGATACCGCCCCTTGTTCCAGCAGTGCTGGATCGGTGCCCCGCGCGAGGCGGAGCAAGACCGATTACTTGAGCTCGACAGTCGCGCCGGCTTCTTCGAGCTGCTTCTTGATCTTCTCGGCTTCGTCCTTGCCGACGCCTTCCTTGACGGCCTTCGGCGCGCCTTCGACGAGCGCCTTGGCTTCGGTGAGGCCCAGGCCGGTGATGCCGCGGACTTCCTTGATGACGTTGATCTTCTTGCCACCGTCGCCGGTGAGGATCACGTCGAATTCGGTCTGCTCTTCAGCAGCGGCAGCAGCCGGGGCGCCAGCGGCGGGGCCAGCGACGGCGACGGCAGCGGCGGCCGAAACGCCCCACTTTTCTTCCAGAGCCTTGGAGAGCTCAGCGGCTTCGAGGACGGTGAGGGCCGAAAGCTGATCGACCAGAGCGTTGATGTCTGCCATGTTACTATATTCCCTTCTGGGTGGGGCAAGTGCCCCAAAATCAAGAGTTGAAAACGTGTCTTTCCGGAAAAAACGTGACCCTTAGGCCGCGTCCTTCTCCGCATAGGCGTTGAAGACCCGCGCGAGCTGCGCAGCCGGTGCCTGGGTGACGGTCGCGAGCTTGGTCGCGGGTGCAACAAGCAGCCCAACGATCTTCGCACGCAGTTCATCCAGCGACGGCATCGAGGCGAGCGCCTTGACGCCCTCCGCGTTCAGCAGCACTTCGCCCATCGCGCCACCAACGATCTCAAGCTTGTCGTTGGTCTTGGCGAATTCGATCGCAACCTTGGCGGCTGCAACCGGATCGGCCGAGGAGGCGAGGCCAACCGGGCCGGTCAGCATGTCGCTGATGCCGGTATAGTCGGTGCCTTCAAGGGCGATCTTGGCGAGGCGGTTCTTCGTAACCTTGTAGGTGCCACCGGCTTCGCGCATCTTCTGGCGCAATTGGGTCGATTGAGCGACCGTCATGCCGAGGTTGCGGGTCACGACGACCACGCCAACTTCTGCCAGATGTGCGTTCAGCGCGGAAACGACCTCAGCTTTCTGATTACGATCCATGCCATTCTCCACTTCATGTCCGCTGGCGAACCAGCGAACGGCTAAAACCCGCGCGAACGCGGGGCACTAAAGTCCGAAGGGGAGAGATCGACTGGCCCGCATCCTTGAGGAGAACAGGCAGACCCGGACAGGCGAAAGCCCAGCCGGTAGAGAACTTTTCCCCGTCTAGGTTGGAGATTAAGAAGGGCATATTCCCTTCACCAACTGTCTCGGACGGAAGACTCCCGAAGGAGCCTGCTGCGCGGGCCTGTACAGAATAGGAGCTTTGCTGTCACGTAAAAGTTGGTTCTGCCGTAGGGAATGGCGGAAAAGCGTGGGTTTTGCTCCGAAGTTCACACCATATGCGCGCGCGTGCCCGGGCGCGCGTGGGCGTCGTGGGAATCAGGTTGACGTGTCAAAGAACGCGGATGGGGTAGGCAGTTTGGGGCTGTGTAGGACAGTGGGAATGGGAAGGGGTTGGGGGAAATAGGATGGTTTTTGTGGGGGGTGTGGTTTGGGGGATACAGATAAAGGCAGGCGAGAGGTGAGGACGGGCGATTGTTGACGGGATGCTCGTTGGGTGAAGGCCAGTGGGACCCCGGATCAAGTCCGGGGTGACGGGGTGGTGAATACATCTTACTTTCGTCACCCCGGCCCTGCGCCGGGGTCCCGCTGCCTTCAGGTGAGCAGGTCGAATATGTCTTGCCAGTCTGGATTATTTCTTTCGATCAGGTCGAACTTCCATGCACGCCGCCACCGTTTGAGGCGCTTTTCCTGTTCTATACAGGTCGCAATGTCGTCACCCCGTTCCGCCCACACCAGGCGCGCCAAACCGTAGCGAACGCAGAAATCGGAGCCAGTGCCGGATCTGTGCTGGTGGATGCGGGCGGTCAGGTTTGAGGTTACTCCTACATAGAGCGTGCCGCGATAGCGATCGCTCATGATGTAGACCCAGCCGCCTTTTGATGTGCGTTCCATGGGGCGTGGATTGAAGAAGCGGGACCCCGGGTCAAGCCCGGGGTGACGGGGGGCGGGGCAAGTTTTGGGAAGCGAGGGGGCGTTGCGCTGGCCCACCCCCCCGGCCCCCTCCCGCTTGCGGGAGGGGGAGCAGGTACGCCGTCAGATTAGACCCGATCCGCCTGCACCACTATGTCCAGCGCCCTCAGCGCCGAGAGGATGCGGTTGAGGTGTTGGGCGTCGTTGACTTCCAGGTCGATGATGTCGGTGTGGAAGGGGCCTTCGCGGTTCACCAGTTGGAGGTTGAGGATGTTCGCCTTGGTCGCGCCGAAGACGTTGGCGACGGCGGCGAGGGCGCCGGGCTGGTTCTTGACGATGACTTGCAGGCGGGCGGTGCCGCCCTTGGACTTGCTGTCCCAGCTCAAATCCACCCAATCGTCATCCTGCCCGGCTTCGAGCGAGCGGCAGTCGATGGTGTGCACTTCGATCGGCTCGCCGGTGCGGCGGACGCCGACGATGCGGTCGCCGGGGACGGGGTGGCAGCAGTCGCCGAGATTATAGGCTATGCCCGGAGTAAGCCCACGGATCGAGACGGGGGCGTGCTGGCGTGGGTGGGCTTCCTCTATCCCGTCTACGCTGGTCGATCCGGGGACAAGGGCCTCCATCACTTCTGAATCGAGCAGGCGGTGCGTGGCGATGGCGACCATCAGCGACGCGCGATCGTCCAGCCTCAGACGCTTGAGCGCCGCTTTTAGCGCCTTGTCGCCCAGCTCGCTCGCCAGTTCGGGGGAGAAGCGGCCGATGATTTCCTCGTAGAGCTTCTCGCCCAGCGCCACTTCCTCGCCGCGCTGTTTCTGGCGGATATAGCGGCGGATGGCGGCGCGCGCCTTGCCGGTGATGGCGAAGGTCAGCCAGCCCGGCTGCGGCTCCTGCCCTTCCGATTTCAGGATTTCGACCTGATCGCCATTTTCAAGGCCGGTCCGGAGCGGGACTACGCGGCCGTTGACCTTTGCGCCCACCGTCTGGTTGCCGAGCGAGGTGTGGACTGCATAGGCGAAGTCCACCGGTGTCGATCCCTTCGGCAACTGGTGCAGCTCGCCCTTGGGGGAGAAGGCGAAGATGCGGTCTTGGTACATCGCCATGCGGGTATGTTCGAGCAGTTCGTCGGCATCCTGGCTTTGTTCCAGGATTTCCACGAGGTCGCGCAGCCACGCCGCATGCTGGTCGCCTGCGTCGCCCTTTTGCTTGTAGGCCCAGTGCGCCGCGAGGCCGAGTTCGGCGTCATTATGCATGTCGCGGCTGCGAATCTGCACCTCGATACGGGCATTGTCCTGATGGATGACGGTGGTGTGGAGCGATCGGTAGCCGTTGCGCTTTGGCGTCGAGATATAGTCCTTGAAGCGGCCGGGCACCATTTTGTAGGTCTGGTGGATGAAGCCGAGCGCGCGGTAGCAATCTTCCGTCGTGTCGGTGATGACGCGGAACGCCATGACGTCGGTCAGCTGTTCAAAGCTGATGTGCCGTTCCTGCATCTTCTTCCAGATGGAATAGGGGTGCTTTTCGCGGCCGGACACGGTGACCGACAGGTTCTTGCCGCCGAGCAGCAGTTGCAGTTCAGCGCCGATCCGGTCGACCTTGCCATGGCCGCCTTCCTTCAGCTGATCGAGGCGCTTGGTGATGCTGTCATAGGCTTCGGGTTCAAGCTCCCGGAAGGCGAGCAGCTGCATCTCGCGCATGAAGTCATACATGCCGATCCGCTCCGCAAGCGGGGCATAGATGTCCATCGTTTCACGAGCGATACGGCGGCGCTTCTGCTCATTTTTGATAAAATGCAGCGTGCGCATGTTGTGAAGGCGGTCGGCGAGCTTCACCAGCAGGACGCGGATGTCGTCCGACATGGCGAGCAGGAACTTGCGGAGATTTTCCGCCGCCCGCTCATTTTCCGACATCGCCTCGATCTTCGACAGCTTTGTCACGCCATCGACCATGCGCGCGACGTCCTTGCCGAACGCGCTCTCTATCTCGTCATAGGTGACGAGCGTATCCTCGATCGTGTCGTGCAGCAGCGCGGTGACGATGGTCTGATCGTCCAGGCTGAAGTCGGTCAGGATACCCGCCACCTCGATCGGATGGCTGAAATAGGGGTCGCCACTGGCGCGCTTCTGGGACCCGTGTTTCTGGACGGAAAAGACGTAGGCGCGGTTGATCATCGCCTCGTCCGCATCCGGATCGTAGCGCTTCACCCGCTCAACAAGTTCATATTGACGCAGCATCGTGGCCCGATTGTCCGGGAAGCATCTTGCTGTGCAACAAAAAAATCCCATCTTGGGGCAAATTGGTCGCTCTTTTGCAAGGGCTGTGGCTTTGAGCTATCTAAACGGACGATGAAGCACAATCTGGCGCAGGATCTGGAACAATGCGCGCTGCCGAGCGCGTTGGAAGCGATGGGGGAGCGCTGGTCGTTTCTCATCCTGCGCGGCGCATTGTCCGGCATCCGGCATTTCGAGGATTTCCAGTCGTCGCTGGGCATCGCTCGCAACATATTGGCGAACAGGCTGTCTCGGCTGGTCGAGAACGGGATCATGCTGCGCCAGCCGATGCAGTGCGACCGGCGCAAGATCGAATATCGGTTGACGGAAAAGGGGCAGGAGCTGGCCCCGGTCATGATCGCGCTGCGGCAGTGGGGCGAGAAATGGGGATGCGGGACACCGTCTTGCCAGGTGCTGGCGGACAAGCGGGACGGCCAGCCGATCCGCCGGGTGACGATACAGGCGCATGATGGCCGGGCGTTGGAGTTGAAGGATCTGGTCTGGCTTTGCCCGGACGAGGTTACGCCCATGGATCAGGAAGCTGCCACGGCGGCGTGATGCGGGTGGCTTCACCCTGGGCCTGAATTCGCCTAGGCTGGCAGCGATGTCTGTTCAACCTATTCAGCCTCAGCCCTTTTTCGCGGACAAGAACCGCGCTTTCTGGAACCTGCAATCGGTGGGGTGGGCCGGCGCCTTCCTGCTGCGCGGGTCGTCCACCATCGCCAATGGGCAGCCGCTTTCCAGCCTGATCCCGGTGATGATATCGACCGTGTCGGGCTATTCGGTGACGCTGCTGATCGCGGTCATATTCCGCTTTTTGCAGAAGCAGCGCCCGATCATCAGCTGGGGCGCGTCAATTGTGACCGTGGTGCTGGCGGCGGGGCTGGTCGCCTTCATCGATGCCTGGGTGTTCTCGACGCAGAACCGGGCGAGTGAGACGGCCGGGGTGCAGCTATTCCTGGGCGCATTTTACCTTAGCATCACGCTGCTGGGTGCCTGGTCGGCGCTGTATTACGCCATCAACTTCTACCTGCAGGTGGAAGAGCAGGCGGACCAGCTGCTGCTGCTGGAAAATCAGGCGTCGAGCGCGCAGTTGGCGATGCTGCGTTATCAGCTCAATCCGCATTTCCTGTTCAATACGCTGAACAGCATTTCGACGCTGGTCTTATTGAAGCAGACGGATCGTGCCAACGCGATGCTGTCGCGCTTGTCATCCTTCTTGCGCTATACGTTGATAAACGAGCCAACGGCGCAGGTGACGATCGAGCAGGAGGTGGAGACGCTCAAGCTCTATCTGGAGATTGAGAAGATGCGGTTCGAGGACCGGCTGCGCCCCGTCTTCAACATCGATCCGGCGGTGGCGCAGTCGCGATTGCCGTCGTTGCTGCTGCAGCCGCTGGTCGAAAATGCGATCAAATATGCCGTCACGCCCAAGGAAGAGGGGGCCGAAATCTCCATCACGGCGCAGCCTGCCGGTGAAAATGTCCGGATCGTCGTATCGGATAGCGGTCCGGGATTGAACGAGGGGTTCACTCGCCCGAACACTCCAGTCAGCGAAGGGACAGGCGTTGGCCTGGCGAATATCCGTGACCGCCTGATCCAGGCGTTCGGGGAACGACAGAGCTTTGAAACGCGTTCCACGCCAGGCGGCTTTTCGGTCCATATCGAAATGCCGCTTAATCTGGATGAACCATCGAAAGTGGCCGCATGACCATTAGAACAATCCTCGTCGACGACGAAAGCCTGGCTATCCAAGGCCTCAAGCTCCGTCTGGAAGCGCATGAGGATGTCGAAATCGTAGAAACCTGCTCGAATGGCCGTGAAGCCATCCGCGCCATAAAGACGCATAAACCCGACCTTGTGTTCCTCGACATTCAGATGCCCGGATTCGATGGCTTTTCCGTCGTCCAAGGGCTGATGGAGGTCGAGCCGCCGCTGTTCATCTTCTGCACCGCCTATAGCGATCATGCGATTCGCGCTTTCGAGGCTCAGGCGGTCGATTATCTCATGAAGCCGGTTGATGAAGGCCGCCTGGCCGACGCGCTAGACCGTGTGCGGCAGCGGCTGTCCGAAAAGAAGCAGGTGCAGGAAGCGGAGAAGCTGCGCGAGGTGCTGGCCGAGGTCGCGCCGGATGCGATGACCGAGTTCAACGCTGATGAAGAGGCGCCGTCCTCGAACCGCTTTGAGAAGCTTATCAACATCAAGGATCGGGGGCAGATTTTCCGCGTCGATGTGGACTCGATCGAACGGATCGACGCGGCGGGCGACTATATGTGCATCTACACGGCGGATAATTCGCTCATCCTGCGCGAGACGATGAAGGATCTGGAAAAGCGGCTTGATCCGCGCAATTTCCAGCGGGTGCACCGCTCGACCATCGTCAATCTGAGCCAGGTGCGGCAGGTGAAGCCGCATACCAATGGCGAATGCTTCCTGGTGCTGGAATCAGGCGCGCAGGTGAAGGTTAGCCGGTCATACCGGGATGTGGTGGCGCGCTTCGTCCATTGAGGCGAGTCTAGCGGAACACCCACTGGCGATTGAGGCCGAACACCACGGCTGGCGTCACGAACAGCATGGCCGGGATGGGTGACCATTCCGGCCATCGCATATGGGTGACGCAGAGGAAGACCCAGAGCGCATTCAACGCATAGCTGAGCAGCGACACGGCGACGAACTTGAGCCCACGCGCCGCATGGTTGCCGGTGCTTTCCTGATCGCGGAAGGTGAAGAGGCTGTGCGTCACATAGCCGATCATCACCGCCGCGACATAGCCGGTGACATTGGCAAGCTGTACGTGCCATCGGGCGACCGCTGCCAGCGTCCAATAGATTACGGCCTGGCAAGCGGTGATGAACAGGCCGCTGAGGCCATAGCGCACGATTTGCCAGAACAGGGCCTGCCGTTCCGGCGTCAGGCGTGACAGCAATTTCATGAAGGCCCCGTTGCGATTTGATGCGAAGGCTCTAATCCACCCGCCATGAACTTGCAAAGCGGCTTCACCGTGCGGGAAAGATCCCGGCGCGCCCTGGTCTGCGTGTCCGTATGGGCGCAGCTGCACTGGAAATGGCTGACCTTCCTCATGTGGGTCGCGGCCGTGACCTGGCTGCTTTATTCGCGCTGGCCCGCGATTCACTGGCTGACGCTCAACGATACCGACGACAATATGCGGTACCTGCAGGTCAGTGACTGGCTGGCGGGGCAGGGTTGGTATGATCTGAGGCAATATCGGCTGGACCCGCCCGCCGGGTTCAACATCCATTGGTCCCGGCTCGTCGATCTGCCGCTCGCAGGGCTGATGCTGCTATTCCGCGCCTTTGTGGATCAGGGGCTGGCGGATCGGCTTGCCTGCGCCATCGCGCCGACGCTGCCCCTGCTGCCGCTGATGCTGGGGCTAGGCTTCATCGCCCGTCGCCTGGCGGGGGGCAATGGCTGGATATTGGCGGCGCTGGCGCCGTTCGCGGCGCAGATGGGCGTCAGCATGTTCCTGCCGATGCGGGTCGATCATCATGGCTGGCAGCTGGCGTTGACGGTGCTGATGCTGGCTGGGCTGGTCGATCGCAACTGGCTGCGCGGCGGCATCGTCGCGGGAGTGAGTAGCGCGCTGTCCATCACCATCGGCATGGAGATGATCGTCTACCTGGCGGCGGGTGGCGCGCTGATCGCGCTGCGCTGGGTGTTCAAGGAAGGCGCGGCGCGGCGGATGTTGCCCTATGCGCTGAGCCTTGCCGGGTCGGTTTCGATCCTGTTCCTGCTGTTCGCCAGCTACGCCAATCGGCAGATGGTCTGCGATGCCATATCGCCCATCTGGGTGGCGATATTCGGAGCGGTGGGCGCTGGCATGACGCTGCTCGCCCTGTTGCCGCTGCGCAGTTGGCAGGCGCGATTGGTAGCTGGCGTGCTGGTGGGCGGTGCGGTGGCGGCCTTTGCCTGGCTGAATTGGCCGCAATGCCTGACAGGTGCCTATCAGATTTCGCCCGAATTGGAGCGGCTGTGGCTCGCCAATATTCGGGAGGCCAAGCCGATCACGGTTCAGGCGCGCAGCCTGATCGTGCCGCTGATGGCCATCCCGGTTGCGGGATTGTTCGGCCTGATCTGGGCGCTGTGGGAAGCACGGCGCGACAGCGACCGGCTGTGGGCATGGGGCACCGTCGGGCTGATGATGCTGTTTTCGACCGCGCTGCTGTTCTGGCAGCTGCGGGCCGGACCTGCGGCGCAATTACTTGCCATTCCGGCGGCTGCATGGGCGGCGCACCGGGTGCTTCAGCTTGTTTTCTTCGGCAGGCCTCTGGCACGGATGGCTGGGCTTGGCGGGGTCGCGTTGCTTGCCACGGCGGCCTTCGCGACGCCGCTTTACCCGCAGATCAACCAGCTGTGGACCGGCGTCACTGGCGAAAAGCCCAAGCCGCAACGTCCGGCGGCGAAGTCCCGGTTGCAGTCGATCAGCAAGGCCAACGGCCGCTGCCGTTCACTGCCAGCGCTGGAGGTGCTGAACCAGCTGCCGCCCGCCACCATCTTCACGATGGTCGACTTGGGGCCGCGCCTGATCGCGACCACGCATCATAGCGCGGTTGCGGGACCTTATCATCGCAATGGCAAGGTGATCCTGGACCTGCATCACGCCTTTGACGGGTCGGCAGATGCGTTCCGGCTGATCGCTGCGCGCCATCATGCGGCCTATCTGCTGATCTGCCCCGGATTCCCGGAAGGGACGGTGTATCAGTCGCGCAGCCCGCGCGGTTTCTATGCAGGATTGGCGCGCGGCGAGATTCCCGGCTGGCTGCACCCTGTGGCGCTCAAGAGCGGCTTTGCCTTGCCCTACACGCTCTATCGCATCGACTATTCAGCGGCGGGCCAGGAAAAAGCCGCGCAGCAGCGCTGAAGCCTCCGTTTCGCCGAGCCCGCCATAGACTTCCGGCCGATGCAGGCATTGGGGTTGAGTGAAGAGCCTGGGACCTTGTTCGATCGCCCCGCCCTTGGGATCGGCGGCGCCATAATAGAGGCGGGCGATGCGCGCGTGGGATATTGCCCCCGCGCACATCGGGCAGGGCTCCAGCGTCACCCAAAGGTCGCAGCCGGTGAGGCGGAAATCGCCCAGCCGCGCCGCCGCCGCGCGCAGGGCGACGATTTCGGCATGGGCGGTCGGATCATTGTCGCGGCGGTTGCGGTTTTCCCCCTCGCCGAGGATCTGCCCATCGAGCGTGACGACCGCGCCGATCGGCACTTCGCCTGCTTCCTCTGCCGCGCGCGCGAGTTCAAGCGCGCGGTGCATGGGGGCAGGGAGGGGGAAGGGCGGTGCCATCCGCCCGCCCTTACAAGAATGATAGCTTTTTAGAAATGATCAGGGCTTCTTCACATCGACCGTCGGCACTTCGACAGTTTCGTTGCGCGTGCCCACTTCGACCTTGGCTACGCTTGCGTCGAACTTGGGCAACTGGCCGCCCTCCACTGCGATCTTGGGCAAGCTGCCTTCCTGGGTTTTTTGCAGGTTGATGAAGCCGGTCGCGATGCCAGCGGCGAGCACCAGCAAAACTATCACCAACAAGCCACCAATGAGTCGCATTGCGCCATCCTTTCGTCTATCGGCTGCAAACGTCCGAGTGGCGGAAAGGGTTGCGCAAGCGGTCCGATCTCACCGGCGTGGCGGGTTGACGGCTTTCCGGAATCCCGCTACTGGCGCCGCTTTCCGAACGAACATGAACTACAAGGTTGATTGACTATGTCGCGCATTTGCGAGCTGACCGGCAAGGGCCGCCAGGTGGGTCACAATGTTTCCCACGCCAATAACAAGACCAAGCGCGTGTTCCTGCCCAACCTGCAGAATGTGTCGCTGATTTCCGAAACGCTGGAAACCACCGTCAAGCTGCGCGTGTCGACCCACGGTCTGCGTTCGGTCGAGCATAATGGCGGGCTGGACAACTGGCTGCTGAAGACGAACGACGACAAGCTGTCGCTGAAGGCGCGCCGTCTGAAGCGCGACATCGTTAAGAAGCAGGCTGCTGTAGCCGCCTGATTCGGTTCGATTCGTTTCGGCTTTAAGAAGCGGCCTGGCGACGGGCCGCTTTTTTGCGTGTCGAGGGCGGGAGCGGAGCGTTGTTCCAGGCAGCGCGCAGTTTTGATCTAATCTTTTAATCCGTTCGGGCTGAGCTTGTCGAAGCCGTCTTCTTTCTAAAGAGAAGTAGAGCCCTTCGACAGGCTCAGGGCGAACGGTGTTAGGGGATAATGCTGACCCAAGGCACGAAGTTACAGCTCGAAGCTTCGATACTGCTCACCGAACGCCCCGCACTCCACGTAGGGCGAATTTCAGGAGCAGGGTGCGCTGGAAGAATTCGTGATTATCGTCCGACACGATCCAGACGATGGTCCGTCCAGCTTCGCGCGTCACCGCAAGACCTTCGAAATTGTCGGATAGCAGCGGCGGCGCGAGGCGGGCGAGCGTGCGGGCGGTCAGCCGGTCGCCCGGCTTTGGGCGGGCAGGCAGTTCTATGATGGCGAGTGTCGCCGTGAACAGGTCGCGCAGCGTGATGCGGCGGTTCAGCACCAGGATGTGACGGTCGTCGAGCGCCACCGCGTCCGTCGGGCGATAGCCCCGCGGCGCGACGTAGCGCAGGCGTATGGGGGACGCTGTACCCTGTTCCGTCGGGTCGCCGTTGAAAAGCAGGCTGTCGTGGCTGCCGTCCGCCATCATCCCCATCTCCGCGATGACGAGGAAGCGGCCATCGGGGAGGCGTGCCATGGACTCGATCGATCCCGTTTCGGGCCAGGCCTCTATCTCCGGCCAGTTGCGGCAGGATTCCACGCGGGAAAATCCCGGCGCATAGCGGCAGATGCGCTGCAGCATCTCAAAACCGACCCAGTAGCGGTTCGTTGCCGGATCATGGGCCATCGCCTCTGAATCCCATGCCCACCAGGGCTGGTCCTGATCCCGCGGGCGAATCGGCAACGGAGCGATGAAGGGGTGTCGGTTGTTGGGGTGGGGGGTGAGGGCAAAGCCCATCAGCGTGCCGGAATCACTGAGCGCCAGCACCTGGTCCTGCTGCTCGACGAGCAGGGACGATATGCCGCCAAAGCCGTGATGCGGGCTGCTGAGTTGCCAACCGCCCAGATAATCGAGCGCGCCGACCCGCCGGTCGCCGGGATCTGCAGAGTTGAGCGGAAGCGCACGCGCGGTGACGAGCAGGGGGCCTGCCTTCAAAAGTTCCGGCTTGTTCTTGTGGGGCGCTGGCAAAAGCAGGACCGCAAGCAACAGGACGATCAGGATACGGCGCATCGCAGCGCCATAGGCAATCCGGCCTGCTCCACCAACGGCTGATTGCCACATCAGCGACAGGCAGGCGCTTTTGCTTTATAGCAGATGGTGAGAGCCGAGCTTTGGTGAGCGCTAAAGGTCGGGACGCAGCTAATTTTTAGCTGAACGGTGGCTGACACGCCCATTCAGGCTTGGCTCAATGCGAATCGGTCAAAAGGGGTGCAATCGAAGGTGCGGCGGCAAAGCCCACCCGATCGAGAGCAAGATTTGAAGGAGCACGCCATGAAGACCAAGTTTCTGATCAATATGGGGGCGGCGCTGGCAATGGGCGCTGCTTCCTTCGCCGTCACCACCGCGCCCGCCCAGGCGCGCGATGGCTGGGGCCGTTATGAACGCGGCGATTATTATCGGGGCGATCGTGGTTATCGCGGTTACCGGGGCGACTATTATCGCGGTGACTCTTACCGTGGCTATCGTGGTGATCGTTACTATCGCAACAACTATTATCGTGGCTATCGCGGTGGCTATCGCTGCCGGGACAACGGCACGGGCGGCACCATCATCGGCGCGATCGCTGGTGGCCTGCTGGGCAATGAGATCGGCAAGGGCAGTGGCCGTTATGGTCGCCGCGGCGATGGCACGACCGGCGCAATCGTGGGCGCTGGGGTGGGTGCGCTGGCGGGTCGGGCAATCGACCGCGATTGCTGATCAGTCATTCGCTGTTGGTGAAAGGAGGGCTGCCCCACACGGGCGGCCCTTTTTTTCACGCGCGGCCTACCGCCCAAAAGAAGAGGGGCCGCCCAAAAGAAGAGAGGCCGCCCAAAAGAAAAGGGCCGCTCCGTTGCCGGGCGGCCCTGTTTCCGAAAATCCCGAGGAGGGAAATTACATCGCGTTCGCAGCCGCGTTCTCGGCAACGTTGCTGGCGTTTGCAGCAGCGTTCGAAGCGTTGGCAGCGGCGTTTTCAGCAGCGTTCATGGCGTTGTCAGCAGCGTTCGAAGCGTTCTCAGCAGCGTTGGCCGAAGCGTTGGCAGCATTTTCTTCGCCCTTCGAGCAAGCGGCGAGGCTGAGCGATGCGGCGAGAACGAGCGAAAGAGCAATCGACTTGGACATGGGCAAACCCCTCTCAGAGATAAAAAACGTGCAGACCACTCTCGGAGAAAAGTTCACCCCCCTTTGCGCCTGCGGGGCCGATTCGTAATGCGTTGAACGACTCAAGGCAATCCCCATCATGCGACTCGCGCATTTCCGGGCTTTGGAATAATGAACGGTGGTGCCCATAAGCAGGACCATTGACGCATATAAAGATTTCTTTATATGATATTGCCATGAGCGCCGCACTCGACATTTTCCGGGCACTTGGAGACCCGACGCGGCTGCGCATCATCTATCTGTTGCGCGCGATGGAGCTGGCGGTGGGCGAGATCGCCCAGGTCGTGGGGCAAAGCCAGCCGCGCGTGTCACGCCACGTTCGTATCCTGGCCGAAGCGGGCTTGGTCGAGCGGCGCAAGGAAGGCAATTGGGTATTCCTCCGCCTGGTGAAGGGGGACGCGATGGCGCCGTTCCTTGCCCTGTTCGATCAGCTGGTGCCGTCCGAAAGCGAGGAGCTTTGGCAAAAGGCCGACCTTGCCCGGCTGGCGGCGGTGCGGTCTGACAGGTCGCGGGCGGCGGAAAGCTATTTTGCCGAACATGCCGAGGAATGGGACGCGATCCGGTCGCTCCACGTGCCGGACGTGGACGTGGAAGCGGCGATGACGGCGCTGCTGGGTTCGGAGGCCGTGGGCCATCTGCTCGACATCGGCACGGGCACGGGGCGGATGATCGAGCTGTTCGGGCATGCGGCCGATCAGGTGACGGCGCTTGATCGCAGCCCTGACATGTTGCGGCTCGCCCGGGCCAAGCTGCCCGAAGATGCGGGCGACAAATATGCGCTGGTGCTGGGCGACTTCACCGCGGTGCCATTGGGGCCGGGCAGCGTGGACACGGTGGTGCTGCATCAGGTTCTGCACTATGCGCAGGCGCCTGAAGCGGTGATCGCCGAGGCGGCGCGGGTGACCACAGGTGGCGGGCGCGTGCTGATCGCCGATTTCGCCGCGCATGAACGCGAAGAGCTGCGGCTGCGCGACCAGCATGCGCGGCTTGGCTTTTCGGACGAGCAGATCGAAAGCTGGTTCGCGGACGCAGGTTTGGAGCTGGAACGGGTAGAGGTGCTGCCCGGCCAGGAATTGACGGTAGTATTATGGCTGGGCCGCCGCCGGGGCGCGCGTATCCTGCCCATCGAAGGACGAGTTTCCCTATGACCCTAAGCTTTTCCTCCGTCGATGAGGCCGCGCGGGCTTGGCAAGCGCCGCTTTACGCGGACCTGGCAGGCGACCTGAATGTGAGCTTTGAATTCTTCCCGCCCAAGACGGAGAAGATGGAGGAGCAGCTGTGGTCGGCGATCGAGACCCTGACGCCGCTGGCGCCCAAGTTCGTATCCGTGACTTACGGCGCGGGCGGTTCGACGCGGGAGCGGACGCATAACACCGTGGCGCGGATCGCGAAGGAAACGCCGCTGGCAGCGGCGGCGCACCTGACCTGCGTGGCGGCGAGCAAGGCCGAGATTGACGAGGTGGCCGACGCCTATTGGGAAGCGGGCGTGCGGCACATCGTAGCGCTGCGCGGCGATCCGCCGGAAGCGGGCACGAAGTTCGTGGCGCATCCGGAGGGGTATCAGGGTGCGGCGGAACTGGTCGAAGGATTGCGCAAGCGGCACCCGTTCGAGATTTCCGTGGCCGCCTATCCCGAAACGCACCCCGATGCGTCCTGCGCGCAGAGCGACATCGATAATCTGAAGCGCAAGCTCGACGCGGGGGCGACGCGGGCGATCACGCAATTTTTCTTCGAGCCGGAGACCTTCTTCCGTTTCCGCGATACGGCGGCGGCGGCAGGGATCACGGCGGACATCATCCCCGGCATCATGCCGGTGAGCAATTTCGCGGCGGTTCAGCGCATGTCGGCGATGTGCAATACCGATGTGCCGGGATGGATGGGCAAGCTGTTCGAGGGGCTCGACGACTTGCCCGCGGCGCGGCAGCTGGTGTCCGCTACGCTGGCGGCGGAGCTGTGCCGCAAGCTCTATGCTGGCGGTGTGCGCGACTTCCATTTCTACACGCTCAATCGGGCGGAGCTCAGCTATGCGATTTGTCATTTGCTGGGTTTGAGGCCGGGGGCGTGAAGTTTGTTCTTCCGTTCGGGCTGAGCTTGTCGAAGCCCAGTCCTTCTCCTGAAGAAAAGTGCAGCCCTTCGACAGGCTCAGGGCGAACGGGGTTTTAAGATGACTGCTGAAGACCAATTCCGTAAAGTGGCTGCCGAGAAGATCATGATCTTTGACGGCGGTTACGGCACGTCGATCCAGAAGCACGGGCTGACCGAGGCGGATTATCGCGGATCGCTGGATCTGGCGAAGGATCAGAAGGGCAATAACGACCTTCTGTGCCTGACGCGGCCGGATATCGTTGAGGGCATCCATACCGCCTATCTCGATGCCGGTGCGGACATGATCGAGACGAACACCTTCTCGTCCACGAAGATCGCCATGGCCGATTATGGCTGTGAGCATCTGGTGCGGGAAATCAACATCGCCGCCGCGACGCTGGCCCGGGCCGCCTGTGAGAAGGCGACGGCGAAGGATGGGCGGCCGCGTTTTGTCGCGGGGTCGATTGGGCCGACGAACAAGACGCTGTCCATCTCGCCGGACGTTAACGACCCGGCCTATCGCGAGGTCGATTATGACACGCTGAAGGCCGACTATCGTGAGCAGTGCGATGCGCTGATCGAGGGCGGGGTGGATTTCCTGCTGGTCGAGACCTGCTTTGATACGCTGAACGCGAAGGCGGCGGGCATGGCGGCGCGGGAGGCTGAAGCGGCGGCGGGGCGGCCGGTGCCGCTGATGCTGAGCTTTACCATTACGGATATGTCGGGGCGCAACCTGTCAGGGCATACGATCAACGCCTTCTGGTATTCTCTGCGGCATCTGAAGCCGCTGACCATTGGGGTGAACTGCGCCTTCGGGGCGGATTTGCTGAGGCCTTATCTGAGCGAGTTGGCGAAGAATGCGGATACGCTGATTTTGGCTTACCCCAATGCCGGACTACCCAATGAGTTGGGGCAATATGATGAGTTGCCCGAGACGACGGCCTCGCTCATTCGCCAGTGGGTGGACGAGGGATTGGTCAATATGGTCGGCGGCTGTTGCGGCACCACGCCTGCGCACATCGGTGCGGTGGCTAAGGCGCTGGCGGGGCATAAGCCTCGGGTCGTGCCGGAGTTGCCGGTTGTGACGCGGTTGGCTGGGCTAGAGCCCATGCATATCGCGGCGTAGAAAGACGTTCCCCCTCCCGCAGGCGGGAGGGGTTAGGGGGTGGGCCGGTCCAGGCGCTGCTCCCAGGAAAGCCCACCCCGGATTTGGGTAAACAGCGCCCCGCGCTGTTTAGGTCAAGCCGGGGGCTTGACCGACCCAAATCGCCCTCCCGCTTGCGGGAGGGGGGAAGAGAATGAAATGACCCAGACCTCCACCGCCACTTTCGTCAACATCGGTGAGCGCACCAACGTCACGGGCTCCGCCAAGTTCAAGAAGCTGATCATGGCGGGCGACTATGCCGCGGCCATCGACATTGCGCGCGATCAGGTGGAGAATGGCGCGCAGATCGTCGACGTCAACATGGACGAGGGTCTGCTCGACGCCGTGGAGGCGATGACGACCTTCCTGAAGCTCATGACGTCGGAGCCGGATATCAGCCGCGTGCCGGTGATGATCGACAGCTCCAAATGGGAAGTGATCGAGGCCGGGCTGAAATGCGTTTCCGGCAAGCCGATCGTCAATTCGATCAGCATGAAGGAGGGTGAGGAGGCTTTCCTGCACCATGCGCGGCTGTGCATGGCCTATGGTGCGGCCGTGGTCGTCATGGCCTTCGACGAGACGGGGCAGGCGGATACGCAGGCGCGCAAGGTCGAGATTTGCGAGCGCGCCTATAAGCTGCTGATGACCATCGGCTTCCCACCTGAGGACATCATCTTTGACCCCAATATCTTCGCCGTGGCGACGGGGATCGAGGAGCATAATAATTACGGCGTCGACTTCATCGAAGCCTGCCGCGAGATCAAGGCCCGCTGTCCGCATGTCCATATTTCGGGCGGCCTGTCGAACTTTTCCTTCTCCTTCCGGGGCAATGAGCCGGTGCGGCGGGCGATGCATTCCGTCTTCCTCTACCACGCCATTCCGGCGGGGCTGGACATGGCGATCGTCAATGCGGGGCAGCTCGACGTCTATGATGCGATCGATCCGGCGCTGCGCAAGGCGTGCGAGGATGTGCTACTGAACAGCGATCCCGAGGCAGGCGACCGGCTGGTGGAACTGGCCGAAAGCTTCAAGGGCAAGGATGCCGCGTCCGAAAAGGCGGCCGAGGAATGGCGCGGCTGGCCGGTCGCCAAGCGGCTGGAGCATGCGCTCGTCAAGGGCATCGACATGTATGTGGTCGAGGATACGGAGGAAGCGCGCCTCGCCGCCGTCAAGCCGATCGAGGTGATTGAAGGGCCGCTGATGGACGGCATGAATGTCGTGGGCGACCTGTTCGGCGCGGGCAAGATGTTCCTGCCGCAGGTGGTGAAGTCCGCGCGTGTCATGAAGAAAGCGGTGGCGCACCTGCTGCCCTTCATCGAGGCGGCCAAGGAACCTGGCGCGAAGGGCAAGGGCAAGATCATCATGGCGACCGTCAAGGGCGACGTCCATGATATCGGCAAGAATATCGTCGGCGTCGTGCTCCAGTGCAACGGCTTTGAAGTGATCGACATGGGCGTCATGGTGCCGTGGCAGGACATCATCAAGGCGGCGAACGAGAATGACGCCGACATGATCGGCCTGTCAGGTCTGATCACGCCGTCGCTGGACGAGATGGTGACGGTGGCGCAGGAAATGCAGCGCGCCAACATGACCATGCCGCTGTTGATCGGTGGCGCGACGACTTCGCGCGTGCATACCGCGCTGCGCATCGATCCGGCGTTCACCGGGCCGGTCGTGCATGTGCTGGACGCCAGCCGTGCGGTCGGCGTGGCGACGGCTCTGGTGTCGGAGACGCAGAAGACCGACTTCGTCCAGAAGACGAAGGACGATTATGAGCATGTGCGCAAGGCGCGCGAAGGCAAGGGGCAGAGCCAGCTGCTGAGCATCGAGGATGCCCGCGCCAACGCCTTTGAGATGGACGAGGCGCTGAAGGCGCCGCGTCCGCTGCTGCCCGGCATCCACAGCTTCCCTGATTGGGACCTGAAGGACCTGATCAACTATATCGACTGGACGCCCTTCTTCCGTGCGTGGGAGTTGGCGGGCAATTATCCGGCTATTCTGCAGGATGAGGTGGTCGGTGAGAGCGCGACCAGCCTGTTCAACGATGCGCAGAAGATGCTGGACAAGATCGTCGGCGAAAAGTGGCTGACGGCGCGGGGCGTGACGGGCTTGTGGCCCTGCCGCCGCGAGGGCGACGACATCATCGTCCATGTGGAAGACGAAAAGCATGTCACCCTGCCGATGCTGCGGCAGCAGATCGCCAAGCGGGAAGGACGGGCGAACATGTGTCTTGCCGACTTCATCAGCCCCAATGGCGACTGGATGGGCGGCTTTGCCGTGTCGATCCATGGCATCGAGCCGCATCTGGCGCGGTTCAAGGCGGCGATCGATGACTATTCGGACATTCTTCTGAAGGCGTTGGCGGATCGTTTGGCGGAAGCCTTTGCCGAGCGGCTGCATCATTATGTCCGCACGGCGCTATGGGGCTATGCCGAGGGCGAGCAGCTGACCAATGAGGCGCTGATCAGGGAGCAATATCGCGGCATTCGCCCGGCGCCGGGCTATCCGGCTTGCCCTGAACATAGTTTGAAGCCGCTGCTGTTCGACATGCTGGACGCGCATCATGCGACCGGCATCACGCTGACGGAAAGCTTTGCGATGTTGCCGACGGCGGCGGTCAGCGGCTTCTACTTCGGCCACGGCCAAGCGGAATATTTCGGCGTGGCGCGGGTCGGCAGGGACCAGCTGGCAGATTATGCGCAGCGGCGCGGGATCGACTTGGAGACGGCGGAGCGGTGGCTGCGGCCGAATTTGGACTGAGGAATATCAAGGCTCGTTCGCGCTAAGCCCTTCGACAGCTCCTGTCGAGACTCAGTGCGAACGGCCCTTTTCGGCGACTACCCTACCGCTTCTCGTGGTTCGCGGCGACGGCTTTCGCCACCGCTTGCATTAGCTGCCAGCGCACGGGAATGGGCTCCGTCGTGCTGCCGATCATCACCGCCACAGCGTAGCTGGTGCCGTCGGGTGCGGTCATGATGCCGATGTCGTTATAGCCGGTCGATCGCGGGGCGAGCTCTTGCCCCGTGCCGGTCTTGTGCAGATATTTCCATCCGGCAGGCACGCCGCCTTTGATCCGCTGCGGCCCCGTTTTCGCTTCGCTCATGATCGACATCAGCAGCTGGCTGGACGCGGATGAGAGCATCTCGCCTTCCTTGAGCTTGGCCAGCGCCTTGACGATCGAGGAGGGCGCCGCGCCGTCTGGCGGATTGGACAGATAATTGTCCAGCGCCTTGGTGCGCACCGACATGGGCAGGCGGGAGCGAGCGGCGTAGAAATTGCGGCCGATCGAATAATCCTGCCGCCAATCGAGCCCGGCCGTTGCCGATTGCAGCAGCCGCTCGCCCGGGCCGAAGCGGATGTCCTTGATCGTCCGCCGCGCGAGATAGCCGCGCACGGCTTCCGGACCGCCGACCGCGCGGAGCAGCGTGTCGTTGGCGGTGTTGTCGCTCTGCGTCATCGCCCGGCGCATGAGGTCGGAATAGCTGGTGGTCCAGCCGCTGGTCCCGACCAGCGCGGCGGTCGGCTGGTGGAAGAGCGTCAGGTCCTTGCGCGTGATCGTGGTCGTGTCGGTAAGGCGGATCTTGCCCCGGTCGACCGCGTCGAGGAAGGTCATCGACACCCAGAGCTTCGACACGCTCTGCTGCGGGAAGAGCGAAGTGCCGTTCCAGGCGACGGTCCAGTCGGCCCCGATGCGGCGGACGGCAATGCCGACCTTGCCATTGAAGCTTTGGCCAAGGTTGCGGACCACGCTGACGAGGGCGGGCGGAGGCGTTTCGCGCTGGTCGACGTCGAGTTCGTCGAACGTCTTTGGCGGGTTCGCGACGCGCTTGATCGGGAAGGTCGCCGTGGTCGGTTGCGGGCGCTGGGAGGCGCTGGCTTGCGGTTCCATCGGCGCGCTGACGCAGGCGGAGAGTGCTGCCACCAACAGGATGAGGCGGGCCGATCCGCCGTCCGGACGCTGCCCGCGTCCCTTAAATCGCTTGTACATGAATGTCCCCGAACTCTCCTTCGATTTAGGCCCGCCGCTGCCTTCGAGTGACAAGGGCGATGCGACGAATGATTCCACATTTGCGATGTAAGGAGCCTGAACGATATGGCCTAGTCGCGCTCACCGGCCGTTAAGACGCGATGGGCGAGGAGGGGCGCATGAATGGATCGATGATCGACAGGCGAGCATTGTTGCGGGTCGGCGCGGGGGCTTGCGCCGGGCTGCTGATGCTGGGTGCTGAGGGCGCGGCGGCGGCGCCCTTCACTTCGCGCCGGATCGCCGTGACGGTGCGGGGAACGGGGCGCGACGTGGTCCTGATCCCGGGGTTGGCGAGTGGACCGGGATTGTGGGGCGAGATGATCGCCAAGCTGCCGGGCTATCGCTGGCATCTGGTCCATGTGCGTGGCTTTGCCGGGCTGGCGGCGGATGCCAATGCGAGCGGGCCACTGGTGCAGCCGTTGGCGGATGAGATTGCGCGCTACGTCAAGGCGGCGGGGCTGGCGCGACCCGCGATCGTCGGGCATTCGATGGGCGGCACGCTGGCGATGATGCTGGGGCTGAAGGGCGTGGCGGGGCGGATCATGGTCGTCGACATGCTCCCCGAAGGTGCGGCGATGGTCGGCGGCACGGCGCGGGGAATGGGCTTCCTGGCCGATCAGTTGAGCCAATATTTCACCGGCACCAAGGCGGGCCGGGCGTATCTGGCGCAGATCGTCGCCGATGCGCCGGGGGCCAGAGGGAGCGATCCCGATGTCATTGCCAATGCCTTGCGCGACCTCGCCAATACCGATCTTCGGGCGCAGCTTGGGCGGATCGGGGCGCCGATGGAGGTTGTTTATGCTGTTGGGTCTGACGCGGCGCAATCGGCACAGATCACGCGCAATTTCCGTGCCGCCTATGCCGCCAAGAAGGACCTGAAGCTGACGCCGATTGGTCCCAGCGGCCATGTCATCATGGCGGATCAGCCTGCGCGCTTTGCTGCGGTGGTGAAGCAGTTCCTTTCGAGCTGAACCGCCCGGCATCAGGGCGCGAGCACCGTGTCCACGGCTTGCGGAAGCATGTCGGGATAGTCGAGCGTGTAGTGCAGGCCGCGGCTCTCCCTGCGGCGGAGTGCCGAGCGGACGACCAGGCGGGCGACCTCCAGCAGGTTGCGCAGTTCGATAAGGTCGGGCGTCACGCGGAAATGGCCGTAATATTCGTCCACTTCCTTGGCGAGCAGGTCGATGCGGTGCTGCGCGCGCTCGAGCCGCTTGGTGGTGCGGACGATGCCGACATAATCCCACATGAAGCGGCGGATTTCCTTCCAGTTGTGCTGGACGATGACTTCCTCGTCGCTGTTGGTCACGCGGCTTTCGTCCCATGGGCGGATGGAGGGCGGGGCGGGCAGATCATCCCAATGGGCGCGGATGTGGCGCGCCGCGGCTTCGCCAAAGACGAAGCATTCGAGCAGCGAGTTGGACGCGAGGCGGTTGGCGCCGTGGAGACCGCTTTCGGTGACTTCGCCCGCAGCATAGAGGCCGGGGAGGTCGGTGCGGCCGTCGAGGTCGATGACCACGCCGCCGCAGGTATAATGCTGCGCCGGGACGACCGGGATCGGCTCCTTGGTGATGTCGATGTCGAGGTCGAGCAGCCGGGCGTAGATGGTCGGGAAGTGGGTGCGGACGAACTCGGGTTCCTTGTGGCTGATGTCGAGATGGACATAGTCGAGGCCGAGGCGCTTGATCTCATGGTCGATGGCGCGCGCCACCACATCGCGCGGGGCGAGTTCGCCGCGCGGGTCGAAGCGGGGCATGAAACGCTCGCCGCCGCCGGGGACGCCGGGGGGGAGCTTCAGGTGGCCGCCTTCGCCGCGCACGGCTTCGGTGATGAGGAAGTTCTTGACCTCCAGATTGTAGAGGCAGGTCGGGTGGAACTGGTTCATCTCCATGTTGGAGACGCGGCAGCCTGCGCGCCAGGCCATGGCGATGCCGTCGCCGGTCGCGCCACGCGGGGCGGTGGAGAAAAGGTAGGTGCGGCCGGCGCCGCCGGTGCAAAGGATCGTCGCCTTGCCGAGCAACGCATCGACATGCTTGGTCCGCTTGTTGAAGGCATAGACGCCCCAGACATGGCCGTCGCCCGAATAACGCTCGCCATGGCGGGAGGTGATGAGGTCGATGGCGACCAAGTCTTCGATCAGCGTGATGTTGGGATTGGCGCGGGCGGCTTTCAGCAGCGCGACCTGCACGGCATGGCCGGTGGCGTCGTCGACATGGACGATGCGGCGGTGGCTGTGGCCGCCCTCGCGGGTCAGGTGCCAGCGTTCGCCGAACTCCTCGCCCCCGTTGAAGGGGACGCCCAGTGCCGCCAGCCGGTCGATGGCGGCGGGGGCTTCGGAGACGACGAACTCGACCGTGCTGCGGTCGTTGAGGCCCGCGCCGGCGACCATGGTGTCGTTGACATGCGCTTCGAAACTGTCGCCTGCGTCGAGGACGGCGGCGATGCCGCCCTGCGCCCAGTTGGTCGAGCCGCTGTCGAGCGCGGCCTTGGCGAGGACGACGACCTTGCGGTCCTGCGCGAGGTTGATGGCGGCGGTGAGGCCTGCTGCGCCGGAGCCGATGATGACGACGTCATGGGTTGTGGTGGGCATTCTACTCTCCCCCCTCCCGCAGGCGGGAGGGGTTGGGGGTGGGCTCTTGCGCAAGCTTTGCCGCGATGTGCGACAGCACGCCTTCCAGGTTGGCTAGCACATCTGCATTGGTGAAGCGCAAAATGGAATAGCTTTGGGCACGGCAATAGGCGTCCCGTCGTGCGTCATAATCGGTGCTGTTGTCGTGGGTGGAGCCGTCGAGTTCTATTATGAGCTTGGCTTCACGGCAGAGAAAGTCCGCGAAGTAGGGGCCGATGGGGATTTGGCGGCTGAATTTGTGGCCGTTTAGCTGACGGCTGCGGAGGTGTTGCCAGAGGAGGCGTTCTGGAGGAGAGGCTTGGTTGCGGAGGGACTTGGCGCGGGTGGTGTTTCGGTTTCTGAAAGGTCGCGCTGGCCCACCCCCTAACCCCCTCCCGCTTGCGGGAGGGGGAACAGGTTGTTCCTCCTTCACGCCGCTGCCGTCAGGTTGAGGAAGACATCCTCCAGGTCCGGGTCTCGCGTGACCACATCCACGATGGAGAGGCCACTGTCCTGCACCGCGCTCAGCACCTGGCCTGCGTTAGCGCGGTCTTTCATGTAGGTGATGGTGAGGGTGCGGGGGTCGCTCAGCTCCACCTTTTCAAAGCAGGGGGCGTCGGGCGCGGCGGTGATGTCGCGGTCCACCGTCACCTGGACCACCTTTTCCTGCGCCATCGCGATGAGTTCTCGCGTCGGCTTGTCGGTGATTAATCGCCCGTGATTGATGATGCCGATGCGGTCGCACAGCTCTTCGGCTTCTTCGAGATAGTGCGTCGTCAGCACGATGGTCACGCCCTGTGCGTTGAGTTCGCGCACGTAAGCCCAGAGCTGCTGTCGGAGTTGCACGTCCACGCCTGCGGTGGGTTCGTCCAGCACGAGGATCGGCGGGCTGTGCACCATCGCCTTGGCGACCAGCAGGCGGCGTTTCATGCCGCCCGACAGGGTGCGGGCATAGGCGTTGGCCTTGTCCTCCAGATGGACGGCGCGCAGCAGTTCGAGCGAGCGGCGGCGTTCCTTGGGCACGCCATAATAGCCCGCCTGGTTTTCCAGCGTCTCGAACGGCGTGAAGAAGGGATCGAAGACGATTTCCTGCGGCACGATGCCGATGCTGTTCTTGGCATTGCGGGGGTTCTGATCGATGTCGAAGCCCCAGATTTTCGCGGTACCGCTGGTCTTGTTGACGAGCCCGGCGAGGATGTTGATCGTGGTCGACTTGCCCGCGCCATTGGGACCGAGAAGGCCGTAGATCTGGCCGCGCGGGATGGTGAGGTTGATGTTGTCGAGCGCGCGCTTGCCGCCCGCATACACCTTGGTGAGGTTGGTGATTTCGATCGCGGCTTGGGTCGTTTCGGTCATGGCGGCTTATGTGATGCGAAATTTCAGAAAGTCAAAGCCGCGTCCTAGAACTCTTCAGCCACGTCCATGAGGCCCATCAGCTTCTTGGGCGCGATTTCCCGCCAGCTTTTGGCCAGCCGATCCTCGATATGATCCCAGTCGGTGTCGCCAAGGTCGAGGCGGATGCCGATCCAGCCGTCGCCGAAATAGGCGGGGCGGAAATAGCGGGCTGGGTCGCTGTCGATCAGCATCGCCTGTTCTTCGGGCGCGGTGGTCTTGACGAGCAGGGCGGTGATGCCGTCGCCATGATGGTCATAGCTGAAATAGGCGAATTTCTTGCCCTTTTCGATGCCGAAGCAGGGCATGCCGTGGGATGTGACCTCGTCCGCCTGGGGAAGGGCGAGGGCGCGTTCGCGGACCTTGGCGAGCAGCCATTCGGGCTGGCGCTCGCGCGTGACGAAATCGGCGAGGGCGCGGGAATAAAGCTGATGTTCGGCGATGAGGATGCGGGCGGCTAGGCTGTCGGCGGTGTCGCCGGGGAGGATGGCGACTTCCGTCTGGGCGAGCACGGGGCCGTCGTCCAGTTCGCTGGTGACGACATGGACCGAGCAGCCCGCGTGGCTGTCGCCTGCGTCGAGCGCTTTCTGGTGGGTGTCGAGGCCCTTATATTTGGGGAGGAGGCTGGGGTGGATGTTGAGCATTCGGCCTTCCCAGCCTGCGACGAATTCGGATGAGAGCAGGCGCATGTAACCGGCTAGCGCGACATAGTCTGCGCCTGCTTTGCGTAGCTGCGCGGCGATGATCTGGTCGAACTCGGCGCGCTTGAGGCCCTTATGGCTTTGGGCGAAGGTGGGGATGCCTTCCGCCTGCGCGAGGATGAGGCCAGCGGCTTCCGGGTCGTTGGCGGCGACGAGGACGATCTCATAGGGGCAGGTGGGGTGTTTGGCGGCGTAGAGGAGCGCCGCCATGTTGGACCCTCGCCCGGAAATCAGGATGCCGACTTTGGCCTTTTGCATCTATTCCCCGTTCGGGCTGAGCTTGTCGAAGCCCCTCCCTTTCTTGAAGAGAAGTGAAGCCCTTCGACAAGCTCAGGGCGAACGGCTTTTCTTATCTTGGGCGTCTGATTACCCCAGATGCGTGGCGGTCCAGTCGGCCTTGGCGCTCCAGGTCTCCTGGCTTCCCTTGACGGTGCAGCCCTTTTCGCCCGCTTCGACCACGCCGACGCGGACAACGGTTTCGCCTGCGGCTTCCAGTTCGGCGGTAACGGCGTCCGCTGCGTCAGCGTCCACCGCCAGCACCATGCCGACGCCGCAGTTGAAGGTGCGGGCCATTTCTTCCGGCTCGATATGGCCCTGCGCTTGCAGGAAGGCCATCAGGCGCGGCTGTTGCCAGCCGTCGGCGTCGACTACGGCGTGGCAGCCATCGGGCAGGACGCGGGGGATGTTTTCGAGGAGGCCGCCGCCGGTGATGTGGGCGAGCGCGTTGATCTTGCCGTCGCGTACCAATGGCAGCAGCGGCTTCACATAGATGCGGGTCGGGGCCATCAGCGCGTCGATCAGCAGCACTTCATTGTCGAAGATCGCCGGGCGGTCGAGCTTCCAGCCCTTGTCCGCGGCGAGGCGGCGGACGAGCGAGAAGCCGTTGGAGTGGACGCCCGATGAGGTGAGGCCGAGGAGGACGTCCCCCGCCTTCACCCGGTTGCCGGTGAGCGCCTGGCTGCGTTCGACTGCGCCGACGCAGAAACCGGCGAGGTCATAGTCCCCGGCGGCGTACATGCCCGGCATTTCAGCGGTTTCGCCACCGATGAGGGCGCAACCGGCTTGCTTGCAGCCTTCGGCTATCCCTGCGATCACGCGTTCGGCGACGCCGCTCTCCAGCTTGCCGGTGGCGTAATAGTCGAGGAAGAAAAGCGGCTCCGCGCCCTGAACGATGAGGTCGTTGGCGCACATGGCGACAAGGTCGATGCCGACGCCGTCATGGCGATCATGGTCGATCGCGAGCTTGAGCTTCGTGCCGACGCCGTCATTGGCCGCGACCAGCAGTGGGTCGTCATAGCCAGCGGCTTTGAGGTCGAAGAAGCCGCCGAAGCCGCCCAGTTCTGCATCAGCGCCGGGGCGGCGGGTCGCCTTGGCCAAGGGGGCGATGGCGCGGACCAGTGCGTTGCCTGCCGCGATGTCCACGCCGGCCTTGGCGTAGCTGTAGGATTCGGTGTCGCTCATGCCCGTGGTTCCTAGATGAATAGGAAGGAAAACGGAACGGCAAATGGGTTGCCGCTTGGCAGATGGGGGAAATCCCGCCAAAAGGGCGCGCGTGAGCCTGTCCACTGCCTTCCAAAGCCAGAATTTCCGGCCTTCCGCG
Organism: uncultured Sphingobium sp.; assembly: GCA_966211835.1. Taxonomy (GTDB): domain Bacteria; phylum Pseudomonadota; class Alphaproteobacteria; order Sphingomonadales; family Sphingomonadaceae; genus Sphingobium. The sequence continues at coordinate 39,746 of CBIHNV010000003.1, forward strand.
CTGCTCCGCCGCTTGTCGCGGCCCGTCCAGATTCTGGTCGCGATCATGCTCGGCCTAGCTGCTGCGGCGCTGTTCGCGCAGATGGAGGGCGAGCGCGGGGTGCCGCCGATCGCCAGCGGTGGCGACTATCAGGTGGGCGGCATCAAGGTCGATGTGATGGGCAAGGACGCCAGCAGCGCGCGGCAGGCGGGCTGGCGGCTGGCGCAGCGGCAGGGCTGGCGGATGCTGTGGACGCGCACCCATGGCGCGGCGGGCGTGCCGAACCTGTCCGATTCGCAGCTGGAGGCGATGATTTCCGGCGTTGAGATCGAATATGAGCAGATCGGGCCGACGCGCTATGTCGCGACGCTGGGCATCTTGTTCGATCGCGCGCGGACGGGGCAGCTGCTGGGCGTGTCGGGCCATGTCATGCGTTCGCCGCCGCTGCTGGTCATTCCGGTGATGTGGGACGGCGGATCGGCTGTGTCCTATGAACGGATCAATGAGTGGCAGAAGGCGTGGGCGCGGTTCCGCACCGGGGACAGCGCGATCGATTATGTGCGTGTCGCGGGATCGATCGCTGATCCGGTCCTGCTGAATGCGGGCCAGGTGGGGCGGCGCGGGCGGCTGTGGTGGCGCGTTTTGCTCGATCAATATGGCGCGGCCGATGTCGTGGTGCCGATCGCCCGGCTGCAGCGGGAATATCCCGGTGGTCCGGTGACCGGGACTTTCACGGCGCGCTATGGTCCGGATGATACGCTGATCGGAAGCTTTTCCCTGCGCGCGTCGGCGGAGAGCGCGCTGCCGCAGATGATGGATGAGGCGGCGCGGCGGATCGACCAGCTTTATACGGCTGCGCTGAATGACGGCCGCCTGCGGCCTGATGCATCGTTGATCATCGAAGAGCCGGTCAATCCCAATGCGCTCGAGATCGAGAATGCGACGGAGCAGCCGTTGGAGACGACGGAAACGCCTGCGGCTTCGGCGACCACGAGCAGCTTCTCGATCCAGTTCGATACGCCCGATGTCGGATCGGTGGCGCAGGGCGAGGCGGCTGTGCGGTCGATCCTGGGCGTCCGGTCGGCTTCGACCAGTAGCCTGGCGCTGGGAGGGACTTCGGTGATGCAGGTGAGCTTTGACGGTGGCATCGATGCCCTGCGCGCGGGGCTGCAGGCGCGCGGCTTTACTGTATCCGGTTCCGGCAATGCGCTTCGCATTCGGCGGGGCGGGGCCGCGCCTGCGCCGACGGGAGCGCCGACGCCGCAATGAGCCAGATCAGCCTGCCGTTCGAATGGCCAGGGCAGGGGACGGACGATGACTTCCTGGTCAGCGACGCCAATCATGTCGCCGTCCGCCATCTGGAAAATTGGCGTGAATGGCCTCTGGCGATCAGCGTGTTGAGTGGTCCGGCGGGATCGGGACGGTCGATGCTGGGGCGGCGCTTTGCTGCGATGAGCGGCGGCACGGTGATCGACGACGCGCAGGGGCAGGACGATCGGCTGCTGTTCAACGCCTGGAATGATGCGCAGACGAGCCGAAAGCCGCTGCTGCTGATCGGCGACGGCGCGCCGACATTGTGGGATGTGGCTTTGCCGGACCTGCGGTCGCGCCTTGCTGCCGCGCCGCATGTCGCGATCGAGGAGCCGGATGAGCCGCTTGCCCGGGCGCTGATCGAGCGGGCGTTGGGCCAAGCGGGATCGCGTTATGCGCAGGACCTGCCGGATTGGTTATTGCGTCGGATCGAGCGGAGTTATGGCGTGATCGCGCAGGTGACGCGCCTGCTTAATGAGGCGGCATTGTCATCGGGACGTAAGATTTCTGCCGCTATGGCCAAAGAGAGCCTGCAAGCGGCGGGTTTCTTGCCTATAGTGGCGGACGATCCGCACCCCTCATCATAGTGAGAGAGACGTGGCCGAAGCTGATCCGTCCGCCAGCCTGACACTGCCCACCGACCGCTATTTCAACCGGGAGCTGTCCTGGCTGGCGTTCAACCAGCGCGTGCTGGAAGAGGCGATGAACCGCGCGCATCCGCTGCTGGAGCGGTTGCGGTTCCTGTCGATTTCCGGCGCGAACCTGGACGAGTTCTTCAGCGTGCGCGTCGCGGGCCTCAAAGGCCAGCAGTTGCAGGATGTCGACATGCGCTCGGCCGACGGGTTGACCCCGGCGCAGCAGTTGGTGGCGATCGCCGATGAAACGGCGCGGCTGATGGCGGCGCAGCAGAAGGTCTGGGGCGCGCTGCATGGCGAACTGACGCAGGTCGGGATCGAGGTCATGGGCCCCGCCAGCGAGATCGACGCGGCGAGCGAGACTTGGCTGCGCGAGCATTTCCTCAGCCAAGTCTTCCCGATCCTGACGCCGCAGGCGCTGGACCCGGCGCATCCTTTCCCCTTCATCCCCAATCAGGGGCTGTCGATCGTCTTCGACCTTGAAAGGCTGTCGGACAAGCAGCCGATCCGCGAACTGGTGATGATCCCGTCTTCGCTCGCCCGTTTCGTGCGCATGCCGGGCACGCCTGCGCGCTACATGGCCTTGGAGGCGGTGATCCGCCGCTTTTCCGGGAACCTTTTCCCCGGCTATCGGGTGCGCAACAGCGGCGTTTTCCGCATCATCCGCGACAGCGACATCGAGATCGAGGAAGAGGCGGAGGATCTGGTCCGCTATTTCCGCAGCGCCATCAAGCGCCGCCGTCGGGGCCGCGTGATCCGCATGGAGATCGAGGAGCGCATTCCCGAGCCTGTCGAGGAAATGTTGCAAGACATGCTCCAGGGGCATGAGGCGATCATTGCCGAGGTGGAGGGGTTCGTCGGCATCGGCGACTTGAGCGGCGTGGTGGATGAGGACAGGCCTGACCTCAAGTTCGAACCCTATGCGCCGCGTTTCCCGGAGCGCATTCGCGAATATGGCGGGGATTGTTTTGCGGCGATCCGGGCGAAGGACATTGTCGTCCATCATCCCTATGAAGCATTCGACGTCGTCGTTTCGTTCCTGAAACAAGCAGCGTCCGATCCGGATTGCGTTGCGATCAAGCAGACGCTGTATCGCGCGGGCAAGCAGTCGGCGATCATCCGCGCGCTGATCGATGCGGCGGAGGCTGGCAAGTCGGTGACGGCGGTGGTCGAGCTGAAGGCGCGGTTTGACGAAGAGCAGAACCTGATGTGGGCCGACGCGCTGGAGCGCGCTGGCGTTCAGGTGGTCTATGGCTTCATCGACTGGAAGACCCATGCCAAGGTGTCGATGGTAGTGCGGCGCGAGGGCGAGGCGTTCCGTACCTACTGCCATTTCGGCACGGGCAATTATCATCCCGTTACCGCGCGCATCTATACGGACCTCAGCTTCTTTACCGCCGATCCCGCCTATGGCCGCGACGCCGCCGCGTTGTTTAATTACATCACCGGCTATGTCGAACCGCAGAGTCTGGAAAAGCTGGTGATGAGCCCGCGCGACCTGCGCAATCGCCTGTGCCAGCTGATCGATGCGGAGATCGAGCATGTCCGCGCCGGGCGGCCGGGCAACATCTGGGCGAAGATGAACTCGCTGGTCGATCCGGCGATCATCGAAAAGCTTTATGCCGCCAGCAATGCCGGGGTGGAGATCGACCTGATCGTACGTGGCATCTGCTGCCTGCGGCCGGGGGTGCCGGGCATGTCGGAGAATATCCGGGTGAAATCGGTCGTCGGGCGGTTCCTGGAGCATAGCCGCATCACCGCTTTCGGCAATGGCAAGGCGTTGCCCAATAACGGCGCGAAGGTGTTCATCAGCTCGGCCGACTGGATGCCGAGGAACTTTGACCGCCGCGTCGAATTTCTTGCCCCTGTGGAGAATCCGACCGTTCACGACCAGATTTTGGACCAGGTGATGGTCGCCAACCTGATCGACACCGAACAGAGTTGGGAACTGGACAGCGACGGCCATTATGACCGGCTCGACCCCACCGACCGGCCGTTCAACCTGCACCGCTATTTCATGACCAACCCGTCGCTGTCTGGCCGGGGGGCGGCGCTGGATAGCGTGGCGGTGCCGACGCTGCGCCTGCGCGGGCGGGCCTGAACGTCATGAATTCGATGCTGAGCCAGGTGCGCGCCATCGCTGAAACGATGGTGACATCGCCCGCTCATGCCAAGGCGCGCACGGCGATCATCGACATCGGGTCCAACAGCGTCCGCCTGGTCGTCTATGACGGTCCGCGGCGCATCCCCTTCATCCTGTTCAATGAAAAGGTGATGGCGGGGCTGGGCGCCTCGTTGGGCAAGACGGGGCGGATCGAGCCGGAGGCGATGGAGCGCGGCTTGCGCGCCGTCGGGCGGTTCGCGCATCTGTGCCGCGAAATGGAGGTGCGGGACGTGCGCTGCGTCGCCACGGCCGCCGTGCGTGACGCCGCCAATGGCGAGGAGTTCATCCGGCGCGCGCGGGAGATGGGGCTGGAGGTCGAACTGCTGACCGGGGCGCAGGAAGCGGTCGCGGCGGCCTATGGCGTATTGTCGGGCATTCCGGGCGCGGATGGCATTGTGGGCGACCTTGGCGGCGGCAGCCTGGAACTCGCGCGGGTGCGCGACGGGGCGGTGCATGAGACTATATCGCTGCCCTTGGGCGTGCTGCGGCTGCCGCAAATCCGGGCGAAGGGGGCGGGCGCGCTGGAGCGACTGGTCAAGAAGATGCTGGCGAAGGCGGGCTGGAGCGCCGGGCCTGACCTGCCTTTCTACCTGGTGGGCGGGTCGTGGCGCGCGCTGGCGCGGTTCGACATGCAGCTGACCAGCTTCCCGCTGCCGGTGGTGCATCAATATGCGATGCCAGCGGCCCGCGCGGAGCAGCTGACGCGGATCGTGTCGCATGTGGGGCGCGCGCGGCTCAAGGATATTCCAGCGATTACTGGATCGCGCGTGCCGACATTGCCGGATGCGGCGGCTTTGCTATCGGTTGTCGTTCGGCAGTTGCGGTCCAGCGAGTTGATCGTATCGGCCTATGGCCTGCGCGAGGGGCTGCTGTTCGAGGACCTGCCCGTCGATATTCGCACGCATGACCCGCTGCTGGTCGCCGCCGAGGCGGAGGGTGAGGCGCAGGGGCGGTTTGCGGGCCATGGCGACATGATTGATCGCTGGATCGGGCCGCTGTTCCGCGATGATGAGCCGTCCTGGCGGCGCATCCGGCGGGCGGCTTGCCTGCTGGCCGATGTGGGCTGGCGTGCCAATCCGGATTTCCGGGCGGAGCGGGGGGTGGAGATCGCTCTGCACAGCAATTGGGTCGGGATTACGGCGTGTGAGCGGGCGATGTTGGCGCAGGCGCTGCATAGCAATTTTGGTGGTTCTGCCGTGCCGCCGGTGGGGATTGCGGGGTTGGCTTCGGCGGCGGCGTTGAAGCGGGCGACTTTGTGGGGGCTGGCGATCCGGCTGGGTCAGCGGCTGTCGGGCGGGGTCGAGGGGCCTTTGCTTGCGTCTAAGCTGGAGATGGATGGGGATACGCTGGAGCTGCGGCTGAAGGGCGTGGACATGGATTTGTTCGGTGAGGCGGTCGAGCGGCGGCAGCGGCATTTGGCGCAGGCTATGGGGGTGAAGTATCGGATGGCTTGGTGAGGGGTGTGGTGAAGGGCGGACGCTCTCCCTCTCCCCTTCAGGGGTCGATGAGAGGCACGTGACTCTCATCGAGGTTGGGGAGAGGGGAGCGCGCTCTCGGCTTACAGTCCCCTCTCCCGCCTTCGCTATGCTCGGCACCCTCTCCCCTGAAGGGGAGAGGGGAAAGGGATTACTCAGTCGCCTTTCCTTCGGCACCTCGCCCAGGGTCGTGTACCTCTGGCTGAAGGGGAGAGGGGATTTGCCGCGGCTCCCACCAAACTTGCCCCCGCATCCATAAGCCCCTATTGCGCGCGCCCATGAACAGCAAGCACGCCCCCGATCCCGCTCTCCTCGCCAAGGCCGAAACGCTGGTGGAAGCGCTGCCCTATATGCAGCGCTATGCCGGGCAGACCTTTGTCGTGAAATATGGCGGCCATGCGATGGGCGATCCTGAAGCGGCGCGCGATTTCGCCGAGGATGTCGTGCTGATGAAGGCGGTCGGCATCAATGTCGTGGTCGTCCATGGCGGTGGGCCGCAGATCGGCGCGATGCTCAAGAAGCTGGGCGTCGAATCGCATTTCGTGAACGGCCTGCGCGTCACCGACAAGGAAACCGCGCAGATCGCCGAAATGGTGCTGGCGGGTTCCATCAACAAGGAAATTGTCGGCTGGATTTCCGGCGCGGGCGGGAAGGCTGTGGGCATTTCCGGCAAGGATGGCGGGCTCGTCCTGTGCGAGAAGGTCGGCGACACGCGCGCGCCCGATCCCAATTCGGGTATCGAGCGTAATGTCGATCTGGGCTTTGTCGGTGATCCGGTGAAGGTCGACCGGTCGATCCTCGACACGCTGACGCAGAGCGGCATCATCCCGGTCATCGCGCCGGTGGGCATTGGTGCGGACGGCCACACTTATAATGTGAATGCCGACACGATGGCGGGTGCGATCGCGGCGGAGCTTCAGGCTTCGCGCTTCTTCCTGCTGACCGACGTTGCGGGCGTGCTGGACAAGCAGGGGCAGTTGCTGACCGATCTGGACCCGGCGGCGATCAAGGTTCTGCAGGAGGATGGCACGATCAGCGGCGGCATGATCCCGAAGCTGGAGACTTGCGTGAAGGCGGTCGAGGGCGGGGTGGACGCTGCCGTTATCCTGGACGGGCGAGTGCCGCATGCGATGCTGCTGGAGATTTTCACCAAGCGGGGTGCGGGTACTTTAGTGCGGCGGTGAGGGTGGGCGTTCAGCGTCGGCTGCCGCTCCGTCATCTAATTCTCCTACCGTCATCCCAGCGGAAGCTGGGATCTTGTGCGGTGTCGCGCTTCTTCTCCTGAGATCCCAGCTTTCGCTGGGATGACGAAGTGGAGGGGATGGAGAAGAGGGTGACGTCGAGAAGGCGGCATGGCGACAGGAACCCTTGTCCCGCCATGCTCCCCTCGGCTAGAGCAGCGGCAGTCAATTTGGAGACCGCATGGCCTACGCGCTGTATCAGATCATCGTCATCCTGCTCGATGTGCTGTGGTGGATCATCATCATCCAGGCGATCATGAGCTGGCTGATCGCTTTCAATGTCATCAACACGTCCAGCGACATCGTGCGCACGATCATCGTGGCGCTCGACCGGATGACGGCGCCGATATATAATCCGATCCGCCGGGTGATGCCGGATCTTGGCGCGCTCGACCTGTCGCCGATGGTGGTGCTGCTCGCCATCCTGATCATCCGCCAGGCGATATTGCCGCCGATCTTCGGGCTGGTGTGAGCGTCTGGCGGCAGGACGGGAACGACCTGCTGCTCTCCGTCCGCTTGACGCCGGGCGCGGCGCGTGAAGGCATAAGCGGGTGCTGGACCGATGAGAAAGGCGCGCAGTGGCTGGGCGCGCGTGTTCGTGCCGTCGCGGAAAAGGGCAGGGCGAATGCGGCGCTGATCGCGCTGCTCGCCAAGGGGCTGGACTGGCCACGGAGCGCGATTTCGCTGGAATCGGGTGACAGCAACCGGCTAAAGCGGCTGCGGATCAAGGGCGGTGCTGACGCGTTGGCGCGGTTGGCCGCCATCATCAGGGAATGGGTTGAGGCAGCATGACCATCGGCAAGATCATCGACGGAAAGGCCTTTGCCGCCACGCTGCGCGCCAAGGTGGGCGATGGCGTCACGGCTTTTGTCGAACGCACGGGCCGCAAGCCGGGCCTGGCGGTCGTGCTGGTGGGCGAGGACCCGGCGAGTTCCGTCTATGTCCGCAACAAGGGCAAGATGACGGTCGAAGCGGGCATGGAAAGCCTGGAGTTCAAGCTGCCCGCCAGCATCGGCGAGGAAGAGTTGCTCGACCTGGTCGAGGAACTGAATGCCGATGAGCGGGTGGATGGCATCCTGGTCCAGCTGCCGCTTCCCGCCCATATCGATGAGGCGGCGGTGATCGGGACGATCGACCCGGCCAAAGATGTGGACGGTTTCCATGTCGTCAATAGCGGGCGGCTGGCGACGGGGCAGGAGGCGCTGGTGCCCTGCACACCGCTGGGCTGCGTCATGCTGCTGAAGGACGAGCTGGGCGACCTGTCGGGCATGGAGGCGGTGGTCGTCGGCCGGTCCAACATCGTGGGCAAGCCGATGGCGCAGCTGCTGCTGGCCGAGAATTGCACCGTCACCATCGCGCACAGCCGCACGCGGGATCTGGCTTCGGTGGTGCATCGCGCTGACATCGTGGTGGCGGCGGTGGGCCGGGCCGAGATGGTGAAGGGCGAATGGATCAAGCCGGGCGCGACCGTCATCGACGTCGGCATCAACCGCGTGACCGATACCGAGGATGGCAAGAGCCGGATCGTCGGGGACGTCGCGACGGCTGAGGCGCTGGCGCATGTGCGGGCGATTACGCCGGTGCCGGGCGGGGTTGGGCCGATGACGATCGCGGTGCTGCTGCGCAATACGCTGGTGGCGGCCCATGCCCGCGCGGGGCTGGCGAAGCCGGAGGGGCTGTGACGGCAGGGCGGGCCGTTCTGATCGCGGCTTGCCTTCTGGGCTTGGTCGCGGCGCGGGCGCCGGTGCGGCATCAGCCTGATCCGAGTTCCGTCTTCGCTGCCGAGATCGCCTTCAATCGTCTGGCGAGGGACAAGGGGCAGTGGACCGCCTTTCGCGAGACGGCCGCCGATGATGCGGTGATGTTCGTGCCGCAGCGGGTGCTGGCGAAGCAATGGCTAAAGGGGCGGGCCGATCCGCCCAAGCCGGTGAGCTGGACGCCGTCCGTCATTCATGTGTCGTGCGACGGCAATCTGGCGGCGAGCACCGGCAATTGGCAGCGGCCGGATGGAACGGTGGGCTATTTCACGACGATCTGGCGGCGGGACAAGCAGGGCCGGTGGAAATGGGTGCTGGACCATGGCGACACGCTCGCCGCGCCGCGTGCTGCGCCGGAGTTTCTGGTGGGCAAGGTTGCCACCTGTAAGCGGGGCAAGGCGCCTGAGGGCGGGGTAGCGAAGGCGAAAGCAGCGGTGCCGCCTGCGGATGAGAGCTTGGTGTGGAGCGCCGAGGTTGCGCCGGATGGCGGGCGTCGGGTCATGGTGCGGGCGTGGAACGGGTCCGATTATGAGCTCGTGATCGACGACAAGGTGGGCGCGCCGGGGGCATGATCGAGCTGTTCATCTCCGCTTTCGTCACGCTGTTCGTGGTTATCGATCCGCCCGGCTGCGCGCCGATCTATGCCAGCCTGACCACCGGGGCGAGCCATGCGCAGCGGCGGGCGATGGCGATCCGCGCGGTGGGCATCGCGGCGGCGATACTGCTTGTCTTCGCGCTGTGGGGAAAGCAGTTGCTGGGCGTGCTTGGCATCGCGCTCGACAGTTTCCGGATCGCGGGCGGGATCATGCTGTTCATCATCGCGATGGACATGGTGTTCGAAAAGCGCACGCAGCGGCGCGAGGATCGGGCGCACAAGATCGCCGAGACGCCTGAGGTCGAGGATGTGTCGGTATTCCCAATGGCGATGCCGATGATCGCCGGGCCGGGATCGATCGCCACGGTGATGCTGCTGATGTCGCAGGCCGATGGGTTGAGCGAGCGGCTGGTCGTGATGGGCGCGGTGGTGGTGACGCTGGGGTTGATGCTGGGCGCGCTACTGGCGGCGGGGCCGATCATGGCGCGGCTGGGCAGCAAGATCGAGGCGGTGATTACGCGGCTGCTTGGGGTGCTGCTGTCGGCGTTGGCGGCGCAATTCGTGATTGATGGGTTGAAGGCGAGTTTTTAGCTCAACTCCAATTGCTTGATAAAAGCCTGCTCCACCGGGCTTGGCCCTTACCAAGAAAAGGAGAGCCCTTCGACAAGCTCAGGGCGAACGGAGGAGGGGGAGGCGTTGAAATAGCCGGGAGCGCTTGGGGCGCGTCCCGGCTCTGTTTGACAGACGAAAGGCTTACGCCCGGACGTCGCTTTCCGTGACCGGCGCGATCTTGATTTCGACGCGGCGGTTGCTGGCCTTGCCTTCGGGCGTGGCATTGGAGGCGATGGGCTGGGTTTCGCCGAAGCCGCGCGTTGCGATGCGGGCCGACTGGACGCCGTGGCTGGTCAGATAGTCGGCGACCGACTGGGCGCGGCGTTCGGACAGGGTCTGGTTATAGGCGTCGGCGCCATCGCTGTCGGTGTGGCCGTACACGTCGATATAGGTTTTGGGATACTGCGCGAGGACCGACGAGACTTCATCCAGCGTCGGGCGGAACTGCGGCTGGACGGCCGCGCTGTCCGTCGAGAAGGTGATGCCCGACGGCATGCGCAGCACCAGATTGTCGCCATCGCGGATGACGTCGACGCCGCTGCCAGCGGTCTCCTCGCGCAGCTTGCGCTCCTGCGCGTCCATATAGGCGCCGATGCCCGCGCCTGCGACTGCGCCGATGCCAGCGCCCAGGATTTTTTCCGTGCGGTCCCGCTTGCCACCGACCAGATCGCCGAGCAGATAACCGCCCAGGGCGCCGCCGATGCCGCCGATCGCAGCCTTCGAAATCTGGCGCTGGCCGGTATTGGGGTCAGTCGTGCAGGCGGCGGTGGCGAGCATGGCGGCAAGGCCCGCCGTACCCATGATGCGATGAGAAATCCGCATAGATTTGAGTTCCCTTATCTGTCTTGCACCCGAAAGCGCGGATGCAGGCCCCAATCATTGAACCGGCCGCTTTGTTCCACCAGCGAACTGAACGCAGGGTGATGCGACGGTTGTGAAATTGTAAGAAACAGGGTTATAGGGCGTAGCTGACCACCATGGCCACGATCCCCCCGCACGCTCCGACGCCCTTCCCCTGGGTAGACCTCGTCATCATTCTGGCGCTTGTTGCGCTGAACGGCGTATTCGCCATGTCGGAGCTGGCGATCGTGTCCGCCCGGCGACCGCGATTGCAGGCCATGGAGAAGGCAGGGCGGCGCGGCGCGCATACGGCGCTGATGCTGGCGAGCGATCCCGGCAAGTTCCTGTCCACCGTCCAGATCGGCATCACCCTGATCGGCATCATCGCGGGCGCCTATTCGGGCGCGAGCCTTGGCGGGCCGGTGGGCGAGCGGTTGCGGCTGTTGGGACTGTCGCCGAACGTGGCGGAAAATCTGGGCTTTGCGGTCGTCATCGGCCTGACCACTTATGCATCGCTGATCATCGGCGAGCTGGTGCCCAAGCAGTTCGCCCTGCGCGCGCCGGAGCCGATCGCGGTGTTCGTGGCGACGCCGATGCTGTGGCTGTCGAAGATCACCGCGCCTGTCGTCTGGGTGCTGGACGGATCGAGCGCCCTCATCTTCCGCCTGCTGCGCATGACGCGGGAGTCCGAACACCATGTGACGGCCGAGGAGCTGCACCTGATCGTGGCGGAGGCAAGCCGGTCGGGCGTGATCGAGGAAAGCGAACGGGCGATCATTTCAGGTGTCGTGCGGCTGGCTGACCGGCCGGTGCGCGAAGTCATGACGCCGCGCATGGACGTCGATTGGATCGACATCAATGCGGACGATGAGACCATCCGTGCAAGGCTGCTGGAAACGCCGCACACGCGCTTGCCGGTGGGACGGGGGACCGTTGAGGATATTATCGGCGTGGTGCAGGCGCGCGACATCATGACGGCGCTGTTCCGGGGAGAGCGGCTGGACGTCGGATCGCTGATGCGCCGGGTCGAGGTGGTGCCGGATCAGGTCGATGCCATGGACGCGCTGGAAGTGTTGCGCCGTGCGGATGTGCCGATGGTGATGGTGCATGACGAATATGGCCATTTCGAAGGCATCGCGACCCCTGCCGACCTGCTGTCCGCCATCGCGGGGCACTTCGCGTCCGATCGCGACCTGCATGACGAACCGGACGTGGTGGAACGGGAGGATGGGAGCTTGCTCGTGTCGGGGCAGATGCCGGTGGACCTGCTCGCGGATCGGATCGGCATCGACCTGCCCGAGGACCGCGACTATGCGACGGTCGCGGGCCATGCGCTGTGGTTGCTGAAGCGCCTGCCGGAAGTGGGCGACTTTATCGAGGACCAGGGTTGGCGGTTTGAGATCGTCGATATGGATGGGCGGAAGATTGATAAGCTGTTGGTAGCGGAGCGTTGAGGGGCGTTTAGCTAAGTCGTCGGACGTTGTTGTCTTCGTCATCTCAGCGGAGGCTGGGATCTTGTGAGGCTGGGATGAGCGTCTGTCGTGAGATGCCAGCCTGCGCTGGCATGACGGAGGTTGGGTTGTCAGCAAACGACTAGAAATTGCCGTTGGTGTTTGCAAATGCCATAGCTAAAACCGGTCACTCGGTCCCTATGGTTGAGGAAACCTATGCTCCGTAGATACTTTGGGATATTCAGCGTTCTTGGATTAGCGATGGCCGCGCCGGGGCTTGCTCAAAAATCCGATGCGGAAACTCTGGCCGAGAATATGCCGGTTATGCAACTCTGGTCCAATCCGAAGTTGGCTGCCACTTACAAGCCCTACTTTGACTGTTTTGCCGAAGCATTAGGAAACGGGGGCGGTTCGACGTTGGTGAACGATACAGATGTGTCGGAAGCAGCGAGCCGTGCTCAGGCCCGATGCGGCGAACAAAAAGGTAGCTCCACCGTCCTCGCAGATCGTCACCTAACTGCGCTTAAGCCAGGCCTGCCGCAGCAAGTACGCGCCGACATCTTGGCCAAGTATCGCCGACAAATGGGATTTTTTGCTGTGGCGGAGTGGTACAGGTCAAATGGTCGCTACTCGCAATTCCAAAGTTATCTAGAAAGAAGTGGGCGCTCAGCGAAGCGTGGACATATACCGGTGATGTTTAGCCCTGAATAGGGTTCGCCCAACTGTCAGCTTTCACGGCATGCGGGCCTGAAAGCTGACCATCCGCTTTCCACCCATCAAAGACATTTCCCTCGCCCCTTCAGGGGAGAGGGTGCCGAGCGTAGCGAAGGCGGGAGAGGGGGGCGAGCGACGTTTCCTCTTTCCCCGGCCTCGATGAGACGCACGCGCCTCTCATCGACCCCTGAAGGGGCGAGGGAGAAGGTTGGGGTGGACGAAACGTGCCGTTGACGAACAGCTCCGGCGTTGCGCTGGCCCACCCCCTAACCCCCTCCCGCTTGCGGGAGGGGGGATGACGGTAGCGCTAGGCCGGGCGCAGCGCTCTTGAGTATTCGGCATAGCGACATCGCCGCTGGAAAAGTCGTAGCTGATCCAGGCACCCCCAAACACAACGGGCGCGGCAAGCAGTGCCGCGCCCGTCAGGTGTATTGGGAGGGACCAGCCCCTCAGCTATTATTTCCCAGCAGCAGCGGGTCCAGTTGCCGGGGCGGCGTTGGCTGGGGCCTTGCCCTCGACGCTTTCGGCCGCGTTCGTCGCGTTGCCGGCGGCTTCGGCGGGCGTTGCGCTCGCTTCGGCGGGTGCGGCGTCGGCGGCGGGGAGGGGGAGGTTGGAGCCCTGGGTGTTCATCCAGGCGATGAGGTTCGCGCGGTCGGCGGGGTTGCCGAGGCCTGCGAAGGTCATCTTGGTGCCCGGAGCGAATTCGCGCGGGCTGGTCAGCCAATGGTCCAGATTCTCGAAGGTCCAGTTGCCGCCCTTGCCCTTCAGCGCATCAGAGAAGGCGAAGCCGCCCTTGCCCTGGCCGATGGCTTCGCCAACGGTCGCATAGAGGTTGGGGCCGATGCCGTTGGCGCCGCCTTGGTTGACGGTGTGGCATGCGGCGCACTTTGCGAAGACCTTTTCACCGGCGGCGACGTCCGCGCTGGCGAGGAGCGTGTTGAGGCCGGGACCAGCAGCAGCGCCGCCTTCACCTTCGGCCTCTACGCCTTCGATCGCGTAGCCCATCTTCTCGGGCCGTTCGGCGTGGAAAATTTTGGAGCTGACGATGCCGCCACCCAGCGCAATGATTCCCGCAAACAACGCCCAGCCTGCAACGGTGTTGAAACGATCACTCATTTCGCTTGAATTCCCTTGAATTTCTGTTCTGGCGGCTTGGTTTCCGCGCCCCCTCTAGCGCGCTGCCATAATGGCGCAAGAGCGAACGTGCAAGCATGGTTGAACGGCGGCGTGTCCGGGCCGTGCGCGGCCAGGCGCCCGTTACGCTTGCGCGCGCGGGGAGGAGTGCCTAAGCGCGCTGCATCCATGGAAAACTATCCTGCCCCCGCCCGCGCGCTGGTCGCGGAACTCGCCGAAAAGGCCGCAGCCGACCCGTCGCGCGCCATCGCCTATCAAGGCGCGCCGGGCGCCAATTCGCACCTTGCGGCGCTTGGATATGCGCCTGATTGGGTGCCGCTGCCCTGCTTTGCCTTTGAAGATGCGATCGACGCGGTGCGCAATGGTCAGGCGGCGCGGGCGATCATTCCGATCGAAAACAGCCTGCATGGGCGCGTCGCCGACATGCATTTCCTGCTGCCCGAATCGGGGCTGCACATCGTTGACGAATATTTCCTGCGCATCCGCCATTGCCTAATGGCGGTGGATAGCAGCCCGGTCAAAAGCGCGATCAGCCATCCGCAGGCGCTGGGGCAATGCCGCCATTATCTGCGCGAGCGGGGCATCCAGCCGGTGGCTTATGCCGATACGGCGGGTGCGGCGGCGCTGGTGGCGGAATCGCGCAAGCCCGGCGAGGGCGCGGTGGCGCCTTATCTGGCGGCCGAGCTTTATGGGCTGAAGATGGTCGCGGAGAATATCGAGGATAGCGACGATAATATGACGCGCTTCCTCGTGCTGTCGCGCGAGCCGCTGATGCCGGAGCCTGATGATGCGCCGGTGATGACGACGTTCCTGTTCGAGGTGAAGAATGTCCCCGCCGCGCTGTACAAGGCGATGGGCGGCTTTGCGACGAACGGCGTCAACATGACGAAGCTGGAAAGCTATCAGCGGGGCGCGAGCTTCGCTGCGACCGAGTTTTTCTGCGATATCGAGGGCATGCCGGGCGATCCCGGCGTGGACCGGGCGCTCGCCGAACTGGAATTCCACAGCAAGTGGGTGCGGATGCTGGGCAGCTATCGCCAGGCGCGGCCCCGGACCTAACGGGGTGACGGGCCGGGCGGTGCCGCTTATAGTCGATCCCATGCTGGCCGCGATCCTTCTTTCCGCTCTTGCCATGAGCGCGATCGTGGCGGTGCGTTACCTGATCACCAGTGGCGGCTTTGCGCTGGCGACCCGTGTGCGGCAGCCGGGGCTTTATGCGGGGCTCGATCCGCAGATCCGGCGGGAGATTGCCTGGTCGCTGGCGTCGGCTTTGATCTACGGCATTCCGGCAGGCGTGGTCGCGTGGGGCTGGCAGGCGCAGGGGTGGACGCGCATTTATACCGATGCGAGCACCTATCCGCTCTGGTATCTGCCGGTTTCGGTGCTGCTCTACCTCGCGGCGCATGACAGCTGGTTTTACTGGACGCATCGCTGGATGCACCAGCCGCGCCTGTTCCGCGCCGCCCATGCGGTGCATCATGCGAGCCGGCCGCCCACGGCCTGGGCGGCGATGAGCTTTCACCCATGGGAGGCGCTGAGCGGGGCGGTCGTTATTCCGGCGCTGGTTTTCCTGATCCCGATCCATGTCGCCGCGCTGGGCTGTGTGCTGACGATCATGACGGTGATGGGCGTGTCGAACCATATGGGGTGGGAGATGTTCCCGCGCTGGATGGTGCAGGGGCGGGCGGGACAGTGGCTGATCACGGCCAGCCATCATCAGCGGCATCATGAACAATATGGTTGCAATTACGGTCTCTATTTCCGGGTCTGGGACCGGCTGTGCGGGACGGACCGGGGATTGGGCGAGTTCAAGAAAGGGCGTCGATGAGGGGGAAGTTGCTGCTGCTGGCGGGGGCGTTGATGATTTTGCCGGGCGCTGCTCCACTGGACCAGTCCCAGCCGCTTAGCATCACCGTCGAAGGGCTGCGGTCGATGAAGGGAAATCTGCTCATCTGCGTGTCGCGGACGGCGGCCTATTTTCCCGATTGCAGCAAGGACCCGCAAAAGCGCCACCTGGTCGTCCCGGCGACGGCCGCAGCCATTCCCTTAGGGGAAATGGCGCCGGGCAATTATGCCGTCGCGATCATCCATGATGAGAATGGCAACGGGAAGCTCGACACCTTTGCGGGCATCCCGCGCGAGGGCGTGGGCTTTTCCCGCAACCCGGCGATCCGCTTTGGCGCGCCCAGCTTCAAATCGGCGCAATTCACTATGGCCGGATCAGCGGCTCGTCAGACCATAAAGATCAAATATTTCCTCTAATTGATGTTAAGCGGAACCGTAATGGCAGCGAAACATTTTAGGCGCTGACCATATTCGTGGGAACAGGGGAATTATGAACCATCGTCAGATATTGTCCGCGGCCCTCGCCTTTATTGCGCTGGGCTCCGCCAGCACGGCTTTTGCGCAAGTAGAGGACAGCAATGTGCTGACGGTCGGGGTCGGCGCTGGCATCATTCCAAGCTATGAAGGGTCGGACGACTATCGCGTGATCCCTGTTCCGCAGCTGCGCGGCAAGGTGAGCGACTTTGCGTTCTGGACCCGGGGGCCGAGCCTCTATTTCGACGTCATTCCGAACCGTGGGCAGGATATCGACCTTCAGCTGGGGCCGATTGCTGGCGTCCGCTTCGACCGGTCCAGCATCAAGAATATCAAGGATGACGCGGTGCGGGCGCTGGGCGAGCGCGACGTGGCGGTGGAGCTGGGCGGCTTTGTCGGCATCGGCAAGACCGGTATCATCACCAGCGACTATGACAATCTGTCGGTGCGCGTGGCTGTCACCAAGGACGTCGCGGGTGCGCATGGCAGCTATATCGTGACGCCCGCCATCGAATATTTCACGCCGCTTTCGACGCGCAGCTTCGTGGGCCTTGGCGTTTCGGCGGACTATGTCGGCAAGAAATATGGCCGCTATTATTATGATGTCGATGCAGCGGGGGCTTTCGCGTCGGGCCTGCCGGAATATTCGCGCGCGGGCGAAGGGGCGGGCTTCAAGAAGATCGGCGTCAACCTGACTGGCGGCGTGTCCTTGTCGGGTGACATTCGCAAGGGCTGGGCCCTGTTCGCGCTTGCTGGTTATTCGCGCATGCTGGGCGACTATGCGGACTCGCCCGTTGTGAGCATCGCGGGTTCGAAGAACCAGTGGGTGGGGGCGGTCGGGGTCGGCTATACCTTCTGATCTTGTGCGGACAGGGTGACGCCCCACATAAGGCGCTGTATGGAGGCGGCACCCAACCGCAGCAAGGCAGGAGATTACGGCAGTGGCGACCCTAGGAATGAGCGACACCGATAAGGCAGCGGTGGAGGCGTTCCGGCGCGACGTCGTCGATCCGTCGCGCACCAGCCTGGTCATCGTCGATTTCTGGGCGGAATGGTGCGGGCCGTGCAAGCAGCTGACGCCCGTCATCGAGAAGGTCTGTGCCGAGTATGAGCCCAAGGGCGTCAAGCTGGTCAAGATCAACGTCGATGAGAATAAGTTCATCGCCGCGCAGTTCCGCGTCCAGTCGATCCCCACCGTCTATGCCGTGTTCCAGGGCCAGCCGGTCGCTGATTTGAGCCAGGCGCGGACCGAGGGACAGCTGAAGCAATATCTCGACCAGTTGCTGGCGCAGTTGCCGATCGAATCGGACGAGAAGGCGCAGCTTGAAGAGATCGCGCCGCTTATCGAAATGGGTGAGGAACTGCTGGCGGGAGGCGAGCCTGATCGGGCGCTTTCCGTGTTCGAGCAGATCGGCCAGATGGTGCCCGACAATGCGGATGTGGCGTCGGGCCATGCGAGGGCGCTGGTGGCGCTTGGACAGCTGGATGAAGCGGAGGCGGTGCTGGCTGCGCTGCCCGCTGATGTGGCGAAGGACCAGGCGGTGGACCGCGCGCGTGCTGCGATTGCGCTGGCGCGAGATGCGAAGCCGGTTGCGGATTTGTCCGGCATCGAGGCGAAGGTTGCCGCTAACCCCGACGATCATGACGCGCGGTTCGAACTCGCTGGTGGGCTGATGGCCAATGGCGATCGGGACCGGGCGGCCGAGGAGCTGCTGGAGATTGTCCGCCGTGACCGGGAATGGAATGACGGCGCGGCGAAGGCGCAGCTGCTGAAGCTGTTCGAAGCGACTGGCCTTGAGGACCCGTGGGTCGCGGGGCAGCGGCGGAAATTGTCGCAAATCCTCTTTTCCTGACGGCGCGGCCGGTGAATCGCGCGCGCGTCTCGATTTTTCCGCTGCCGGGGGCGCTGTTGCTGCCGGGGATGGATTTGCCGCTGCATATATTCGAGCCGCGCTACCGGGCGATGATCCATGACGCGATGGCGCGCGACCGGCGCATCGGCATGATCCAGCCGCGCGGGGAAGGGGCCAAGCCCGCGCTTTATGATGTCGGCTGCCTTGGCCGCATCAGCGAGTTCGAAGTGCTGGATGACGGGCGTTTCAACATCATATTGGAAGGGCTGGCGCGCTTCCGGGTGATCCGGGAACTGGACGTCACCACGCAGTTTCGCCAGATCGAGGCGGATGTCGAGCAGGCGCCGGAGGATGAGGTGCTGCACGCGGTCGAACGCGCCGCGCTGGAGCAGGAATCGCGGCGCTTTGCCGAAGCGCTTGGCTATGTGGTCGACTGGACCGCTGTGTCGCGGCTTGACGACATGTCGCTGGTGAACGGCATTGCCCAGATCGCGCCATTTGATCCTGCCGCCAAGCAGACTTTGCTCGAGGCGGATACGTTGAATGAGCGTTGCGACCGGATCATCCAGTTGATGCAGATTTTCGGCCGGATGGAGCCCGACGGCGGGGCGACGATGCAGTGAGCGCCAAGCTGGACGATTATCTGCTGGGCAAGCTGGTGTGCCCGGTGACGCGGACGCCGTTGCGCTGGGATGCGGAGCGGAGCGAACTGGTGTCGGAGGCGGCGGGCTTCGCCTTTCCGGTGCGCGATGGCGTTCCGGTGCTGGTCGTGCGGGAAGCGCGGGAGCTCTAACTTTTCGTCATCCCAGGAGAGGCTGGGATCTTCATGGGCTTGGTGGCGCTTAGCGGCCTGAGACCCCAGCGTTCGCTGGGATGACGATGATTTGAGTGGGGGGAGACCTTCGAATTCAGGATTTCAGCGCCGCCTCGATCAGGCCGCGCGCTTCCTTGCTGTTCCAGTCCATCGCGCCGACGACGCGCAGCATTTCCTTGCCTTCCCGGTCGTACAGCACGGTCGTCGGCAACATGCCGGTGGCATAATGGAAGCCGAACTGGTTTTCCGGATCGATGAAGCTTTTGACGTTCGGCAGCGAGTGCTTGGTCAGGAAAGGCTTCACTACGCTTTCACCCTGGCTGTCCTGCGAGATGATGAGGACGGCCAGGCCCTTTGGCGCATAGGCCTTTGCCACGGCATCGAGCGTGGGCATTTCCGCCACGCAGGGCGCGCACCATGTGGCCCACAGGTTCACCAACACTGGCTTCCCAGCGAAGTCTTGCAGGGTTGCATCCGTGCCGTCGGGACCTGCGATCGAGAAATTCGGGGCGGGGGTGCCAGCCTTCGACCGGTCTAGCGTATAGCTGAAATCGCCCTTGCCGCTTTGCGGGGTGGCTGTCCCCTCTCTTCGCGCCTCGCCGCTTGTCGGCGGGACGGGCGCGCTGCTATTGGCTTGATCTTGCCCCGCGCCCGGCGATTGCCTATCGCACGCGCTAAGGCCAGCCAGCAGGAGCAGAGTCATTACGCAGGGCAAGAACGATCGCACGGGAGACGGCTCCAACAGCATGTGGGGCGGACGCTTCGCAGCGGGCCCGGCTTCGGTCATGCGCGAGATAAATGCCTCCATCCCGTTCGACAAGCGATTGTGGAAGCAGGACATCGCAGGGTCGAAGGCGCATGTCGCGATGCTGGCCAAGCAAGGCATCGTTTCTGCGGAGGATGCGCAGGCGATCAGCCAGGGGCTCGACACGATTGCGGCTGAATATGAAGCCAATGGCGTGCCGGTGAATTTGGACCTGGAAGACATCCACATGGTCACGGAGTCGCGGCTGGCCGAACTGATCGGTCCGGCGGCAGGACGGTTGCACACGGCGCGGTCGCGCAATGATCAGGTCGCGACGGATTTCCGCTTGTGGGTGCGAGATGCGATCGATGAGGTGGCGGCGGGGCTTGAGGCGTTGCAACAGGCGCTGCTGGCCCGCGCGGAGGAGCATGCCGATGCGGTCATGCCGGGCTTCACGCACCTTCAGTCCGCGCAGCCGGTGACGCTGGGGCATCATCTGATGGCCTATCATGAGATGGTGCGCCGCGATCGCAGCCGCTTTGCCGATGCGCGTGAGCGGCTCAATGAATGCCCGCTGGGCGCGGCGGCGCTCGCGGGGACCGGCTTTCCGATCGATCGGCATGCGACGGCGGCGGCGCTGGGCTTTGCCAAGCCGACCGACAATAGCCTCGACAGCGTCAGCGACCGGGATTTCGCGCTCGACTATCTGATGGCGGCGACGCAATGCAGCCTGCATCTGTCGCGCCTTGCCGAAGAGTTCATCATCTGGGCGAGCCAGCCCTTCGGCTTTGTGAAGCTGCCCGACGCCTATTCGACTGGCAGCTCGATCATGCCGCAGAAGCGCAACCCTGACGCTGCCGAACTGGTGCGCGGCCATGCCGGGCGGATCATGGGCTGCATGAATGCGCTGTGCGTCACGATGAAGGGCCTGCCGCTCGCATATTCCAAGGACATGCAGGACGACAAGCCGCCAGTGTTCGAGGCGCATGACCTGCTTGGCCTGTCGATCGCGGCGATGACGGGGATGATCGAGACGGTGACGTTCCGCACGGATCGGATGCGTGGGTTGGCTGAGAGCGGCTTTGCTACCGCCACCGACTTGGCCGACTGGCTGGTGCGGGAGGCCAATGTGCCGTTCCGTGAAGCGCATCACATCACTGGGCGCGCGGTCGCGGCGGCGGAGAGCGCGGGCACGCCGCTCGCCGACCTGCCGATCGAGACGCTCAAAGCCATTGACGCCCGTATCGATGAGCGCATCTATGCTGTGCTGACGGTCGATGCATCGGTCGCCAGCCGCAAAAGCCATGGCGGCACCGCGCCCGATCAGGTGCGCGCGCGGATCGCCCAAGCGCGGAACGAACAGCCGCGGGAGAAGACGGCATGAGGATCGCGATAAGTCGGAAAGCCGCTTTCGTCCTGCTGGCGCTTGGGGTGGCGGCCTGTGGTGGACGCCAGCCGCTAAAGCCGGTCGAGGGGCAGAAAACGCCTGCGGTGCCGGTGGGTGCTGCGGCTGCCCCGACGGCGCAGCAGCTGATGACGCCATCCATGCAGTCGCGGCCGGAACGCAGCGTTGATATCCTGTCGCAATCGGAAGAGCGCAAGGATGATCCGTTCGACCTGCCGCCTGAAAACCAGCCCTGATACGCTTCGCTAGGACAGACAAGCCTTGGACCATTTCGACTATGTGAACGGCGCCATGCATGTGGAGCAGGTGCCGATGGCCGACATCGCGCAGGCGGTGGGAACGCCGGTCTATATCTATTCGACGGCGACATTGACGCGGCACGTCAATGTCTTTCGCGACGCGCTGTCGCGGCTGGACGATCCGCTGATCGCCTTTGCGGTGAAAGCCAATCCCAACGGCGCGGTGCTGGCGACGCTGGCGAAGCTGGGGCTGGGCGCGGACGTCGTATCGGGCGGCGAACTGCTGCGCGCGGTTGCTGCGGGCATCCCGGCCAATCGCATCGTCTTTTCGGGCGTCGGCAAGACTGCGGACGAGATGCGGCTGGCGCTGGAGCATGGCATTTTCCAGTTCAACCTGGAGAGTGAGCCCGAAGCGGAGATGCTGTCCGAAGTTGCGCTTTCGATGGGGAAGACGGCTCCGGTCGCCTACCGCATCAACCCCGATGTGGACGCAGGCACCCACGCCAAGATTTCGACCGGCAAGTCGGAGAACAAGTTCGGCATTCCCTATGATCGGGCGCTGGAAAGCTATGCCGCTGCCCGCGATCTGCCGGGATTGGATGTGCAGGGCGTTGCCGTGCATATCGGCAGCCAGCTGACCGACCTTGCCCCGCTTGAGGCGGCCTTCGTCAAGGTTGGCGCGCTGATCGAGAGGCTGCGCGCCGAGGGGCATGCCATCCGCACTGCCGATCTGGGGGGCGGGCTGGGCGTTCCCTATGATCCATCGCTGCCCGTGCCGCCGCTGCCGCAAGCCTATGGCGAGATGGTGACGCGGGTGACGCAGGGCTGGAATGTGCGGCTGATGTTCGAGCCCGGCCGGGTGATCGTCGGCAATGCAGGCGCGCTGCTATCGCGTGTGGTGCGTGTGAAGCAGGGGGCGCAGGCGCCGTTCGTCATTGTCGACGCGGCGATGAACGACCTGATGCGGCCAAGCCTCTATGATGCCTGGCATGACATTCGCGCGGTCGATCCTTCGGGCGCGCGGGAAACGGCCAATGTCGTGGGCCCGGTGTGCGAGACGGGCGATACTTTCGCGATGCACCGCGACATGGACGTGGTGCAGGCGGGCGATCTGGTGGCTTTCATGACGGCTGGCGCTTATGGCGCTACCATGGCGGGCACCTATAACAGCCGCCCGCTGACGCCCGAGGTGCTGGTGTCCGGCGACAAGTGGGCCGTTGTTCGCGCCCGTCCACCGATCGAGGCGCTGATCGAAGCGGACCAGATCCCAGACTGGGTGCAGGGCTGATGCAAAGCCTGCCCGTCTTCCTGGTGTTGAAGGGCAGGGCCGTCATCCTGACGGGAAGCGGCGAGGCCGTGGATGCCAAGCGGCGGCTGCTCGAACGGGCGGGCGCGCGCATCGTTGGTGAGGATGAGGACGCCGCCATCGCGATCGTTGCGGATGGCGATGAGGCGACGGTCTCGCGGCTGAAGGCGCGGGGCGTGCTTGTGAACGCGACCGACCGGCCGGAGCTTTGCGACTTTACCTTGCCCGCGATCGTCGATCGGGAGCCGGTGCTGATCGCCATCGGCACGGCTGGCGCGTCCGCTGGGCTGGCGAAGGCATTGCGCCAGCGGATCGAGGGGCTGTTGCCGCAACGATTGGGTGGGCTCGCCGCCGCGTTGTATGACGCACGCGCCGCCATTCGCGCGCGTTGGCCTGATGCGAGCGCACGTCGCCGCGCGATCGACGCCGGGCTGCTGGCTGGCGGGCTGATCGACCCGATGCGGGACGATGCCGCCGATGCGGTGCCGCGCTGGCTGGCGGAGCAGGGGGACGCCGAACCTTCGCGCCTCGTCGCGCTGCGCCTGCTGTCGGGCGATCCCGATGACCTAACGCTCCGCGCGGCCCGGCTGCTGGGAGAGGCTGATCGCATCTATCATGGGCCTGACGTGCCGCCCGTGATCCTTGATCGCGCGCGCGCCGATGCCGTGCGCATCCCTGCCACCGCGCCGCCGGAGACGCCGGGTGAAGGGCTTTCGCTGTGGCTGGAGATGCCGCGATGAGCCGGGTGTTCGTCTATAATAATGATGCGGCGCGCGAAATCTCGCTCGACGCCTTTTGCGCGCAGGCGGATCATGCCGCGTTCAGCTGGATCCATGCGGATGGCTGGCGGGAGGATGCGCAGAGCATCGTGTCGCGCTGCGACCATATGCCGCACGCCGCGCTGTCGGCGCTGCTGGCACAGGAAACCCGGCCGCGTTGCACGTTAATGGCGCATGGCGCGCTCATCAACCTGCGCGGCCTTGGCGCGGATGACGAGGCGGGCGGCGATCCGCTGGTGTCGATCCGGCTGTGGGCCGAACATGCGCGCGTCATCACCGTCAGCTACCGCCCACTCGCGGCGATGGAGCCGGTCGTGAAGCAGATGCTTGCAGGGCAGATCCGCGATCCCGGAGACCTTATCGCCGCCTTTGCGCAGGAAATCACCGAAGCGCTCGACCCCGAAGTTGCCCAGTTGGGCGATGATCTGGACGAGATCGAAAGCGCGATGAACGACAGCGGAGCTGCTGAGGTGCGGCGGCAGGTGTCCGAAATCCGCGCGTCGGCGATCAGCTACCGCCGGTTCATCGCGCCGCAGCGGCAGGCGCTGGAACGATTGTCGGCGGCGGATGCGACCTGGCTGCACCCCGACGACCGGCTGCATTTGCAGGAAGCGGCGGACCGCTGCGCTCGCATGGCGGAAGAATTGGAGGCGGTGCGCGAACGATCGGCGCTGGCGCATGAAGAACTGACCGACCTGCGCGCCGAGCAGATGAACCGGCAGGCGCTGATCATATCGGTCGTGGCGCTGGTGTTCCTGCCCCTGACCTTCCTCACCGGGCTGCTGGGGATGAACGTCAACGGCATCCCCTTTGCCCATGAGCCCTGGGCCTTTTGGGGCGTGGTTGCGGTCTGCGTCATCATGGCGGTGGGGATCGGCGGCTGGTTCGCCGCGACGCGCTGGCTGAAGCGGTAGAAAATGGCGCCGGGGTCAGGCCCGGCCAGCGCTCAGCCGCATGATCTCGTCGTTCAGCGCCTGGATCGATGATACAAGACGGGCGCGGTCGGCCTGCAATTCCTGCAACGCGTCGCGCGTCTCGCCAAGCTCGACGGCGCGCCGCGCGATCCGGGCGTCGAGTTCGGCATTGTGGCGGGTAAGCGCGTCGATCTCGCCCGCGCGCTGGCAAAGATGGCGAAGGCGCGCGTCGAGGACGTCGAAGTCGAAAGGCTTGGTGACATAATCATCCGCGCCAGCCTCCAGCGCCTCGACCACCCCGCCGCTGTCCTGCCGCCCAGCGATCATCACGAAGCTGGCCTGACCGGAAAGCCCCGCCCCCCGGATCTTCCGCATGGTGGCGATCGCTGGCAGCACGGCGAGCCCCATGTCGATGAGGATGATGTCCACCGGGCGGGCGAGAAGCCTGTTCAGCGCGACGAAGCCGTTTTCAGCCAGCGCCACGTCATAATGAAGATGGGAAAAGCGCCGCCCGATGACGGAGCGGGCCGTATCGTCTTCGTCGATCAGCAAAAGCCTGCGGCGGCGCAGTGGCCGCGCGCCTTCCGTCTTGTCGCTGTCCCGGCTGTCCATCGCACTGAAAAACTGCATGGCGAGCATCTCCTTGCGCATCTTGATCTAGGATAAGTGCGCAAAAAAATGGTTAACGGAAGTCATGACAGGTTGGGCGCGTCTCCATCGGGCGCGTAGGCGCGGAGGAAACAGTCCACCGCAAATGAGACATCGGCATCGATCTGCCCAGCGGCGGGCGCTCGCATGTCGCCCCAGATCATCTGTTGATGACAGCCGGACAGGGTGAGCACGACAAGGGCGCGCGCCGCGAGCATCGCGTCGGCGCGCCGCAGTTGCCCCTTCGCCATCGCCGCTTCAAGAAACCTGGCCAGCAGGTTTCGCGTGGAAAGCGGCGCAAGCTCCTGGAAGATCGCACCCATCTTGGGGAAGCGGCTTGCCTCCGCCGCAACCAGCCGGTGCAGCGCGATGGCGTCGGGCGACGTCACCTTGCGCAGCAGGTCGTGGCTGAAGCGCAAGAGGGTGGGTTCAACTGCGCCTCCGGTATCCAGCAGTTCGGCGAGGCTCGCATGATAGACGCCGGTCGCATCGCGCAGCACGGCGGCGAACAATTCTTCCTTCCCGGGGAAATAGCTCCACAAGGTGCCCTTCGATCCGCCGAGCTCTGCGGCGATCGAAGACATGGTGGTTGCCGCGAAGCCATTTTCGAGGAATGATCGCTTGGCGACGGCGATAATGGCGTCGCGACGGTCGCGACGCCGAGCCTCGCGACGGGACAGGCAGGCATTGTCGGGGGGGGATGTCATGAAACCGTACCATATAGTACGACAATTTGGTTGACAAGTATCCGCGGCGGGCGCAAAGGCGGTTTTCATACCACATGGTACGGTTTCTTATGTCTTCACATCACTTCACCCCGGGCCTGCGCACCGGAAGCCTGATGGGGGCGCTGCTGGCGCTGTCAGCCTGCGCCGCTGTTCCTGATCTGGGCAAAGCGCCCGCGCCACGGGCCGCCTCCAGCATCGCCGCGGCGCAGACGCTTGGCGAGGGTAGCGCGCTCTGGCCTGCGGACGGGTGGTGGAAAGCTTATGGCGACTCGCAGCTTGACGCGCTGATGGAGGAGGGGCTTGCCGCGTCCCCCGACCTTGCCGCCGCCGCCGCCCGGTTCCGCCAGGCAAGCGCCGCTGCGCAGCAGGCCGGGGCGCCGTTAGCGCCTTCGCTTGATCTCAACGCATCGTCCGCTGCGACGAAGCAGAGCTATAATATGGGCTTTCCGAAGGATTTCGTGCCCAAGGGGTGGCTTGGCACCGGTCAGGTGGCGCTCGACTTCAATTTCGACCTGGATCTCTGGGGCCGTAACCGCGCGGCGCTCGCTGCGGCGACGTCGGAAACGGACGCCGCGCGCTTTGACGCGCAGCAGGCGCGGCTGGCGCTCACCACCGGCATTGGCGATGCGTATGCCGATCTTGCCCGCCTTTATGATGAAAGGGCGATCCAGGAACGCGCTCTGGAAATTCGCTCGGCCAGCCAGAAATTGGTGGCGGAGCGGCAGCGCAACGGCCTGGAAACGCGGGGCAGTGTGCGGCAGGCCGATGCGACGGTTTCTGCCGCCCGTGCCGCCCTGGCGGGGATCGACCAGTCGATTGCGGTTCGGCGGCATCAGATCGCCGCGTTGATCGGGGCGGGTCCTGATCGCGGGCTTGCCATCACGCAGCCGCGTCTGGGCAGGCTCGCGGGTCTGGGCTTGCCCGCCGATGTCACAACCAATCTGGTCGCCCGTCGCCCCGACGTTGCCGCTGCGCTCGCCCGGACGGAAGCGGCGGCCAAGCGCATCAAGGTGGCCCGCGCGGACTTCTTCCCGGCCATTCGCTTGAGCGCATTGGTCGGTGTGCAGTCGCTAGGCTACAACTCGTCCTTTACCGATCCGTCAGCGACGGGACCGCGTTCGTTCATCGACACGCTGTTCAGCAAGGATTCGCTGTTCGGCAATGTCGGCCCGGCGATCAGCTTGCCGATCTTCCATGGCGGAGAATTGAGCGGCCGTTATCGGGGCGCGCGGGCGACGTTCGACGAAGCGGTGGCCAATTATGACCGCACCGTGCTGGGCGCTTATCGCGACGTCGCCGATGCCGTGACCGGCCGCCGCCTGCTGGAGCAGCGGCTGACGGAGTCCCGGGCGGCGCTGGCTGCTTCGGAAGAGGCCTATTCGATCGCGCAGAAGCGCTATCGCGGCGGCCTTTTCACCTTCCTCGACGTGCTGAATGTCGAGGACCAGCTGCTTTCCGCCCGCCAATCCGTCGCGGAGCTTGAAGCGCTCACCTTTTCCACAGACATTGCCCTCATTCGCGCGCTGGGCGGCGGTTTCGCCACCAGCGCCACATCGTCCAAGGACCTTTCCAATGGCTGATGCAGCCCCCGAATTCACCGCTGATACTGCCGACAAGGACGCTGGCGGCGCTGACAAGAGCGCGCGGATGGAGCAGCGCAAGAAGTGGCTGCTCCGCCTCGCTCTTGCCGTGCTCGTCATCGGGGCGATCTACGCGCTCTGGTATCTGTTGGTTGGCCGCAACTATGTCAGCACCGACAATGCCTATGTGAATGCCGAAATCGCGCAGGTGACGCCGCTGATTTCCGCGCAGGCCACCGAAGTGCGGGTGACCGATACGCAGGCGGTGAAGCGCGGCGACATATTGGTGCGGCTGGACCCCACCAATGCGCGCATCGCCGTCGCGCAGGCGGAGGCGGACCTGGCCGAGGCGCGCCGCCGTTTCCGCCAGACCGCCGCCACCAGCACATCGCTGTCCGCGCAGGTGCAGGCGCGCGGCGCCGACATTGCGCAGGCGAACGCACAGCTTGCCGCTGCCCAGGCCGATTATGACAAGGCGCGCATCGACCTTCAGCGGCGCGAGGCCCTGTCGCCCGAGGGTGCGGTTTCGGGTGAAGAAGTGACCAGCGCGCGCAAGGCGTTCGCGGCGGCGCGGGCGGGCCTGGAGCAGGCGCGCGCAGGCGTGGCAACGGCGCGGGCGACCCAGGGCGCGGCCGCAGGGGAGCTTGCGGCCAATGATGCCTTGGTCAGCGGGTCGACCATCGAAACCGACCCTGCGGTGCTTGCCGCGAAGGCAAAGCTGGAAAATGCCCGGCTCGACCTTGGCCGCACGATCATTCGCGCGCCGATCGATGGCGTCGTTACCCGGCGGCAGGTGCAGGTCGGCCAGCGCGTGGCTCAGGGCAGCCCGATCATGAGCATCGTTCCCCTTGCCCAAGTCTATGTCGACGCCAATTTCAAGGAACGGCAGCTGCGGCAGGTGCGCATCGGCATGCCCGCCACCGTCATTGCCGACATTTATGGCGGGGACGTCGTTTATCATGGCAAGGTCATGGGCTTTTCCGGCGGCACCGGATCGTCGCTGGCGCTGATCCCGGCGCAGAATGCGACCGGCAACTGGATCAAGGTGGTCCAGCGCCTGCCGGTACGCATAGCGCTCGACCCGCGTGAACTGGCCGCCCATCCGCTTCGCGTAGGCCTCTCGACCGAGGTCGAGATCGACCTGTCGCGCCATTGAGGACGGGCGCGTGACCGAGGCGGCCGAAAAATTCTTCATGGACCCACGGCGGCGGATGCTCGCGGGGTTCGTGCTGGCGCTCAGCAATTTCATGGTCGTACTCGACCTGACGATCGCGAATGTGTCGGTGCCGCATATTGCGGGGAATCTCGGCATCTCGGCTGACCAGGGTACCTGGATCATCACATCCTACGCCGTGGCGGAAGCGATCTGCCTGCCGCTGACGGGCTGGTTGTCGCAGCGGTTCGGCACGGTCCGCCTGTTCATCGGCGGCATGATCGGCTTTGGCATCTTCTCCTTCCTGTGCGGCGTCTCGACGACGCTGGGCATGATCGTCGCATGCCGGATCGGCCAGGGCATTTGCGGCGCGCCGCTGATGCCGATGTCGCAGACCCTGCTGATGCGCATCTATCCGCCCGAGCAGCGGGGCAAGGTGATGGGGCTATGGGCGATGACCACGCTGGCCGGGCCCGCGCTGGGGCCGATCATCGGCGGCTATATCAGCGACAATTGGAGCTGGCACTGGATCTTCTTCATCAACCTGCCGATCGCCGTCATATGCGTGTTCGCGGCGATCGCGCTGCTGGCGCCTGCTGAAACCGAGCGGAAGAAGCTGCCGATCGACTTTATCGGCCTGGCCCTGCTCGTCTTCTGGATCGGCTGCCTTCAGATCATGCTGGACACGGGCCGCGACCATGACTGGTTCGCTGATCCCACGATCCTGATGCTGGCCGTGCTGGCGGGGATCGGCTTCCTGGTGTTCATCATCTGGGAGCTGACCGAAGAACATCCGATCGTCGATCTGCGCGTCTTTCGCCATGTCGGCTTCACATCGGGCGTGCTGACCTATTCGCTCTGCTTCGGCGCCTATTTCGCGGGCATCGTGATCATCCCGCAATGGTTGCAGATATCGATGGGCTATACCGCGGTCTGGGCGGGGGTGGTGACCGCCTTCACCGCGACGACCTCCATCTTCGTGGCTCCGCTCGCGGGACGGGCGGTGAGCAGGGTGGATGTGCGCTTCCTGATTTCGGCTTCGGTGACATGGATGGCCATCGTCACCATGTGGCGGGCAGGATGGACGACCGGCGCGGATTTCTGGACGCTTTCACTGCCGCAGGTCGTGCAGGGTCTGGCCATGCCCTTCTTCATCATTCCGCTCACCACGCTGACGCTGGGTTCGGTCAATCCCGAAGAGACGGCATCGGCAGCAGGCATGCAGAATTTCCTGCGCACCATGGCGGTCGCGGTTTCGACTTCGATCGTGCTCACCGGCTGGGGCAATGGCCAGCGGACGGCGCGCAATGAAATGGTGTCGGCGCTTGCGCCTGACGTGGGTTCGCAACTGTCCGGCACTGGACTTTCGCCTGAGCAGACGCCGCAGATGATCGCCAATCTGGTGGATCAGCAGGCGACGGTGCTGTCGATGAACCATGTGTTCTTCATCGCTTCGATGGTGCTGTTCGTGGCGGCCGCGCTGGTCTGGGTCGCGCCCAAGCCGACCGCGCGCGTGGACATGTCGGCCGCGCATTAAGGCAGGCTGATTTCCCGGTCGATGCCGATGGCGCGCAGGAAGGCCGGATCATGGCTGACCACGATCAGCGCGCCGTCATAGCCGAGCAGACCCTGCTCAATGGCGGCGATGCTGTCGAGGTCGAGATGATTGGTCGGCTCGTCCAGCATCAGCAGCGGCGGCAGCGCCGCGCCGCCCAGCACGCAGGCGAGCCCCGCGCGTAGCAACTGCCCTCCGCTGAGGCTCCCCGCCTGCTGCAGCGCCAAATCCGCGCGGAAGCGAAAACGGGCGAGGGCGGCCCGCACTTCATTATGCGTGGCGTCGGGGTGCAGGCGAGCGAAATTGTCGGCAATGCTGGCAGCCGAATCAAGCAGTTCCACCTTCTGGTCCAGCAGCGCGCTGGCGACATGCCGATCGACCTTTCCCGACAGAGGGAGCAAGCTGCCTGCGATCACATGGAGCAGCGTGGATTTGCCTGCGCCATTGGGGCCGCTGATCGCGATCCGCTCCGGCCCGTTGATGGTGATGGACAGGTCGTTGAGGATGGGCGCATCGGGATCATGCCCGGCGGTGACACGGTCCAGCGTGACGATGCGCTGGCCGGGAAGGACAGCGGTGGAGGGCAGGGCGACGGTCAGGCTTTCCACCACTTCGATCCGTTGCCGCGCGGCCATCGCCGCCTGCTCGGATTCGCGGCGCAGGCGTTCACCGAGGCGCGCTGCCTCGCCGCCTGATCCTTCCGCGCGATCCTTCCGCATGCCGATCAGGATGCGGGGCATGTCACCCTTGGCTCCCTTACGGGCACCTGCGGCATCGCGCCGCTGCTTGCGCTCGGCGGCGACCTGTGTGCGTTTGGCGATGTCTTTCACTTGCCGCTCGGCATGGGCGAGATCCTGCTCGGCGGCCGCCAGCTCCACCGCCTTGCGCGCCTGCCAGGATGAAAAATTGCCGCCATGGCGGCTGATGCCCAGCGTCGTCAGCTCGGCGATCGCCTCCATTTCCTCCAGCAGCGCACGGTCATGGCTGACCACGATCGCGCCCGCGCGCCACCGCGCCAGCAGAGCGATCAACGCCGCCCGGCCATCAGCGTCCAGATTGTTGGTCGGCTCGTCCAGCAGCAGGAAGTCGGGCCGGGCGAAGAACGCCCCGGCAAGCGCCGCCCTGGTCCGCTGTCCGCCCGACAAGTGGATGAGCGGGGTTTCGGGCGTGGCTTCCAGGCCTGCTTCGGCCAAGGCTTCCTCAATGCGGGACGGGAGCGTCCAGTCGCACGCCTCCAGCTCGGCCATGTCGGCCTCACCCCGTTCGGCCTTGGCGAGCAGCGCCATCGCTTGAGCCACGCCGAACAGGCTGGCGATCGTCTCGTCTGGCGCGACCTGCACGGTCTGGCGCAGTTCAGCGACCGTGCCATCCCGCTGAACATGGCCCCCGGATGGTCTCAGCCTGCCGGATATGAGCGCGAGCAGCGTCGATTTGCCGACGCCATTGCGTCCGACAAGTCCAATCCGCTCGCAAGTGAAACGAAAATCGAGGTCGCCAAGGACGGTCGTTCCGTCAGGCGCGGACCAGCTGATTTGAGAGAGAGTGATCGATGGCATGGGCAAAAACAGTCCTGAAAGCAAAGCGTTGGGCTTGTGCGATCAGGCTGATGTCCATGATGTCGGTCCTCCGGAGATTGGCCTTTACCATTAGAGCAAGGCTCCTGCCCAGGCAACCACGTCGCGCGCCCCCGATTGACGCGGCGCAGCATCGCCGTCACTGAAAGGGCAAAAGGGTCGAAGGTCCACATGCGAATCGTCATCATCGATGACAGCGGCCTGCGCGCGACGGTGCTTGAAGAAGGACTGCGCGAGGCGGGCTATGACGATATCCACATCGTTCCTCCGCGCGGCGGCTTCGTCGCGCGGCTCGAACGCATGGCGCCCGATGTGGTGCTGATGGACCTCGGCAGCCCCAGCCGCGACACGCTGGAGGAAATGCTGTCGGTCAGCCGCGCGCTCGCCCGGCCGATCGCCATGTTTGTCGATCAGTCCGACGACTCCATGATCGGGGCGGCGATCGATGCGGGCGTGTCAGCCTATGTCGTCGATGGATTGCGCAAGGAGCGGGTGAAGCCAGTGCTGGAACTGGCGGTGCGCCGCTTCAATGCCTTCGCCCGGCTCCAGACCGAATTGGACGAGGCGCGCACCCAGCTTTCCGACCGCAAGATCATCGACCGCGCCAAGTCGATCCTGATGAGCCAGCGCGGCATCAGCGAGCCGGACGCCTATGCGCTGCTGCGCTCGGGCGCGATGAACCAGGGGAAGAAGATCGTGGATGTCGCCCAGGCCCTGATCACCGCGAGCGACCTGTTGGGAGGAGGGTTATGATGAGCATCGGGACGACGCCCCTGCGCATCGCCTATCTGCCGCTGACCGATTCCGCCGTGCTGGCGGTGGCTCGGGAAAAAGGCTTTGCGGAGGAGGAGGGGATCGCCCTCGACCTCGTCCGCGCGACCAGCTGGGCGACTTTGCGCGACCGGCTGGTGTTCGGGCAGGTGCAGGCCGCGCATATGCTGGCTCCGCTGGCCATTGCGGTGACGCTGGGATTGAGCCAGCAGCCCGCGCCGCTTTCCGCGCCCTATAAGCTCAACGTCAACGGCAACATGCTGGTGATGGCGCGGGAGTTCGCGCAGGCGCTCGACCCGGATGTGGCGGCGCGGCTCGACGATCCGCTGGGCACGGCGCATGATTTTGCCGCCGCCATTGGGCTTTGGAAGCGCAAGCCGGTGATCGGCGTCGTTCACCGTTTTTCCAGCCATGCGATCATGCTGCGCTACTGGCTGGCGAGCGCCGGCGTCGATCCTGATCGCGACGTGATGCTGCGCGTGGTGCCGCCGTCGCTCACGGTGGAGGCGATGCAGGCTGGCGAGATTGACGGCTTCATCGCGGGCGAGCCATGGGGCAGCGCGGCGGTGGACGCAGGCCTTGCCGAAGCGGTGGCGATCGGCGAGCGCATCTGGCGGCGCGGCGTGGAGAAGGTGCTGGCTTTCCGCACGCCATGGCTGGAGGAAAATCCGCAGGCCGTCGATGCGCTGATCCGCGCGCTGGTTCGGTCGGCCGCCTGGTGCGACGATCCGGCAAATCATGAAGCGCTGGCGCATCTGTTGTCGCAGCCGCATCTGGTCGATCAGCCTGCCGACGTTATCCTGCGCGCGCTGTCGGGACGCATCACTGCGCGGGCCGACATGGCGCCTATCGACATGCCCGACTTCCTGCTGTTTTCGCGGGAAGCGACGCCCTTTCCGTGGCGCAGCCAAGCCTTGTGGCTCTATTCGCAGCTTGTCCGGTGGAAGATGGTTGAACATACGCCCGAAAATGCGGCACGAGCCGGGTCGGTGTTCCGCCCGGATGTGTTCCGCCGCGCATTGGCAGACAGCAATGTGCCGATTCCCGGCGCGAGCATGAAGGTGGAAGGGGCCGTTGCGTCGCCGCTGGCCGTTGGGTCGAAGCGCGGCGAACTTACGCTGGGGCCTGACCGCTTCTTCGACGGCCGGATATTTGATCCCGAACGCATCGAAGATTTCCTCGCGAGCTTTTAGTCTGGGTCCGTCCTTTCCTTCGTCATGCTGAACTTGTTTCAGCATCCATTTGTCGCCCGGCGCGACGAAGCGTTGGGGCATGATGAATCCTGAAACAAGTTCAGGATGACGGGTGGAGAGGCGCTGCGGCACCCTCCGAAAAATTGTGCCTTGCAACATAAACCGAATCGTTAGATAAGACGAAGGTCGCGCGACGAAGCGCGTATATGGATGAGCCCGCCCAAGGATGGGGTCGAGCTCTCCCAAACTTAAATTTGCAGCAAAGCCGCTGGCCGGGCCTCACGAAAATGAGCGTCCGGAGGGCGGCTTTTTTCGTGTCCATTTCACATTGATTGAAGGACTTGCATCATGGCAACTGCTTATTGGGAGCGCGAAGGCGCTGAGGGGGAAGCCGGGCCTACCAGCTTCTGGAAAGCTGGCCACACGCCGACCCTGATTGCTGCTTTCCTCTATTTCGACCTCGCTTTCATGGTGTGGGTGCTGCTGGGGCCGCTCGCGCCGTCGATTTCGAAGACGCTGGGCCTGACGCCCGCTGAAAAGGGGTTGATGGTCGCGGTGCCGACGCTGGCGGGCGCGCTGCTGCGGGTCGTGAACGGCCTGCTGGTTGACCGCATCGGCTGCAAGCAGGCGGGCGCGATCAGCCAGGTCATTGTGATCATTGGCCTCTTCACCGCCTGGTTCATGGGCGTGAACAGCTTCGGCGGTACGCTGGCGCTCGGCGTGATTTTGGGCTTTGCCGGGGCGAGCTTCGCTATCGCGCTGCCCTTGGCGAGCCGCTGGTATCCGCCTGAGCATCAGGGCAAGGCGATGGGCCTTGCGGGCATGGGCAATTCGGGCACGGTGCTCGCCTCGCTCTTCGCGCCGATCCTGGCGAAGCTGTTCGGCTGGAACGCGGTGCTCGGCCTTGCCTGCATTCCGCTCAGCATCGTGTTTGTCCTCTACATGGTGATGGCCAAGAATGCGCCGAACGCGCCTGCGCCCAAGAAGCTGGTGGATTATTTCCAGCCACTCAAGAGCGCGGACGCCTGGTGGCTGATGGGCTTTTATGCCGTGACGTTCGGCGGTTTCGTGGGCCTCGCCGCTTCGCTGCCGATCTACTTCACCGACCAGTTCGGCCTGACGCCGATCATGGCTGGCTATTGCACCGCGGCATGCGTGTTCGCCGGGTCGCTGGTGCGTCCGATGGGCGGCGCGTTGGCTGACAAGATCGGCGGCGTGAAGGCGCTGATGATGGTCTATATCGCCGCGGCTTTGGCGCTGGCGGGCGTGTCTTATGCTCCGACGCTGGTGTCGGCGCTCGGCTTCTTCGTCGCGGCGATGCTGGCGCTGGGCGTCGGCAACGGGTCGGTGTTCCAGCTGGTGCCGCAGCGCTTCCAGTCGGAAATCGGCGTGATGACCGGCTTGGTCGGCATGGCGGGCGGCATTGGCGGCTTCTACCTGGCGTCTTCGCTGGGCATCGCCAAGCAGTTTACCGGCAGCTTCGCGCCCGGTTTCCTGATCTTTGCGGGGCTTTGCGTGGTGGCGTTCCTCGGCATCTCGATGGTCCGCGCGCGGTGGCGCGCGACCTGGAGCAGCGGCGCGCGCATCTGATTATCGCTTACCGGAGAGGGAGGCGGCGGCACTCGAAAGAGGAGCCGCCGCCCTTGTTTTCAGTCGAAATCCGTTCGGGCTGAGCCTGTCGAAGCCCCTTACTTTCCTTGAAGGGAAGTAGAGCCCTTCGACAGGCTCAGGGCGAACGGGCAAGAGCTAGGGTTGTCGGGGACAAATTGAACTTTCTCCCCGAATCACCTTGACCGTCGCACCCATTCATCTATGCTGCACTGCGAAGGACAAGGTAGTCCTCCAACACATAGCGGCGCTGGTCCACGGTAGGGTCAGCAAAGCGTGAATGATGGCAAAGCCGCCATCCAGACCTCTGGGTTCAAAAGCCCAGGGGTCCGGATGGCGGCTTTTTTTATTCTGGAGTCAAGGGATGGATTTTCAGAACAACGCCGGACCCGAGACGGCCAACGAAGAGGAAATCTTCGTGCCCTCGGACGATGTTCGCGAACATCTGGTTGTTGTGGGCAACGGCATGGCCGGTTGCCGCGCGGTCGAGGAACTGCTGGCGCGCGATGCGGGACGCTATCGCGTTACTATCTTCGGCGCAGAGCCTTATGTGAATTATAACCGCATCATGCTCTCGCCGGTTCTGGCTGGGGAAAAGAGCTTCGACGACATCGTCATCAACAGCCGCTTATGGTATGACGAAAATGGCATCGAACTGATCGCCGGTGATCCGGTGACGGCGATCGATCGCGCCGCAAAGACCGTCACGAGTGAGACCGGTCGCACTGTTGGCTATGACAAGCTGCTGATCGCGACGGGTTCCGATCCGTTCATCATTCCGGTGCCGGGCAAGGATCTGCCGGGCGTCATCAGCTTCCGCGACATGAAGGATGTTGATACCATGCTGGAGGCCGCCGGAAAGGGCGGCTCTGCGGTGGTGATCGGCGGCGGTCTGCTCGGCCTGGAAGCGGCGCATGGCCTCACCCTGCGCGGCATGAAGGTGACCGTGATCCACCTCATGGACACGCTGATGGAGCGTCAGCTTGACGAAGCGGCGGGCTGGTTGCTGAAGTCCGCGCTCGAAGGGCGCGGCCAGACCATCCTGACCGGGGCCAACACGGAATCCATCTACGGCGACGGCAAGGTCGAGGGCGTCCGCCTGAAGGACGGCCGCGAAATCCCGGCGAGCCTGGTCGTCATGGCGGTGGGTATCCGCCCCTCGACCGCTCTGGCGCGCGAGGCCGGTCTTGAAGTCAATCGCGGCATCAAGGTCGATGACCATATGGTCACCAGCGACCCCGATGTCCTCGCGGTAGGCGAATGCGTCGAGCATGACGGTAACGTCTACGGCCTCGTCGCGCCGCTGTGGGACATGTGCCGCAGCCTCGCCGACGGCCTGACCGACCAGCATACCGGCTACAGGGGTTCGGTCACCTCGACCAAGCTCAAGGTCGCGGGTCTGGACGTCTTCTCCGCTGGCGATTTCTCCGGCGGCGAAGGCTGTGAGGACATCGTCCTGCGCGACGCATCACGCGGCGTCTACAAGCGCGTCGTGGTCAAGGATGACAAGGTCATTGGCGCGGTCCTCTATGGCGACACGGCGGATGGCGGCTGGTATTTCGACCTGCTGAAGCGCGAGGAAGATGTCGGCAAAATCCGCGACCTGCTGATCTTCGGTCAGGCCTTCGCCTCTGGAGGAGGCGCGCTGGACCCTAAGGCGGCCGTTGCGGCGCTCTCGGACGATGCCGAGATTTGCGGCTGCAACGGCGTCAGCAAGGGCCAGGTCGTGGGGTGCATCGAAAAGGGCGCATGCAGCCTGGATGCCGTGCGCGCCACCTGCAAGGCTTCGGCCAGCTGCGGTTCGTGCACTGGTCTGGTCGAGAATTTGCTGGCGGTGGTGCTGGGCGATGACGTCCAGTCGGGTCCCAAGACGATGTGCAAATGCACCAGCTTCGGCCATGACGATGTCCGCCGCGAGATCGTGGCGCAGAATATGCGCTCGATCCCCGAGGTGATGCAGAAGCTGCACTGGTCCACCCCGGACGGCTGTTCGTCCTGCCGCCCCGCGCTCAACTATTACCTCCTCTGCGCGCTGCCGGGTGAATATGTCGATGACCAGCAGAGCCGCTTCGTCAACGAACGCATGCACGCCAACATCCAGAAGGACGGCACCTACTCGGTTGTCCCGCGCATGTGGGGTGGCTTGACCAACCCGCGTGAACTGCGCGCGATCGCCGATGTGGTGGAGAAATATGACGCGCCGATGGTGAAGGTCACCGGTGGCCAGCGTCTCGACATTTTCGGCATCAAGAAGGAAGATTTGCCCGCCGTCTGGGCCGACCTCAACGCCGCAGGCATGGTGTCGGGTCACGCTTATGGCAAGTCGCTGCGCACGGTGAAGACCTGCGTGGGTTCCGAATGGTGCCGCTTCGGCACGCAGGATTCGACCGGCCTTGGCGTCAAGACGGAACGGATGACCTGGGGATCGTGGATGCCCCACAAGTTCAAGATCGCCGTATCCGGCTGCCCCCGCAACTGCGCGGAGGCGACGATCAAGGACTTTGGCGTGGTCTGCGTGGACTCAGGGTACGAACTGCATGTCGGCGGCAATGGCGGCATCCATGTCCGCGCCACCGACCTGCTCTGCAAGGTCGCGACCGAGCAGGAGGCGCTCGATTATTGCGCCGCCTTCACCCAGCTCTACCGCGAGGAAGCGCGCTATCTGGAGCGCACCGCGCCCTGGATCGAGCGTGTCGGCGTGGAATATGTGAAGCAGCGGATCGTGGAAGATGAAGCAGGCCGCGAAGCCCTGCGCGCGCGCTTCCTCTATTCGCAGAGCTTCAGCCAGGACGATCCGTGGGCGGAACGCGCAGCCGGTGCGAATGCCGAACTGCACCAGCCGCTTGAACCCATCGCCATCGCTGCGGAGTAACACCATGACGACATGGATCGACATCGGAACGCTGGCCGACATTCCCCGGCGCGGCGCGCGCACGGTGCAGATTGCCGGCGAAAAGGAAATCGCTGTCTTTCGCACCAGCGACGACACGGTCTTCGCGCTGGTCAACGAATGCCCGCACAAGAAGGGGCCATTGAGCCAGGGCATCGTCCATGGCCACAGCGTCGCCTGCCCGCTGCACAATTGGAACATCGCCCTGAAGACGGGCGAGGCGCAGGGCAATGACGAAGGCTGCACGCCGACCATCGCGGTGAAAGAGGAGGGCGGTCGCATCCTGATCGCCCGGCCCGCCGCGATGAAGGCCGCAGCTTGAAGCCTTCGGTCCCTAGCCAACGGCGGGGACCCGGGTGGGGGTGTCTTGTTGGCCATCCCTTGCGGCAAGCGCCTCCACCCAATTCCTATTCCTCGGGACGAAGAGGTAAGAACATGACAGAGGCCATCCGCACCACCTGCGCCTATTGCGGCGTCGGTTGCGGCATCTCGGCCACGCCGACCGGGCCCCGGTCGGTCACGATCAAGGGCGATGAAGCGCACCCGGCCAATGGCGGGCGCCTCTGCTCCAAGGGCACGCATCTGGGCGAGACCGTTGGCCTGACCGGCCGCCTGCTGCACCCGATGATCGGCAATAAGCGCGCCAGCTGGGACAAGTCGCTGGACCTCGTCGCCAAGCGGTTCCGCGATACCATCGAGAAGCATGGCCCCGACAGCGTCGCCTTCTACGTCTCCGGCCAACTGCTGACCGAAGATTATTATGTCGCTAACAAGCTGATGAAGGGCTTCATCGGAACATCTAATATCGACACCAACAGCCGCCTTTGCATGTCGAGCGCGGTGGCGGGGCACAATCGCGCCTTTGGCGAGGACATCGTCCCGGCCAGCTATGACGACCTCGATGAGGCCGACCTCATCGTCCTCGTCGGCTCCAACACCGCCTGGTGCCACCCGATCGTCTATCAGCGCCTTCAGGCGGCCCGTGCGGCGCGCGGCACAAAGCTGGTCGTCATCGACCCACGCCGCACCGAAACCTGCGAAGGCGCGGACCTGCATCTTCCCGTGAAGCCGGGCACGGACGTCGCCCTGATGAACGGCCTGCTGGCTTGGTGCGATGCCGAGGGGATCACCGACCCGGCCTTCGTCGCGGATCATGTCAACGCGCCCGATGGCTTCTGGGAGCATATCCGCACCGGGCACGACCTCTGGACCACCGCGAAAACCTGCGACATCGCCCCCGCGCTGCTGGAGCAGTTCTTCAAACTGTTCGCCGCCACGCCGCGCACCGTCACGCTGTTCAGTCAGGGCATCAATCAGTCGATCCGCGGCACCGATCAGGTGAACGCGATCATCAACGTCCATCTCGCCACCCGCCGCATCGGCAAGCCCGGCGCCGCGCCCTTCTCGATCACCGGCCAGCCCAATGCGATGGGCGGCCGCGAAGTCGGCGGCCTCGCCTCTACCCTTGCCGCGCACATGGACTTCGCCCCCGAAAATGTGGAGCGCGTCGGCCGCTTCTGGGCAGCCCCCACCATGGCTACCAAGCCGGGCCTCAAAGCCGTTGACCTGTTCCGCGCCATCAACGAGGGCCGGATCAAGGCACTCTGGGTGATGGCGACCAACCCCGCCGTCTCCCTCCCCGACGCAAACCGCGTCCGTGAAGCGTTGGAATCTGTCCCCTTCCTCGTCGTGTCGGATATCATCGCCGACACCGACACCAGCGTGCATGCTGACGTCCGCCTGCCCGCCGCCGGGTGGGGGGAGAAGGACGGCACCGTCACCAATAGCGACCGCACGATCAGCCGCCAGCGTCCCTTCCTGGCGCTCCCCGGCGAAGCGAAGCCCGACTGGTGGATCGTCAAGGAAGTCGCCCGCCGCATGGGCTGGCGCAATGCCTTCGCCTATGACCGGCCCGCCGACATCTGGCGC
Organism: uncultured Sphingobium sp.; assembly: GCA_966211835.1. Taxonomy (GTDB): domain Bacteria; phylum Pseudomonadota; class Alphaproteobacteria; order Sphingomonadales; family Sphingomonadaceae; genus Sphingobium. The sequence goes on from CBIHNV010000003.1 coordinate 79,657, forward strand.
GAACATGCCCGCCTGACCGCCTATCAGAATGACGGCCAGCGCCTGCTCAACCTCCGCGCGCAAGCCACCATCGGCAACGACGCCTATGAAGCGATGGAGCCCTTCCGCTGGGGTGGCGACAAGCCTTTCGCGGATGGCCGCTTCTCGACGCCTGATGGCAAGGCGCGGCTGGTCCTTACCAAGCAGATGGACCTTCAGGAGCCGCTCAAGCAGTGGCCGATGACGCTCAACACCGGCCGTTACCGCGATCAGTGGCACACGATGACCCGCACCGGCCTGTCGGCCAAGCTCGCCCGCCATCGCGAGGAACCGCTGGTCGACATCCACCCCAAGGATGCCGAGGAACTGGGCATTTGCGACGGCGACCTCGCTCGGGTCCAGACCGCGCAGGGCAACAGCATCTTCCGCGTGGCGTTCAGCGAAGGCCAGCGCGTGGGCGAAATCTTCACCCCGATCCACTGGACTGATCAGGTCTCGACCGGCGGCCGTACCGGCCTGCTGCCCCGCCCGCTGGTCGATCCCCATTCGGGTCAGCCCGGATTCAAATCGACGCCCGCCAGCATTGATAAGGTCGCCACGGAGTGGAAGGGCTTCCTCATCCTGCGCGGCGAGCAGCCCGCCAAGGTCCCCTGCCTCTGGGCCACCCGCGTCACCGTTCCGGGCGGCGCGCTCTACGAAGTCGCGGGCAATGGCGATCCCATCCGTCTTGAAGCCTGCCTGCCCAAGGGCGACCGTGTCGAAGCCGTAGACATGACGCGCGGCACCCGCCGTATCGCCATCATTCGGGAAGGTAGGCTGGCAGCGGTCCTTTTCGTCACCCGCACCGGCCTGCTCCCGTCGCGTGACTGGCTTATCGGCCAGCTGGAGGCGGAAGAGGTGGGCGCATCCGTTCTCGCCGCGCGCGGCCCTGGCAACCAGCCCGACAAAGGGCCGACCATCTGCGTCTGCTTCGACATCGGCCTCAACCAGATCGTCGCCGCCATCCGCGACCAGAGCCTGGTCGATGTCCCCGCCATCGGCAAGGCGATCGGCGCGGGCACCAATTGCGGCTCCTGCCGTCCCGCGCTCGCCAATATCCTTGCTCAAATCCCGCAGGAGGCTCTCCATGCAGCAGAATGACCTTATCGCCCCCGGTGAAGTCTGGCTGGTCGGCGCAGGGCCGGGCGACCCGGACCTCCTCACCCGCAAGGCCGAAAAGCTGATCGCCGCCGCCGAAATCGTCTTCTACGACGCCCTCGTCGGCCCCGGCGTCCTCGACCTGATCCCCGAGGGCGTCGAGCGGGTCAGCGTCGGCAAGCGCTCCGGCCGCCACAGCAAGGCGCAGGAGAGCATCAACGACCTGCTCCTCGCCGCCGCAAAGGCAGGCAAGCGCGTCGTGCGTCTCAAAGGGGGCGACCCCTCGGTATTCGGCCGCTCGTCCGAAGAGATGGAGCATCTGGCCGCCGACGGCATCCGCTTCCACATCTGCCCCGGCATCACCACGGCGAGCGCGGCAGCGGCCAGCGGCAGCGCCTCGCTCACCCTGCGTGGCAAGGCGCGGGGCCTCACGCTGGTGACCGCGCATCTCAAAGCCGGTGAGCCGCTCAAGCTCGACTGGGAAGCACTCGCCCGCCCCGGCGGCACGCTCGGCATCTATATGGGCCGCGCCGCCGCTGGAGAGATCAGCCGCCAGCTGATCGCCGCCGGCCGCGATCCCGAAACGCCGGTGATGGTGGCGGTCAACGTCTCGCTGCCAACCGAACGCCTGATCCGCGGCAAGCTGTCCGCGCTGGCGTTTCTGGTCGCGACAATCAGCGATGAAGATCCGACCCTGCTCCTGATTGGCGAAGCGGTAGCGGGAACGAACATGCCTGTAGGGGTTGCAGCCAGCGTCGCTTTTCAGCTTTGAAGACCGGCTCTGCGCAACTTTTGCCCTGAGCTTGCCGAACGCCCCCAAACTTAGTTGGAAGGAAGGATGGGGGCGTCGGCAAGCTCAGTTCGGCTCGTGCAAAGATACCCAAGGGTTGAGTCATCCCACCTCCGTTCGCCCTGAGCCTGTCGAAGGGGTAAGGCTGAGCGAAGTCGAAGCCTTCAACATGAGAGGGCTTCGCTCCGCTCAGCAGCAGGCTTCGACTTCGCTCAGCCCGAACGGGGGAAGTTCTCCAAATCCTCTGCTCGGTTGATATTCGGCAGCAAGATGTCGGGCCGCTCCACGATCCGAGCGCCGATGCGATCGAGCCAGCCATAGATCGACCGATTATTCTCCTCCGCCAGATGCGCGTCGAGTTCATCGGCGAGGCATGCAGGCCAGTAGCCTGCCAGCTGCTGCCCCTTCAGCACGGCCGCGCCTTGGCCCGCCAGCGCCTGCGCCAGCGAAGCGGGATAGACAGGCATGTCGCAGCCCGTCGTCAGCACCGCGTCATATCCCTCACTGCGCGCATGATGCAGCGCCGCGTTCAGTCCGCCGAGCGGTCCCATGCCGGGGGCGGGGCGGTCGGAAAGGCTTGCCATTCCCTCGATCGCGCGCCCGCAGACAACGACCGCCTCGACATGCGGCGCGATTGCGGCGATGGCATGATCGATCAGCGTGCGCCCGTCGGGCATCAGCGCCTGCGCCTTGTCGCTCCCGAACCGGCTGGATCGTCCCCCGGCCAGCACCGCGCCCAGCAATCGCATGCATGCACTCCTTGGCAGAACCTCCACTTTCCCTTATGGCGCGCCGCGTGGGCGGGCAACCGCTGACATAATGATCGCGCCGGAAAGGGAATGCGGTGCGGACGGAATTCCGTCCAAATCCGCGGCTGCCCCTGCAACTGTAAGCGGCGAGCGCGATGCACAGGGGAACCCGCAAGCCTTCAAAGGGGAAGGCGAGGGGGACCGGCCACTGGACCAAAAGTCCGGGAAGGCGTGCATCACCGCGACGACCCGCGAGCCAGGAAACCTGCCGGCGCATGGTCGCTCTTGCCTTGGGTCCAGGGATCGGCCCGGGCACGGTTTTCCGTCTGAGCGACGACGCGGCGCAGGGCCGCATCGGTGCGCGGGGCGGGTTGGCGTCTCCCTCTGCCACGCACTGGCCGCGCACGCGGCAGGCCCTGGGCTCATGTCGCATGGCGCTCAGGGAAGACGAAACTATGTCGAAGACCACCATTTCGCTGCTGGCGCTTCTTGCCGCCACCCCCGCGCTTGCCGAAGACGCGCCCGAGATCGTCGTCACCGCGACCGGCATTGAACAGCCTACCGACGAGGTCGGGCAGGCCGTGACCGTGATCGACGAAAAGACGATCGAGACGCGCCAGAATGTCAGCATCGCCGACCTGCTGATCACGACGCCCGGCATCCGCTTCAACCGCGCTGACGCGATTGGTGGCGTCACCGGTATTTCGATCCGCGGCGCAGAGACTACGCAGACGCTGGTGCTGATCGACGGGGTCAAGGTGAACGACCCCAGCAGCATCGGCGACGCCTATGATTTCGGCAATCTGCTGACCGGCAATATCCGCCGCATCGAAGTGCTGCGCGGCTCCAACTCCGTCGTTTATGGCAGCCAGGCGATCGGCGGCGTGGTCAACATCATGACTGGTACGCCCAGCGAAGGCTTCGGCGGCACCGCGTCGATCGACTATGGCTATGCCGATACGCTGAACGCCAAGGCGGACGTATCGGGCACGCGCGGCATTGCTTCGGGTGGGGTTGGCGTCGCCTATTTCCGCACCGACGGCATATCGTCCGCCATCGGGGGCAGCGAACGGGACGGCTATGAGAATGTCGCCGCCAACGCGAAGCTGAAGCTCAGCTTCACTGATGCCCTGAGCCTCGATCTGCGCGGCTATTATATTCACTCCGATCTCGACACCGACATGTTCTTCGGCGCGCCGATCGACACGCCCGACACCAGCAAGGTCGATCAATATATCGGCTATGCAGGGCTGAACGCGGCGCTGCTGGATGGAAAGCTACAGAACCGCGCCGCCGTCACCTGGTCGCGCACGGATCGTGATTATTTTTCCTTCCGGGGTGACGATCCGCGCGAAGGCTATAGCGGCACGACCCTGCGCTTCGAATATGAAGGCGTCTATCAACCGGTTGACCAGGCCAAGCTCATCTTCGGCTATGAACATGAGCGGCCGGACTTCGATTCCTTCGGGCCGTTCGCACCGGGCAGCGCGCGGGCGAATATCGACAGCGTCTATGCGTTGGCCGTGGTGCAGCCGGTGGACGGACTATCGCTGACCGGCGGTGTGCGCCATGACGATCATAGCCAGTTCGGTGGTGCCACGACCTTCGGCGCCAACGCCAATTACACGCCCAACAAGGGCGCGACCAATTTCCGCCTGAGCTATGGCGAAGGCTTCAAGGCGCCCTCGCTCTACCAGTTGTACGCGCCGATGTTCGGTAATGCTGCGCTGAAGCCGGAGCGTTCGAAGAGCTATGACATCGGCTTCGACCAAAGTTTGGACGATGGTCGCGTGACCATATCCGTCACGGCGTTCCAGCGTGACACGCGCGACCAGATTACCTTCGCCGCCGCTGCCTATGGCAATGTTGGCCGCACGCGGGCGAAGGGCGTTGAGGGATCGGTCGCGGTGCGGCCGGTCGATGCGCTGACCGTCACGGCGGCGTACAGCTATGTCGATGCGCGGGATCGCTCGCCGGGCAGCGTGGATGAAGGACTGCGCCTGCTGCGCCGTCCGGCCAATGTCGCCAGCCTGTCGGCCGACTATGTCTGGCCGTTCGGGCTGTCGACAGGGGCCACGGTGACGATGGTCAGCGACAGCTATGATTCGATCTTCGATGAACAGACCTTCGCGGCCGTCCGCATTCAGCATGACGGCTATGCCCGGCTGGACCTGCGCGCGTCGCTGCCGATCAACGATCATCTCGAAATCTATGGCCGCATCGACAATGTCGCGGATGAAGAATATGCGACCGTCTATGGCTATAGCAGCTACGGCCGGTCGGCCTTTGGCGGCGTGCGTGTCCGCTTCTGACGGTGAAAGGTGATGGGGTGGGCGTGAGCCTTGCCCCTTTACCGGCGCGGGGTGGCGTTGAGCTGCGCCACGATGCTGCGCGCGGCCTGGACATAGGCAGGGCCGCCGCACACCGTCCAGGCTTGCGGCACGCGGATGCGGGGGATGGATCGCAGCACGGGATGGTGCAGCATCTCCGTCCCCTGATCGACGATCCGTTCGCTGCCTTCCTCGACGATCAGATAGTCGGGGCGGGCGGCGATCATCGCTTCCAGCGGCACTTGCGCCAGCGATGGCTTGCCAAGCTTCGTGGCAAGGTTGGTGAGGCCGGCGCGCCGCATCAATTCATCGACCAGCGTGCCGGTGCCCGTCATATAGCCGCGCCGCTGATAATAGGCGGCGACGCCGCCGCGCTTGCGCCGGGGCAGGGCGGCAAGCTCACGCTCCATGGCCGCGATCAGCGCCTCGCCCCGCGCGCGCTGGCCGAGCGCCGCTGCCACCTGCCTGATTTGCGCGCGGATGGTGGTGAAGCTGTCCGCACTCGTCAGGCCCAGCTTGCGCCATCGGCCATCGGGCGCGCCCACCACGCCGCCTGCGCCATCGGGAAAGCCGATCACCAGATCGGGCCGCAACGCCAACACCTCTTCGGCTGGGCGCCTCAGCACCGGGAAGCGCCGCGCCTTGGCGACAGCCGCCGACAGTTCGGGGTCGTGACCATAGGGGCTCAAGGCCATGATCTGCGCCGGATCGGCGAGCGCCAGCACATATTGATCGGCGCAGGTGTTCAGCGACACGATCCGCTTGGGCTGCGGAGCGGGAGCCGCTCCGGTGAGGCCGAGCGCGATCAATGCCGCGAAAATCCTTTTGCCCACCAGTTCCGCCTCCACAAAGCGACGCGCTCCAGCCAACGCGAGAGCATGGCAATCCGTAACAGCAGCATCCTGGCGTGCAAGCCATGAGCGCCCGCCGCCATCCACTGCTCCTCCCCATCCTCGCGGTCCTTACGCTTGTGGCGGCGCTTGGCTCGCTGACGCTTGGCGCCGTGCCGTTGTCGCCAGCTCGCATCCTCGCGGTCCTCGCCGGGGGCGGGGATGAAGTCGCGCGCGCCATCCTGATCGACCTGCGCCTGCCGCGCATGCTGCTCGGCCTGATCGTCGGCGCGATGCTCGGCCTCGCCGGGGCGGCGCTTCAGGGCTATCTCCGCAACCCGCTTGCCGAGCCATCGGTGCTGGGCGCGTCCAATGCCGCGGCGCTGGGGGCGGTGTGCGCGCTTTATTTCGGGTTGGCGCAGTTGCATCCTGCGATCCTGCCGATCCTTGCCATCACCACCAGCCTGATCGCGATCGGGGCGCTGTTCCTGCTGGCGGGGCCGTCCGAAAGCCCGCTGACGCTCATCCTCGCAGGTATCGCCGTCGCGACGCTGGCCGGGGCGGGGATCAGCCTGTCGCTCAACCTCTCGCCCAATCCCTTCGCGGCGATGGAGATCATGAGCTGGCTCATGGGGAGCCTTGAAAATCGCAGCTATGCCCATGTGTGGATCGCGCTGCCCTGCGCCGCCGTCGGCGCGACCCTGCTGATCGCGGACGGCCGCAGCCTCGACGCGCTGACCTTGGGAGAGGAAGGGGCGCAGGCGCTGGGCGTCGATCTAGGAAAGGCGCGGCTGCGCATGATGCTGGGGGTAGCGATCGGCGTGGGGGGAGCGGTCGCCGTTTCGGGCGCGATCGGCTTTGTCGGCCTGATCGTGCCGCACCTCGTCCGGCCGCTGACCGATCGATCCCCGTCTGCCATCCTGCTGCCCTCGCTGCTCGGCGGCGCGGCGCTGCTGACGCTGGCCGACATCGGCGTGCGCCTGATCCCCACCAGCAGCGAATTGAAGCTTGGCGTCCTTACCGCTTTGCTGGGGGTGCCGGTCTTCCTCGTCCATTTGATGCGGGAGCGGCGGCTATGGTGACCATCCGCGCATTACACCTGTCCGTTCGTCTTGGCCGTCATCCTGCCGTTAGTGGAGTCAGCGCCGCGCTGGAGCCGGGACAGCTGGTCGGCATTATCGGGCCCAACGGCGCGGGCAAATCGACGCTGATCCGCGCCTTGCTCGGCCTCGTCGGCGCAGATGGCGGGGCAGTGTCCATCGACGACACGCCGATCGCCAGCCTGCCCCGGAAGGATGTGGCGCGGCGGGTGGCTTATCTGCCGCAGGGGCAGACGTTGCACTGGCCATTGATGGTCGAGCGGCTGGTGGCGCTCGGGCGGATGCCGCACCTCGGCCCGCTGTCGCGCCTGTCGCCAGAGGATGAAGCGATGATCGACGCCGCCCTTGCCCGCGCCGATGTGCTGCATTTGAAGGGCCGGATCGCCACCGAGCTATCGGGCGGCGAGCGCGCTCGCGTCCTCCTCGCCCGCGCGCTGGCGGTGGGTGCGCCCGCGCTCATCGCTGACGAGCCGCTCGCCGCGCTTGATCCGGGGCATCAGCTTGATGTCATGGATCTGCTCAAGGGCGAGGCGCGCGCCGGGTCGCTGGTGGTGACGGTGCTGCACGACCTGGGCATGGCGGCGCGCTATTGCGACCGGCTGCTGCTGATGGACAAGGGGCGGCTGGTTGCCGATGGCAGGCCGATGGAGGTGCTTACCGAACAGAGGCTGGCGGAGGTTTACGGGATTTCGGCCTGTATCGAGGCTGATGGGGAGTGGCCGCTGATCCTGCCGACGGGGCGGATCAAAAGCTGACCACCACACTCCGTTCGCCCTGAGCCTGTCGAAGGGCTTCTCTTTTCTTTTAATAAGGAAGAGGCTTCGACAGGCTCAGCCCGAACGGGGGAGGGGTTGCTATTCCGCAAAAGCCTTGGGTGCAGCCGCCACTACGGTATAGGTGCCCGCCCCAATCTCCGACACCTCCAGCGCCCGTTCGGCAATCCCGCTGCGTCCGAACCGAAACGCTCCGTCGATCCCGGAAAAGCCCCCCGCATCCCGCAGCCGTGCCGCCGGGAACGGCGTACCTGGCCGCCAATCCCGCGCGATCCGCACCGTCAGCAGTACCGCGTCATAGCCTAGAGCCGAAAGCCGGAACGGCGCGCTGCCATAACGTGCCCGATATTTGCCCGCCAACTGGCCATAGAGCCCGTCAGAAACGCTGGCGAACCAGGCGCCGCGCAGCGCAGGGCTGGACCCCAAGCTGCTGTCCGTATTCCACAATTCCGTGCCCAGCAGGCGCGCCGTCGCGCCGCCATTCTTCCGCACGATCGGCGCCAGTTGCAACGCCACCCGCCCGCTGTCCGCGATCAGCAGCGCGTCATAGCTGGACGAAGCCTGCAACTTCTTGACCGCCGCTGTCATCGAAGCAGGCGTCCGGTCGAAGGTCTGCATCGAGACGACGGTGCCGCCTTCCTGCTCGACCGCGCGCAGCAGGGACGTGCCCGACCGCTCGCCATAAACGCCCTTGGGCACCAGCGCCGCGAACTTGGACAATCCCTTGCCCTTCGCAAATTCGACCACCCGCTCGATCGACTGGTTGGGGTTGTAGCCCATGATGTAGACGCCGTTTCCAGCCACGCTCACATCGTTGGAAAAGCTGATCACCGGCACGCTTGCCTTGGCCGCGATCGGCCCGACGACCCGCGCATCCTCCGCCAGCAGCGGCCCCAGGATCAGGCGATTGCCCTCCGCCAGCGCGCGGTTGGCCGCCGCTGCCGCGCCCATGCTGGTGTCATAGGTGGTGATGCGCACCTTGTCCGCCTTGGTATCGAGCAGGGCCAAGGTGGTTGCGTTTGCGATCGACTGGCCGACGCCCGCATTGGGCCCGCTCATCGGCACCAGCAGCGCGACGCGGTGGCGCTGCGCATCGGTGGGCAGGCCCTGCGTCACGTCGGGACCGGTCGGGACAGGCGCCGACGGACGGACGGGCGCTGGCCCACGCGGCACGATCGATTGACAGGCGGCCAGGGCCAAGGCGCTGGCGGCGAACAGAATACGCGCACCGCGCTTCATTGCCGCGAACATGTCCGCTTGCCGGAGGGTATCCGTCTCTGTCATCTGGCGTCCTTATGGAAACTTCAACTTCTGGGCTGGAACCCGGGCTTTACATCGTTGCGGGGCCGATCGGCAACCTTGGAGACCTTAGCCCGCGCGCGGCCGATGTCCTGTGCCGCGCCGATGTGATCGCCGTGGAAGATACACGGGTGAGCGCACGCCTGCTGCGTCATGCCGGGTCGGAGCGGCCGATGGTCCCCTATCATGACCATAGCGCCAAAGGGGTGCGCGCCCGCCTGATCGAGCGGATGGCGAGCGAATCGGTGGCGCTATTGTCCGACGCCGGAACGCCGCTGATCTCCGACCCGGGCTATAAGCTGGTTCGGGATGCGCGCGCGGCGGGGCGCAACATCATAACGCTGCCCGGCCCCAGCGCCGCCATCGCCGCGCTTACTTTGTCGGGCCTGCCGACCGACCGCTTCCTCTTCATGGGCTTTCTGCCGGTGAAGCAAAAGGCTCGCGCCGACACCCTCGCCGAAGTCGCAGCCCTGCGCGCCACGCTGATCTTCTATGAAAGCGGGCCGCGCCTGTCGGAAAGCCTCGCCGCCATGGCGGAGGGGCTGGGCGACCGCGAAGCCGCCGTGTCCCGCGAAATCAGCAAGGCGTTCGAGGAAACCCGCACTGGCACTTTGAGCGAACTCTCCGCCCGCTATGCCGATGCCCCGCCCAAGGGCGAGATCGTCGTCATCGTCGGCCCGCCCGGCGAGGCCCAGCCCGCCAGCGCTGAAGCCGCCGACGCCGCGCTGCTTGAGGCGATGGAGCGCCTCCCCGTCTCCAAGGCCGCGGGAGAAGTCGCGAAAAAACTCGGCCTCGACCGCCGCGCCCTCTACGACCGTGCGCTGGAACTGAAGGGGTGAAGCGCCAACAGGCCGAAAAACGCGGCCGCCAGGCGGAGCGGATCGCTGCATGGTGGCTCCGGCTCAAGGGCTGGCAGATCGTTGGTCGCCGCATGCGCACGCCCGCGGGAGAGGTGGACCTTGTCGCCAGACGAGGCGCGATGCTGGCTTTTGTCGAGGTGAAGGCCCGCGCGACCGGGGCAGAGCTGGACCTCGCGATCGACGAACGCCGTCTTTCGCGCGTGGCTGCGGCGGCGGAAATGCTGTTCTACGACCTCGCCAAGCCGGGCGATGACATGCGCATCGACGTGATCCTCCTTGCGCCGGGGCGTCCGCCGCGCCATCTGGCGAATGTCTGGCATGGGGGCTGATCCTTTCATCCCCGGAAAAAGGATTGGACATGACTGAGCTCAACCCCCTCACCGTCGCCGTGCAGATGGACCCGATGGAAGGGATCAACATCGCAGGCGATTCCACCTTCCACATCATGCTGGCGGCGCAGGCGCGGGGGCATCGCCTCTATCATTATCTCGCGCCAGACCTCACCTATCGCGACGGCCGCGTGCTGGCAAAGGCGCGTCCGGTGAAGGTGCAGAAGGTGGAAGGCGACCATTTTGCCTTTGGTGAGCCAGAGCTGCTCGACCTCGGCCGCGACGTCGATGTCGTGCTGATGCGGCAGGACCCGCCCTTTGATCTGAGCTACATCACCGCCACCCATTTGCTTGAACGCGTGCAGGCAGAGACCCTGGTGGTGAACGACCCCGCCTCCGTCCGCAACGCGCCGGAAAAGCTGTTCGTACTCGACTATGCGCGCTTCATGCCGCCGACGATGATCACCCGCGATCTTGCCGAGGTTCGCAGCTTCCTCAGCCAACATGGCGAGATCGTCGTCAAGCCGCTGTACGGCAACGCGGGTAATGCGGTCTTCCATGTCGGCCAATCGGGCGCGAACATTTCGGCGCTGGTGGAACTGTTCAACGCTTCATGGGTCGAGCCCTTCATGGTTCAGGCTTTCATCCCCGGCGTGGCGCAAGGCGACAAGCGCATCGTCCTGATCGACGGCGAGATCGCAGGCGCGATCAACCGCATCCCGGGGGAGGGCGAGATCCGCTCCAATCTCGCGGTCGGCGGATCGGCGGCCAAGACGGAGCTGACCGATCGCGAGCTGGAAATCTGCGCTGCCATGGGGCCGGAATTGAAGCGCCGTGGCCTGCTGTTCGTCGGCATCGACGTGATCGGTGGCGAGTGGCTAACGGAAATTAACGTGACCTCGCCCACTGGCATCGTGTCGATCGACGCTTTCAACGGCACGGATACCGGCGGCATGATCTGGGACGCGATCGACGCGCGTCTGGCCGAGCGGGTGGCTGCTTGAGCCAAGTCCCCGGGTCTCGCAATATTATCGTCATCCCAGCGAAAGCTGGGATCTCGTTCCCCAGGCTATGCCATCTGAAAAGAGATTCCAGCTTCCACCGGAATGACGAAGTGTGACTGACTGGGTCCTCCACCTCATCGACGCGGGCGGCTATTGGGGCATCTTCCTCCTCATGGTGTTGGAAAATGTGTTCCCGCCCGTGCCGTCCGAACTCATCATGGGCATCGGCGGCATCCGCGTCGGGCAAGGCCGCATGGCGATGGAGTGGCTGCTGCTGGCGGGCACGATCGGCACCACCGTCGGCAATTATTTCTGGTATCTCGTCGGTCATATATTGGGCTTCCATCGCCTGAAGCCCCTGGTCGACCGCTATGGCCGCTGGGCCACGCTGGAGTGGCGGGACGTTGAGAAGCTCGATCATATTTTCGGGAAATATGGCCAGATCGTCGTCTTCGTCTTCCGATTCCTCCCCGCCTTCCGCACGATGATTTCGCTTCCGGCCGGGCTGTTCCGGATGGGACATTTCCGGTTTTTGGCTTGGACGGCCGGGGGTGCGCTGATCTGGAATATCATACTGGCCTATGCGGGCTATCTGCTGGGTCAGAATTTCCGGGATATCGATAAATATGTCGGCCCCGCGGCGACGGCGTGCGTGGTGGGCGCGGTGATATTGTACCTCTGGCGCTTGGCGACCTGGAAGCCGAGGGGGTAACGCCTTTGTTCCCCCTCCCGCAGGCGGGCGGGGGTCAGGGGGTGGGCGCGAGCTCCACCCTCCCCGTGGCGCACCGCCTGGTTGTGGCGCCCCCCCCCCCCCTCCCCCCCCCCCGCCGGCGGGAGGGGGAACGAGTCAAGCCCGAGGATGCGCATTCCGATACACGTCCAGCAGATGCGCCGCGTCCACCTGCGTATAAATCTGCGTGGACGACAGGCTCGCATGCCCCAGCAATTCCTGGAGCGACCGCAAGTCCGCCCCGCGCCCCAGCAAATGCGTGGCAAAGCTGTGCCGCAACGCATGCGGCGTCGTCCGGTCCGACAGCCCCAGCCTTCCCCGCGCGCCCTGCACCGCGCGCCGGATCAGCGCCGCTGACAAAGGGCCACCCCGCGCACCCCGAAACAGCGCCTCTTCCCGCCCGGCCGGATAAGGACAAACCGCCACATAAGCCTCGATCGCCGCGCGCACTTGCGGCAGCAGCGGCACGATGCGCGTCTTACCCCGCTTGCCCGTCACCCGCAGCGTGTCGCCCAGCGGCAGCACATCGCCCATCAGCCCCATCGCCTCGCCAATGCGCAGCCCCGCGCCGTACAGCAGCAGCAGCACCGCCCAATCGCGCGCCCCAATCCAGCCCTCCCGCGCGGTTTCGGCAATATCCTCCGCCAGCGCGACCGCTTCATCGAGCGAAACCGGGCGCGGCAGCCCGCGCTTCACCTTCGGGCCTTTCAACACCGGCACTCGCGCATCCTCGCCGCCGATGAACTTCAGGAAGCCGCGCACTGCCGACAATTCCCGCGCCGCCGACACATTGCCGATGCCGTCCATCCGCCGCACTGTCAGGAAAGCGCGCAGGTCGGCCTGGTCCACCCGCGCCAGCGCCGCCGCCGTCATCGCCTCCCCGCGATGCTCGGTCAGGAAGGCGATCAGCCGCTCCGCCGTCGCCATATAGGCGCGCACCGTATGGGTGGAGCGCCGCCGGTCCAGCGCCAGATGCTGCCGCCATGTTTCCACCAAATCACTGCCCGCGCTCATGCCCCGACTCTAGGCCATGGCTCGCCCGAACGGAATCCCTACAATCCAGCAGCCCTTGAAAATCCCCACCAGATGGGCACATGGAGCGCATGGCAACCGCTCCTGACATGGCCGACATGCCCACCGGCACGCTGCTGCAGATTTCGCCGCGCATCGGCCGCGTCCTCGCGCCCAATCCGTCGCCCTTCACCTATACCGGCACCCAGACCTATCTGGTGGGCACGACCGACCTCGCCGTCATTGATCCGGGCCCGGATGATGAGGCACATCTCACCGCGCTGCTCGCCGCCATCGGCGAGCGGCCGGTCCGTGCGATCCTGTGCACGCACACCCATCGCGATCACAGCCCGGCCGCCGCGCCGCTGTCGGCGCAAACAGGCGCGCCCATCATTGGCTGCGCGCCGCTGGTGCTCGACGATGACGGCCCGCGCGCCGATGCGGCATTCGACCCCTCCTACAGTCCCGACCGCATCCTTGCCGACGGCGAACAGCTGGAAGGGGAGGGCTGGACGCTCGAAGCGCTGGCGACGCCCGGCCACACTTCCAACCATCTCTGCTTTGCCCTGCTGGAGGAGAATGCGCTCTTCACCGGCGACCATGTGATGGGCTGGTCGACCAGCGTCATCTCGCCCCCGGACGGCGACATGGCCGACTATATGCGATCGATGCAGCGGCTGCTCGACCGGCAGGATGTGATCTACTACCCCGCCCATGGCGAGCCGGTGCAAAACCCGCAGCGGCTGGTGCGCGGCATGATGGGTCATCGCAAGCAACGTGAAGGCCAGATCCTGCGCTTCCTTGAGCGCCATGGCGCGTCGGAAATCCCGGCGATGGTGGCGCAGATGTACAAGGGCGTCGATCCACGCTTGTATTCCGCTGCTGGCCGATCGGTCCTTGCCCATCTCATCGATCTTGATGGGCGCGGCGTCGCGGAGGCGGCGGGCGACGGCCGCTGGCAATTGCGCTGATATAACTGATGCTGGCCAAGGGCCGCGCGCGCCGCTAGGGCGCGGAAAAGGCCCGTGAGGAGTTAGGGACATGAACGCCATCACCGGAATCCCGCAGGGGACCGACCTGCGCGCAGAGATCGACCGGCTGCGCAAGGAACGCAACGCCGTCATCCTCGGCCATTATTACCAGAAGCCTGAAATTCAGGACCTGTCCGATTTCGTCGGCGACAGCCTCGAACTGTCGCGCAAGGCAGCGGAAACCGACGCGGATGTCATCGCCTTTTGCGGCGTGCGCTTCATGGCCGAAACCGCCAAGATATTGAGCCCGGAAAAGATCGTCGTCCTGCCCGACATGGACGCCGGTTGCAGCCTGGAGGACAGCTGCCCACCTGCCCAGTTCAAGGCCTTCCGCGAAGCGCATCCCGACCACATCGCCTTGAGCTACATTAACTGCTCCGCCGAGGTGAAGGCGCTCTCCGACATCATCGTCACCAGCTCGTCGGCGGAAACGATCCTCAGCCAAATCCCGCGCGACCAGAAGATCATCTTCGGTCCGGACAAGCATCTCGGCGGTTATTTGAAGCGCAAGTTCAACCGCGACATGCTGCTCTGGCCCGGCGTCTGCATCGTCCACGAAGCCTTTAGCGAAACCGAACTGCTAAAGCTCAAGGCCCAGCATCCCCACGCCCCCATCGCCGCGCACCCGGAGTGCCCGCCCTATATCGTCGATCATGCCGATTATGTGGGGTCCACCAGCGGCATCCTGCAATATGCCAAGACGATGACCGGCGACACGCTGATCGTCGCGACCGAACCGCACATTATCCACCAGATGCGCAAGGCGGTGCCGGAAAAGAATTTCATCGGCGCACCTGGCGCTGACGGCAACTGCAACTGCAACGTCTGCCCCTATATGGCGCTCAACACGATGGAAAAGCTGTACCTCGCGCTCCGCGACCTCCAGCCGCGCATCGAAATGGAAGAAGGCCTGCGCCTCGCCGCCAAGAAGAGCCTCGACCGCATGCTGGAACTCGCCAGCGGTACGGTGGGGAAGGGTGACGTGGGCAATCGCTAATGCATGCTCCTTGTTTTCCGTCACCCCTGGCTTGACCCGGGGTCCCGCTTTACGTTCAATCGTGTGAAAGCGGGATCCCGGCTCAAGGCCGGGATGACGAGGCGGTTGGCGCCGCCTGCGTTTGCTATCCCACTCCGATCAATGCACAGAGAGGCCAGATGACCTTCACCTTGCCCGGCTTCGACCTCGACGCCTTCATCGCCTCCACCCTCGCCGAAGACCTCGGCCCCGAAGGCCGCGACGTCACCAGCGAAGCAGTCATCCCCGCCGACGCGATCTTTGAAGGCGTGATGGACAGCCGCGACGCGGTGACGCTCGCTGGCCTCCCCATCGCCGCCGCCTTTTTCCGCACGCTCGACCCGGAAGTCGAGATCGACCTGCTCCGCCAGGACGGCGACCGCGTCGCGCCAGGCACCGACATCATGCGCATCCGGGGCAAGGCCCGCGCGATGCTGACGGCGGAGCGTTCCGCGCTCAACACCGTCCAGCATTTGACCGGCATAGCCACCATGACCCGCGCCTATGTCGATGCGATCATGGGCACCGGCGCGACCCTGCTAGACACGCGCAAGACGATTCCGGGCCTGCGCGTCCTCGAAAAATATGCGACGCGGCAGGGCGGAGCGACCAATCACCGCATGGGCCTTTGGGACGCGGCGATGATCAAGGACAATCATGTCGCGGTTGCGGGCTCCGTCGAGGAAGCCGTCCGCCGCGGCGCCGCCGCCGGGATCGCAAGCATCATCGTGGAGGTCGACCGCGTCGACCAGATCGAACCCGCGCTCGCCGCCGGGGCCACCCACCTGCTGCTCGACAATATGGACGCGCCCACCCTGCGCGGCGCCGTCACCCTCGTCGGCGGCCGCGTGCCGACCGAAGCCTCTGGCGGCGTCACGCTCCAGACCATCCGCGCCAAGGCGGAAACTGGCGTTACTTACATCAGCGTCGGCCGCCTCACCCAGTCCGCCCCCGCCGCCGACATCGGCCTGGATTTCGCGTTCGCCTGAACCCCGCCTAACCCTCGATCGTCACGGTCGAAGGATGATGCTTGTCCAGATGCTTGCGGATGATGCGCAGGTTCTTCGTATTGGACTTGAACAGGAAGTCGAACACGTCGCCCGCAAAGGGGATCGCGCCGACCAGCGTGTCGAATCCGACATTGGCCGCCATGCGCGTCAGCTGCCATTTGGACATGCCAAGGTTGCGCGCCTCCCACACGATCCACGCGCCCATGGCCGCCGTCGCGAGGTCGCCAACCACCGGGATCAGGCCCACCAGACTATCCAGCCCGACCCGCCGATTTGTGCCGGGAATGACGAACATCCCCTCCAGCACTGCTTCCATCGCCTCAATCCGCCGCCGCGCCGATGCCGGATCGCGGCCGAAGCCGGGCATATCCCGCACCATCCGGTCAAACTGGTCCTGCGATAACGCCATGGCTGATCCTCCTGCCCCCTAATTGGTGCTGCGGAACAGATGGTTCAATGGATGCCGCGCGCGGGGCGAGGGCATGAAGCCGGTCAGCCGCCGCGTCACCAGCGACCAGCGTACCGGCGCGCCCAGGGCGATATAGCCGTTATGCGCCTGCATCAGCGCCTCGGCCTGCGCCACCCGCGCCATCCGCTCCTCTGCGCTGCTCGCCAGGCTGGCGCTCAGCAGCTGCGCATTGGCCTCCTGCGAACAATGCACTTTCCGCGCGCAGCCCACGCGGCCGAGATACCAGAGCACGCTGTCATAAGCGGCGACCTCATCGACCAGGCGCAGGTCGGCGTCCGACTTCATCGCCACACGCTCGGCAGCAAGGCCGATCAGCCCCAGATCATGGCGGATGAGCGCGAACAGGCTCGTCGCGCCCGGCCCTTCTGGCAAAGCAACGCGCAGCGAGGGTGGGTCGCCATTATCGCTGCGCCACCGGCTGATGACGGCGCTCGCCGCTGCGCGCCGTTCCTCCAGCGGCATGCCCGACCAATCCGGCGCCGTCGGCATGCGCGGCAGGTCGATCTGCGCGGGCACGATCTGCTCGGTGATCGCCCAACCCCCTAAGGGAAAGAGGATCGGCAGCTGACTGCGGTCGATCGCCATGTTGATCGCGCGGCGTACACCATCATCGTCCAGCAGCTTGCCCTTGCCGGTCACAGCAAAGCCCAGCAGCCCCTGCACGGGATCGACCCGCACCGCGTCGCGGTCAATGCCTGCGGGCACCAGCAGCGGCAGGTCGGCAAAGCGCCCGCCCAGCACGGCCTCCGCCTTGCGCTCCCGGAAGCGGATGATCGCCAGCGCGGCCCGTTCCGCGCGCAGGATGCGCGTCTCCCACGCCTCCGCCTTCGCCTCGTCGCCATCGTCGCTGCCGCTTGCCCGGTCTATCGGCGTCAGCATCGACGCCTTGCCCCATTTCTCGCGGCGATAAGGACCGGTGCCGCCCTGACGCGACAGCAGGCCCATCTGCGGCTGCGCCAGCATCTGCAACAAATAGGGCCGGGGATGGGACAGGCGGATTTCGATCACCTCGCCGGTCATCGGCACGACCGCCTCGACCGCGTCCAGCGGTCCGTCCGGATCAAGCCGCCGCAGCGCCTCGATCCGTGCCGTCAGCAGCCGCGCGACATCGCCTGCCGTCACCTTCGACCCGTCGGGCCATTGGGCGCGGCGCAGGCGGAAGATGTAGCTGCGCCCATCCTCCTCGACGATCCATCGCTGGGCGAGCGCAGGCAATATCTCGCCGCTTGCGTCAAAGGCGACCAGTCCCTGCGCCGTCGCCTCCAGAATCAGCTTCGCGCCGGGATCGGGCAGGTTTTCCAGTGGTTTTGCAAAGTCGGCGGCCGTTCCAATGACGCTCACCGCCACCGGCCCGCTCGCCTCCTGCGAACAGCCCGCGACCATCGCGGCCGCGCCCATCAGGACAGCCATGGATCGAAGCAGGGGGGCAGCCACGGTCATGCGTAGGACAGGCTTAGGGTCTAAGCCGCCCGAGTTGAAGCCTTTAGACGGCCGGCGATACTTTAAAGCGAGGATCGCCCGATCATTTTCCCTCTCCCCCGTTCGCCCTGAGCTTGTCGAAGGGCTCTACTTCTTCAAAGTAAATTACTCAGAAGAAAGGGAGGGGCTTCGACAGGCTCAGCCCGAACGGGTGATTTCCATTGAGAAGCGTACCCGCAAGCGCAAGCTCGCCCGCTCGATCGACCCCACCTGTCCCGTAACAGGATTTTGTTAACCACGACACCGCATTGGCCGCTCTGTCACCCACGCCTATGACTTTAGATATGCGCATCCTCTCCACGATCCTGCTCGTTTCCGCCGCCGCTGGTGCCGCTGCCCTGGCGCAGGGCATGCCCACGCCCTTCACCGTGGCGGAAAGCGGGCGGGGCTATAGCGCGCTCAAGGATGCGGTGGCGGCGATCGGCAATGGCAAGGGCACGATCCTGATCGCGCCCGGCACCTATGCCCAATGCGCGGTGCAGCAGGGTGGCGACATCAGCTTTCGCGCCCAGACGCCGGGCAGCGTCGTCCTCGACGGCGTGCCGTGCGAGGGCAAGGCGGCGCTGGTGCTGCGCGGCCGTTCGAGCAACGTCGATGGCATCGTCTTCCAGAATCTGCGTGTGCCTGACGGCAATGGCGCAGGCATCCGGTTGGAAAGCGGCAACCTGACCGTCGCCAACAGCCTGTTCCGCAACAGCGAGCAGGGCATTTTGAGCGGCGACGCGCCGGGCAACAGCGTCACCATCGACAAATCCACCTTCCGCCATCTTGGCCGCTGCGATCGCGACCTGGACTGCGCCCATGGCATCTATATCGGCCGCTATGGCAGCCTGAAGGTCACGCGCTCGCGCTTCGACCAGGGCGATGGCGGTCATTATCTGAAAACCCGTACGCCGCGCGTCGCCATCACCGGCAACAGTTTCGACGACAGCCATGGTCATCTCACCAACTATATGATCGACTTGTCCAACGGGGCGAGTGGTGAGATCAGCGGCAATGAAATGGTGCAGGGCCGCGACAAGGACAATCACAGCGCCTTCATCACCGTCGCGCCCGAAGGCCGCGAACATGACAGCAGCGGCTTGTCGATCGCGGGCAACAGCGCCTCCTTCGTGCCGGGCCTGCAACGCAGCAGCAGCTTCGTCGCCAACTTCACCGCCGACCCTGTGAAGATCGGCGCGAATCGGTTGGCGAGCGGCATCAAGGTCACCGACCGCCGCTAACCGGTTCGCTTGCGTGGCGGACCGCTGCGCCCGATAATGCCGCCATGCGCAGCACCTATGATTCCGCCACCGTCCGCCTCTACCATCTAAGCGACAGCGAAGAAGGTGGCGCCGCCACGACGCTTTTTTACGGCCCGTTAAGCGAAGCCGTGCATATCGCGCAGCAACAGCCCGAAGAGATTCAGGACGGGCTATTTATCGCGACCGATAATGATGTGGTTGCCTGGCTGGATTTGCGAGGGGACTGAATGTTCCTCGCCGTGGGAGGATGTATGTGGAAGTTGGATGGGTTTTTCGAGGTCAGCTATGATCGCGAGCGCAAACTTATGCGTGTCAGTACCTACGGCTTCTGGAATCTCGATGTCGCCCATCAGTTCAGCCGTGCGATCCAAGAAGCCGCGCGCATCGCTGACCCGGCATGCGACAGCCTCGTCAATATCTGCCGCACGGAAATCCATACCGTGGAAGTGAACGAGGCGCTCGGCCGCATTTCCCAAAACATGCAGAATGCCGATACCGGGCGGGTCGCCATAGTGTCGCCGTCGATGCTGTTGCGCATGCAGACGAAGCGCACGCAGCATCCCGACTGCTCCTATGTCTATTTCGAAACTGAGCAGCAGGCGCTGGATTGGCTCGCGTCATCTCCCGGCGACTCGGTACCGCAGGCGCGCGCCGCAGGCTGATTCGACACGCGCTCGGGCTCAGAGTTACGGCCCTGCATTCAACTGTCGGCAAAGCCAAAGGGCGCATAACCCCGGCGGAAATCTTCTGGCAGCATCTCGCGCCCGATGGGCGGCGCTGAACGGGCCATGCACTGGTTGCGGTGGCACAGGCGGCAAGTGAGGCCGATTGGCGTCGGCTCCGATGGCCCCATCCCCTGCGAGTAGAACCCCTGCGTGTAGATCAGCCGATGGGCATGGTCCGCCGCGCAGGCAAGCGCAATCGCGCGCTCGACACGCGGCGCGCCCCAGCCGCCACCACCCGCCGTCACCCTGCGCGCGATCGAAAAGAAACGCTGACCGTCGGGCAATTCCAGCCACTGCGTAACCACCTCGTCCGGGCGATCGAACACATGATGGATCGACCAGAGCGGGCATGATCCGCCATGGCGGGCAAAGGGGAATCCCGCACCGTCCAGCCGCTTGCTGATATTCCCCGCTTTATCGACGCGCAGGAAGAAGAAGGGCACCCGTTCCTGCCCCGGCTTTTGCAGCGTGGTCAACCGGTGCGCCGTCTGTTCGAAGCTGGTGCCGAACTGCCGGGCCAGTCCCTCGACATCATAGCGCCGCGCCTCCACCGCTTTGGCAAAGGCGCCATAGGGCATCAGGATGGCGGCAGCGCCATAATTGGCGAGACCCTGCCGGGCGAGTTGCCGCCCGCTCGCGCTGGCAAACTGCCCATCCTTCAGCAGCATCTCCATCTCGCCGCGCATTTCCAGATAGGTGATCTGGATTGCCAGCTGAAAAGCGGTGCTGGCTCCGTCCAGCGCATCATTGACCAACACGGCGTCGCGATGCCGGTCCAGCCTGCGCATCGACCCTGCCATGACATCGGGCGGCAGGCGGCGGACGCGCAGGCCATGCTTGCTCTTCAGCCATGCCGCGATGCCGCCCGCCTGTTCCATTTCCGCCGCGAGCCTTTCGCCCACTTCGTCCAGCAGCGGGAAGCTGTTGCGCCGCGCGCCCAGGAAGCGGCGGGCATCGGCCGATGGATCGGGAGCTTGTTCCGGTGTCTCGGTGCGGTCGCCGCTCCGATCCGCCAGCGCCAGCTGCTCTTCCCGAAAGGCGGTATGCAGCCGGAGCAGCGCTTCGCTAAACCCCGGATAATTGACCGCGACGTCCTGCATGGCGAGCGCGGGAAGGTCGATGTCGGCGAACATCGGGTCCTTCAGCACCGCCTGCAACCGCGCCGTCTGCTCCGCGCCACCGTCACCCGCCAGCTCGCTCATGTCCATCCGGTAAGTGCGCGCCAGCCGCAACAGCATGTCCGCCGTCAGCGGCCGCTGGTTCCGCTCCAGCAGCGCGACATAGGATGCGGAAATCTCCAGGTCCGCCGCCATGTCCGACTGCGTCAGCCCCAGCTCGCGTCGCAACCGCCGCAAGCGCGGGCCCATATAGACGGGACGATCCTTGGCCATCTTCGCGCGCGCTCCTGTGCAGATGTTTACAACTATACAGAAGAAGTTTGTAAAGATCGACAACTGAACCTCACGCCCCCTCCCGGCCCGGTCTCATTTCCCCCAAAACGCTTTCAACTCGCTATTTCATTGAGGGGAAAACCAGTGACCTACGCCCAACACATAACCCAGGCCGCCACATTGCTGAGCACGGAACCAGGCTGGAACGGCATCGCCGCCGACTCCATCGCCCGGATGCGCCTCCAGAACCGCTTCCCCACTGGCCTCGACATCGCCCGCTACACCGCCGCCATCATGCGCCGCGACATGGCCGCCTATGACGCTGACCCGGCAAACTACACCCAGTCGCTCGGCTGCTGGCATGGCTTCATCGGCCAGCAGAAGATGATCAGCATCAAGAAGCATTTCGGCACGACCAAGGGCAAATATCTCTACCTCTCCGGCTGGATGGTCGCGGCGCTGCGTTCCGAATTCGGCCCGCTGCCCGACCAGTCGATGCACGAAAAGACCAGCGTCCCCGCGCTGATCGAGGAACTCTACACTTTCCTGCGCCAGGCCGACGCCCGTGAACTCGGCATGCTCTTCCGCGACCTCGACAAGGCGCGCGAAGCAGGGAACGAGGTTGAGGTCCACCGCTTGGCCAACGCGATCGACAATCACGAAACCCACATCGTCCCGATCATCGCAGACATCGACGCGGGCTTCGGCAATGCCGAGGCAACCTATCTGCTGGCCAAGAAAATGATCGAGGCCGGTGCCTGCGCCCTCCAGATCGAAAATCAGGTTTCGGACGAAAAGCAGTGCGGGCATCAGGATGGCAAGGTCACCGTTCCGCACGAGGACTTCCTCGCGAAGATCCGCGCATGCCGCTATGCCTTTCTCGAGCTCGGCATCGATGACGGCATCATCGTGGCTCGCACCGATTCGCTGGGCGCTGGCCTTACCAAGCAGATTGCCTTCAGCCGCGAGCCGGGCGACCTTGGCGATCAGTATAACAGCTTCCTGGATGTCGAGGAGGTTGTCGACCCATCGACCCTGCGCGGCGATGTCGTCATTGCCCGCGACGGCAAGCTGCTGCGCCCCAAGCGTCTGCCGTCGAACCTCTTCCAGTTCCGCCCCGGCACTGGCGAGGACCGGGTCGTTCTGGACTGCATCACCTCGCTTCAGAACGGTGCCGATCTACTGTGGATCGAAACCGAAAAGCCCCATGTCGAACAGATTGCGGGCATGGTGGACCGTGTCCGCGAGGTCATCCCGAACGCCAAGCTAGTCTACAATAATTCGCCGAGCTTCAACTGGACGCTGAATTTCCGCCAACAGGTGTTCGACAGCTGGCAGGCAGAGGGCAGGGACGTCTCGGCCTATGATCGCGCTCGCCTGATGAGCGCCGACTATGATGAGACCGACCTTGGTCGCGAGGCTGACGAGAAGATTCGCACCTTCCAGAAGGACGCCGCAGCGCGGGCGGGCATCTTCCATCACCTCATCACGCTGCCAACTTATCACACGGCTGCCCTGTCGACCGACAATCTCGCGCGTGAATATTTCGGCGAGGCCGGGATGCTCGGCTATGTCGAGGGTGTCCAGCGCCGCGAGATCCGCGAAGGCATCGCCTGCGTGAAGCACCAGAATATGGCCGGCAGCGACATCGGCGATGATCACAAGGAATATTTCGCTGGCGAAGCCGCACTGAAGGCTGGCGGCGCGCACAATACGATGAACCAGTTCGCGGCCTGAACTACGAGGAAAGGAGGACGAAATGACTGAACCTACAAGGTCCCGCGCGGTTTTCTCGACCGAGGATTTCTCGCTGCTCAGGACGGCGGTGGCGGACTATCTGCAGAAGGTGAAAGATACGCCGGAATCGGTGAAGTTCGCCAACCTGTACCACCGGCTGGGCCGCTTGCGCTGATATGACGGAAAGCCCGCCGCCGACAGGTTCGGCAGCGGGCTTTTTGCAAAGTGGCAGCCGCTCGCGCAGGCCTGCCGCTTTGCGCTTCCGTCCGGACAGCGGCACGCCTATCGTGCAGGCATCAGATCCGACGGGAGAGCGCCAATGCCCTACACGCTGATCACCGCGAACCGGAATTATTCCAGCTGGTCCTTGCGTCCCTGGGTGCTGATGAAGGCGCTTGCCATCCCTTTCCAAGACCAGATCGAGCCATTTGGGCAGAGCACCAACTATGCGGCCTTTCGGTCATTCTCCCCGACTGGCCAAGTCCCGGTGCTGATCGATGGCGATCGGACCTTGTGGGACTCGCTGGGCATCACCCTTTATCTTGCCGATCGTCATCCGGGGGTCTGGCCACAGGACGAAGCAGCGCGTGCCTTTGCCCAATGCGCGGTCGCGGAAATGCACAGCGGCTTTGCAACCCTGCGCAACGAGTGTCCGATGAATGTGGGTGTGCGCGTGGAAATGGACATGCCGTCGCCCCACCTCAACCGCGACATCGCCCGGCTGTCGGAACTATGGGGGGAGGGGCTGAAGCGCTTTGGCGGACCGTTCCTTGCTGGCTCTGATTTTAGTGCTGTTGACGCCTTCTACGCGCCGGTCGCCTTTCGAGTGCGGACCTATGATCTTGAGGTCGGGCCGGTGGCGCGGGGGTGGGTTGATCATATGCTGGGCCAACCCGCCATGCGCGAATGGGAAGCGGCTGCGCTTGCCGAGACCTGGCGGGAAGAAAGCCATGAAGCGGAAGTGGGCGCTGCTGGCCGCATCGTGGAGGATTACCGCGCGTCCTGACCCCATTTGCCAGGCATATTATGGCGGGAGACAGTAAATATTGGCCCCAAGCCCCTTTCGCCGCGCCCGCTCTAGGGCTAGGGGGAAATGATCATGGTCAAGCCTCGCACGTTGTACGAAAAAATCTGGGATGCGCATGTCGTAGAACGGCGTCCCGATGGAACCTGCCTCATCTATATCGACCGCCACCTTGTTCATGAGGTGACGAGTCCCCAGGCATTTGAGGGGCTGCGCATGGCTGGTCGGCCGGTGCGCCGCCCCGACCTGACGCTTGCGGTGCCGGATCATAATCTGCCCACCACGCCGCGCCGCGATGCGCAGGGCAACCGCATCCCGATAGCCGATCCCGAAAGCGCGCAGCAGCTCGCCGCGCTCGAACGGAATGCGCCGGAATTCGGCGTCCGCCTGATCGGCGATGCTGATCGGGAGCAGGGCATCGTCCACGTCGTGGGACCGGAGCAGGGCTTCACCCTGCCGGGCACGACGCTGGTGTGCGGCGACAGCCACACCAGTTCGCACGGCGCCCTGGGCGCGCTCGCCTTCGGCATCGGCACGTCGGAAGTCGAGCATGTGCTCGCCACGCAGACGCTGCTGCTGAAGCAATCGAAGACGATGGAAGTCGTGGTCGAGGGCGAGTTGGGCTTCGGGGTCACGCCCAAAGACGTGGCACTCGCCATCTGCGGCCGTATCGGCACGGCGGGCGGCACTGGCTATGTCATGGAATATCGCGGTTCCGTCTTCCGCGACATGTCGATCGAAGGCCGACTGACCGTCGCCAACATGTCGATCGAGGCGGGCGCGCGCTCTGGCCTGTTTGCGCCGGACGAGAAGACTTTCGCATATCTGAAGGGTCGGGCCATGGCGCCCAAGGGCGCCGATTGGGATGCTGCCGTCGCTTATTGGAAGACGCTGCAAACCGATGAAGGCGCGCATTTCGACAAGACGATCGTGATCGATGCCGCCGATATCGTGCCCAACGTCACTTGGGGCACAAGCCCCGAGGACGTGGTGCCCGTGACCGGCGTCGTTCCCGATCCAGAAAGCTTCGCTGACGCATCCAAGCGCGCAGCCGCAAAGAAGTCGCTCGACTATATGGGCCTCACCGCCGGACAGCGGATGGAGGATGTGAGCGTCGAGCATATCTTCATCGGAAGCTGCACCAACAGCCGGATCGAGGATCTTCGCGCCGCCGCTGCGCTGCTGAAGGGCCGTCATATCGCTGGCGGGATCAAGCAGGCGCTGGTCGTTCCCGGCTCCGGCCTGGTGAAGGAGCAGGCGGAGGCCGAAGGGCTGGACCGTGTCTTCATCGAGGCTGGCTTCGAATGGCGCGAACCCGGTTGCTCGGCGTGTCTCGGCATGAACCCGGACAAGGTTCCGGCGGGCGAGCGCTGTGCTTCCACCAGCAACCGCAACTTCATGGGCCGTCAGGGTCCTGGCTCGCGGACGCATCTTGTTTCGCCCGAGATGGCAGCGGCTGCGGCCATCACCGGCCATTTGACGGACGTGCGCGAATTGCTCAACGAGAAGCAGGGAGAGGTGGTCGCATGAAAAAGGTATTCTGGGTGCTGGCGCTTGGCGCGCTGGCCAGTGCCGCGATGGCGGCGACCCTCGGGCGGGCGGAAGACAGCCGCCGCCTGGAGACCAAGCGGGCGCATTGATGGACAAGCTGAATATCGTTGAGGGTAAGGCCTATCCGTTCGGGATGAAGAATGTCGATACCGACATCGTCATCCCGGCACATTGGCTGAAGACCATTTCCCGCGCTGGCCTGGGCAAAGGCGCGTTCGAGGTGTTGCGCAAGGAACCGGGTAACGTCTTTGACGACCCGGAATATGCGGGCAGCCCGATCCTGATCGCGGGCGATAATTTCGGCTGCGGGTCTAGCCGTGAACATGCCGCCTGGGCGCTTGCTGATTTGGGTATCAAGGTGGTGATCGCGCCCAGCTTCTCCGACATTTTTTCGGGCAATGCGTTCAAGAATGGCATCCTGACCGTCGTCCTGCCGCAGGAGGCGATCGACCGGCTGATGGAAGTGGCAAAGACCGATCCCATCCATATCGATCTGGAGCATCAGACGGTCACCACCCAGTTCCAGGAC
Source organism: uncultured Sphingobium sp. (assembly GCA_966211835.1). Lineage (GTDB taxonomy): Bacteria > Pseudomonadota > Alphaproteobacteria > Sphingomonadales > Sphingomonadaceae > Sphingobium. Next base: position 105,783 of record CBIHNV010000003.1, read on the forward strand.
CGCTTCCAGTTCGAGATCGACCCGTTCCGTAAGCATTGCCTGCTTGGCGGGCTGGATGAGATCGGCCTGACGTTGGGGCAGGCGGACACGATCAGCCAGTTCGAGGCGAAGGACGCAGGCGTGCGGCCTTGGCTCGTTCCCGCCGTTGCGTAAGCGGCCCGACTTTCCTATCTGGATTGAGACTTCAGCTTCTTTTTACAAGGCGCAGGCATGACCACTTTCGACGATCGCGAAAAGGCCTTTGAAAATATGTTCGCCCATGACCAGGAGATGCAGTTCCGCATCCAGGCGCGGCGGAACCGGCTGCTCGGCGAATGGGCCGCGGCCAGGATGGGCCTGACGCCGGAAGAGACTGACGCCTATGCCAAGGCCGTGGTCCAGGCCGATTTCGAGGAAGCGGGCGACGAAGACGTCATCCGCAAGCTGGTGGGCGACATGACGCAGGCGGGCCTCGACATCGACGAGGCGGGCGTCCGCTCTGCTCTGGAAGAGCAGCAGGTGATCGCGCGCCGCCACTTCATCGAAGCGCAATAAGCAGGACGGACCTGATCCCATGCCGATGGCTGCCGAAGACATTGCGGACATGATCCGGGCGGCCATCCCCGATGCGGAGGTCGAAATCACCGACCTTGCCGGTGATGGCGATCATTATGCGGCGCGCGTCGTCGCCGAAAGCTTTCGCGGCATGAGCCGGGTCGCGCAGCAGCGCGCCGTCTATGCCGCGCTTGGCGGGCGTATGGGCGGGGTGCTCCACGCCTTGCAACTGACCACTGCCGTTCCCAACTAACCGCAATCATTTATCATGCGCGCCGCCTTGTGAGTGCGGCGCCCGACAGGACTGGACCAACCCATGACCGACGCCGTGCATCAGCGGATCGCCGAAATTGTGAACAGCAGCGACGTGGTTCTCTTCATGAAGGGCACGCCGCTGTTCCCCCAATGCGGTTTTTCCAGCCGCGCGGTGGCCATTCTTGATCATCTGGGCGTCGCCTATGAATCGGTCGATGTGTTGCAGGACCAGCTGGTGCGGCAGGGGATCAAGGCCTTTTCGGACTGGCCGACCATCCCGCAGCTCTATGTAAAGGGCGAGTTTGTCGGCGGCAGCGACATCATGATGGAAATGTATGAAGCGGGTGAGCTTCAGCAGCTGATGACTGACGAGGGTGTGGCTTCGGCGAACTGATCGCGCGCGTTGCGCTTAATAAGCGGCAAGCTCTCTTGATACTGTTCGTCCTGAGCCTGTCGAAGGGCTTTCTTTTTTGAAGAAGAGGGCTTCGACGAGCTCAGCTCGGACGGGGTTGGGTGGTTTCGAACAAAAAGCGCTTTGCGCTAAACGCTCACAATTTCCGGCAGGATCGCGTCCAGCAGCAGCATGGCCGCTGGCGTGATCCTAAGAAGCTGGCCCCGCCGTTCGATCAGGTCCAGCTTTGCAAGCCGCGCCACGGCTTCCTCATCGATCAACTGCTCGACCGGCAGAGACGAAAGCGCCGATATGCGGTTCAGGTCCACGCCTTCCGCCAGCCGCAATCCCATCAGCAACGCCTCGCGTCCGCGATCTTCGCGCGTCAGCAGCTCTTCGCTTTGAAGGCCGTGGCCGTTGCGCTGGACCGCGCCCATCCAGTTTTCCGGCTTCTTGTGCCTGAGCGTCGCCATGCCTCCGCGCCGTCCATGTGCGCCGGGGCCGACCCCGGCATAGGTGCCGTACCGCCAATAGGTCAGATTATGGCGGCTCTCCTGACCCGCTTTGGCGTGGTTGCTGATTTCATAAGCGGGCAGGCCAGCCGCTGCGGTCATCGCCTGGGTTTGCTCGTACAGCGTAGCGGCATGGTCTGGATCAGCCGGGGTAAGCTTGCCTTGCGCCACCAATGTGGCGAACCGCGTGCCCGGCTCGATCGTCAGCTGATACAGCGATATATGGTCGGTGCCAAAGGACAGGCCTTGTGCAAGCTCCGCTTCCCAGTCCATCTCGCTCTGGTCCGGCCGCGCGTAGATGAGGTCCAGGTTCACCCGGCCGAAGACCGATTGCGCTGTATCCAGCGCCGCTAGTGCTTCGCCGACATCATGCGCCCTGCCGAGGAAGTGCAGCGCCTGATTGTCCAAGGCCTGAACGCCCAGCGACACCCGGTTGACGCCCGCACGCGCCAGATCGGCGAAGCGGGCGGCCTCCACTGAACTGGGGTTGGCTTCCAGCGTGATTTCCATATCCGGCGTCAGCTGCCAATGGTTGGCAGCAGCGTCGATGATGCTGGCGACGATTTCAGGCGGCATCAGCGAAGGCGTGCCACCGCCGAAGAAGATGGATGATAGCGGCCGTCCTCCGGTCAACCCTGCTTCATAGGCGAGATCGTTCAGGAGCGCCGCACCCCACGCATCATTGTCGATCTCGGCCCGGACATGGCTGTTAAAGTCGCAGTAAGGACATTTGGAAACGCAAAATGGCCAATGCACATATAGGGCCATAGGTTCGGGCGCGGTGCCGGTGGAATCGGTCAGGGGCAGGGACATGAGTGGGGGCGTTCTTAGACGGCTTTGTACCGCACGGCCAGCAATGCTGGCGATAGCGAGCGTCGGTGCTGTCGCTCCTGTTTCAGCCTCGCCGCCCAGCGGCGCCACGCGCGCCCAACCGGTCATGCCCGCGGCCTATTATGGCATGGTAGAGGCGGAGCGGAGCGACATACTCCTTCGCGAGGTCGTGCTCGGCATACATAATGAAGAGCGTGAGTCGCTCGGTCTTGCGCCGCTCGCCTGGGACAGCGCCTTGGCGCAGGATGCCGCCCGCTACGCCGGGCAGATGGCGACAACAAGCCGTTTCCAGCATTCCCCCCGTGCATCCCGCACCGTCCCCAGCGGCGAAAATCTCTGGATGGGCCCGCGCCGCCTCTATGCCTATGACGTGATGATCGGCGCCTTTCTCGATGAAAAGCGCCTGTTCCGCCGCGCTGGCAAGCTGCCCGACATCAGCTCATCCGGCCGCTGGGAGGATGTCGGTCACTACACGCAGATGATCTGGCGCGGCACGCGGAAGGTCGGGTGCGCTGTCGCCGAGGGCCAGAATGATGACTATCTCGTCTGCCGCTATTTCCCGGCAGGAAACAGCTTCGGTAAGGGTCCGCTGGACGAGGATGACAGTCCGCATGCCACGCAATTTGCAGGCGTGGGCGAACAGCGCCCACGCTGATTATCAGAATATAGTCGCCACCAGCTGCGCAAAGGCATCGGCGCGATGGCTCATCGCATGCTTTTTCTGCGGGTCCATTTCGCCGAAGCTGATCGTGTGGCCCAGCGGCTGGAAGATCGGGTCATAGCCGAAGCCCTTGTCGCCACGCGGCGGCCAGCTGATGATGCCATCGACGCGCCCCTCGAAGGCCTCGACATGGCCATCGGGCCAGGCGAGCGCCAGCGCGCAGATGAAATGTGCGCCATGCCCGGCGTCAGGCCCCTTGGCCTCGATCGCCTCCCAAACGCGCTGCATGGCGATGCCGAAGTCCTTCGTCTCTCCGCCCCAACGCGCGGAAAAGATGCCCGGATCGCCATTCAAGGCTTCAACGCACAGCCCGCTGTCGTCCGCCAACGCGGGGAGGCCGGACAGGTCCGCCGCTTGCATCGCCTTCAGCTCAGCATTGGCGATGAAGGTCGTGCCGGTTTCTTCGGGCTCAGGCAGGTCCAGCTCGCCTGCCGACACCGTCTCGATCCCGAAGGGAGCAAGCAGATCGCCAATCTCCCGCACCTTGCCGGGATTATGGCTGGCGATCACCAGCTTGCCGGGGCCCAGCTTGCGGATTGCCTGTTCCTGTCCGAAATCGTCACTCATTATGATTTTGGGCTTTCACTCTTTACGTCATCCCGGCTTTTAAACCGGGATTCCGCTTCCTTATCCAAGCTCAATCAAGAGAAAGCGGGACCCCGGGTCAAGCCCGGGGTGACGTGAAGGAGATTATTACCGCCCGGACGCCCCGGTAACCGCAGCCTCTTGCGCGGCGAAAATCTGCGCACAGCCGATCCGGGCCAGGCGCAGCAGGCGCAGCAGCTCTTCCTCATCATAGGCCGCGCCTTCGGCGGTCGCCTGCACCTCGGCGAACTTGCCATCGCCGGTCAGGATCAGGTTTGCGTCGGTTTCGGCATTGCTGTCCTCGGCATAGTCGAGGTCCAGAACCGGCGTGCCTTCATAGATGCCGCAGCTGATCGCGGCGACCTTCTGGATGATGGGGTCTTCGGTCAGTGCGCCCGACGCCAGCAGCTTGTCGATGGCGATGCGCAGCGCGACCCAGCTGCCGGAGATAGCGGCGGTGCGGGTGCCGCCGTCGGCCTGGATCACGTCGCAGTCGACGACGATTTGCCGCTCGCCCAGCTTCTTGAGGTCTACCACAGTGCGCAGCGACCGGCCGATCAGGCGCTGGATTTCCTGTGTGCGGCCCGATTGCTTGCCCTTGGCCGCTTCACGGCTGCCACGCGTGTGCGTGGCGCGGGGCAGCATGCCATATTCCGCCGTAACCCAACCGGAACCCTTGCCCCGCAGGAAGGGCGGCACCTTCTCCTCCACCGAAGCGGTGCACAGCACGCGCGTATCGCCGAAGCTGACGAGGCAGCTGCCCTCGGCATGGATGGTGAAGCCGGGCTCCATGGTAATCGCGCGCATCTGGTCTGGCGCGCGGCCGGAAGGACGCATAAAAATCTTCTCCGAAGGGTTCAGTCGGTGCGGCTTAGCGCCGGGAGCGCCGTCTTGCCAGTGGCGATACGTGCGAAAGATGGTAGGAAGCGGGCATGCAATTGCGTTGGATGATGATTTTGGCGGGCGCAGCCCTGATCGCCGGCTGTTCGGGCGAGAGGCCCGAACTGGAAAAGCCGGTAGCGGCCGGCGATACGATCCGTTTCTCGGCAGGGCCCTGCTTCGGCGTTTGTCCAAGCTACAGCCTGCAGGTGACGCCCGACGGGTCGGGCCTGCTGGAGCCGGAGCGCTTCACCTCTGTCCCCGGCGCCACGCGCTTTACCGTGACCCCGGCGCAATATCGCCGCTTCCGCACCGCGCTGGCACAGTTCCGCCCGGCAGCGGGAACAGTCAGGCGGATCAGCAACGGCGAAAATTGCACCCGTTTTGCGACCGACATGCCGGGTTACACGATCGAATGGACAAGGGACGAGCGGCCCGCCACGCGGCTGGAGTTCCAGTCGGGATGCATGGATGCCAGCTATGGGAAGCTGCGCGCCACTATTGCCGCCATTCCCCGCATGCTCGACATCGACGCCATGGTGAAGCCTTCGACTGTTCGCTAGTCCGGCTTGAGTGCGATCAGTTGCTCACCTAGATAGGGCGCATGGCGGTCACACCGGTTACCGAACTGAATGAGCGGGCGCGCGACGTTTTCCGTCTGGTGGTCGAGAGTTATCTCGGCACCGGTCTACCTGTCGGTTCGCGCACCATCAGCAAGATTGCCTCGCTCAGCCTGTCGCCTGCATCCATCCGTAATGTCATGCAGGATCTGGAGGAGTTGGGGCTGCTCGCCGCTCCGCACACTTCCGCCGGGCGCATGCCCACCGAAACGGGCTTGCGGCTCTTCGTCGACGGCATGATGCAAGCGGCGGAACCTTCGCCGGAGGAACGCCGCGCGATCGAAGCGGGTGTTGCCGAGGGAGGCCCGATCGAGGAAGCCTTGTCTGCGGCAACCGCTGCTTTGTCCGGACTTTCGGCCTGTGCTGGCATCGTCATGGTGCCAAAGCGGGAGCCGGTGATGCGGCAATTCGGCTTCGTGCCGCTCAATCACCGTCAAGCGCTGGCCGTACTGGTCGGGCAGGATGGTTCGGTCGAAAATCGCGTGCTCGACATGCCTGCGGGTGTGACGCCCGGCCTGCTTAATGAGGCGGCGAACTTCATGTCCGCGCGCTTTTCGGGCATGACGCTGCGCGAAGCGGGCGACGCTCTTCAAAGGGAGCTGGAGGGCGAGCGGACCGCGTTGCAGGGCGCGGCGCGGGAACTGGTTGCGCGCGGGATCGCGGTCTGGTCGCAGGACGCCGATGATCGCCCGGTGCTGATCGTGCGGGGGCAGGCGCATCTGCTGGATGACGGCACCGCAGCTGATCTGGAGCGGGTGCGGCAGTTGCTGGAACAGCTGGAGGGCAAGCAGGAAATTTCCCGCCTGCTGGAAAGCGCGCTGGCGGGGAGCGCGACGAAAATCTTCATCGGCTCGGAAAACAAGCTCTTTTCCCTTTCCGGTTCTTCGGTCATAGCCGCGCCTTACCGGGGTAGCGACGGCCGTGTCGTTGGCGTGGTCGGCGTGATTGGCCCGACGCGCTTGAACTATGCGCGGGTGATCCCCATGGTGGACTTCACCGCGCAGACGTTATCGAGATTGATGAGATGAGCGAAGACAAGCTGAATATCGAGAATACCGAAGTCGTTGACGAACTGCCCGAGGACGCGGCGCCCGCCGGGGACGCTGCGGCAGAGCGCCTGGCCGCCCTGGAAGGCGAACTGGCGGCGGCGAAGCAGGATGCGCTTTACGCCCATGCCGAAACGCAGAATGTGCGGCGACGGCTGGAAAAGGAATTGGCGGACACGCGCGCCTATGCGGCGACCTCCTTCGCGCGCGACATGCTTTCCGTCGCGGACAATCTAGGCCGCGCGTTGCAGGCCATTCCCGCGGAACTGCGCGAAGACGACAAGTTCAAGGGACTGGTGGCAGGCCTCGAAGCGACCGGACGCGAACTAGAAAGCGTTTTCGGCCGCAACGGCATCGAAAAGCTGGTTTCGGTAGGGCAGCCTCTCGACCCCAACAAGCATCAGGCGATGATGGAAGTGCCTTCCGATGACGCGGAGCCCGGCACTGTGCTGGTGGAAATGCAGGCAGGCTATACGATCCGCGATCGTCTGCTGCGCCCCGCCTTGGTGAGCGTCGCCAAAAAGCCGGACTGACGGGTTTTCAAATATAAACGCAGACAAACCCGCCGGGGACGTTCCCGGCGGGTTTTTTCGTGCGCGGACAACTGGAAGGTAGAGGAGCTGAAAAGAAGATATATCTCAACCATTGACGAGAAGCCGATCTAAGATATATCTAGATGCATCATGAAACTATTTGTAGAGACAAGAATGCATCATCACCATCATCATATGCACAAGGGCATGCACCGGCCACATGGCCGTGACCGCTGCTTCGGGCCTGCAAGCTTGAGCGGTGGCTCTGGTCATGGGCGCGGCAGTCGTTCCGGCGGAGGGCCGATGGGCGGCGGCCGGGGTCATGGCGGCGCGGGGCGCAGGCGATTGTTCAGCAACGACGCGCTGCAGCTCATCCTGTTGAAGCTGATCGGGCAGGGGCCCCGTCATGGCTATGACCTTATCCGCGAGATCGAGGCCCTTTCCGGCCAAGCCTATGTGCCAAGTCCCGGGGTCGTTTATCCAACGCTCACCTTGCTGGCGGACATGGGGCTTATCGCCGAACAGGCAGGCGGGGGAGGCCGCAAGCTGTTCGAAATCACGGACGCCGGGATAGCTCGCCTAACTGACCAGGCCGCTGCCGTCGAAGAGGCAATGGAGCGGCTGGCGTCACTGGCGAAGCGCGCAGAGCGCGTCGATGGAGCGCCGATCCGACGGGCGATGCACAATCTTTCCATGGCGGTGCGTGGGCGGCTTGAAAGGGAAGGCGCCGATACCCAGACCATGTTCGACGTCGCCGCGCTCATCGACGAAGCGGCCAGCAAGATCGAAAGGCTCTGACCCCATGGCCCTGACCGCCTCCGCCCTGACCGCAACAGTGCCGACCAAGAATGGCAGCCGCTACCTCCAGCAGCTTTGCAAGCATTGGAGTCACAAATTTGAAACCGACTTTGATGCGCAGCGGGGCGTCATCGCTTTTCCCATGGGCCCGATCCGCATGACGGCAGGCGAGGAGACGCTGACCGTGACCATCGAGCCGAAGGAGGGCGTTGATGTCGATCGCTTCAAGCAGGTAGTTGCCGAGCATCTTGACCGCTTCGCTTTCAGGGAAGCTCCGCTGAGCTTCGACTGGCAGTGACCCTGATAGTTGAGCGTCATCCCGAACCTCATCCGGGATCGTGCTTGCTCAGCGGCGCGGGATGCGGCGGGCGCTGGCAAGATGATGGGCGTGCGTTATAGCGACGGCCAGCGCGTCCGACGCATCTGGCCCCGCCACCTTCGCCCCAGGCAGCAGCCGCGAAACCATGGCGTGAACCTGATCCTTCGACGCGTTGCCGACGCCTACGACGGATTTCTTGACGAGCCGGGCCGCATATTCGCCCACTTCCATGCCTGATCGCGATGCCGCCAGCAGCACGACCCCACGCGCCTGACCCAGCTTCAAGGTGGATTGCGGGTTCACATTAACGAACACTTCCTCGACCGCCGCGCCATTGGGCTGATGTTCGAGGATCAGGTCAGTCAGCGCAAGATCAAGCGCCAGCAGCCGTGTCGCCAGCGCCATCTCTGCGTCAGTCTTGATCTGCCCATTGGCGATGTGCGTGAGGCGGTTGCCGTCCGCCGCGATCAGCCCCCAACCGGTGGTGCCAAGGCCGGGATCCAGTCCGAGGATGATCATGGGATGCTCCTCGTCCCTTCAGGGGAGAGGAGAGGGGTGCTTACCGGCTTGCCGGTTAGCAAGATTTGGAGAGGGGAAGTGCGGGAGGTGGGGGTGTTACTCCCTCTCCCAGCTTCGCCTAGGCCGCGAGCTGCCAAGGCTGCGCAACCCTCTCCCCCGGGGGGAGAGGGAAGGGGGGTATTCAACCCAGCTTCTCCATGACCTCGTCGGACACTTCGTAATTGCCCCAGACGGTCTGGACGTCGTCATCATCTTCAAGCGTATCGACCAGCTTCATCAAGGTCGCGGCATTGCTTTCATCGACTTCGACAGTTGTCTGCGGCTTCCAGGCGAGCTTGGCGCCTTCGGCCGGGCCGAGCTTGGATTCGAGGCCCTTGGCGACTTCGTGGAGCGCGTCCATGGCAGTCCAGATTTCATGTTCGTCGTCGTTCGACGACACGTCTTCTGCGCCCGCCTCCAGCGCGGCTTCGAAGATCGCGTCCGCGTCGCCGGCACCTGCCGGATAGGTGATGAGGCCCATGCGGTCGAAGCCGTGGCTGACTGCGCCGCTCGCGCCCAGATTGCCGCCATTCTTCGAAAAGGCGGTGCGGACGTTGGTCGCGGTGCGGTTGCGGTTGTCGGTCAGCGCCTCGACGATGATGGCGACGCCGCCGGGACCGTAGCCCTCGTAGCGGATTTCTTCGTAATTCTCCGTGTCGCCGCCGATCGCCTTGTCGATCGCGCGCTGGATATTGTCCTTGGGCATGGACTGCGCCTTCGCCGCGTTCACTGCCAGCCGAAGGCGGGGGTTCATGTCCGGGTCGGGCATGCCCATCTTGGCCGCGACAGTGATTTCGCGGCTCAATTTTGAGAACATCGAGGAACGCTTTTTGTCCTGCGCGCCCTTGCGATGCATGATGTTCTTGAATTTGCTATGGCCGGCCACGGCCTGCTCCTAATCTTGTCTGATCCGAAGCGCGCTCTCTAGCGGGCGTCCTGCCCAAGCGCAACTAGACGAGGATAGCGGTGCCGGATGCCGAGACCATCAGCATCGACCCGTTGGAGCCCAGCACTTCATAATCGAGGTCGACGCCGACGACAGCGTTTGCGCCCAGCGTCGCCGCCCGCATCCGCATTTCGCCAATGGCCTGCTCACGCGCCCGCTGGAGTACATCCTCATAAGCGCCCGATCGGCCGCCGACGATGTCCCGCACGCTGGCGAACAGGTCGCGGAAGAGGTTGGCGCCCACGATCACCTCGCCGGTGACGATGCCGAGATATTCCTTCGCCGGACGCCCTTCGAGGCGGCTGGTGGTGCTGACGATGATCTCGGACATTTTTCTCTCCCGCGCTGTTCAGAGTGGTCGAAGAGCCTGTCTTGAAGAAAGAAAGGCGCTTCGACAAGCTCAGCACGAACGGGGGAGGGAGGTGCGCTTCATTCCATGCCGAGCGCCGACAGATAGGTCTGGAGGATGGCCTCCATCTCCTGCCGATCATGCTGCGGCATTTTACGCAGGCGGACGATCTGGCGCATGATCTTGGGGTCATAACCGGTAGCCTTGGCTTCCAGATAGACGTCCTTGATATCGTCGCCGATACCCTTCTTCTCTTCCTCCAGACGCTCGATGCGTTCGATAAGAAGGCGTAGCTGATCGGCGGCGACGTTGCCCTCGCTCATATGATGTATCTCCGGATAGAATGTGAATCGGGTTGGCGCACGCTCCTAATGGTTGTCCGCGTTCTTCGCCACACTCTCCTGCATCTTTGCGATCTGTTCCGGCGTCGCCTCGCTCTGATGGCGCTTTTTCCATTCGGCAAAGGGCATGCCATGGATGATCTCGCGCGCCTGATCCTTAGTCAAATTGCCGTCAGCTTCCGCGATCCAGTCGGCGAGGCAGTTGCGGCAGAAGCCCGCCGTCCCCATCAAATCGATATTCTGGACATCCGTCCTGTGCTGCAAATGCGCGATCAGGCGGCGGAAGGCGGTTGCAGCCACCGCATCGTTGAGCATATGGTCGGCCAAGGCGATCCTTTCGCTGATCTACATCATCCTGTCGTGCAGTAGGGATAATCGAAAACGGCGCCCTGGCAAGCCAAGGGCTGACCATCACTGCCAGGAGCTTATTGGAATGACGAAACTGCCGCCCCGTTCGCGCAAGGTCCGCATCCTCGCGACCCTTGGACCCGCGAGCGACACGCCGGACGTGATCCGTGCGTTGTTCGTTGCCGGGGCAGACGCTTTCCGCATCAATATGAGCCATGGCGCGCATGAGGATCATGCGGCGCGTATCGCGTCCATCCGGGCGCTGGAAAAGGAATTCGGGCGGCCGACAACGATCCTGGGCGATTTGCAGGGACCCAAGCTGCGCGTCGGCACCTTTAAGAGCGGCCTTGCCGTGCTGGAGGTAGGCGCATCCTTCATACTGGATCGCGATGAAAAGCCGGGCGACGCGCGGCGCGTGAACCTCCCGCATCCGGAAATCTACGCGGCACTGGTGCCTGAAACCCGGCTGCTGCTGGACGATGGCAAGCTGGTGCTGCGGGTGAAGTCGGTGTCCGACGACCGGATCGACACAGTTGTCGAGGTGGGAGGCACCTTGTCGAACCGCAAGGGCGTCAATGTCCCCGATGTTGTCGTTCCTGTCCCGGCGCTGACGGAAAAGGACCGGCGCGACCTCAGCTTTGCGGTTGAGCAGGGCTGCGACTGGATTGCGTTGAGCTTCGTGCAACGCCCGGAGGATTTGGCAGAAGCGCGCAAGCTGATGGGCGGTCATGGCGCGCTGATGGCCAAGATCGAAAAGCCCGCAGCGGTCCAGCGATTGGAGGAGATATTGGAGCTGGCCGACGGCGTCATGGTCGCGCGCGGCGACCTGGGCGTCGAATTGCCGCCCCAGGCTGTACCACCGCTTCAGAAGCAGATCGTGGCGACGGCGCGCCGGATGGGCCGCCCGGTCGTGGTTGCGACGCAGATGCTCGAATCGATGATCAAGGCACCGACGCCGACCCGTGCCGAAGTGTCGGACGTCGCTACCGCCGTCTATGATGGCGCCGACGCGATCATGCTGTCGGCGGAAACGGCGGCGGGGGACTGGCCCGAAGAGGCGGTCGCGATGATGGACAGCATTGCCCACAGCGTCGAGCGCGATCCAGGTTATTTCGCGCGCCTGCACTTCACCGAGACCAAGCCCGACGCCACCACCGCCGACGCGCTGGCGGAAGGGGCGGCGGGCATCGTCTCCGTCGTCGGGGCAAGTGCGATCACCTGCTTCACCTTGTCGGGCAGCACCGTCCGCCGCGTCGCGCGGGAGCGTCCGCTGACGCCGATACTCGCGTTGACGCCCCGGCTCGATACGGCGCGCAAGCTTGGCCTTACCTGGGGCGTGCATGCGGTGCGCACCAAGGATATCGGCAATTTCGAGGAGATGGTGGGCAAGGCCCGCCGAATGGCGTTGCGGCACGACATGACCCAAAAGGGGAGCAAGATCGTGGTTCTGGCGGGCGTGCCCTTTGGCACCCCTGGATCGACCAACGTGCTGCATGTCGCGGCCATTCGCGGCGACGAACTTAAAGGGCGGGAATAGCGTCCAGCAGACCTTGCGCCGCAAGATCGCGGCGCAAGGTCGGGGCGTCCCGGAACAGGTGGCTGCGAATCCCCAGCGCCTGCGCCGCCGCCACATTTTCTTCCCGATCATCGATAAACAATGTTTCTTCGGCGCGCAGACCAAAGCGGCTGAGCGCCAAGCGATAGATCGCAGGGTCTGGCTTGACCAAGCCTTCCGCGCCGGAAACCAGAATGTCCCGGAAGCGGGCAAAGAAGTCAGCCTCTCGCCGATGGAAAGGCTCCCAAAACTCCGCGCTGAAATTGGTGAGCGCGTATAGGGCAACGCCCCGTGCCTGCAATTCGCCGACCAATTCAGCCATGCCTGTCACGGCCGGTTGAACGCTGTCGATGAAACGCTCGCCCCAGATGCGGATCAACGCCTCATGCTCGGGGTGGCAGGCGATCAGTTTGGCGCTCGTTTCTGCGAAGGGACGGCCGAGGTCATGCTGGAAGTGCCACTCCATCGACACGACGTCGCGCAGAAACGCGTCGAGCGCCTGATCATCATCGATCAGGCGCTCGTAGAGGAGCCGGGGCTCCCAATGATACAGAACCTGTCCGACGTCGAATATGACGGCGGATATCGGCTCGCTCAATTAACCCTGGCGGGCCTTGAAGCGGCGATTGGTCTTGTTGATGACATAGGTGCGGCCGCGACGGCGGATCACGCGGTTGTCCCGGTGACGGCCCTTGAGCGACTTGAGCGAGTTGCGGATCTTCATGGAAGCCAGCCTTTTAAGAATCTTGCGTGATCGGAAAATCGAAGCGCAGCCCCTATGGGCGGGGCGGCTGAAAGTCAAGGGAGGGCAGCCCTACTTTTGACCTGTTCATATCATGTGCAGCAAAGACATGGCTTCACGCGTTGAAGATAAGGCTGGTTCCATATCGTCAATCGGTTGCCGCATCTTTGTCGGAGATAAGCATGATGAAGCAGATGATCCTGCCCTCATTCCTCGCCCTTTCACTCGCCGGATGCGCAACGGCGGTGCCGCCGGTCGAGGTGACGCGCTTTCATGTCGGCAGCCCCGCGCAAAGCGGGACGATGGCTGTAGAGGAAATGCCGTCCAATCCGGACGCGGGGCTGGAATTTCGCACCTATGCTGCTGCCGTCGAGCAGGAATTGCAGCGTGTGGGTTTCAGTGCCGTTCCCGCTGGGGCGCGCAGCGAATATGTCGCGTCGGTTGGCTTCCGGCGGACATTCCGGCCCACTGGCTATGGCAATGACGGACGGCCGGTGAGTGTCGGCGTCGGAGGCGCGGTGGGAAGCGGCGGCTATTCGGGACTGGGCCTTGGCATCGGCATCAATCTGTCGGGACGGCCAAAGGATCTGGTGACGACGGAATTGCAGGTGCAGATTCGCAGGCGATCCGATTCGACGACGATCTGGGAGGGGCGTGCCGTAACCCAGGCGCGGGGACGCCCCGCCGCAGCCCAGCCCCGCAACGCGGCGCCAAAGCGCGCCCGCGCAGTGATCGGGGGCTAAACCGGGGGCAAGGGGCGCACTATAACCGTCAAATGACCATCTCGATCAGCAACGCCTTCGACAGCGGCAATATTCGTGTCCTCTCCACCGTCGATACAGGCGAGCGGGTGCGGGCCGAGTTGGAAATCGTCAAGGACAGGCGGAGCGATTTCTACCAATGGTTTCACTTCCGCATCGCGGGCGTGGCCGGGCGAGAAGTGGAGCTGGCGATCGTCAACGGCGGGACCTCCGCCTATCCGGATGGTTGGCCGGGTTATAAAGCCCGCATCAGCGAGGATCGGGAAGTCTGGACGCAGGCGGATACAAGCTATACCGATGGTGTCCTTACGATCAGGCTCTCGCCGGATCGCAACGCTCTGTGGGTCGCCTATTTCGCGCCTTATTCGATGGAGCGGCATCATGACTTGATCGCCTGGGCGGCCTGCCAACCCGGGGTTGAGCATCGGGAACTGGGCCTGACCCTGGACAAGCAGCCGCTCGACCTGCTGACGCTGGGTGACGGGCCGAAGCAAGTCTGGCTCTACGCCCGTCAGCATCCGGGCGAGACGATGGCTGAGTGGTGGATGGAAGGGGCGCTGGAGCGGCTGTGCGATGAGGAGGATGCGGTTGCCCGGCTGCTCCGCACCAAGGCGACGCTCCACATCGTTCCCAACATGAACCCTGACGGCAGCCGCCGGGGGCATTTGCGGACCAATGCGGCGGGCGTGAACCTCAATCGCGAATGGCATGAGCCTTCGATGGAGCGCAGTCCGGAGGTCTTCCTTGTTCGGCAGGAAATGGACCGGACCGGCGTCCATTTCGCCATGGACGTGCATGGCGATGAAGCCATCGCCGCGGTGTTTCTGGCAGGCTTTGAGGGCATCCCGTCGCTCGGTGCGCGCCAGCTTGAACTTTATAATCGCTTCCGGGACACGCTCGCGGCCCGCACGCCGGATTTCCAGACGGCTCGCGGCTATCCTTCATCGGCGCCGGGCAAGGGCAACCTCACCATGTCGACCAACCAGGTCGCGGAGCGTTTCGGCGCGGTCGCGATGACGCTGGAAATGCCGTTCAAGGACAATGACGACCTGCCCGATCCGGAATTTGGCTGGTCCCCCGCGCGATCGAAGCAGCTTGCCAAGGATTGCCTTGCGGTTCTTGCGGAGATGATCGGGGAACTCTGAAGCGCGCCTAGTCGAACAGGTCGGCCAGAAAGTCCTTCATTGCGCGGAAACTGCGCCTGTCCGCATCGGGGCTGTAGGCGAGCCCCTTGTCGGGCATGTTGACTGCATGATCGGTGAAGGCGTGGCCGGTATGGCCATAGGCGTGGATCTGCCAGTCGCAGCCTGCTTTCGTCAGCTCGTCGGCCAGCGCAACCGTGGCCGCTGGCGGTGCGATGGGGTCATCCCAGCCATGGCACACCAACAGCTTCGACCTGATGGCGGCGCTGGCGAAGGGCGGCGCGTCATAAACCCCGTGAAAGCTGACGCCGCCCGCAATGTCAGCGCCGCTGCGAGCGAGGTCGAGCACGCATTTGCCGCCGAAGCAGAAGCCGATGGCGGCTGTCCGGCTCGCGTCCGCTTCCGGGAGTGACTTCAGGATGGCGTGAGCCGCGTTCACCCGGTCGCGGAGCAAAGCGCGATCGGCGTTCAGCTCGTTCATGTAGCGCGCCATGTCAGGGTCGTCGCGACTGGTTCGCTTTCCTGCGCCGTAAATGTCGGCGACGAGGAGCGTATATCCGAGCGCCGCAACTTTCTCGGCATAGAGAAAGTCCGCCTCCTTGGTTCCCAGCACATTGGGGAAGAGCAGGACGCCCGGTCGTGGACCGTCTACGGAATCATCGAAGACCGCCACGCTCTCGAAGCTGCCGCCGGGCCCTTCATGAAGTGTGACGCGGCGAGTGATAGACATGGGCTGGCCTCACGAAAAAAAATCGAGTGCCGCCGACATTAGGCTGGTGTTGGCAAGTGGCAAGTGCCGCGCGGGCTTCTTTCAGGCATAAGAAAAAGGGCGCCCCTCATGAGAGGGACGCCCTTCTTTTCTGCTGTGCCGTTTATTAGAAACGGTAGCCAAGGATCAGCGCAGCCTGGTGACGCTCAGGGTTTGCGCCGCCGATCTGCTCGTAACGCGAGTAGCGATATTCGGCGCGGGCGATGAAGCCCTGAATGGTCGTTTCCAGACCAGCGCCCAGACGGTAGCCGTCGAGCTTGATGCCGTCGTCGGCAGCGTCTTCGAAACGGGCATTGGTGTAGCCGCCCTTGGCATAGGCCATTACGTTCGGCACAACTTCGCCGCCGATACGAACGCCGGCATAGAGGTCGCGGTCCGAGCGGACGCCGAACTTCTTGACTTCGGAGTCAGCATATTCGCCTTCGATGCCGAACACGGCGCCGTTGACGTTGACGTCATAGCCGACAATGCCGCCATAGAGCAGGCCGCTGTCATCGGCGTCAGCGTCGAAATCCACATGGTCCAGGCCGACGACGCCAGCGATGTAGGGGCCGGAAAACGGAACGGCGTCCTGCGCGAAAGCGGGTGCCGAAACGCTGGCGAGCAGCAGCGCCGAAGCGATGAGATTCTTCATGAGGAGGCTCCTTTTCTGGGTTCCTGTTGTTGTGGAGCGCGCTTTAAAGAGGCCTTGGGAGGAGAGTAAAGCTTGGCAAACAACGACATGCCGCATTGCACAACGCACTGTGGCAATCTTGCATCACGTCTTGAAAAGGGATCGTCGCGATCCACTGGCGAAAAAATGCAGATGCCGTGACCTCGTTTTTCGGTCCGGGTCTTAGTTAAAGGCTGCCATATCCCGGGGCTTCACCCCGTGCCTTTCGATCCAGCCGAGTGGGGCGTTTCCAACCGATGCGCGGGCGCTTGCGCAGGCGCAGCGTTGGCCAATCGCCATTGTCGATGCGCTCGGCAAGCCGCATCCCCTGGGTCCGGTAGGCCGAAAGGACGGCGTCCGCCTGCTCCCTGAGCAAGCCCGCCAGCAATATGGTGCCGCCTTCTTCGACCAGCGCACAAAGCGAGGGCGCGAGCTCGATCAACGGCCCTGCAAGGATGTTGGCGATCAGAAGATCATAGGGTGCACGGGTCGCAATGGCTGGATGGTCGACGCCCGCAGCGACATAGAGCGCAAGCTGGCCTTGCCCCTTGCCGATCCTTATTTGATTTGCAGCAGCGTTTTCCGCGCTGATGTCAACGGCAACAGGATCGATGTCCGACGCTGTGGCGTAACTACCGAGCCACAGGTGAAGCGCTGCAAAGGCGAGCAATCCTGTACCGGTCCCAATGTCGGCGATATTGCCGAAACGCATGCCGACGCGGCGCATGCGATCCAGCATGTGAAGGCAGCCTGCCGTCGTTTCATGCTGCCCGGTGCCAAAGGCGCGGCTCGCTTCGATCAGGAAATTGACATGCCCCGTCCGCTCCGGATCGCTGGCAAGATTGCGGATGTGAAAGCGTCCGGCGGTGACAGGCTCAAGTCCCTGCTGGCTTAGGGTCACCCAATCCTCGTCGGGCAGTTGTTCGACCAGTGGCTTGGTGCCACTCGCGCTGGGAACCAGCGTGCGGAGCAGCCTGATCGCTGCGGGGCTCGGCTCTCCTTCAAAATAGGCGTCGAGTTGCCAGGCATTTTCATCGTCCGGTGCCGCCTCACTGGTCATCAGCACTGGCGGCCTGTCCATGAGCGCGAACGCCGCAATGTCGCCGTCCAGTGCCTCCGCCTCTGCGCGGGTGCAGGGGAGGGTCACTTTCCAGCTCTGGGCGGAAGAAGGCGCAGCATCAGTCATGCCGCGCCTTTAGAACTTAGATCGGGCGAGGGGAAGCGGGTGTGCTTGGATGCCTGAAGCCTCGTTCGTCATGCGCGCCTCAGCCGATAGCGTACGGGCTGCCCCACGAAATCCCAGCTTAACGCTGGGACGACGATGGAGGTCAGGCTTTGCTCTACGCCACCTGCCGTCCGAAATCGGATGAGGCGGCGCGTAGGCTGGAGAGTTTGCCTTCGACGCTCATGAAGCCGCGCTCGAGCTGGTCGATCTCCGACGCCACAACTTCCGTGTCCTGCCGGATTGCGGAAATGGTGCTCGACATGGAGTCGGCCGCCAGCGCCGTCTCATCGACAGCGGCGGTGATCATAGTCACGGTCTGGGCCTGAGCGTCCATGGCGTGACGGATGCGATCGGCACTTGATTGCACTTCACCCACCGTGTCGCGGATGCGTTCGTTGGTTTCCACCGATTGACGGGTCGACGCCTGAATATCGGCGATCTTGCCCGCGATTTCATCGGTTGCACGGGCAGTCTGGTTGGCGAGGCTCTTCACCTCCTGCGCGACGACGGCAAAGCCGCGTCCGGCGTCACCCGCTCGCGCGGCTTCGATCGTGGCGTTGAGGGCGAGCAGGTTCGTCTGACCCGCAATGTCGCGAATCAGGCCAAGGATCGATTCGATTGACTTGGCATGTTCCGAAAGGGTCGCCGACATCGTCACCGCATCCCCTGACTGGCGGGCGGCGCGCTGGGCAACGTCCGCGGCGCTCTCCACCTCGGTGCGGGCATCCTCGATCGCGCGGATGAGGCCCGCTGAAGTACGCGCCGCCTCGCGCATTGCGATGGCGGACTGTTCAGCTGCCGCAGCGACTTCAGAAGCCTTGCCGAGCATGCCGCGTGTGGCGGCTGAGGCATCCTTTGCCTGTTCACGCAGCGATTCGCCTAGATGCGAAGCGCCGTCGATTTCGCCCATGATGCGCTGTTCGAACAAGGTGCCGATGCGCTGGCGCTCGTTGCGCTGCGCTTCGGCCTCATCGCCTGCGAACGCATTGGTCATCATGCTGGCATCGACCATGCTGACCATGGTGATGACGTTCACCAGCCGCTGGCGGGTGGCGTCGTCAGCCGCAGTTTGCCAGACGAGGTTGGTCAATTTCTTGTTGGCTTCCGATACCGCCGTCAGCACGACACCCAGTGGCAGGTTACGCTTCCGCGCCAAGCGCACACAAGCGATGCAGCTGCCCGCCCAACTGCCTGCCTCATAAAAGCTGAGCTTTTGCCGGACATATTCATGCGCTTCTGTTTCGATCTTTGCGATCGTGGACGCGGCGAGCGTGCTGCGCAGATGCGACTGGTCCATATAGCTGTCGAAGAAGGTGCGGGCCGCGACCGACGCGCCGTCGCCTATCAGATCACGGATTTCGCGCAGTCCGGCAGCCAATTCACCGGTAGGATCGATTTCGGCCATGCTGGCGATCATTGCGCTCTTCGCGGGTGCGACGGACGTCATATGCGGCAAACCTCAATTGTCTTGTTCGTGCCGGAGGTCATAGCGCGATCTGGTTAATCAGTTCTTAGCCGTGATCGCCCTGCCGCAAGGCCAGCGCGGCTTGCCCTCTTGACCGATCGTGCCTAAGGGGACGGGAATCAGGGACAAGCATCAGGGACGTAGGTAGATATGGCGCGAACCACGAGCCGGCCGCTCTCGCCGCATTTGACGATCTGGAAATGGGGGCCGCACATGGCGATCTCCATTTTGCACCGCGTGACCGGCAACGGTCTTGCAACCGTCGGCGTCATGGGCGTGGTATGGTGGCTGATGGCAGCGGCGATCGGGCCGGACGCCTATGCAAGCTTTATCAAATGCGCGACCTCGCCCCTTGGCTATCTGGTGATGATCGGGATCAGCTGGTTCTTTTTCCAGCATATGATGTCGGGCATTCGCCACTGGGTGCTGGATCTGGGCGCGGGTTATGAGCTCAATACCAACAAGCGGTGGGCGCTGGTGATCCCGTTTCTGTCGACGCTGGCCACCGTTGCGCTGTGGGCCACTATCTTCGCGGGGGAAATCTGATGGGAACCGGTACCGGAATCGGCCGCGTTCGCGGCTTGGGCTCGGTGCGCCATGGCGCGGGCCATTGGCTGACGCATCGCTATACTTCGGTCAGCAACCTGCTGCTGGTGCTGTGGCTGATCTTCAGCCTCGTTAGCCTGCCTGGCC
The DNA here is from genome assembly GCA_966211835.1 of uncultured Sphingobium sp. Taxonomy (GTDB): domain Bacteria; phylum Pseudomonadota; class Alphaproteobacteria; order Sphingomonadales; family Sphingomonadaceae; genus Sphingobium. The sequence continues at coordinate 125,353 of CBIHNV010000003.1, forward strand.
TTGATTATGAGAGCGTCCGCAACTGGATCGCCAATCCGCTGGTCGCCGTGCCGCTGATGCTGATGCTGGTTAGCGTCTTCTGGCACCTGCGCCTTGGCATGCAGGTGATGCTGGAGGATTATGTCCACGACAAAGGGCTGAACTTCTTCGCCATCCTGCTGCTCAATTTCTACACTATCGCTGGCGCCGCTGCTGGCATCTTCGCAATCGCCAAGATCGCGCTCACGGGGGTCGTCAAGTAATGACCGAAGCCTATAAGATCATCGACCATACCTACGACACCGTGGTGGTGGGCGCGGGCGGATCGGGCCTGCGCGCGACCATGGGCAGCGCCGAAGCGGGCCTGAAGACCGCCTGCATCACCAAGCTGTTCCCGACCCGCAGCCACACCGTCGCGGCGCAGGGCGGCATCGCCGCCTCGTTGGGCAACAATTCGCCCGACCACTGGACCTGGCACATGTATGACACCGTCAAGGGGTCGGACTGGCTGGGTGACCAGGACGCGATTGAATATATGGTGCGTGAAGCGCCTGCGGCCGTCATCGAGCTGGAACATGCCGGCGTGCCGTTCAGCCGCAACGAGAATGGGACGATCTACCAGCGTCCCTTCGGCGGCCACATGCAGAATATGGGCGCTGGCCCGCCGGTGCAGCGCACCTGCGCCGCCGCCGACCGTACTGGCCATGCCATGCTGCACGCGCTCTATCAGCAGAGCCTGAAGTATGACGCTGACTTCTACATCGAATATTTCGCCATCGACCTGATCATGGAAGATGGCCCGAACGGCAAGGAATGCCGCGGTGTCATCGCCATCTGCATGGAGGATGGCTCGATCCATCGCTTCCGTAGCAAGGCGGTTGTGCTGGCGACGGGCGGTTATGGCCGCGCCTATTTCTCCGCCACGTCGGCGCATAGCTGCACCGGCGACGGCGGCGGCATGGTTCTGCGCGCGGGTCTGCCGCTGCAGGACCTTGAGTTCGTGCAGTTCCACCCGACCGGCATCTACGGCGCGGGCGTGCTCATCACAGAAGGCGCGCGTGGCGAAGGTGGTTATCTGACTAACTCCGAGGGCGAGCGTTTCATGGAACGCTATGCCCCGTCGGCGAAGGATCTGGCGTCGCGTGACGTCGTGTCGCGATCGATGGCGATGGAAATGCGCGAAGGGCGCGGCGTGGGTCCGAACAAGGATCACATCTTCCTGCACCTCGACCATATCGATCCCAAGGTGCTGGCGGAGCGTCTGCCGGGCATTACCGAGAGCGGCAAGATCTTCGCGGGCGTCGATCTGACGCGCCAGCCGCTGCCGGTGACGCCGACCGTCCATTATAATATGGGCGGCATTCCCTGTAACTATCATGGCCAAGTCGTGACCAAGGTCGGCGACGATCCGGAAGTCGTGGTGCCGGGCCTGTATGCGGTCGGCGAAGCGGCCTGCGTGTCGGTCCACGGGGCGAACCGCCTGGGCTCTAACTCGCTGATCGACCTTGTCGTGTTTGGCCGTGCGACCGGCCTGCACCTTAAGGAAACGATAAAGCCGAACGGCTCGCATCGTCCGCTGCCCGCCGACGCGGCTGATCTGGCGCTGTCGCGGCTCGATCACTACCGCAATGCCAGGGGTGGTTCGCCGACGGCGAAAATCCGTCTGGAAATGCAGCATACCATGCAGAAGCATGCTGCCGTGTTCCGCGACAGCGCGCTGTTGTCCGAGGGCGTCACCAAGATGGCGCAGGTCAACCAGAGCTTGGCTGATGTTGGCGTGTCCGATCGCTCGCTGATCTGGAATACCGATCTCATTGAGACGCTGGAACTGGACAACCTTATGTCCCAGGCGGTCTGCACCATGGTCAGCGCGGAAAACCGCAAGGAAAGCCGCGGCGCGCATGCGCATGAGGATTTCCCGAACCGCGATGACGAGACGTGGATGAAGCACACTGTCAGCTGGTTCGAAGGCTGGGGCGGCAAGGGCGGCAAGGTGTCGCTCGATTACCGTCCGGTGCACGACTATACGCTCACGGATGAGGCTGAATATATTAAGCCGAAGGCGCGCGTGTACTGAGGCGCTGCCTCAGGTCAGACGGAAGAGGGCGGGCTGCAAGGCTCGCCCTTTTTGTTTATGGATCAGCTGACTTATTGAAGGAGGTCGGGCGATGGCAGGTTCAAACAGGCATTCTGGCCAATGTCACTGCGGCGCGGTTGGGTTTGAGGTGGAACTCAGCAGAGGGCTCGATAGCGCCCGGCGATGCACCTGCTCATTTTGCCGGATGCGGAGTGCCATAGCGGTATCGGCGAAGCTGGATGGCCTGCACATCGTGCGCGGCGCGGATATACTGACAAGCTATCGGTTCAATACAGGAGCTGCCGAGCACTTCTTTTGCTCGCGTTGCGGAATTTACACCCACCACCAGCGCCGCTCCAATGCGGACGAGTTCGGCGTGAATGTCGCCTGTTTGGAGGGGATGAGCCCGTTCGACTTTGATGAGGTGCCGGTGCTGGATGGGGAGAACCATCCTAGCGACAATGGCGGGCGAGCGCGTATGGCAGGGGTGCTGCGGTTTGTTCGGGCTGAGGTGGATGGCGCGGGCGGACGATGATTAGTGGACCTTCCCCCTCTCCCCTTCAGGTGAGAGGGTGCCGAGCGTAGCGAAGGCGGGAGAGGGGGATCGCGCGGGTGCCCCGTAGCTCCCCTCTCCCCGGCCCTCTCCCCTGAAGGAGAGAGGGAGAAGGTCTGCAATCAACCATTCCGACCTACCTTCCCACAGATGGGAGGTAAAATGAGAACGCCCCCCCCCTCTGGCGCCGCCTCTCGCCTCTCGCTAATCTGGTCACAATGACGATTGATCCTCTGGTCCTGTTGCAGGCCTATACCATCGGCGTGTTTCCCATGTCCGATGATCGAGATGCGGAGGAGGTGTATTGGATTGAGCCCAAGCGACGGGCCATCATGCCGCTTCACGGCTTTCACATGTCCCATTCACTGGCCAAGACGATCCGGCGGGAGCGGTTTCGCGTCACCGCGAATCGCGATTTTGACGGGATTGTGTCTCTGTGCGCGCAGGCAGCGGAGGATCGGCCCTCCACGTGGATCAACAGAGAGATCGAGCAGACATACCGGCATCTGCACGAAATTGGCTTTGCCCATTCGATCGAGGTCTGGGACAGCGGTGAACTGGTGGGCGGACTCTATGGAGTAGCGCTAGGCCAAGCCTTTTTCGGTGAAAGCATGGTGTCGCGAAGGACAGATGCGTCGAAAGTCGCCTTGGCCTGGCTTACCGCGCGGATGCGTTTTTCCGGTTTCACCTTGCTGGATTGCCAGTTCATGACCGAACATCTTCGGTCCCTTGGCGCGATAGAGATCAGCCAGAAGGACTATCTGGCGTTGCTGGCGGGTGCGCTGGGAGAGGTGCCGCTCGGAGCAGGGCGCTCATCGGCACTGGCTGGCGGTTCGGGCGCTTGGGCAGAGCTGGCATTCGCTCCGCTCGCGGGAGAAGCGGCCACTGGTGCTTCGCCTTTGCCGCCCAGCTTCACCGTGTCTGGGCCGCTTTCCGGCCATGACATCGTACAGCTTCTCACCCAGACATCGTAAATCGGGTGCTGTACGACGTTACGGTCGGGCCTCTCCTTGAAAAGCCAGCCTGAAAAATTACGGCGCCACTTATTATCAGCGGTGCTGCGCACATCCAATTGAATGAAGGCGCCCGTTTCCTGCACATTTTCCCAAGGCGCTGTTGTCTCGCAGGCTTGGAGGCGGACGATCGCGTCCCCCACGCGCAGGGCGTCACCTGGCTTCATATTAAGGTCAGTGGTGATGCCGTTACGCTTGTTAAGCAGGCCGATCACCGCAACACGTTCGGCCATGGGCGTGCCCGGCAAAGCGTCGGACCCGCCATTGCGGATCTTCTGCCCCTCGATCTTCACCGGACCGGTCCGATTTTCGGTGGGGATATCATCGTCGCCGCAGGCCGCAAGTGACAGCAGCAAGGCGGGGGTCAGGAGCGACAGGACCGTCCCTGCCGAACGCGGGATCATGATGCGTCGGGGCTCCACGCCTCATAATCGCCGGTCGCGCGCTGGCGCTGAGCGCCCTTTTCCAGCGCGCCGGTCGGCCGGTAAGCGTTGGGGGTGCCAGTGGCATTGGGCGTGAAATCACGCTCCCAAATGCGGGGCGGGGGAAGGAAGCTTTCCGGCGTGCCTTCGATGGTGTGGTGCAACCAGCCATGCCATTCCGCGGGCACGCGGCTGGCGTCATTATTGCCGTTGTAGATCACCCAGCGGCGCGTGCGGCCGTGAACGTCGGTGCCGCCTTCATAATAGATATTGCCCTGATGGTCTTCGCCCACCTTCTTACCCTTGCGGGAGGTGTAAAATGCGGTGCCGATGGTCGCGCCATTCCACCAGGTGAAGATCTTGGCCAGGATTCCCATGCGCCAAGCGCTTAGCGCCTGCTGTGGGGCATTGGCAAGGTGGATATGGCGTCAGCGCCCGCGCGAAGGGCAGAAATCCAGCGCGCCATTGGTTCTGCTTGCGGGATCGACGCAGCTTCCCCAGGCTACGCTGTCACCCTCGGATATGCCGAGTTCAGCCGCGCGCCCGCCACGTAGTTCAAGCACCGCAGCGACCGGCACCCCGGCCGACACGGGCACGCGCGAATAGGGGGCGGCATTGGCGGCGACGAGGGCGATCGTCCCGTCGGTGCGGATGAAGAGCATGTCGAGCGGGATCAACGTGTCCTTCATCCAGAAACTGGCAGTGCGCGGCGGCGCCATCGGGAAGAGCATGCCGCCATCCGCATCCAGAGACTTGCGGAACATGAGGCCCTTTTCCTGCTGCTGCGGCGTAATGGCGGCTTCCACGAAAAAGCGGCGGCGGGCCTTTGTCGTGCGAATTTCGAGCGGGAGCAGATCAGCCTGCCGAGCGGCGGCGCTGGCAGTTTTCTCCCCCTTCGGTTGTGTGGGCGAACAGCCAGCGATCAGGGCAAGGAGAAGGGTAAGAGCGATCCTCATCCTCCGGTGCTACCCGATAGGTGCGGACAAGTGCTACAGATTTCGCCGGGGATTAGAACTGGTCCCGTTCAGGCGGTTCTCCGGGCGCAGCGTCGGCCCAGCGGCGCGCGGTTTCGAAACTATGCCCCGCGCGCAAAAAGGCGGCGATGGCCTTGTCCCGCAGTTTGGGATCAGCGAGCGCAGTCGCATAGGGGCCCAGGCGTTTTCGCCGGGCAAATCGATCGGCTGCATCCCAGCTATCGTTGGAAGTCTGTGTGTCCGCTTCCTCCCGATCGGCATCCGCTATTCCATCGGCGCGTAGCGTCTGCGCCACCCGGCGCGCGCCATAGCCCCGGCGGGTGAGCGCGGCGCTTTTCATGACGGCGAAGCTGCGATCATCGACATAGCGCAACTCGGCCAATCGCTCGACCAGTTGATCTGGCGCGGGCGGCCCTTCGCCATGCCATCCGCGTTCCTGAAGCTTGCGATTGAGGTAGGTGAGCAGCTTCGCCCGGCTGGTGGCGAAACGGCTGACATAGCGCAGTGCCAATTCGCGCAGGCTGTCGCTGTCCAGCGGGGGGCGAGGGCGTTTGCTGGTCATGTCGGCATCTTCATGGCAATGGTTTATGCATGTGCCGCCTTGATTATGCCACAGTGGGGCCGGAATTTTACCGCCCCTTATGCTGTAGAAGGCCAAGCTGGAATGCAACTATCCGGTGCATTGCTGCTTCAAAGATGGTAGCGGCCCGCCGGATGACAAGATTGACATTGGGTGAAACCAATATGACGGGTTCGCAAAGCATGATGGCACCGACGCCGACCAATGACGTCCTTCCCAGGCGCTTTTCCGATTTCGACACGCTGGGCGAGGCGTTGGACTACGCTGCGCAGGGGGCGCGGGGGCTGAATTTCCATGATGCACGCGGCAATCTGGCGCGACCCTATCCTTTTGCGGAATTGCGCGGCGACGCCATCGCCTGCGCTCACCGCCTGATCGCCCATGGCGTGAAGCCTGCGGATCGGGTAGCGCTGGTGGCCGAGACCGGTGCCGATTTCGCCCAGTTGTTCTTCGGCATCATCTATGCGGGCGCCTGGCCGGTGCCGTTGCCGCTCCCTACCAGCTTTGGTGGTAAGGAAAGCTATATCGACCAGCTGAACGTGCAGCTGGACAGCTGTGACCCGATGCTGTTCCTCTTCCCCAAGGAATTGGAAGAAATGGCGGGCGAGTCCGGGCGGCAGAAGAATGTCGAAAGCATCGCTTTCGAAGATTTCATCGCGCGTGAAGTGATCCCGTCGGCGCTGCCGCAGGCGAAGGGCGAGGAAATCGCCTATCTGCAATATTCCAGCGGCTCGACCCGCTTTCCTCATGGCGTTGCAGTGACGCACCATGCGCTGCTTTCCAACCTCGCCGCGCACAGCCATGGCATGCAGGTGCAGGACAGCGATCGCTGCATCAGTTGGCTGCCTTGGTATCATGACATGGGGCTGGTCGGCTGCTTCCTGTCGGTCGTCGCCAACCAGGTATCGACCGACTATATGAAGACCGAGGATTTCGCCCGCCGTCCGCTGGCGTGGCTGGACCTCATCAGCCGCAATGAAGGCACGTCGATCAGCTATTCGCCGACCTTCGGCTACGATATTTGCGCGCGGCGCATGTCGAGCCAGACCAAGGCGCAGGACCGTTTCGACCTGTCGCGCTGGCGGCTCGCGGGCAACGGCGCGGACATGATCCGCCCGGACGTGATGCAGAGCTTCGTCGATGCGTTCGCGGACGCGGGCTTTTCGCCCAAGGCGTTCCTGCCAAGCTACGGCCTCGCTGAAGCGACGCTCGCCGTCACCATCATGCCGCCGGGCGAGGGCATCATTGTCGAGCTGGTCGAGGAAACCGACCTGTCAGGCGGCGACGCGACCGAAGGACGGCCGCAGCGCTTCCGCTCCATCGTCAATTGCGGCAAGCCCGCGCGCGACATGATCGTGGAAATCCGCGACGAAGATGGCGCGCCGCTGGGCGAGCGGCAGATCGGCAAGGTCTGGACCACCGGCCCTTCGCTGATGGTTGGCTATTTCCGCGATCAGGAAGCGACCGACGCCTGCATGGCGGACGGTTGGCTCGACACGGGCGACATGGGCTATCTGAGCGATGGCTATCTCTACATCGTGGGCCGCGCCAAGGACATGATCATCATCAACGGCAAGAACCATTGGCCACAGGATATCGAATGGGCGGTGGAACAGTTGCCGGGCTTCAAACAGGGCGACATCGCCGCCTTCGCGATCACTACGCCGGGCGGCGAGGAAGCGCCTGCGGTGCTGGTGCATTGCCGCACGTCCGATAATGACGAGCGCACGCGGCTTCGCGACCAGATTCGTGAGCGGGTGCGGGCGATCACGGGCATGAACTGCGTTGTCGAGCTGGTGCCGCCGCGCACCTTGCCGCGAACGAGCTCGGGTAAATTGAGCCGGTCGAAGGCGCGGAATCTCTATCTGACGGGTGAGATCAGGCCTTACGATATCGCGGCTTGATGGGGTGATGGACTGACCACCTCTAAGTTCCGTTCGGGCTGAGCTTGTCGAAGCCCTTCCTTTCTTCTGACGCGTGGCGCCTGAAGAAGTAGAGCCCTTCGACAGGCTCAGGGCGAACGGAAGGTTAGATGCAGGACTTATCCAGCCTTCTGAGCTTGCAGCACCTGACGTTCGATCGTCGTCCACAGCCCCGCGAAAGCCTGGGCCGGGGGCGATGAAGCCGCAAACGCGCCGAGCGGTTTCCGCTGCACTGTCATCTGCTCGACCATGCTTGCCATCGGGATGGCGGGCCAGCCGGGCTGTTCTTCCAACGCCTTACGGTGCAGGGCGCGTCGCCGATCAACCATCGAATAGACTGGCATGATCGGAGCATGCGATCCGCCGCGCTGGACGAGGTAGCGCGCCACTTCGCCCATAGCCCGCTGAGACAGGGGTGAAGGGATCACCGGGATCACAATCATGTCGGCCGCGCGCAGCACCTGCTCGCTGGTTTCCGTAAGGCCCGGCGGACAATCAAGGATGATGCGGTCATAATCCTTGCCCAGGCTTTCAATCAGCTTGGCCAGTCGCTTCTTCTTGTCCATTTCCCGGAAAAGATGGTCGAGGCTGCGCAGCGAGGTGTCGGCGGCGATCAGGTCCAGGCCCGGTACTGTTGAGGGCTGGATGAGCTTGCGGACTTCCACATCCTTGCTGAAGATCGCCTGTGCCGCGTCGCGGCTTTGCCGGTCGGTGGATATGAGCCAGCTCGCCGCAGCCTGGGGATCGAGATCCCAGAGCAAAGTGCGTCGCCGCGAAATCGCGGCGGACGCCCAGGCGAGATTGATCGCGAAAGTGGTCTTACCCACTCCACCCTTGAGGCTGTAGACGGCGATGGTCGCCAATGCCGGTTCCTTTGCCATGGGTGAAAGCTACGGCTTTGACCCGCCAAAGCAAGCGGACAATCATAGGTTAGTGACGCTGATGTGACAGGCCGGGCAGCGCCACGAAAAATCCCGCCGGGATCAACCGGCGGGATGTTCCTGTAGCGTCCGAAGGGTTCAGGCCGCGGCGCGGCGTTCCTTCAGTTCCTCGTTCAGCATTTCCGCGAGCAGGAAAGCGAGTTCGAGGCTCTGCGCCGCGTTAAGGCGGGGGTCGCAATGGGTGTGGTAGCGATCGGCAAGGCCCTCGTCCGTGATGGCGATAGCACCGCCTGTGCACTCCGTCACATTCTGGCCGGTCATTTCGGCATGGATGCCGCCGCCAAAGCTGCCCTCGGCGCGGTGCACGGCGAAGAAGCCGCGCACTTCGGCGAGGATGCGGTCGAACGGCCGCGTCTTGTAGCCATTGGCCGCCTTGATGACATTGCCGTGCATCGGGTCGCAGGACCAGACGACCGGATGGCCTTCCTTCAGCACCGCGCGGACGAGCTTGGGCAGGCCCGCCTCGATCTTGTCATGACCGTAGCGCGTGATGAGCGTGATGCGCCCAGCTTCCCGCGTCGGGTTGAGGACGTCGAGCAGGCGGATCAGCGCGTCGGGCTCAAGGCTCGGACCGCACTTCATGCCGATCGGATTGCCGATGCCGCGCAGATATTCGACATGCGCCGACCCTTCGAACCGCGTGCGGTCGCCGATCCAGAGCATATGCGCGGACGTGTCGTACCAGTCGCCGGTCAGCGAATCCTGCCGTGTCAGCGCTTGCTCATAGGGGAGCAGCAGCGCTTCATGGCTGGTGTAGAAGCTGGTTCCGCCAAGCTGGGGCACGGTTTCAGGCGACAGGCCGCAGGCGCGCATGAAGTCGAGCGCCGCGCCGATCTGGTCGGCGACAGCATCGAACTTCGCGGCAAGCGGGCTACGGCCCATGAAATCGAGCATCCAGCCATGGACGCGATCCAGGCTCGCATAACCACCGGTCGAAAAGGCGCGCAGCAGATTGAGCGTAGCCGCCGACTGGTTGTAGGCGCGGACCATGCGTTGCGCATCGGGTTCACGCGATTCCGGCGTGAAGGCGATGTCGTTGACATTGTCGCCGCGATAGCTGGGCAGCTCCACGCCGCCGATCGTCTCGGTATCGGCCGAGCGCGGCTTGGCGAACTGACCTGCCATGCGGCCGACCTTTACCACCGGCAGCTTCGACGCGAAGGTCAGCACCACCGCCATCTGCAACAGCACGCGGAACGTGTCGCGGATGTTGTTCGGGTGAAACTCGGCAAAGCTTTCGGCGCAATCACCGCCCTGCAGCAGGAAGGCTTCGCCGGTCGTGACCTTGGCGAGTTCGGCCTTCAGGTTGCGCGCTTCGCCGGCAAAGACGAGCGGGGGAAACTGGCTGAGCTGACCCTCCACGGTGGCAAGTGCCTCCGCGTCACGATAGACGGGCATCTGAATGCCCTTTTGGCTCCGCCAGCTTTCCGGCGTCCACTTCGCCGCCACGTCTTTTCTCCCAAAGCTAAAGAAATAGGGGCCGCCCCTACGCCGATGTGGGGTCTAAAGCAAGTTTATACCAGCGGTGGGCGTGGGGCGCGCGGGGGAGGGCTGAGGATCGAAGGATTTGGATCACGCGGAGGCGCGGAGACGCGGAGAGTTTTTGAGGAAGGGAAGGGTGCACGAGCCACGGATAGCGCGGCAAATGAGTGATCTGCTTGCCACCGGCAGGATTATCGCATCAGTTCAATATCTGATCTCAAATATCCTTCGCGTCTCTGCGCCCTCCAGACCCCTCCGCGAGCGTCTATGGTGCCGTCACTTCTTGCAAGGATAGCGCTCATTTAGAGCGACGCTGACGAGCACAGAAGCCGGGACGTTACGCTGGTCGGGATAGCGTTGGATGTAGGCGACGACTGTTTTGCGGACTTCCTCCGCCTGCATTTTGTCGGGCCAGCAATTTGGCTGGGCGCGGCCGATGAATACGTCCTTCTTGATGCCGTCTACCGCGCCGACGATGTAGGCGGTGCAGGCCAGCGCATATTCCGGGGCCTTGTTTCGGCATTTGGCGAGCAATGTGCTGCCGGTTTCGAACATGAAGCTTTGCGCGGCTGCGGGGGGCGCTGCAGCGGCGGTTCCAGCCAGGAGGAGCAGCGCCGCTGCGATCTGCGATGTCATGAATGAATGCTGCGCTTCCGCCGCGATCCTGTCCAGCCCGGCAAGCGCAAGCGAAGCACGGCTTGCCGCATCGTGACGGTACCGTAACTATTTGGTAAATGGCGGCTTTACCCTAATGCTGGCCGCCATTCCCAGCGCAGCGGATCCCCGTCCATGACATCAACGCCGCGTGCGATCAGTGCGTCCCTGATTTCGTCTGACAAGGCGAAGTCCTTTTCGGCACGCGCAGACTGACGACGATCCAGTTCCGTCTCGACTTCTTCGGGGGTGATTTGCGCCTCCTTGGGCGCGATACGCAGGTCGGCGCGGGTCAGCTGGAGAAGGTTGAGGCCAAGGGCTTGATCGAAGGCGGCGATCAAGCAAAGCTTCTCGTCCACGGGCACCTTCTTGAGCGCGATCGCTTCCTCCAGCAGGGGGAGCGCGCGCGGCGTCATCAGATCGTCGCTGATCGCAGCGTCAAACTGCTCCAGCAGCGGCGCCAGCTTGGGATGCAGGTTGGCCCGCAGATATTCAAGGCGAGGCGATTGCCAGGTCACGCCTTCTGCGCGAGCCTTGAGGCCTTCGACGGCCATCACCAGTCGTTTGAGCCGGGTGAGTGCTGCGCCCACGCTATCGGCACTGAACTCCAGCTCACTGCGATAATGTGCGCCAAGGCAGAGCAGGCGGTAGGCAAGAGGATGCACGCCTGCGTCGATCAAGGAGAAAAGCGTGGTGAAGCCGCCCTTCGACTTGCTCATCTTGCCTTGGCGATCGACCAGGAAGTTGTTGTGCATCCACCAACGCGCGCCAGTGAAGCCGGGCTGGGCATCGGTGCAGCCGCAATAGGCCTGGTTCTGGGCGATCTCGTTGGGGTGGTGGATTTCGCGATGGTCGATGCCGCCGGTATGGATATCGAACGGATGACCAAGCCGCGCCTCGCTCATCACCGAACATTCCAGGTGCCAGCCCGGCGCGCCCTTGCCCCAAGGAGAATCCCACTCCATCTGTCGCTGCTCGCCCTGCGGGGACTTGCGCCAGATGGCGAAGTCGCTCGGGTTGCGCTTGCCCGCGACGGGATCGATGCGGGCGTGCGCTGCGTCGTCCCGGCCGCCCGCAAGCGCGCCGTAATCGGGTACGGTGCTGCTGTCGAAATAAAGACCGCTTTCCAGTTCGTAGCAGTGGGCAGGCGCGATCTTCTTCGCAAACTCGATCATCTGCGGGACATAGTCGGTCGCAACCGTCCACTCGCTGGGCGCCATGATGTTGAGGTCGGCGATGTTGCGCTTGAACGCATCGGTATAATGGGCTGCGATGTCCCAGATGCTTTTCGCCTGGGCGCGCGCCGCCGCTTCCATCTTGTCATCACCCGCGTCGGCGTCTGAAGTCAGGTGGCCGACGTCGGTAATGTTGATGATGTGCGTGACGTCCAACCCCTTCCACAGGAGCGTCCGCCGCAGCGTGTCGGTGAAGACATAGGCGCGCAAGTTGCCGAGATGGGCATAGTTGTAGACCGTAGGGCCGCAGCTATAGACGCGCGCATGGCCCGGATCGATCGCAGTGAAGGGCTCAACCGAGCGGGTAAGGCTGTTGAACAGGCGCAAGGGTGCGTCGGCATGCTGGTCATGAGGCATGATGAAGCCATGTCGCGAACCGTAGCGGTGGTCAACAGCGGACTGCCGCGCGGTTGGAGCTATTTCTTTGCTGAACGCGGCGTCTGAAAACGGACGAGGGCGGATTGGACGGAGGCGAGGGCGCGGCCTTGGCCGTCCTCGGCAATAGGGGGCTTGTAGCCTTGCGTCATCTGGTTGCACGCGATTGTTCCAAGCTGCCCGTCATCCCGGCGTTGGCGTGAGCGCAAGGGCGTGCAGTCGGCGATCCGCCCATCGGCCGAGACTTCCAGCGCAACATGGATATCCGCAGGATCGGGCGATCGGGAGGGCAGTCGATCGACAGTCAATGCCATCACATATCTTGGCGGCGCAGGCGGCAAGTTTTTCCCGGGAAAGCGGAAGGTCACCCGATGAAGGTAGAGGCCCGTCGTTGCCTGCTCATTCCTGTCCAATGCCGGATCAAAACGGGCACGCTGCATGACCGCTGCGCAGATCGATCGGGCGAAGGCCGACGAGCGTACAGGTTCACAATGCAGGGGCGTTCCGGAAGAGGATGTTGTGATATGAGCCAGAAAATAGCCCCGCTGTGCGGCTTGCACGGAGGCGGCGGGATAGTCCTCTTGCTTGATCCAGCCCGACGGCTCGATGGGGCGCGGAGGTGTCAGGGTCGCAGCACCAGCGGCAATCATCAAAAGCAAAACCATGCTTCAGCTTACTCATAGATAATAATGATTATCAATATCTTATTTTCATTGTAACAAATTGTTGCCAACGCGCCCTTCCCTTGCGCTTGGGCGTTTCTCTTCCGATATTGCTTGTGCGGGCCGGGCCCCTCTGGCGGTTGGGATGATCCAATCGTGATGTCGGACCGCATCGAGTGCGCTCGGTGCTGGTTCGTGGGCTTTCCCCCTCAAGCCCTAAGAAGACCGCGCTGGGCCACTCGATCCAATCAGACGTTTGTTTTGAAGGATGGAGTTTTAACGCCGTGAACAATCCCGTTCGTACACCAAATTATGGGACGACGCAGGCGGCGCAACATGACGCCGGGCTGCGCAGTCACATGCTGGGCGTTTTCCGCAACATGGGGCTAGGCCTGGTCATCACTGGCCTCGTCGCCGCCTTTATCGGTAATACGCCAGCACTTGCCGCCGCGATCTTCAACACGCCGCTCAAGTGGGTCGCGATCTTCGCGCCGCTGGCCTTCGTGTTCTTCTTCAGCTTTCGCATCGAAAAGATGACGACGGCTGGCGCGCGCATGGCGTTCTGGGCCTTTTCCGCCGTCATGGGCGTGTCGCTGGCCAGCATCTTCCTGGTCTTCACTGGGGCGAGCATCGCGCAGGCCTTCTTCTCGGCGGCGGTGATGTTCCTGGCCATGGCGCTGTGGGGCTATACGACCGGTCGCGACCTGTCGAAGATGGGTTCGTTCCTGATCATGGGCCTGATCGGCATCCTGGTCGCGAGCCTGATCAACATCTTCATTGGCTCGTCGGCCATGCAGATGGTGATTTCGATCATCGGCGTCGTCGTCTTCACCGGCCTTACCGCCTGGGACGTGCAGCGCATCAAGTCGGAATATTTCTACTATGCTGGCCAGGAAATGGCCGCGAAGATGCAGGTGATGGGCGCGCTGTCGCTGTACCTGAACTTCGTGAACCTGTTCCAGATGCTGCTGAGCCTGACGGGCGAACGGGAATAATGATGCGCACGCCCGAAGCCGTGTCGGCCATGCTCTGCCCGGTCTGTCACGTGGGCCTTTCCATGACGGACCGGCAGGGGGTGGAGATTGATTATTGTCCGCAGTGTCGCGGCGTGTGGTTGGACCGGGGAGAGCTCGACAAGATCATCGAGCGATCCGGGACCGCGGCTGCCGCGCCGCCGCCGTCTCCGCAGGTTCATTATCGGCCGGATCGCGAGTATCGCGACGATGGCCGCTATTATCAGAAGAAGCGCAAGAAGAGCTTTCTGGAAGAATTGTTCGATTAGGACGGCCATTGCGCCGTCCTTTTTTTGAAGCGCTTGCCTCCGGCGGCTGATCCTATAGAGCTTCGGCTAAGTTCCATTTCGCGGCCAGGATTTCATGTCGACAAGCACTGTCCCTCATATCGAGGTCACTCCCGTCATTCTTGCCGGGGGATCGGGTACCCGGCTCTGGCCGCTGTCGCGCAAATCCTATCCTAAGCAGTTCGTCCCGCTTCTGGGCGAAACCACATTATTCCAGTCCGTGGCGCGGCGGCTTTCCGGCAGGGCCGAGCGGTTCTCCTTTGACCGGCCGCTGGTTCTTACCAACTCGCTGTTCCGCTTCATCATTGCCGAGCAGTTGGCGAAAGAGAATATCGATCCGCAAGCAATCCTGATCGAACCGGAGGGGCGCAACACCGCTCCGGCGATATTGGCCGCCGCGCTTCATCTGGCGGCCAGCAAGCCGGATGCGGTGATGTTGGTAGCGCCTTCGGACCATGTCGTGCCTGATGTCGCCGCGTTCCACGCTGCTGTGGGTAAGGGGCTGGACGCGGCGCAGGCTGGGGATCTCGTCACCTTCGGGATCAAGCCAACGCGTGCCGAGACGGGCTATGGTTATCTTCAGGCGCAGAGCAGGCCGGATGGATCGGGAGCGCCGATCAAGCTCGCCAGCTTTGTGGAAAAGCCCAATGTGGCGCGGGCGGAAGAGATGCTGGCGACGGGCGACTTTTTGTGGAACGCGGGGATTTTCCTGTTCGCGGCCAAGGATTTGATCTCGGCATTTGAGAGACATGCTCCTGCTATTCTTGCGGCGGTGCGCGCGGCCGTTGAGCAGGCGGAAGCCGATCTAGGCTTCCTTCGGTTGGCGGCTGAACCGTGGGGAGAGGCGGAAAGCGTCGCGATCGACTATGCGATCATGGAGCATGCGACCAATTTGTCGGTCGTGCCGTTCGATGCGGAATGGTCCGATCTGGGCGGCTGGGACGCGGTGTGGAGCCATTCGCAGCCTGATGAAAATGGCGTTGCCGTATCGGGCGCGGCGACGGCACTGGATTGCCGCGACACGCTGTTGCGGTCGGAGAGCGACGGGTTGGAGCTTGTCGGCCTCGGTCTCGACAATATCGTCGCGGTGGCGATGAATGACGCGGTGCTGATCGCGGACAAATCGCGCACTCAGGATGTGAAGCTGGTCGTGGAGGCGCTGCAACGGAAAGGCGCGCCGCAGGCGGAGGCGTTTCCGAAGGATCATAGGCCGTGGGGCTGGTATGAAAGCCTGGTCGTCGGCTCGCGGTTCCAGGTGAAGCGGATTACGGTGTTGCCCGGCGCGTCACTGAGCCTGCAGAGCCATTTTCACCGGTCGGAACATTGGATTATTGTAGAGGGGACAGCGAAGGTGACCGTGGGCGAGGACGCTCAGCTGCTGTCGGAGAATCAGTCCGTCTATGTGCCGGTTGGCGCGGTTCACCGGATCGAGAATCCGGGGCGTATTCCGATGGTGTTCATCGAGGTGCAGACTGGGTCCTATGTGGGCGAGGATGACATTGTGCGTTATGAGGACCGGTACGCGCGGAATTAGCCTTTCCTAGTTCGTCATCCCAGCGAAGGCTGGGATCTCGTGAGGCTATGCCGCCACCTCATCGCCTGAGATCCCAGCCTTCGCTGGGATGACGGTAGAAGGTTGGAAAAATTATCAGTGCGCCGCGCCCCAGCTTGGTCCGTGGCCGATTTCCACGCCTAGCGGAACGCTGAGCTTCACGATTGGCTCGGCGGCTGTTTCCATGACGTGGCGGATGACGGTGCTGGCTTGCTCCACATCCCCTTCCGGCAGTTCGAAGACCAGTTCGTCATGGACCTGGAGCAGCATGCGGACGTTATGCAGCCCTTCTGCCGAGAGCGCCGGTCCCATGCGGGCCATGGCGCGCTTGATGATGTCGGCGCTGGTGCCCTGGATCGGGGCATTGATCGCGGCGCGTTCGGCGCCCTGGCGTTCGTGCTGGATGGGCGCCTTGATGCGCGGGAACCAGGTTTTGCGGCCGAAAAGGGTTTCGGTGTAACCGCGCGCGCGGACTTTTTCGAGCGTGTCGGTGATGTAGAGGCTGATCCCGGGGAAGCGCTCATAATAGCGGCTGATCATGTCCTGCGCTTCGTCGGCGGTGATCTCCAGCCGCCCGGCCAGGCCCCAGCGAGAGATGCCGTAGAGGATGGCGAAGTTGATCGTCTTGGCCCGGCTGCGCGTGTCGCGGTTCACTTCGCCGAACAATTGCTCGGCGGTGGCGGCGTGGATGTCTTCACCTGCTTGGAAGGCGTCCCGGAGCGCGGGGACGTCGGCGATGTGGGCGGCGAGGCGCAGTTCGATCTGGCTATAGTCCGCCGCGAGGATGACGTTGCCGGGTTCGGCGACGAAAGCATGGCGGATCTGGCGGCCGACTTCGGTGCGGATCGGGATGTTCTGCAAGTTGGGGTCGGTCGAGGACAAGCGGCCGGTCTGCGCGCCGGACAGCGAGTAGCTGGTGTGGACGCGGCTGGAATCCCTGTTGATCTGGGCCTGGAGCGCGTCGGTATAGGTGGATTTGAGCTTTGAGAGCTGCCGCCAATCCAGCACCTTTCCGGCGATTTCCGCGCCTTGGGCCTTCAGCTGCTCCAGGATGGTGACGTCCGTGGAATAGGCGCCGGACTTGCCCTTCTTGCCGCCCTTATAGCCCATCTTATCGAACAGGATCGCGCCAAGTTGTTGGGTCGATCCGATGGCGAAAGGCTGGCCTGCGAGGGCGTGAATCTCGCCCTCCAGCTTGGCGATTTCGGCGGTGAACTCGGCGGAGAGGCGGGAGAGGGCTTCGCGATCGACCTTGATGCCTTCATGCTCCATCTTCGCGATCACGGCGACCAGCGGGCGGTCGACCAGTTCATAGACGCGGGTCGCGCCTTCATTGGCGATGCGGTTCTTGTAGATTTTCCACAGGCGCAGCGTGACGTCGGCGTCCTCGGCGGCATATTCGGTCGCCTTGTCGAGTGGGACTTCGGCGAAGCTGATCTGGTTCCTGCCGGTGCCGCAGACATCCTTGAAGCTGATGCATGTATGGTTGAGGTGGACCTTCGCCGCCTCATCCATGCCGTGGCCTGCGAGGCTTTGACCGGCGTCGAGGTCGAAGCTCATGACGATGGTGTCGTCATAAGGGGCGATCTCGATGCCGTGGCGGCGCAGGACGGTCAGGTCATATTTGAGGTTCTGGCCGATCTTGAGGACGCTGTCGTCTTCCAGCAGCGGCTTGAGTTTCGCCAGCACCAGTTCCTTGGGCAGCTGGTCAGGCTTCTCCGCGAACATGTCCTTGCCGCCATGGCCGACCGGAATGTAGCAGGCGGCGCTGGGGCCGACTGCGAGGCTGATGCCGACGAGCGCGCAGGATACGCAGTCGAGCATGTCGGTTTCGGTGTCGATCGCGAGCAACCCTTCCGCATGGGCGGCGGCGATCCAGCGGTCGAGCGCTTCTTCCGTCACGACCGCTTCGTAGAGGCTGCGGTCGATCGGCGGTTCTTCTTCCAGCGTGGGCGCTGCGGGCGGTGTTCTTTCGGTGACAGCGGCGGCTGCAGTGGCGATCGCGACGGCGGCGGCGGGCGCGCCGAGGCGGGTCAGCAGTGACTTGAAGCCGTGATGTTCCAGGAAGTTCTGGAGCGGTTCGGGCGGGATGCCCTTAAGCGTCAGTTCCTCCAGCGGCTCGGGCAGGTCCATGCTGTCATGGAGCGCGACCAGCCTGCGTGAAAGGCGGGCCATGTCGGCATGCTCGATCAGGTTTTCCTGCATCTTCGACTTCTTCATCGAAGGGGCTGCTTCGAGCGCGGCTTCCAGGCTGCCATGTTCGGTGATCAGCTTGGCGGCGGTCTTGGGGCCGATGCCGGGGATGCCGGGGACATTGTCGACGCTGTCGCCCATCAGCGCCAGGACGTCGCCAAGCTGTTCAGGGAGGACGCCGAACTTGGTCATCACATAGTCCGGCCCACGCCGCTCGTTCTTCATCGTGTCGTACATGTCGACGCCGGGCTGGATGAGCTGCATCAGATCCTTGTCGGAGCTGACGATGGTGACGTGCCATCCAGCCGCGACGGCGGCCTTGGTATAGCTGGCGATGATGTCGTCGGCTTCGAAGCCTGCTTCCTCGATGCAGGGGAGCGAGAAGGCGCGGGTGGCGTCGCGGATCATCGGGAATTGCGGGACGAGGTCTTCCGGCGCGGGGGGGCGGTTCGCCTTATACTGGTCGTACATGTCGTTGCGGAAGGTGTGGCTGCCCTTGTCCAGCACCACCGCGAGATGGGTCGGACCTTCCGCCTTGCCCAGTTCCTCGGCCAGCTTCCACAGCATCGTCGTGTAGCCATAGACCGCGCCGACCGGCTGGCCATGGCGATTGGTGAGCGGCGGGAGCTGGTGATAGGCGCGGAAGATATAGCCGCTGCCGTCGACGAGGTAGAGATGATTCTGGGGCATGGAGGCAGGAGATAGCGGGTTAAAGCGCCGCTCTCCAGAGCATTGGCTCAGACTGCTGTTTTCGTCATTGCGAATCCAAGTCTAATCCGGTTCTCGGACGCGCACAAAAATCACACCGGTGGCAGTCTCACCCGATGAGGTACGCGTCTGATATACCACTCGGGTCAAACCTACGAACGTACCCACGCGGCTAAGGTGAACATTCCCACTGATCAAGCTGGCTGATAAGTTGTTCGGCTCTGCCGCTTCAACAGCAAGCAACTCCGTTACTTCGGGTCCTCGGAACAGCGGCCAGTCGCTGCAAGTGGGAAGACGCGCGGGTGTCAGCGCAGTACAGTCGTTCAATAGCAGCGAATAAGGCGGAGAAGATGTGTCTGTGATTTCCCGGTAGTCGGGTACAGCCATTAGCGCTCCGACAATGGGCACCGGTGCTGAGCGAAAACTTTCTGCGACCGCTGCGATGTCCGCGGGCTGAATGGCAGCGATCCTTGTTGCGGCTGGATTAGGCCAGCGATAACCAAGGATTTGCAGTTCCGGTAAAATGTAGAACCGAAATGTGTATGCCCACGCGCGCACGTCGGCCTCACTCCTAATCCGTGTCGGCATCGCCGACATATATTTGGCGATGAGATCGGCTTTAGCATCGCGCCAATCCGTCGGGATGCTGGGATCTGGAGAGGGGCCTAGCGCCTTCATCAAGGCCACTATTCCCGTACGAGTGGTGAAGTCCAAAAACGCATTCGACACCATCGCGCCTGCGATGTGGTTGGACAGCTTGACCAAGGATATGCCAACGTCAACCGGATCGGCTGTGTCGGTGAAATATGCCGCCAAGGCCAATAGTTGCAGATTGATCGTGGTCAGGCGGCCCGCGTCTGCCGATATGGCGGTGTCGTTATTCTGCCAATTCGCCGTGGGATTGAATGTAAGCAAATTTGTTTCGTCGCGCAAAGCGAGAGGCCCAGCGTCGAGGCCCAGCGCTCTTCTGACAGCGGCTGCTCCCCCTTGGCGATCGATCACGGTTGTGAGCGGTGAAATAACGATCGCTCCAGCAGGAGCGCTCATGCCGCCGACGGTTAAACCCGTAACGGCATCTATTCCCCAGCCAATGCTCATCTTGCCGCTAGGAGATGCTGGCAGCGTTCCATAGCCGACGAATGGCGGCAAAACCGCTATGCCTTGGCCGAACTGTCCCGAAGCCGATGTCGTCGTGATTACATCGATGTTTCCGTCCATGTTCACATCGAGCGAGATCGGGGCGAGCAGCGGGCCCGCAGCCATAGCACCAAATATGGTGGATGTTGGCGTAGGCGTAGGCGTTGGCGTCGGAGCGGGGGCGGGCGGAGGATTTGGTGTGCTTGCGCCACCATCTGATCCGCCGCCTCCACAAGCCGACAGCAGGACAAAGGCTGAGATAGCCCCCAGCTTCATGTTACGCACGAAAACCCCCTTGATGCTTATGACAATCGGCAAAGACTATTTAAATACTCCAGCGATTTCTTGTGTTTAGCATCTGAGAAAGGCAACTATTTTCAGCAGGCGGGCGAGATTTGCGCGTGGTTCGCTGTTTATTCGACTGCTTATTTTGCCATTCAAGCGAAAAGCTTGATCGACAGACCCTGAAGCACAAGGTTGGGACGTCGCAGAAACGTCCCCCTTTCACGCATTTACAGGACTTCGCTTGCCCGCTCGGGAGGGCGCGCAATCACTGCGCCCTTGTCGGTGATGACGATGGCGCGTTCGATCAAGATCGGGTGCTGTGCCATGGCGTCGAGGACGGCCTTGTCATCCGTGATGTCGAGGCCGATGTCCTTCACAATGCCTTCGCCCTTGCGGATGGCTTCGGAGGGGCGCACGCCCGCCTTGGCCAGCACCGCTTCGATTTCGGCGCGGGTGGGTGGGGTTTTTAGATACTCCACTACATTGACCTCAACCCCCGGCGTGCCCTCAAGGATCGCGAGCGCGGCGCGCGATTTGGAGCAGCGGGGGTTATGCCAGATGGTGGCCTTCACTGAGCCTCGTCCTTAGCCAACCACTCTTCCAGCCACTTGATGGTGTAGTCGCCGTTGAGGAATTCGGGGTCCTTGAGCAGCTTCTGGTGGAGCGGAATCGTGGTCTTCATGCCCTCGATCACATATTCCTCGAGCGCGCGCTTCAGGCGCATGATGCAGCCTTCGCGGGTGCGGCCGTAGACGATCAGCTTGCCGATCATGGAGTCGTAATAGGGCGGCACGCGATAGCCCTGGTAGAGGCCGCTATCGACGCGGACGTGCATGCCGCCGGGGACGTGATAGCTGGTGACGGTGCCGGGCGAGGGGGCGAAGGTCTTGGGATCTTCGGCGTTGATGCGGCACTCGATGGCGTGGCCGTGAAACTCGATCTCGTCCTGCGCGACGGAGAGCGGCTTGCCCTCAGCTATGCGGATCTGTTCGCGGACAAGGTCTAGGCCGGTGATCATCTCCGTCACCGGATGTTCCACCTGAAGCCGGGTGTTCATCTCGATGAAGTAGAATTCGCCGTCTTCCCACAGGAATTCGATCGTGCCTGCGCCGCGATAGCCCATGTCGGCCATCGCCTTGCGCACGACTTCGCCCATCCGGTCGCGCTCTGCGGCGGAAAGGACGGGGGAGGGGGCTTCTTCCAGCACCTTCTGGTGGCGGCGCTGGAGCGAGCAGTCGCGCTCGCCGAGGTGGATGGCGTTGCCGTCGCCGTCGCCGAAGACCTGGAATTCGATATGCCGGGGGTTGCCCAGATATTTTTCCATATAGACGGTGTCGTCGCCGAAGGCGGCCTTCGCCTCGCTGCCTGCCTGCTTCATCGAGGTTTCGAGCAGGTCCTCGGACGGCACGACCTTCATGCCGCGCCCGCCGCCGCCTGATGCCGCCTTGATGAGGACGGGGTAGCCGATCTTGGCGGCGACTGCCTTGGCTTCCTCAACGCTGGAAAGCGCGCCGTCGGAGCCGGGGACCAGCGGCAGGCCGAGCGCGCCGGCGGTGCGCTTGGCTTCGACCTTGTCGCCCATGATGCGGATATGTTCAGGCTTTGGCCCGACGAAGGCGAGGCCGTGGGCTTCGACGATTTCGGCGAACTGGGCGTTTTCGGACAGGAAGCCGTAGCCCGGATGGATCGCGTCGGCGCCGGAGATTTCGGCGGCGGAGATGATCGCGGCGATGTTGAGATAGCTGTCCTTGGCCGCGGGCGGCCCGATGCAGATCGCTTCGTCGGCGAGGCGCACATGCATGGCGTCGGCGTCGGCGGTGGAGTGGACCGCCACCGTCCTGATGCCCATTTCATGACAGGCGCGGTGGATGCGGAGCGCGATTTCGCCCCGGTTCGCGATCAGCAGCTTTTCGATGGCCATATGCAAGCGGCCCTTATTCGATGACGATCAGCGGCTGGTCATATTCGACCGGCTGGCCGTTATCGACCAGGACGGCCTTGACCGTGCCCGCGTTGGGCGCGGTGATGGCGTTCATGACCTTCATCGCTTCTACGATCAGCACGGTGTCGCCTGCCTTCACGGTCGAGCCGACGGCGGCGAAGGGAGCTGCGCCCGGTTCTGCCGAGAGATAGGCGGTGCCCACGATCGGCGAGCGGACGGCGTTGGCGGCTACCGGAGTGGCCGCTGCGGCTGGGGCAGCGGCGGCAGCGGCGGGCGCAGGAGCGGCAGGTGCCGCCACGGGGGCGGGGGCGTAGGCGACAGCGGCGCTGGCCGCCTTGCGCGCGACGCGGATCTTGCGATCGCCGTCCTCCACCTCGATTTCCGTCAGGTTGGTGTCGTCGAGCAACGCGGCGAGATCCCGCACCAGCTGCACGTCGACCTGCATTGCGCCCTTTTCAGCCTTGTCGTTCATTTTCAGTCCCTGGACGGTGAATGTCGTTTATGCTGCCCGCGCCTATGCCTATTTGCGGCGGAGCGCAACTTTCTAGAGTTCGAGCGCGGCTTCGAGCGCCAGCATATAGGACATGGCGCCAAAGCCTGCGATGGTGCCCTTGGCCGCCATGCCGACATAGCTTTTGTGGCGGAAAGGCTCGCGCTGGTGGGGGTTGGAGAGGTGGACCTCGATCACCGGCACGCTGATGCCCTTGATCGCGTCGTGCAGCGCGATGGAGGTGTGGGTGAGGCCGCCGGGATTGAGGATGGCGGCATGCGCGCCTTCCTCATGCGCCTCCTGAAGCCAGTCGATCAGATGGCCTTCATGGTTGGACTGGCGGAAATCGATTTCGACATGGGCGCGGGTGGCGGCGTCCTCCATTCGTTCGGCGATGTCGTCGAGCGTGTCATAGCCGTAGATTTCCGGCTCCCGCGTGCCCAGCATGTTGAGGTTGGGGCCGTTCAACACATAGATTTTCCGCGCGTCGGCCATGGCAATCCCCCTTAGCATGTTGCGGCAGGGGCATGGCGGCCCCTATATGCTGCCACGATCCTTAGCCTTTCGTGTCGCGCCAAGTCGAGACACGTTCTTTGAATTGAAGACAGGACAAGAGCATTGCACGTCGACGGCACCTTATCGATCACCATCAATGGCGAGCATCGCCGCGTGCGGGCGGGGATTACGCTGGCGGAACTGGCGAGCGAGCTTGGCTTCGTGCCGGAGAAGGTGGCGGTGGAGCGTAATTTGGAGGTCGTGCCGCGTTCGACCCTGGCGCAGGTGTGCGTCGAGGATGGCGACGATCTGGAGATCGTGCATTTCGTTGGCGGTGGCGACCATCCGGTCACGGGCGGCGGCGATGTGTCGGCGGTGGCGGACGACAGCTGGAGCGTTGCTGGGAAGACCTTCCGCTCGCGCCTGATCGTCGGGACCGGGAAATATAAGAGCTTCGAGCAGAATGCGGCGGCGCTCGCGGCTTCGGGGGCGGAGATCGTCACCGTTGCTGTGCGGCGGGTCAATGTTTCCGACCCCAAGGCGCCGATGCTGACGGATTTTATTGATCCGAAGAAGATCACCTATCTGCCCAATACGGCGGGCTGCTATACTGGCGAGGAGGCGATCAGGACGCTGCGGCTGGCGCGCGAGGCGGGCGGCTGGGAGTTGGTCAAGCTGGAGGTGCTGGGCGAGGCGCGGACGCTCTATCCCGACATGGTGGAGACGCTGCGGGCGACGGAAATCCTGGCCAAGGAAGGCTTCAAGCCAATGGTCTATTGCGTCGATGATCCGATCGCAGCGAAGCGGCTGGAGGATGCGGGCGCGGTGGCGATCATGCCGCTGGGCGCACCGATCGGTTCGGGGCTTGGCATACAGAACCGGGTGACGATCCGCTTGATCGTGGAGGGAACGTCGCTGCCGGTGCTGGTGGATGCGGGTGTCGGCACGGCCTCCGAAGCGGCAGAGGCGATGGAGCTGGGCTGCACCGGTGTGTTGATGAACACGGCGATTGCCGAGGCGAAGGACCCGGTGTTGATGGCGGCGGCGATGAAGGCTGGCGTCGAGGCGGGGCGCATGGCCTATCGCGCCGGGCGGATGGGGAAGCGCATGTATGCCGATCCTTCGAGTCCGCTGGCTGGGTTGATTTAAAATCGGCTTCTCAGGATGACGAATAAGGCGCGCGCGCGGGTGCCGCAGCGCAACTTCGCCATCGCAGCAAATTGACCCTCCGCCTGCTACCGCCTATGGGCTGAAGCCATTCAGGAGGAGGAAAAGCGATGGTCAAGAAGCTCTACCCCGATGCTGCGTCTGCGTTGGAGGGCCTTCTC